>JAXMFR010000028.1:0-42526 GCA_046347685.1 Chitinivorax sp.
ATCTGGCTCTTTTCACGCTCGGTCGGCGCCGGTAGTGCCACCACCTTGAATACGCGCGGCGAAACACGTTCGGTGAGCGCCTTGATGGTGCCGCCCTTGCCCGCACCGTCACGACCTTCGAACACGATGCACACCTTCAGCCCCGCGTGCTGCACCCATTGCTGCAGCTTCACCAGTTCTACATGCAGCTTTTTCAGCTCGGCATCGTAGTGCTTGCTGCTCATTGGCTCGCTGGCCGCATCTTTTGCCGGCCCTGATTCGGCGTGATGGCCGGATTTGTGCTTTTTGCTCATCGGAGACACCTTCAGGTTAAGAATGAGTTGAGTTTAATTTAGTGTAGACAATCATCTTGCCACATCTGTAGCCACTTTAGGCACGCCTTACAGGCAAACCATATAAATAATTAAGCCGTAGACAAAACACAGCTGACGGGCAGCAAGAAGCAGGATGGACTAAAGTAGTTATGGCGTATTCGATCTTGATAACAAGCGACAATGTTTCCTTACAAAACCAAACCCAAATACGAGCTGGAGCTGATTTCCCGCCCACCACAGCAACCCGATCAGGGATTGCCGCTATTGTTTGTGCACGGCGCCTATGCCGCAGCCTGGGTATGGGAAGAATATTTCATGCCTTTTTTCAGCGCGCATGGCTACCAGTGCCACGCGCTGAGCCTGCGCGGCCACGGTGGCAGCGAGGGGCATGAATATCTGGCACTGACCAGCCTGGATGATTATGTGGCCGACCTGGAGCAGGTGATCGGCGACTTGCCGCAACACCCGGTGCTGATCGGACATTCGATGGGTGGCATGGTGGTGCAGCAATATCTGCAGAAACACCAGGCGCCGGGCGCTGCGCTGCTGGCATCGGTGCCACCAGAGGGCTTGCTGAATTCGGCGCTGCAGCTGGCGTTTCGCGAGCCACAGGTGTTTCTGGAACTGAATCTGGTGCATTCCACCGATGGGCGCCATGCCACCATCGACAGCATCGGTCGCGCACTGTTTTCGGAAAACCTGCCGCGTGCCGAAATGATGAAGTTTCTCACCCGTTTCCAGCCGGAATCGCATCGCGCGATTCTCGACATGTCGTTCCTGCCGTTCCGCTTTCAGAGCAAGGCCAAGCCAACACCGATGCTGGTATTGGGCGCAGAAAAGGATTCGTTTTTCCCGCCATATATGGTGCACTCAACCGCCGCCCGGTTTGGCACCCGCGCCGAAATTTTTGAAGGCATGGCACACACCATGATGCTGGAACCAGCCTGGAGAGAAGTCGCCGAGCGGATTCTGGTATGGCTGTCGACGGTTCCGCGCTGAACCCGCAACCCAAGCTGCGGCTGTTTTTCGCCTGCTGGCCAGATGCGGCATCGCGGGCCGGCTTGGCGACATTCGGCAAGCCATTCACTCAGCAGAGAGAGATTCGCAACCGATTGAGGTCTGTTTCTGACAGGCCGTTCGGCGGCCGCAAGAAATTCATTTATTTGATGGCCCACACACCCAGTCTTCCCAGACTGGCAGCCAATTGCAAACGTGCAATCAGCCAGCTCGACCGAACCTGAATCTGTTGCTGCTCGGCGTTAGCCTGTGCCGACTGGGCATTCAGCAGCTCAAGAATATTCCCGACCCCGCCCTTATAACGGCCTTGGCTTATTTTGAAAGACAAGCGGGCATTATCGAGCAATCTTGATACCGCTTGCAGATTGCCTCCCTCGGTTTGCAGCGCCTGATACGCCTTCCAGACCTCCAGCTCGATCTTGCGCACCTGGCTATCCAATTCGGCAGATTTACCTTCAACTTCGCTCTCTGCCTGGCGTATCCGGTAAGAACGCCCAAATCCTTCAAAAATGGGGATGTTCAACTGGAGGCCGATAGAATGTCCACGGCTGACACTATCGGCGGGCAGCTGCCCGCGCAAATCGGTATGCGTCGTAGCCCCTGTTAGCGAGATGCTGGGCCGGCCTTCGGCCTTTGTAGCATCAACCCTGGCGATAGCGGCATCAAGCTCAGCCCTGGCAAGCAGCAAATCAGGATGCTGCTGCCGCGCCTCGTCCATGAGCGCTTTCAGCGAGGCAGCAAACTCGATACCGGGCAAGCCCTCACCCGGTGCCTCAATGGAGATCGACGAATCTACCGGCAACCCTATCTGCCCCGCCAATGCCCCCAGCGCATTTTGCAACTCACCCTCGGCCCGCCCCCGAGTGAGAACGCTCTGAGCCAAAGCCGTTTCGGCCTGCAATTTATCGGCCAGCGAACCGGCACCAGCCAAGTAGCGGGCTTCCGTCACGATCTGGCTGTCATGTGCGGCCTTTTCTGCTGCCAGACTCGCGTTCAGCGAGGCCTGCCGCGCTTGTGCCGAATAATAAAGTTGCGCCGTTTCAAACAGCACATTCTGCAAACTGGCATCGTGAGCAGCGTTTGCCGCAGCCAACGCCTGCTGAGCCATGTCAACATTTGCCCGGCGCAGGCCGGAATCGAACAGAACCCAGTTCAGGCTCAAGCCGGCGTTATTGCTACGCGTGCGGGCATCGCTATCAAGTACGCCCATATCTTGATACTCACTGCGATTATGTGCTCGGTTGTCGCTCACAGTGGCATTCAATGTCGGCAGATAGGTCGATTGCGCCAAGCCAAGCTGATCTGCACGCCCTTTGGCCGTAGCCCATGCCAAACGGGTTTGCGGATGCAGGCACAAAGCCCGGTCGATGGCTTCCAGCAAACCCATGGGCGTTGGTAGCCGGGTAAACAGGCAAGGGGCGATATTTTCGCGTGCCAAGTTCATCCGGCCATGAGCGCTGGCAGCCACCCGATCCTGAGTAGCGAACGGGTCGGGCTCAGCCGCGGCAGAAAGACCGGCAAAAAACAAGCTGCCCCAGGCAATGGCAACGTAGCAACATTTCCGGAAAAGCAAAAAATCAGGCGCCATACGCAACCGGGGAAATATTTGCCCGGTACCCCGGCACAAGCCTGGAAGGCGAGACCATGCCCGGCGCGGTATTGTCGACATTTTTACCGTTCGCCAGAAGAATGACCCTGCCTGCGGAGGCAATCGTTTCCGGCCGGTGCGCGACAATGATGCGAGTCATTTTCAGCGATTTCACCGCGGCATTGACCTGCTGTTCGCGTTCGATATCCAGATGGCTGGTCGCTTCATCCAGAAACAAGATTGCCGGCCGCTTGTACAGCGCGCGTGCCAGCAGGATGCGCTGCTTTTGACCACCCGACAGCACCGTCCCCATATCGCCGACCAGCGTGTTATAGGCCATCGGCATGGCACAGATATCGGTATGGATAGCCGCCTTGCGCGCACACTCCTCCACCCATTCCGGATCGGCATGCGGGTCAAAGAAACTGATATTGTCGCTGATCGAGCCGGCAAACAGCACATCATCCTGCAACACGGTTCCGACCATGCCACGCAAGCGATCCAGCCCCATCTGCCTGACGCTGACACCACCGATGCTCACATCGCCTTCGACCGGCGGCAGAATACCCAGCAGCACATTGATCAATGTCGATTTGCCACAACCGGAGGGGCCGATAATCGCCACCGACTCTCCCGGCTCAATAGTCAGATTGACGCCGTCCAGCACCCATGGCTCATGTTCGGAATAACGGTAACGCAGATTGCTGACTTGCAGGCTGGGCAACAAAACCGCTGTGTCGTTGGACATCAACCGTCCCTGCGTGGCTTCCGGCTCGCTGAAGATGATATCCGCCAGCCGTTCGCCCTGAAGTTGCAGCATTTTCAGCTCGAAAAACTTGTCGATCAACGCGCTGACACGGCTACCGAACTGATCCTTATAGGCGTTAAATGCCATCAAGACACCCACGCTGAAATTACCATCCATCACCAGCCGCGCCCCCAGCCAGACGATCAGGATTTTCTCGATGCCGAACAGCAAGCCATTCAGCAGTTTGTAAAACAACTGCAGTTTCTGCGTGCGCAAATCAGCGTTGATCTGATCCACCACCAAGCCAAGCCAGGAAGAGCGGCGCTCATCCTGACGCTGAAACAGCTTGATCGCCCGCACGCCCCGCACGGTTTCGAGAAAATGGCTCTGCTGCTTGGCCGCATGCACGATCTGCTCTTCCGTCGCGTCGCGCAATGGCCGATACCACGCCCAGCGGCCAAGTGCATACAGACCCATGGCGCCGACGGCGATCCACGCCAGCAGGGGGCTGTAGATAAACATCATCACCAGCGTGACAGCCGCCATCAGGCCATCGAGAATGGCCTCCAGAAACGACGTGGTCAGGGTTCTCTGAATCTGCTCAATCGCACCGAAACGCGATACCACGTCGCCCAGATGGCGCTTCTCGAAATATTGCACCGGCAAGCGCACCAGATGGCTGAACACATTGGCCCGCCATTGCAGATTAAGCGTCGTGCCCATATACAGCAGCACCCAGGATCGAATCGCGCCGACCGCCTCCTGCATCAGCATCAACAGGCCGAAGCCCAGCGCCAGCGTGGTCAACAAATCGCGATCCGCCGACACGATCACGTTATCGATCACCCATTGCAGAAAAAACGGGCTGAGCAGCGCAAACACTTCCAGCGACAGCGCCAGCAGCAAGACCTGGGCAAACGAGCGATACAGCCCGCTGACCTTGCCCAGCAAGGCAGTCAAGCGAACTGGCTGCTTCTGCTGTTGCGGCTGAAATCCCGGATTGGGCCACAGCTCCAGCGCCACACCGGTAAAACAGCGCGACACCTCATCCAGCGACAAGGTACGCACCCCCATTGCCGGATCGTGAATCGTCACGCCCTTGCCGCTGACCTGTTTCAGCACCACGAAATGATTGAAATTCCAGTGCAACACACAAGGCAGCCGCAACTGGCCCAAATCCTCCAGCTCCAGCTTGAGCGCGCGGGTGCCCAGCTCCATTTGCCGGGCAATATGCATCAACTGCGCCAGCGTTGCCCCCTTGAGCGACACCGGAAACCGCCCGCGCAGGCTGGCCAGATCGGTTCGATAGCCATGGAAACCGGCCACCATGCCAAGGCAGGCGAGACCACATTCGGTTGCCTCGGTTTGCAACAACAACGGCAGCTTGCTGCCAAACCCGAAAGACACGTCATCAAACAAAGACATCACATTTCTTCAATCAAAGTTTGCCGGTCAGGCTATACAACGGCTCCAGCACCCACTCATACAAACGGCGCGTATCCTGCAATACATCGGCTTCCAGCAACATGCCGGCCTGCAATGACTGGGGCTTGCCGTAGGCATGAATCATCTGCTGCGCCAGCTCGACAGTAATCCGGTATACCGGCTCGCTGCCTCCCTGCTGATTGGCGCTCATGCCCGCCAATTCCTGGCTGGGCAATGTGGTGCGCGCCACCTGCAACACCCGGCCGCGCGCATGGCCAAATTTCTGGTACGGGTAGGCCTGATAGCGCAACAACACGCCGTCACCCGGCTTGACAAAGCCCACCGCCCGGCTCGGCGCATACAAGTGCGCCTGCATCCGGGCGCCAAACGGCACGACACTGATCAACGGCTTGCCGGGCTCGACGGTCTGCCCGACTTCAGCCACCCCGGCCGTCACCATCCCCCCTTCCGGGGCCGTCACCAGCAGGCTGCGCTTGGCCTCGCTCTCGGCCAGCTCCTGGCTGGCGCCGGCAATGCTGCGCTCAATCGCTCCCAACTGGTTCTGGTGTTTCAGCGGCAAACCGCTCAATTCGTTGCGCTGCGCCGCCAGCTCACGGCCGACCGCAATCCGTTCGCGCTCCAGCCCCTGCAGACGGGCGCGTTGATCCAGCAACTCTTCCTGCCGCTGCTGCACTTGCTCCCTGGCAATAAAATCCTGCGCCAGCAAGCCCTGATAACGCGCCAGTGTCTCTTCCGCCAGTTTCACCCGGCTACGCTGCCCGTCGATCTGCCCATCCAGCTTGGCTGCCTCGGCCTGCAGGCCATCGATCTTGTGCGTCAGCGCCTCGCGCTCTTCCTGCTGCAGCAAGCGTGTTTTGCCAAGCTCATCCTGCAGGCTATGCTGACGGCTCTGCACCTGCCGGCTGATACTTGCCTGCACCTCGCCCTGATTGCCCTGCCGCTCGCTCGACAACACATACAGCACCTCGCCCCGCTGAACACGCTGCCCCTCCATCACCCGCTTCTCCAGCACCACGCCCGGCTGTTGCGCATACACCTTCACCAGGCCGGCATCCGGCACCAGTTGCCCGGCCACCGTGCTGCGCTTGGTATATGTCCCCCAGCACAGAAACAAAACCACAATAGCCGCAAGCACAGCGGCCAAAGCCGTCAGAAAGCTAAACGACAACGGCCGGATCAGGACAATCTCACCCAGCCAGCCGGTTTGTTTGGCGGCAATGGCGGCAGGACGGAATAACGCGCTCATGGAGCCTCCAGCAAAAAAATCAAAACGTCGACAATCCCTAACAAACTCATCACCATAAGCAGCGGCTTCTTATCAAGCAGGTATCTGGCAAGCAATATGGATCAGGCAAAACAGATAAGCAGCCAATCACCAATCCATGGGCAACTAGCCCTTATGATTTTCACGAATAAAAATCCACAAAACCCAGCAAACCAGCACATACACAATCATCGCGCCAACGATTACAGGCATATCGAAACTGGCCCCATCACTGCCAAAAATCACATATAACTCGGCAATAAAGAATGTGAGGCAATTCCGCAGCCAAAGGCCAAAGCGGCTCATGCCTGTCTTTATCCTGTATTCCTCTTCTTTTGCAACGATATATTCACTCAGCTTTTTAAGCATTCACAAAATCGCCAGCATCAGTGGACTAATGATCCAATCGTTAGATTTAACTGTCCGACAATTTTTTTGTCATTACCAGAATGGATGATTAGCAAAAACAAGCTCGGTAACAACGATAATTACATAATAAATAGCGGCACTTCCCAAAAAACTTGCACGTGACATGCCGACATCAAACAAGAAGCCTAACAAAACAGCAATCGTTGCGGCCACGGCGGTTTGTAAAAAACATTTCAGAAAAATAGCCGCCATTCCCGTTTATCCTCTAGCCATGAGGCAAGCTGTCACAATAACGCCGACAATTCCAATCACGGCAAGAATATTATGCATAGCATTCTTGCCACGCACCACTGCTATAAAAGACAGCGCCACGAAGAAAAACAGAACTGACTGCATTCTCTACCCCACATTTTTCCCGGCCAAGGCTTACAGCTACACACAAGAAAAAGCAAAAGAAACAGCCAACGAAATATATTGCAACGAATGTATGGCGGCAATACACTAGAAATTCGCCTTTCCTACCGAATGGCAAACAAGCACAAAATAGGCAAGCGACATCGTTTAAAAAACCGGGGAAACAATTAGCCCCCACACTGGGCTTGCCATGGAATGAAGCATTGCAAAAATAGGGTTCTATGCCGCAGGCCCATATGGCAACGCATTCTTACATTCCACAAAAACCATCAAACAAAATAAAAATACAAGGCCATCAAAATTGGTGCAACTTCATATGCGACAAAGCCAAAGGCCAAAAAATACGTCACAAAACCAAAAACAAATCCACTTATCCTTCCAGCCCAAGAACCACAAACCGCTACAGCCTCTTTGAAAATATGGGCTCCATCAGATGGCGCAAAGGGAACACTATTCAATGCGGCAAACAGAAAATTTAATATACCAACACCAAATACAAACGAAGCCAAGGAGGCACTACCATTAGCCGATTTATCAAGCATGTAATCGATAGCCATCCGGACATCTTTAGGTGGTGACACATTAACAACAAGCGCTCCTTCACCCCCGCCAAAAAGCGCCCACACAATCTTCAATTCAGCCGATATAAAATCAGCAAAAAATCTGTAAACACCATAAAACGCATTAGCCAAAATACGCACAGACGACTCAAAACCAAGCTTGGCACCACTCATATTCGCAGCCACAAGAGAAACACCAAAGCCTTCCAAATCCGGAATTGATTTTTCATCGTTGCACAACAAAGAGTAGTCAACCACTTTCTTCTTGGCTGCCGGCACATTGATATACACGCCTGGCGAATCCCTTTCTCCGATATAGATACTTTTACTCATCCCCAACCGGCACATTTTTTCCATATCAAACTGGTCAGAAACGATCTCTTCACCAACAAAAAAATAATCGCCAGCCTTGGCCCCCACCACGGACGCAGCACTGGATTGGGCTACACTGCCGAGCATGGCGCCAGCGTCCCTCACCTCCATCACGCTTGCGGCAAACATGCATACAAAGCCAAATATAATATTTGCAATTAGCCCGCCAGAAAAAATAACCACCCTTCCCAATACGGATATATCTTCAATACACAGCCCCCCTGCATCCATATTGCTGTCCTGTTTATCTACAGCCAGACGTCTCGACTTAAGCAAAATATATCCGCCAATTGGCAAAGCACCAATCTTCAAATTAACGCCGCAACGTGGCAATACACAGCTATATGCAGTTAAAAATCCGATAGAAACCGTTTTAACGCCAACACCAAAATATCTGGCGCACATAGCGTGTCCAATTTCATGCACAAATATAATCAGCAGCAGACCAAACAAAACACTCGCAAAGCCCATGTGTATATCTACCATGCCATAAGCACCTGCCGCCAGAAGCCCTGGCGGCAGGCATCAAGACAACAATATATTTGCCAGCCCTTATAAATAAAAAGCGCCCTCACATCCCAGACAGTACAACAGATAGAAAAAAGGCACTATTAATCTAAAGAGCATGGAAAATATTTACCACCGGCAATTCCATGTATAGCTGTAGCTATATTGGCCGTTTGCGTTGTAGCTATAATTAAACTGACTACACCAAGCAACCCGAGCGCCAACAACTACAACAGGAATCAACCAGTTACCACCGGCAGCAAGACCAACTTCATCTTTTGTCAACTCAACAATCGAAGATGACGCGTCAGCCCTGGTTATTCCATTGCAAGCCAACATTGCCACTACCACCGACAATTCCAAGTATAGCTAAAGTTATTAAACGACCCATTACTATAGCTATAATCAACTCGACTACACCAAGCAGCGACACCAAAGCCGATAAGAATTGGATAATAACCACCAGAAACTTGGCCAATTTCTTTTTCGGACAATACAGCCAATTTATTATTTGACATAGCAACTCCTCGCATATAAGAAATAAAAATCCAATACATACCTGTCAGCACCAAAAACAAAAGCTGACCATTCAATTTTATTATCAATGCCACCACTTCAGAATCGCCCACCCGGAGTATTGACAAAAGCCAATTCATCCGATCACAATATTCCATATGCATATTAATACAATAAATCGATAATATTCAGGAATTCAGAATGGGAAACATGATTCATCTGCCGCTCGCCAGTCTGGCGACGATCAACGATGAAGACAGCCTGCGAGACTGGGTGCGTTATCAGTTGCGGCCAGTGTTTGCGCATCAGTGTTGTGTGCTGAGCATTGCGATGCCGGGGGAAAACGGCATGGAAAGCCGGCTGGTGGGTGTGGATTTTCCGGCGGCGGCGTTGCGTTCGATTGTCAGCGCCGGCGGTGGCATTGATACGCCGGTGGTGCGCCGCTGGTTGCAGCAGCAAACGCCGCAGTTGTTTGATGCGGATCAGCCATGGGATGGCACCTGCGAGGTGTGGCTGGGCAAGTTCCGTTACTTCGAGATGCACAACACGGCGGCGCATGGCGATTACGACGCGGCCAGCGCCTGCACCTGTTATTTCAGCTTTCTGAATGTGCCGGACATCAACGCGCCGGAACTGGAGGCAACGCTACTGGCGCTGCAGCAACCGCTGGCGGCGGCATTGCGGCGACTGTTGCGCCCGGCGGATGCCACCCACAGCGATCCGGACACACTCACCGAGCGCGAGCAGCAGATTGCTTATTGGGTAGGACAAGGTAAAAGCAACTGGGAAATCGCCGCGATTCTTGGCATCAGCGAAAGCACCACCAAGACCCATGTTGCCAATCTGTTGCGCAAGTTGGGCTTGGCATCGCGGGCGGCGCTGAAGCAGCAGCACTGGCCTTACCTGCTGGCAGCTTGCCTGCCGGAATTAATGTTGCCTTTATGCAATCTGCCGGCGGTGTTTTAGACTGGCTGGATGTCTGACACAAGCTCTCTCACAGCCCGGCCGTTGCGGCTGTTTTTCGCCTGCTGACCGGATGCGGCGTTACAGGAACAACTGGCGCAACTGGGCCGGCAACTGCAACGGCAATCTGGCGGCAAACCCAGCCGCCGCGAAAACCTGCATCTGACGCTGGTGTTTCTTGGCGACGTTGCCAGCAGCGATCTGCCGTAACTACAACTTGCCGCTTCGATTCAAACCGCACCGTTCGAACTATCGCACATAGCCAGCTGGCCGTTACGCGGAGAAATGGCGGGCATCCGCCGCCCGCCTCGTTTTGCCACTCGCCTGCAAACCAATACCCATGCGGCCTGCAGCCTGGCCTGCGAGGCAATACCAGAGCGGCTTGCAGGGCAGGCATGATGCCGGCCGGATTGTATTGGGGAAACATCATGATTCGGCGGGTTACGCTACGCGAAAACCCGCCCTACCGCTGCAAACCAATACCCATGCGGCCTGCAGCCCGGCCGGCGAGGCAATAACAGAGCGGCTTGCAGGGGATATGCTGAACTCACTCTTTCGGACGCCAGGCGGCAATCTTGCTGCGGATCGCCGGCAACACCGCCTGTAAGGCTTTTTCGCCTTCCAGAATCGCTTCGTGTTTCTTTTCGAATTCTGCCGAGCCCATTTGCAACACTTTCGGCCGCACCACCACATCGGCGCCGGCCAGTTCGTATTCGCTGATGCGCTGGCCCATGATGTTGGCGGTTTGCAGCAGGATATCGAGCGTGCCTTCCACCTTGGTGTATTCCGGCTTGGAGGAGATATCCACGGCGATCACGATATCGCCACCCATTTCACGCGCGGCAGCCACCGGCACCGGGCTGGTCAGGCCGCCATCGACATAATCGCGGCCATTGATGTTGACTGGGCGAAACACCCCCGGCACGCTGCTGGATGCACGCACCGCCATGCCGGTGTTGCCACGGCGGAATACCATGCGTTCACCGCTTTGCAGATCGGTGGCAATCGCGGCAAACGGCTTGTTGAGTTTTTCGATCGGGCGGTTCTGCACCGATTTGTTGATGAAGTTCTGCAGCAACTCACCCTTGATGAAGCCACGGCTCGGCAACACAAAATCGCCAACGCTATCCTGCTCCAGCTGCATCGCCATTTTCTGCAGATCAAAGCCGCTGTATCCCGCGGCATACAGGCTGCCAACCACGCTGCCGGCACTGGTACCGACAACGATGTCGACATTGATGCCCTGCGCTTCCAGCGCCTTGATCACACCCACGTGCGAAAAACCCTTGGCCGCGCCACCACCCAGCGCCAGCGCGATTTTCGGCTTGGGCACAGGCTTGGTCACCACCGGCTTGGGCGGCTCGATTTTTGGCGGCGGCTCGGTGGCACAGCCGGCCAGCAGCAGGCCGGAAACAAACAGAACGAAAGAACGACGGGTCAACATATGCATACCAGACAAAAGCCAGACAGGCCCATAGTTTAACTTACGAAGGCCCTTGTCTTGTTGATAGGAATTGGCTATCGTCAAATTCACTCCATTCCACTTTAGGGCAAGCCATGACGCTGACCGAATTGCGATACATCGTTGCGGTGGCGCGCGAGCGGCACTTCGGCCATGCCGCCGAGGCTTGTTTTGTCAGTCAGCCGACGCTGTCGGTAGCGGTCAAAAAACTCGAAGACGAGCTCGGCATTACGCTGTTCGAGCGCAATAGCGGTGATATCAATGTCACGCCGATTGGCCAGCGGATTGTCGAGCAGGCGCAGCGGGTGCTGGAAGAAACCGCAGTGATCAAGCAGATTGCCGCCCACGGCAAGGATCAGCTGGCTAGCCCGGTGCGGCTGGGGGTGATTTTCACCATCGGCCCGTATCTGCTGCCAGACCTGATTCCGGCCTTGCGTGATGTGGCGCCACAAATGCCGCTGCTGATCGAAGAAAACTATACCTCGCGTCTGGCCGAGTTGCTGAAACAGGGCGACATCGATCTGGCAATTCTGGCGCTGCCGTTTGAAGAACCGGGCATTGTGGTTGAACCGCTCTACGACGAACCGTTCCGCGTCATCATGCCGCTTGGCCACCCGTGGGAAACTCAGCAACGTATCGAACCGGAACAGCTGGTGGATGAGAACGTACTGCTACTGTGCACCGGCAACTGTTTCCGCGATCAGGTGCTGCAAGTCTGCCCGGCGCTGAACCGCTCGGCTTTCTCGTCCGACGGCCATCATTCGACGCTGGAAGGCAGTTCGCTCACCACCATTCGTTATATGGTCGCATCCGGCAGCGGTGTCAGTGTTGTCCCCGCCACTTCGGTGGAAGGCAAATGGGCCGATGATCGCCTGCTGGCCAGCCGGCCATTTGCCGATCCAAGCCCGACACGACAGGTAGTGCTGGCCTGGCGCAAGAGCTACCCCCGTCCGGCAGTCATCGAAGCGGTACGTGATGCGTTTGCCCAGCTGAACCTGCCGTCGATCACGGCCATCAATTAAGCCTGCCAAGGCGGCGCTCTCCGTCGCCTGGAAGGCGCCCTCGCCAACAGTCCAATCAGCACGCCACGCCCCCAATGCCGCCAGGCTGGCCAATCACTGACACATGCCTTTACCGCCTCGCGCTTGCGTCAGTGATCCCGGCTTGACTTGTTGCATCCGGCCAATACAATGTCCGATTGTTAGACAATTTAAACAATCATTGAGGCAGCCAGGTCGGCTCACGGTTGAAGAAATACCTACAAAGCATTACCTTGCCGGCCTGATTGCAATCCACAGTAAATAACAACGCCGCGTGACAGCCACGCGGCACGCTTGAAACCGACTGGAGAAAAAATGCGTAAGTGGCTATGTGTCGTTTGTGGCTTTATTTATGACGAAGCGGCGGGCATGCCGAGTGAAGGCATCGCGCCAGGCACACGCTGGGAAGACGTGCCGGCATCCTGGGCCTGCCCGGAATGCGGTGTCTGCAAGGCGGACTTTGAAATGGTGCAGATTTAAACGCTGTTGCGCGCCCACACTCGAACCTTGCCCCCAACTTCACGCCCTTTTTGCCTCGGAGATAGACATGGCCCCCATCACCATCATCGGCAGCGGCCTCGCTGGCTATACCATCGCCCGCGAACTGCGCAAGCTGGATAAAGACAGCCCGTTGCGCATCATCAGCCGCGACCACGGCGGCTTTTATTCCAAGCCGATGCTGTCGAACGCACTGGCCGGCAATAAATCGGCGGAACAGTTGCTGATGAAAAGCGCAGCGCAAATGGCAGCGGAACTCAACGCCGAGGTGCTCTGCGACACCCGCATCGACAGCATTGATCGTCATGCCCATCAACTGCACGGCAGCGCTGGCGTGCTGGACTACAGCAAACTGGTGCTGGCGCTCGGCGCCGATCCTTTTACCCCGGAACTAGCGGGTGACGCAGCCGATGAGGTGCTGAGCGTCAACGATCTGGACGACTACCGTCGTTTCCGCGCGGCGCTGGCCGGCAAGCACAACATCACCATTCTCGGCGCGGGCCTGATTGGCTGCGAATTTGCCAACGACCTACTGGGGCAGAATCTGCAGATCCAACTGGTGGATCTGGCCGAATCGCCCCTGTCGCGGCTGCTGCCACCCGCTGCCGGTGCCTATCTGCAGCAACAGCTGGAAAAACAGGGCATTACCTTCCACCTGGGCAGCGCCACGCAACAAGTGCAACGCCAGGGCAACGGCTATCGCCTGACGCTGCAAAACGGCACGCAGTTCGATACCGATCTGGTGTTGTCGGCGATTGGCCTGCGTCCGCGCGTGGCATTGGCGCAACAGGCCGGGCTGGTGGTGCAACGTGGTATCAGCGTCAATCGCCAGCTGCAGACCAGCGATCCGGACATTTATGCACTGGGCGACTGCGCCGAGGTGGCGGGCCATCTGTTGCCATTCGTGATGCCCATCATGCAGGCTGCCCGGGCGCTGGCGGCAACCCTGGCCAGCGGCGCTACCGAGGTACGATATCCGGCGATGCCGGTGGCGGTAAAAACCCCTGCCTGCCCGACCACCATCTGCCCACCTCCGGCCGGCAGCAGTGGCCAATGGCAAGTTGAAATGCTGGAAAACGGCCTGAAAGCCTTATTTGTCGATGACTCCGGCAAACCCGCCGGGTTTGCGCTGATGGGCAGCGCCAACGCAGAAAAGCAGGCCTTGCTCGCACAAATGCCTGGCTGGCTGGTCTGATTTCTTGCCAATGGGCGGCGTGCAATGCGCCGCCAGCCGGCGGTACGGCGACACAGCGCGGCATGAATAGGCTATAGTCATGTCAATAGCGCCCTGCGCTGCAGTTTTTTCCAACAACGCCGGCAGGTATGGATACCGCTGGTGTTTGCCGGTCGACATAACCCATGTTTGACAAACTGTTTCGCCGCGAGCGAGCCGACTCGACGCAACAACAGCTAGAAGCCATTCTGCAGGATGCCTTGGCCATGCCACCGATGCAGGGGCTGACCAGTGTCAACGGCTGGCTCAGCGATCGGGTCGAAAAAGCCCTGCAGCATCAAAACGGCATCAAACTTCTGCTTGGCCTGGACGAATTGTTGCGGCAACTGTTGCAGCAGGCTGCCAACACGCTGTTCACCATTTACACCAACCCCACCAAAACCACCCTGCTGCTGCAAGCCACGCTGCCGTTCACCAGCCATTTGCAAAGCCTTTATGGCCAGGCGCTGCAACAGGAAGCGTCAGCCATCGCCAAACGTGGCGGACAGAATGCGGCGCTGCAGGCGGCAATCGCCAATTGCCTGTACTGGAGCGGCAAGCGGTTTCTGCTGCAGTTTCTGCAAGCGCCACAGCAAACCTTCCGCTGGGATCAGGTGCAGGCTCTGCTGGATTACGCCCGCAAACTGGAAGTGGGCGGACTGGAACGACTCAGCGGCGGCAGCAGTCAATTGCCGGCGGTTCGTCGACAAGTCGCCTATCTGTTGTTGTTGTCGCGTTCGCTCGCGAGCGACCTGAATGGCCGGCAAACCTTGCTGGCAGAACGTATCGTTGAGCAATTATCGCCCATGGTGATGCTCGACCAGCACCACTCCGCCGACACGCCGTTTGGCCTGCCCGGCGACAATGGCCCCCCCACCATCAGCGCTGATCGCCATGCTGCCCCGGCCACAACCCATTCGCCATTGTATTTCGGCCTGGGGCGCTGTGTTACCGAACTGCAATCGCTGGAGCAACTGCTGCTGCAACAGCAACACGTGCCGGCACGCCTCGACCCCGGCGGTGAAATCGACATCGCTGAAGCACTCACCGTGCTGCGCAGCCTGCGCATGCGCTGGAGCGGCAAACAGGTCACACGCAAGGCCCGGCGCATTTCCGCCAGCGGTGACGTCAGGCTGATCTACGAGTTTTCTCCAATCCGCCGGGTGATATCGCTACGCGACCAGGCCGACAAACACCACGGCCATGAACCAACCAAGGTCAAGGCAGAGATTGCCGATATCAGTGCCAGCGGCATGGGGCTGTTGCTCGGTCCGGGCGAACAATGGGCAAAGATCGGCCGGCTGGTGGCGGTGAAACAACCCGACACGCCATGCTGGTCGGTGGGCATCATCCGCCGCTTCGCCGCCCGCGAGGGCGCAGCAGCGCTGATTGGCATACAAGTGCTGGCGGTGAATCCGGAATCGGTACGGCTGGTGGAAAAAAGTGCCGATTCGAAATGGGAACGCATCACCGAGCATGACGTCTACCGCAATATCCTCGCCATCCTGATCCCTGGCCCCGACAACAAATCGTTCAGCCTGCTGACGCCGGGCAAGGTGCTGATGCCCGGCCACGAATACGGCATGGCGCTGGGCAGCCAGACGCAGGAAATTCTGGTGCGCGACCTGTTGGAAGTGGGCTCCGACTTTGCCCATTACCAGGCAATCCTTCTCACGCCACACACCCCGCCCCAAAATCCGCCCAACTGACCGGCAGCCATTGCCTGTGGCGGGTTTTCGCTAAATTAGTTAACAGCGTCAAGTCTTTGACTTGCCCGGCAGGCTGATATCTAATCAGACGCATAATTCCAAAATCGATAGCCCGCCATGCCGGCGGGCCAAATCCAGCTGATAAAAAAACCGGGCCCAACCGCGAGTACCGGAACAGCAACATTCCATAAAAATCTCAGGAGGAGACCTTCCATGCTTCGGCACGCCTTGATTCTGGCGGCTGCGGGTGGTGTTGGCAGCATTGCGCATGCGGCCAACCATACCATCAACAGCAGCACCCCTACCCCGATACTCTTGTCCGGCACTTTCAACGGCAGTTTTGATGTGCGCCCGTTTCTCGGCAGCAATAGCCGCGTGACGCAGGCATCGATCCTGCTCAGCTTCATCGACGATGTTGAACAGTTTCGGCTCGTCACCCGCCCATCCTCTGGCTTTGTCAAAACCGGCGTAGAAACGCTACTCTCCCAGCAATATGCAGGAATAAGCTATACCACGCGCCAGATCGAGATGTTGCAAACGGTGCGCAACCAGCTCACCGATATCACGGCGGAGAGCGTCACCGTGACTTTACCTGGCGACAGCCGCAGTGCTGGCACGCAGGGCAACGCCAACAATTTGCTGGTAGATACACAAAGCAAACGTACTTTTGTCCGCCGCAATTGCCTGGATTATCTGATTTATGGCAGCCAGTCACTGTGCACCCTGGAAGAAGTGTTCTACACCGACACCATCACCGAGTACTACGGCAAAGCCGGTGCTTTTGACATCCAGTTTGACCCGGTCGGGACGCAAGCGCTGACCGATCTGAATGCCGATGGCCTGCTGAACTTTAACGGCGTGGTCAATACCGGCGATGCCCGCTTGCTGCTGGCACAAATGCGCTTTGACGTGCAGAGTGTTCCCGAGCCATCCCTGCTGGCACTGCTGGGCATCGGCGGCCTGCTGCTGCAACGGCAGCGCCTGAATCGCCAACGCTGAGCATTTGCCGCCCCAGCCCCCGGACGGTACCATTGCGGCATGCACTGTACCGTCCTGCTTCCCGGCCTGATCTGGCCAGATCCTGAGTTGACCGATATCTATCGCGAACTACCGCTGCCCAATCTGCAATGGCTGCTGGGGCACGCCAAGCGCAAGCCCTGCCCCGACTCGGCCGAGCAATGGCTGGCGCGGCAACTACAATTGCAAACGCCACTGCCCGTCGCACACTTCACCGCCTCACTCGATGGGCTGGATCACGGTCATAACTGGCTGCGAGCCGACCCGGTGCATTTGCAGGTGAATATGGATCAACTGCTGCTGGTGCCGGGCTCGGCGCTGCAGATCAGCGCTGAAGACGCCGATGCGTTGACCACCGCCCTCAACCGGCATTTTGCCGAAGATGGCCTGCAATTTGTCGCCCCACACCCAAACCGCTGGTATGTCCGCCTGACGCACACTGCGGCAGTCACACACACACCGCTGGATCAGGTTGCCGGACAGAATATCAACGACTTTTTGCCGCAGGGCGCCGATGCCATGCGCTGGCACCAGTGGCTGAACGAAATCCAGATGTTGCTTTACACCCATCCGGCCAACGATGCCCGCGAACAGCAAGGTCTGCCACTGATTCACAGCGTCTGGTTCTGGGGCGAAGGCACGCCTCAGCCGGTGCGCCACTGGCCCTGGCATCACACCTGCGGCAACGAATTGCTGCTGCAAGCACTGGCCAGTGCCGCCGCGACAAGCTGCGTGCCGCTGCCAGCCCAGGCCAGCCAGTGCCTACAGCAAACCGCTGGCTCACACAGCCTGATCTGGCTCGACCAACTGCAACAGGCCGCACTCTACGGCGATGCCTATGCCTGGCGTGAAGCTTTAAAACAGCTGGATCAAGACTGGCTGGCGCCACTCAAGGCGCAACTGCAATCGGGACAGATTCAGCGTCTGACGCTGGTGGTGCCGGGCCATTGCGTTGCCGACATCACCAGTAGCAGTCGCTGGAAATTCTGGCGCCGCCCTTTGCCACTGGCTAACCTCGCCGCCACCATCAGAAACTGAGGCAGTCATGCCACGTATCACCACCCGCCCCTTTCAGGACGACATTGCCCAACAGCTTGGCAACAGCGGGCTCAGCCCCTTGATGGCACGCATTTATGCCGCTCGCGGCGTGATCAGCGAAACCGAGCTGGACACCCGCCTGGCGCGGCTGTTGCCCTATCACAGCCTGAAAAATATCGACGCGGCTGCCAAACGCCTGGCTGACGCAGTCCAGCAACAGCAAAAGCTGCTGATTGTTGCCGACTATGACTCCGACGGTGCCACCGCCTGCGCCGTGGCGGTGAAAGCGCTGCGCGCCTTTGGCGCGCTGGTGGATTTCATCGTCCCCAACCGTTTTGAATACGGCTACGGCCTGACGCCGGAAATTGTCGAGCTGGCTGCACAATTGCAGCCACAGTTGCTTATCACCGTCGACAACGGCATTGCCAGCCTTGCTGGCGTGGCCGAGGCGCAGCGGCGCGGGATTGAAGTGCTGATTACCGACCACCACCTGCCCGGCGACAGCCTGCCGGATGCGCTGATCGTCAATCCGAATCAGCCCGGTTGCGAATTCCCGAGCAAGAATCTGGCCGGCGTTGGCGTGATTTTCTACGTGATGCTGGCGCTGCGCGCCGAACTACGCCAACGTGGCGCATTTGGCGATGGCAATGGCCCGAATCTGGGTGAGTTGCTGGATCTGGTGGCGCTCGGCACCGTTGCCGATGTGGTCAAACTCGATGCCAACAACCGCATTCTGGTGGAACAAGGTCTGGCGCGGATGCGCGCCGGCAAGGCCAGTGCCGGCATCAAGGCGCTGTTCCAGGTTGCCGGCCGCAGCGAAGCACGTACGGTCTGCTTCGACCTGGGCTTTGCCCTTGGCCCACGCCTGAACGCTGCCGGGCGGCTGGATGATATGTCACTCGGCATCGCGTGCCTGCTGGCCGACAACGCCGATCAGGCGCTGCAAATCGCCGCCGATCTGGACCGCCTCAACCGCGAGCGACGCAGCATCGAAAGCGGCATGCAGGATGAAGCGCTGGCGCAGCTCGACGGCATCGACGTGGACGACAGCTACAGCCTCAGCCTGTATCGCGAAGACTGGCATCAGGGCGTAATCGGCATCCTCGCCTCGCGCATCAAGGATAAACATTTCCGCCCGACCATCGTGTTTGCGCCAGGCAACGCCGGCGAGCTGAAAGGCTCCGGCCGCTCGATTCCTACCCTGCATCTGCGTGATGCGCTGGATCTGGTATCCAAGCGCCATCCTGACCTGATCCTGAAATTCGGCGGGCACGCTGCGGCTGCCGGCCTCACCATCCGTGAAACGGATCTGGCCGCATTTCGCCAGGCATTTGAACAAGTCTGCCGCGAATGGCTGGACAGCAGCGCGCTGGAACGCGAAATTGCCACCGATGGCGAACTCGGCAGCAAGGAACTGCAGCTACAAACCGCAGTGGAACTGGAACAACACGTCTGGGGCCAGGGCTTTCCGCAGCCGGCTTTTCGTGGCCGCTTCCGTATTGCCGCGCAGCGCGTGGTGGGCGAAAAACACCTCAAGCTGCGGCTGGCGCATGCCGGCCAGTTGCTGGATGCGATCCTGTTCCAGCAAAACCAACCACTGCCGGACGAAGTCGAACTGGTGTATCGTCCCAGCGTCAACGAATACCAGGGTAACCGCAGCCTGCAGCTGATTGTCGAGTATTGGGCATGACTTCCATCGCCTGGGACTACCCCAACCCGCACCTGCTACCGCTGACCGTGGATGACCAACATCTGGATGCCATGCGCCACACCAACAATGTGGTGTATCTGGCTTGGGTGGAACAAGTCGCGTGGGATCACTCACACCAGCTCGGCCTGAGCTGGGACGATTATGTACGCCTCGGCCACGGCATGGTGGCACGCCGCCACGAACTGGATTACCTCGCCCCGACGGTTGCCGGCGATCAACTGCTGCTGGCCACCTGGATCATCAGCGCTGACCGTTTATCCATCACCCGCGCCTACCAATTCATGCGCCAACAGGATGGCAAAACCGTATTCCGTGGCACCACCCGCTGGGTCTGCGTCGACATTGAAAGCGGCCGCCCGCGCCGCCTGCCGGCCGAATTTGAACGCGCCTATCAGCGCGCACTACTGCCAGGCGCAGCGCCGTAAACCAGGGCCAGAACAAAAAAATCCCGATATAGCAGTTTTATCGTTTTACAAATGCCAATAGCACACATATAATGCGCGTCTTCTGAGGAGAGGTGGCAGAGTGGTCGAATGTACCTGACTCGAAATCAGGCGTAGGGCAACCCCCTACCGTGGGTTCGAATCCCACCCTCTCCGCCAGAAGCCAAACATCTAAGCCATGAATTTTCATGGCTTTTTTGTTTTCTGGCGCTGCACATCCTTCGCCGCAACTTACCCATCGGCACATAAAGTCAGTCGTTTTCCACTGCTCACGTTCCCGCCCACGCAACCAATACGATTTTTTCGAACAAAAAATCAATATTAATCTGATTTTTATTGATGCAAAGCCACGCTAAGCTTCAGCTACACCTTTTTCACCGCAGGAACAAACATGAAAAAAGCATTTTCCCTGATGGCGCTGGTTCTGGCGCTCGGTCTGAGCGTTGGCTCAGTGGATGCAGAAGCAAAACGACTGGGTGGCGGCAAATCCAGCGGGATGCAACGCCAAAGCAGCATGATGGATAAATCAGCGACCACGCCGGCCCAGGCGCCGATGGCCAGCAACAGCATGGCAGCCAAGTCTCCGGCGGCCGCACCCGCCGCCGCAGCTGCAGCGCCGGCCAAACGCTCGTGGATGGGACCGCTTGCAGGCCTGGCAGCAGGCCTGGGTTTGGCCGCACTGGCTTCCCACTTTGGATTTGGTGAAGGCTTGGCGAATATGTTGATGATTGGCCTGTTGGTCATGGCTGTTGTGGCGCTGATCGGT
The DNA here is from genome assembly GCA_046347685.1 of Chitinivorax sp. GTDB lineage: Bacteria > Pseudomonadota > Gammaproteobacteria > Burkholderiales > SCOH01 > CALMFQ01. The sequence goes on from JAXMFR010000028.1 coordinate 20,976, forward strand.
TTCTTCATGCGCAAGCGGGCAGCGGCAGCACCACAACCGGCAATGGCCGGTGCGGGTGGCGCCCACTACGCTGGCGATCAACAACCACAAGCCCAGCGCCGGGTTGAAGTGCCCATGCCCGCAGCTACGTCGGCAACCGGCATCGGAGCTGGCATTGCAGCCGCTGACAACAACCCGCAAACGGCCAGTATTCCTACAGATTTCGATGTGGCCGGATTCGTGCGCAGTGCCAAGGTGCATTTCATCCGTCTACAAGCAGCGAATGACGAACGCAATCTCGACGATATCCGCGAGTTCACCACGCCGGAAATGTTTGCCGAACTGAAGATGGACATGAACGAACGTGGCAATACCACGCAGCAGACCGATGTACTGACCGTGGAAGCCGTCGTTCTGGAAGTGTTGAATGAAGCCAGTCGTCAGGTCGCCAGCGTGCGTTTCAGCGGCACCCTGCGTGAGGACAACAAGCCAGTTACCGAAAGTTTTGATGAGGTCTGGCACTTGATCAAACCTAACAACGGCAGCAGCGGCTGGTTGCTGGCAGGCATTCAGCAGACCACGCAACACTGATCCGGACACAAGACGGCAGCAGGCGACCCGAGGTGGAACGGGTCGCTTTTTTTGTGCCTTTCCCACCTGGCAGTTAGGTTCTGTTGACGTATTGCCGGCGGTAAAATTTGCCACTTTTTGTGGCAATGGACAGGCTGAAACTGAGTGACAGCGAATGGCAACGGCTGCTGACGAAACTGAGAGCGTTACCGGGAATACGCATCGGCTTGCCGATGCGGTGTCAGCGGTTTGTAGAAGCCGTGTTGTGGATTTTGCGCACTGGAGCGCAGTGGCGAGCCCTGCCTTTGCGGTATGGACACTGGAACAGCGTGTTCAAGCGGTTTTCGCGTTGGCGTCGCCAAGGCGTCTGGGGGCATATTCTCAATGAATTCGCTCAAGAGGCGGATCTGCAAAATGTTTGTATCGACAGTACTGTCGCACGAGCCCATGCCTGTGCCGCTGGCGCAGGCAAAGACAGCGCGGAGCAAGAGGCGCTGGGACGGTCACGTGGCGGCTTCAGTTGCAAGATTCACGCCTTGACCGACAGCTTGGGGCTGCCCGTCAAATTCATCCTGACGGGCGGACAGGCCGCCGATATATCACAGGCGCTGCCGCTGTTGAAGGGAGTCAAAGCCGACGCGCTGTTAGCCGACAAAGGTTACGATGCCGACGAATTGTTGGCTTGGGCTCATGCGAACCAGATGGAGGCGGTGATTCCCGCCAAAGCGAATCGAAAAGTGGCGCGAGAATGTAATTGGTGGCTCTACAAGGAGCGACACGTGGTGGAGTGCATGTTCGGCAAGCTGAAGCACTATCGCCGAATTTTCAGCCGATTCGAGAAAACCATGAGGAATTTCATGGGGATGCTGACGTTTGCTGCCACCTTGCTGTGGTTGCGCTAAATGGGCGGCAATATGTCAACAGAGCCTAGTTCAATCATTCATCAACCATCAATCCCTCTTTCCGCCCCCTTTATCGGCTCATGGCGTGAAAACCGGCGATTGCGGAAGTTCTTGCTTCCGCTGTCTATACTGCATTGCGCCGCAGAAATCCCTGAGACAACCAGGGTTTTCCCGCAAGACAATTCTGTGTCCACGCTGTTCCGCCGGGCAGCACCAAGAGGATGGATATGAAGAACAAGGCTCAACCGACCAGCAAAGAGCTGGTGATGCAGGAAACGGACATTATTGTGTCCAAGACGGATACCAAAGGTCGCCTGACCTATGGCAATGAAAAATTCATCGAGTTTTCCGGGTTTGCCGAAGCCGAGTTGCTCGGCCAGCAGCACAACATCATCCGCCATCCGGACATGCCGCGCGGCGTGTTCAAGTTTCTTTGGGACAACATTGGCCAAGGCCGAGAGCTGTTTGCCTACGTCAAGAATATGTCACGTGATGGCAGCTTTTACTGGGTGATTGCCAACGTCACGCCGGATTACGACAGCAATGGCAATATCGTTGGCTATTTTTCAGTGCGCCGCGCACCAAGCAGTTCGGCGATTCAGGTTATCGATGGCCTTTACCGGCAAATGCTGGAAGCCGAAAAACAAGCCGGCAAACGCGATGCCTGTGATGCATCGTTGAATCTGCTGACACGAATCCTGCAAGAGAAAGGTATGACTTATGAACAATTCATTCTCACTATCTAAGTCACACCTGCTGCAGGTGTTGGTGCCGCTGGCGGTGGCGCTCGCCTGGGTCTGGCTGCACTACGGGCTGGACTGGCTGGTACCGCTATGCCTGATTACCTCGGGCGTGCTGCTGCTGCGCCCTTACCCATCGGCCAGGTAGCCGACCCGCGCCTGCAGCGGCTGCAACGGAGTGATGGAAGAAGTGGCCGATGGCAAGCTCGGCAGCCGCATCACCCACATTGGCGATATCGACCTGACCGGCAAGCTGTGCTGGAATCTGAACAACATGCTGGATCAACTGGAAGCGTGCTTCCGCGAACAGCAAACCGTGCTTGCCAACGCAAGCCAGGAGCGCTATTTCCGCAAGGCCCAGCCTGTGGGGCTGCATGGCATGTTCAAGGATGCGCTGCAACGCACCAACACCTCGATTTCGATGCTGGAACACAACGCACAGCAGGCACTGGCCACACAGCAACGTGAAAAACAGGCGCAGGATGAAATCGAAACACTGGTTAGCGGCGCAGTAAATGGCGACTTCAGCCAGCGCCTGTCGGAAGAAGGCAAGCAGGGCTTCTTCCTGCAACTGGCAAAGGATCTCAACAGCCTCTCCGCCACCACCGGCAAGGGCCTGGAAGACGTTGCACGGGTGCTGAACGCGATAGCCAACGGCGACCTGAGTCACCGTATCACTTCGGAATATCACGGCATTTTTGGCCAACTGAAAAACAGCACCAACACCACAGTCGAATACCTGCACCACGTAGTCGAGCTTGAAACTGCACGACTGGTCAGCGCTGCCGCACACGGCGACTTCAGCCAGCGTATCGACGAAGCCGGCAAGAGCGGCTTCTTCCTGCAGCTGACGCGTGACCTGAACCAGCTGTGCAGCACCACACAAACCAGCCTGAGTGATGTGGCTCGGGTGCTGGATGGCGTAACACAAGGTGATCTGACGCTGCATGTGGAAGCGGAATACGAAGGCATCTTCGATCAACTGAAACAAAGCATCAACGCCACTGTTAGCCACCTGCACCAGCTAGTGGAGCAAATCAAGGAAGCGGTCGAAACCATCAACACGGCAGCACGAGAGAAATTGCAGCCGGCAACCAGAATCTGTCGCAACGCACCGAATCGCAGGCGGCCAGCCTGGAAGAAACCGCCAGCAGCATGGAAGAACTGACCGGCACGGTGAAGCAGAATGCCGACAATGCACGTATGGCCAACCAGCTGGCGCATGGCGCATCGGAGATTGCGCTGGAAGGGCGGCAGCGTAGTGGGCCAGGTAGTAAAAGCAATGGACGCCATCAACGGCTCGGCACACAAAATCGTTGACATCATTTCAGTGATCGACGGCATCGCCTTCCAGACCAACATCCTGGCGCTGAACGCAGCAGTAGAAGCGGCCCGTGCCGGTGAACAGGGGCGCGGCTTTGCGGTGGTCGCAAGCGAGGTACGCAATCTGGCGCAACGTTCGGCCAGCGCAGCAAAAGAGATCAAACACCTGATCGACGACTCGGTGCACAAGGTGGAAAGCGGCAGCAAGCTGGTCGGCAGCGCGGGGCAAACGATGAACGAAATCGTCGGCGCGGTGAAACGCGTCACCAACATCATGAGCGAAGTATCCACCGCCAGTGGCGAGCAGAGTGCCGGCATCGATCAGGTCAACACCACCGTTTCGCAACTGGATGAAATGACACAGCAGAACGCGGCACTGGTGGAACAGGCCGCAGCAGCAGCCGAAAGCCTGGAAGAACAGGCGCAGAATCTTGCGACATCGGTGTCGGTATTCCGCCTTAAGAACAGCAATCAGCGCCGGGCGCTCGCAAGTCCATCGAAAACGCTGCCTGAGCCAGCCCGCAATAGCTTGCCAGCACGTTCGGCAGCAAGGCCGGCAGCCAGGCTGCCGGCAATTGCGGAAAGCGACGAGGATTGGGAAGAATTCTGAGACAGCGGCCCAGCCCGAGACAAAACGCCCGACTGCCCGCAGTTGGGCGTTTTTTCTGCTGGCACGATTGCCGCCAGCCCCCTAGCCCACATTTTTCACCAACCACCATCGCCCCCCGCCCAGTAATGACACTCAGCAATGAGCAAAGCCTTTGCGTCTGATCATGGCGGTTTTCCGGTGTTTTATTCCTTCTCCGGACGTAATTCCCCCTTTCCCCCAGTGATCAACAGCACCGGGGCACCTCTGCCATGGCTATCCCGAGCCCAGACGAGTCAGTGCGGTGACAAAGGCTTTGGCCTCTGCAGCGGGAAAGCTGAAGACGCCAGAATGCGGATGCGGCGGGTATTGCGGATCACCACCGCCCCCAGTTTCAGCAGCGTGCTGCGCAAGGTCGTGGCTTGTGCCCGGGCCAGTTCGGTGCCGTGCAGCGCCAGCGTGCGCATGCGTTCGATCAGCACATACGCCAGCGAAGAGGCCAGTAGCAGGCGGAATTGATTGGCCCGCAATGCTGGCTGCTGGTGCGATCGGCAAGCAGACCCAGCTGGCATTCCTTGATGCGGTTTTTCCATTTCGCCCCGGGCGCAATACACGTCGTCGTATAGCTGACAGGCGTCGCCATCCGGGTTAGTGACGACATAACGCGGGTCTCGCCCAAGCTGGTGACTTCAGCCTTGGCGATCACCCGCCGCATGCGCTTCCAGCTGCCGGCGGCGTACCAGTAGTGGCCGAAGCAACGTTGTTTCTCTCCCGTCATCGCCCAACCTTCGCGCGCGGCGCTCATCGTCCAGCGGCTGAAGTGCTGCAGACGTGAATTCTTCGCCAGCCCGAGCATGTAATGACAGCCATGCCGTTCACACCAGTTCAACAGCCGCTGGCAGCAAAAGCCCAGTCGCCACGAAAGAGTATCCGGACACCGGGCCAGGCTTGCCGCAGACGGCTGACCAGCAGCTTGAAGATGGCCGCAGAATGGGTGGCAGCATCGATGTTGCTGGGGCGCAGATAGCTGACCAGCAACTGCTCACCACAGAAGACATGCAAGGGCAGCGGGAAGCAGTAATGGCCGTAATAGCCATGAAAGAAGCGCCCCGCCTGCTGTCCGTGCACCGGATCATCGGTGGCATCGAAATCCAGGATCAGCGCCTCGGGCGCCACGCTGGCGATGAACTGCTCGACCAGCTCCCGGGCGATGGCCCAGGCCGCGCGGCGTTCTCGCGCAACTCGAAGCGGCACAGGGTGGGTGAGGAGGCAACCGGCGCCAGCTGCTGCAATGCGGTCTGGAACAAGGGATCGTGGCGCAGGCGATCATGATCGTTCAGATCCTCGTAGCCTTGCGCGATCCCGTACACCCGCTGGCGCAACAGCATCAGCGTGGGATGCGTAATCCGCGCCGGATCGCGATCATCGGGCAGATGCGGCGCGATGCGTTCGGTGAGCTTCAGACGTTGATCGACGCGCTGGAGCAATAACAGGCCGGCATCGGAGGAAATATCGCCACCTTCAAAGGAGAGCTCGATACGACGGCGACGCAGCGGCGGAAACAGGTCGGAGAGTACGGTACAATCTGGCATCGGCGGAGTGACATGGGAATGGGTCTGGAAACCTTATCCTATGCGGCTTTTAGCCATCCGCCGATCTTTTATTGTGAAAAATGTGGGCTAGTCTTCTACCATGTGCGCCGGTTGCCGTTGCGTGCGGCGTAAATTGATTGCAAAACAAGGAGTAATATTTTGGCCGGTTCCAGCCTGTTAGCTCTGATTGACGACATTGCCACGGTGCTCGACGACGTGGCGCTGATGACCAAGGTCGCCGCAAAAAAAACTGCTGGTGTGCTGGGCGACGACCTGGCGCTGAATGCCGAGCAGGTATCCGGCGTGCGTGCCGAGCGTGAGCTGCCGGTGGTGTGGGCGGTGGCGAAGGGCTCGTTGCGCAACAAGCTGATTCTGGTGCCGGCCGCGCTGCTGATCAGCGCGATTGCACCGTGGGCAATCACGCCACTGCTAATGATCGGCGGCGCTTATCTGTGTTTTGAAGGCTTCGAGAAACTGGCACACAAATTTCTGCACAACGCAGCCGCGGACGAGGCCGAACATCAGGCTGAGCTGCAAGCGCTGAGCGATCCGAACGTGGATCTGGTGGCATTCGAAAAAGACAAGATCAAAGGCGCAATCCGCACCGATTTCATTCTCTCGGCCGAAATCATCGTCATCGCGCTGGGCACGGTGAAAGACGCCGCTTTTGCCAGCCAGGTAACGGTTGTCGCCGGCATCGCTTTTATCATGACCGTTGGCGTCTATGGCCTGGTGGCGGGCATCGTCAAACTCGACGACGCCGGTTTTTACCTGCTGAAAACGGGCAACCGCCTGAATCAGACAATCGGTAGAGGTCTGCTGAAACTGGCACCCTACCTGATGAAATCGCTGGCGGTGATCGGCACCGTTGCCATGTTTCTGGTCGGCGGCGGTATTTTGCTGCATGGTCTGCCGCAGGCGCATGACTGGTTGCACCATGCCGAACAGGCCGCTGCAGGTGTGCCAGCGATCGGTGGCCTGCTGGCAGCGCTGGCACCGAGTGCCGTCAACGCTGCAGCCGGTGTCGCCGCAGGTGCGCTGACGCTGGCCGGGGTCAAGCTGATTACCGGCATAGTGGGCAAAGCCCGCGGCTGAGATTCAGCAGCAAAGCTCAGCCACGCTCAAACAGCGCCCCAATCAGTTACCTCTTCTGCATGCGCGGGCCTGCAGCCCGCACAGGGATTGCCTTGCAGCCATGCCTGCAGATCAATAGCAACGGGTCTTGCAGGCCATCTAAGGCAAACTGAGTTGCGTTTGCAAAGCGCAATGATCGGAGGCGGCAGCAGGGCCTTTGACCAAACGGGCCGGCAACAAGCCGGTGTTGAGGCTGGTCTGATCCAGCTTTTGCAGCAGCGTGCGGCTCAGCACCAGCTGATCCAGCGCTTTGTGGCAGGCATTTCTGGCTGCGGCACTTCGATCAACGCTGGCCAGCACCATCTCGCTGGCGGGCGGCTGGTGATCGTTGATTTCCGGAAACAGGTTGCGTATCGCTGGCACGACGATCGGCCCGGCCGGATCACTGGCATCGCTGCGTGCCGGCAGATTGCGCCGCACCTCGCCTTCCAGGTCGCGGTTCCAGTCACCGATGATTGCAAACGGCTTGCCGGCAGCGGCCTGTGCCTCAATCCAGCCTTCCAGCGCCGGCATCTGCCGTTGCAGCGTACGACAAGCGCTGTTCTTCGGGTTGTCCATATTGCCGCTGGCGCAGCGCGATTTGAGATGCACATTCAGCAGCTTCAGCTCCTGTTGTCCCAGGCGCAAACTCAGCTCCAACCCGCGGCGCACGCCGCCGCTGTCATTGTTCTCCAGGCTAAGCTCCGCTACTTCACGGCACTGGAAAGGCAAATGCACGCTGCTGCGCACGGCATAGGCAATGTTCTGCGCATCCACCCGCGTGGTAAAACAGGCCACCTCGAAGCCCTCCGGCAGCACCGCCTGTAACGCAGCCGGGCTTTGCACTTCCTGCGCCGCCAGCAGATCCATGCCCTGCGCAGCCAACGCCTCCAGCCCGGCCTTCACGGCATGCAGCTTGAGCTGATAATCGTCAGCCGAGAACAGCTTGTCTTGCTGGTAGACATCACAATAGGGCAAATCATCGCGTAATTTCTTGTTCGGCCAGTTCTGCGCCGCGCATTGCTGCCAGAAACCGCTGCTGATCAAGCGCTGCGGGTCGGACAGCCATTCGAGATTCCACGATGCCAGCCCGAGTGACTTCGGCCCCGGCGTAACCGGCGCGGGCAATTCCCGCCAAGCCTTGAGTGCGGCATATTTACCCGGCACATCGGTCCAGGGACGCAGCCACGAGCCATAAACAGGATTTGGCAGCACAAACCAGCGGCGCCCCCAGTGCTTGCCATGCTCGGCTTCCCGATAATCGCTGCCACGAACGAAGTCGTTGAGATCGTCACCGATCAGCAAGGCGATTCGGTAGGTTTTTGCCAGCTCGGCCCGGCGTGCGGTTTTGTCGCTATCGTCACGGCCCTGTTTCTCGGCCCGCAGCAGCAACTCGTCATCGCGCGGGCGGTAGCCCAGCTGACTTTCCAGATTGGCCAGCGTCGCCGCCTTTTGCGGGCAATCCAGCGCCATGCCCTGCGCATTGTATCCACCCTGGGCATTGCAGTTGCGGTTGCTGACAAACACCACGCCCAGGCCTTGTTGCCGCGCCTTGAGGATGAATTCGCGGGCGCCTGGCAACAGCGCCGCCTGCTGTTCGTTCACCCATTGCGCCCACAGTTGCGGGTTCAACTCACGCCCGGCCTGCACCAGCGAGGCATTCAGCGCGCTGTTGTCGAGCACCGTTTCGTCGATATCCAGCACCACAATCGGCTTCTTGCTCTTGTAGCCGCCCTGCATTGCTTGCTCGACCGCAGCCACACCGCCGCGACGCGCGACGCTTAATTGCTGTGTCGCAGCGGCGTAAGTCATCTGGGTGCTGGCACGGTATTCGGTTGCCTGCTGCATCCATAGCAACGCATTCAGTTGCTCACGCCCGGCCAGCGGTATCTCGGCTTGCGCCAGGGTGCTCGCCAGCACCGCAACAACAAGCAATAATCGGGATGGATTCATGGCCTGCTCTCCTGCTGATTGACCAAAGCAGCTTAGCCCCGGATGATGGCGTTTTGCCAGTACATGCGACAAAACGGTTGCCTGTATTGCAGACTGGCAGCCAATCTACCAACACCCTTTGTCGGAATGTCATCAATGACCTCGCTTGCACCGCGCAACGCGCGCTTTGCCGCTTTTGTGCTGATTGCCCTGGCCTTTCTCGGCTTGGTGAAGTTGGGCATGCTGGTGCCGCTGTATGCCGGGCTGCTGTCCTATTCGCTGATTCTGGCGCTGGCTGAGCGCTGGGCCAAACATCCGGGCCAGCAGCAACGCTCGCGCTGGCTGGGCGTAGCGGCGGTGGCCGCGTTTGTGGTGGTGGCGTTGTTGACCATGGCCACCGGACTGCATCTGGCATTGCGCGATGGCCACGGTGTGCAGGATCTGATGCACAAGATGGGCGATATTCTTGCCTCGGCGCGGGCCTGGCTGCCACAACAGTGGCAGACCTCGCTGCCGGAACAACAGGCCTTGCTGCAACAGGCCAGCATCTGGCTCAAGGAACACGCGGCCGAGCTGGGTTCGATCAGCTTCGGCGCAGTAGCCGGCGTTGGCTATGCGCTGATCGGCATTCTTCTGGGTGCACTGATTGCGGTCAACGGTATTACCGGCGAACTCACCCACCGACCGCTCAGCCTGTTGCTGTTACAGCAGGTTGCAGCACTACGCGATGCCTTCTGGCGCGTGGCCACGGCGCAGGTGAAAATCTCGTTGATCAATACCATCTGCACTGCGATTTATCTGCTGCTGGTGCTGCCGGCACTTGGCGTACACCTGCCGCTCAGCAAAACCTTGGTGGTGATCACTTTTTTCTGCGGCTTGCTGCCGGTAGTCGGCAATCTGCTGTCGAATACCGCGATTGTCACCATTGGCCTGAACTATTCGCTGCCGGTGGCTGCGGGCGCACTGCTGTTCCTGGTCAGCATCCATAAGCTGGAATATTTCATCAACGCCAAGATTGTTGGCCACAACATCAACGCCCGCATCTGGGAGCTGCTGATCGCCATGCTGTTGCTGGAACGCCTGCTGGGCATTGCCGGCCTGGTTGCGGCACCGGTGTTCTACGCCTGGCTCAAGGCAGAGTGGTTGCGCTGGGATGAGTTGCCGGCAGCAACAAATATTGACCGGGCTTAATGGCGCCGCCACAGCCGCTGTCTACAATGGAATCCATGGCCATCGTAGAGTTGCGCTGAATGAATCTGCATTTTCTTGCCAACACCGAACTTGTTTCCCTGCCCGCCTTTGCCAGCAGTCTGGCTATCGGCTTGCTGATGGGGCTGGAACGCGAGCGCAGCCCCGCTGCCAATGCCGGCTTGCGTACCTTTGCCCTGACCGCCATGCTCGGCACGCTGTCGGCAATGCTGGCGGAGCTGGCGCATATGCCGCTGCTGATCGGCCTTGCGCTGGCCTGCGTGGCGATTGCCATCATCAGCTCCTATTTTTTGCAGGTGCCGCAGAATCGCGACCCGGGCACTACCACGCAGGTGGCGCTGTTGTTATGTTTTGGCCTGGGCGTGTTGTGCTGGTATGAAAACCAGACGCTGGCAGTGATGCTGGCGGTGACCGCCACCCTTTTGCTGTATTTCAAAACCGAGCTGTCGGGGATGTCAAAACACCTGACACGCAAAGACCTGTTTTCAATTCTGCAGTTCAGCGTACTCAGCTTCGTGATTCTGCCGGTGTTACCCAATCAGGAATTCGGCCCTTATCAGGCTTTTAATCCCTACCAGACCTGGATGATGGTAGTGCTGATTTCCGGCGTAGGGCTGGCGGGCTTCATTTTATTGCGGATTTTTGGCGCACAGATGGGCACACCGCTGCTCGGGCTGCTAGGCGGCATGGTATCCAGCACCGCCACCACCCTCAATTATGCGCGCCACGCACATGAAGACAGCCGGCTGCAATACTTCGCCACCAATGTCATTGTGCTTGCCAACCTGACCATTTTTGTCAGGCTGGTGATCATCGGCAGCGTGGTCTCACCGGACATTGCCCGCCCGCTGATTACCATGCTCGGCACCGCACTGGTCAGCGGCCTGCTGGCTGTTGGCCTGCAACTGCGTGGCGAACACGAAAACAATAGCTCGCCTGAAATCAAAAACCCGACTGAACTGGGCACCGCCCTCACTTTTGGTCTGATCTACGCGATTGTGCTGTTTTGCTCTGCATGGCTTAACGACATTGCCGGCAGCAGTGGCATTTATCTGGTAGCGCTGGCGTCGGGCCTGACCGACGTTGACGCCATCACGCTGTCGTCGCTACGACTTTACAATCAGGGCCGCCTGCCAGGCGATACCGCTTTAATCGCCATAGCACTGGCGGTATTGGCAAACACCGGCTTCAAGCTCGGGCTGATTCTGAGCATCGGCGGCTGGAACTTCGCCAAACGTTGTGCTCCGGTGCTACTGATCGCAACACTCGGCTTGCTTGGCGGCTTGGCAATTGTGGTCGTTTGATGCCATTGCCGCCATTGATACTCATTATCATTTGCATTTATAATCCACACTCTTGATAGCCACTGGAGTCTTAGCCGTGAAACGCAGCGCAGCCCTCATTTCCCTGGCCCTGCTGGCCAGCCATGCCGCAGCCGAGAGCGTGACCGTTTATACGGCGCGTAATGACCAGCTGGTCAAGCCGCTGTTTGATGCCTTCACCAAGGAAACCGGTATCGAGGTGTTATCGCTGACCGACAAGGAAGGCCCGCTGCTGGCCAAGCTCAAGGCCGAAGGCGCCAACACCCCGGCAGACGTCTTGCTGACAGTGGATGCTGGCAATCTGTGGGCGGCTGCCAATGCCGGGCTGCTGAAGCCGGTGCAGTCGACCACATTAAACACCAACATCCCGGCGCATCTGCGCGACCCCGGCAATATGTGGTTTGGTCTTTCGGTGCGCGCCCGCACCATTTTCTTCAACAAGATCAAGCTGAAATCGAGCGACCTCTCGACTTATGAAGATCTTGCCAATCCGAAATGGAAAGGCAAGCTGTGCCTGCGCACCTCGAAAAAAGTCTACAACCAGTCGCTGGTGGGCATGCTGATCGAGGAACATGGCGAAGCCCAAACCGAGCAGATCGTCAAAGGCTGGGTGGCCAATCTGGCTACTGACCCGCTACCGGACGATACCAAGCTGCTGGAAGCAATTGCAGCCGGCCAGTGTGATGTCGGCATCGCCAATACCTACTATTACGGGCGCCTGATCGAGCAGAAGAAAAATCTGCCGCTTGGCTTGTTCTGGGCCAATCAGCAGGCGGGTGGCACCCACGTCAACATTTCTGGCGCCGGTGTGACACGTTATGCGAAAAACGAAAAAGCCGCGATCAAGCTGATCGAATGGATGTCGAGCGACAAGGCACAAAATCTGGTTGCCGACATCAATCTCGAATATCCGGCCAACCCCAAGGTAAAGGCCGATCCGCTAGTGGCAAGCTGGGGCACATTCAAACAGAATCAGATCAACGTCAACAAGGCAGGCGAAAACCAGGTGGCCGCCACCAAGCTGATGGACCGTGCCGGTTACCGTTAATCCAATCCACGCGGGAGCAAGGCCGCTGCGCCATGCTCCCGCTTTAAGCCGCTTCGCGAGAGCAAAAGCGGCGATTTTGTTGCGGTGACGCTCCCCCTCATGCCGGCTGTTTTTTCCCGACATCAAACACTCAACTATCTTCCCGCGCTGCTGATTGCGCTGGTCACGCTCTTGCCGGTGGCAGTTGTGCTGTCATCGCTATTGCAACCAGCAGGTGATGTCTGGCAACACCTGATCGACAATGTGCTGGCAGAACTGGTGCGCAACACCCTCTGGCTGATGCTGGGCGTGGGCGTCTGCAGCGGCGTGCTGGGCGTGAGTCTGGCTTGGCTAACAGCGGCCTGTGATTTTCCCGGACGTCGCGTTTTCAGCTGGGCGATGATGCTGCCACTGGCCATGCCCAACTATGTATTGGCGTTCACCCTGATCGGGTTACTGGAGTTCACCGGGCCATTGCAAACTTGGCTGCGCAGTTTTGGCGACATTGGCTGGTTTCCCAACATCCGCTCGCGCGGCGGCGTGATCCTGGTGATGTCGCTGGCGCTGTATCCCTATGTTTATCTGTTGTGCCGTAATGCCTTCCTTACCCAGGGGCGACGCATGCTGGAGGTGGCACAATCGCTCGGCTACAGCCCACGCCGCGGCTTCTGGCAGCTGGCATTGCCGATGGCGCGCCCGTGGATCGTCGGAGGCATCAGTCTGGTATTGATGGAAACACTGGCCGATTTCGGCACGGTTGCCACCTTCAACTACGACACCTTCACCACCGGCATCTACAAAGCCTGGTATTCGATGTTTTCGTTGCCAGCGGCATCACAGCTGGCAAGCCTGCTGCTGTTGCTGGCGCTTGGGCTGATGCTGGCAGAGCTGCGATTGCGCCAGGGCCGGCAATACAATGCGGCAGGCCGTGGTGACCCTGCCTTGCCATTACCGCTGCGCGGTTGGCGCGCCTGGGCGGCAAGCGGCTGGTGCCTGCTGATTCTGGCGGCAGCTTTTCTGCTACCGCTGAGCCAACTGCTAATCTGGGCATGGCAAGTCGCCGCTACAGACCTGGACCAGCGCTATCTGAAATTCGTTGCCCATTCTTTGCTGCTGGCCAGCCTGGCAGCCCTGCTGATCACCGCTGCCAGCCTGATCCTCGCCTATCTGGCGCGCCACAGCCGCCACTGGAGCATGTTGCTACTGACACGGCTGGCGACACTTGGCTACGCGGTGCCCGGTGCGGTACTGGCTGTGGGCGCCTTTATTCCGGCCGCCTGGATCGACAACCTGCTGATCGACTTCCTGCGGCCATGGCTGGAAACGCCGCCGACGCAAATCATCAAAGGCACCCTGTTTGCGATGCTGGTGGCGTATATGGCGCGTTTCCTGGCAGTCGGGTATCAGCCAGTGGAGACCGCCTTGCAAAGGATTACCGCCAATCAGGAATACGCGGCGCGCAGCCTCGGCGTTTCCGGGCTCGGCCTGCTGCGCCGGCTGCATTTACCGATGCTGCGTGGCGGTCTGCTCACTGGCTTGTTGCTGGTGTTTGTGGATGTGATGAAGGAAATGCCAATTACGCTGATGACCCGCCCGTTTGGCTGGGATACGCTGGCGATCCGAGTGTTTGAAATGACGTCCGAAGGCGAGTGGCAGCGCGCCGCCCTGCCCTCGGTGGCACTGGTGCTGGTGGGCCTGCTGCCAGTGATATTGCTGATGCGCAATAGCGAGAAAACCTGATGTCGACGACCAACCCTGCCTGCCTGCAACTAAAAGACGTATCCCACGCTTATGGTGAACGACAGATCGTCGACAACATCAGCTTCAGCCTCGCAGCCGGCCAGATCGGCTGCCTGCTGGGCGCATCCGGCTGCGGCAAGACGACACTGCTGCGTTGCCTGGCCGGCTTTGAAACCCCCAGCTCCGGGCAAATACGCCTGAATGGCCGCGAACTGTTTGGCAACGGCCAGAATCTGCCGGCGCAACAACGCGGCATCGGCATGGTGTTTCAGGACTACGCGCTATTTCCGCACCTGACCATTGCCGACAATATCGGCTTTGGGCTGCAACGCCTCAACAAGGCAGCCCGAAATGAGCGGATTGCCGAGTTACTGCAGTTGATCGGACTCGAGGCACTGGCCAAGCGTTACCCGCACCAATTGTCTGGCGGCCAGCAACAACGAGTGGCCGTGGCACGCGCACTGGCGCCCAAGCCGACCCTGCTGCTGATGGACGAACCTTTTTCCAATCTTGACGTGGATTTACGCAAACGCCTGGGAGAAGACATCCGTCGCCTGTTGAAACATGAAGGCATGACGGCGATTCTGGTGACGCATGACCAGGAAGAAGCGTTTGCGATTGCCGATGAAATCGGCATCATGCATCAAGGCCAGATCGCGCAGTGGGCTACGCCCTACCAGCTGTATCACCAGCCGGCCAATCGCTTTGTGGCGGACTTCATCGGCGAAGGCACGTTGATTCCGGGTACGGTTATGGCGCCAGACCGAATAGCAATTGAACTAGGCGAGGTAGCAGGGCAAATGCCGCAAGACTGCTGCAGCGGCTGCATGGTCGACGTATTGATTCGTCCTGACGATATCCAGCACGACGACGCCAGCCCGGTCAGCGCCAAGGTCTTGAGCAAGACGTTTCGCGGCGCGGAATTCCTTTATCGACTGCAACTGGCAAGCGGTGACGAGGTGTTATCGCTGGTGCCGAGCCATCACGACCACGCAATCGGTGAGGCTATCGGCATCCGTCTACAGATCGATCATGTGATCGCTTTTCACCGCAAGGCTGCGGCACAGCCCTGAGAGGGCATGATCCCATTCAGCGGCCAGCGGCCACCTGCTGCTTGATATGCTCCAACAGCCCCTGACCGGCATCTTCGACCATGTCCAGCACCCGCTCAAAACCGGCTGCACCGCCGTAATAGGGATCAGGCACATCGCCGACCGGAAAACGTCGGCTGAACTCTAGCAGCAAGCGCAGTTTATGCTGCAACTCTGGCGGGCAGAGTGCGCGTAGATTGCGCAGATTGTAGTCGTCCATGGCCAGAATCAGCTGGAAGCGCTCGAAGTCCTGCGGCAATACCTTGCGCGCCCGAATGCTCGCCAAATCGTAACCACGCCGGGCAGCCACCGCACGACTGCGCGGGTCGGGAGCCTCGCCGGCATGTGCGCCATGCGTGCCGGCAGAATCAATCAACACAGATGCACCAAGCCCGGCGGTTTCGCTTTGATGACGAAACACACCCTCAGCCGTTGGCGAACGGCAGATATTGCCCATGCAGACAAACAGTACGGAAAAACTGCCCACGATTCAGCCCTGCACCATCTAGAAAGACAGGCAGGCATTGTGGCGCAGAAGCGCGGAATGAACAATACGGCCACTGCACTGCAGCGGTGTCAGCGCTCAAACCGGCAACATTGACAAGGACGCTCCTCCCGGCAGATGGCAACGGGTAGAAGCATCCTCAAGCGCGCAAACTAGGCTTAGCGAACGATACGTACGCCCGCTTCGATCGGCGCACCTGGCAGACGCGACTGCAGCGGCGTAACCGAGGCAGTAGCGTAAACCTGATGCTGTTCACGCAACGGACGATCCGGCATTGCTGCCAGACGATTGCGATCACGCACCAGCAATTGCGCACATTCACCAGCCTGCGTCATTTGCTGCACAATCTTGAAAGCCCAGGCTGGCAATTGCGGGTTGACGCGGTAGTACATCCACACCCCGTCGCGACGCACCGACAACAATTTGGACTGACGCATTTTTGCCAGATGACGCGACACTTTAGGTTGCGCACAATCTACCGCAAAACACAGCTCGCAAACCGACAGCTCCTCCTCCATCATCAGCAGCGCCAACATTCTCCGTCTGGTTTCATCGGACAACACATTGAAAAAATCACTATCGTGGATCATCGTCGTCTCTTCTTCGGTTATTAGTCATTAATTTTAACTGCACAATGTCACAACTGCTTTACTTCAAAAACTGATCACCAACGCACCCTCGGCGTCAAAATACGGCAGCTTCGGCGGATTATCGAAATTAACGCGGCGGCTGATGCGGCCATCCTGCTGCACAAAAAGCATATTGCCGGATGCAAAATCAAACTGACCGACCTTGTGATCCTGCCACGCCAACTGAAAACGGCTGGACCATTCACGCACTGCGGCAAAGGATTCGATCGAGTCGTACATCCACTGGCTAAGGCCAGCCACACCGTTGTAAAACTTCAGTTGCAACTTCCGGCCATCGGCAACCAGGCCCTTGAGGAAGTTGATTACGTCCACGATCTCGGCATGCATCTTGTCTGCCAGCCCACGCGGATCGGGTGAACGATAATACACCTGCCGCTTCAATTCTTCGCTGAACGGATTTGCCAGCATCACCTGATATTCATCGGCTTCGACAAACCAGTCAGGCAAACCGTTGCGCTGCCACTGCTGCAATACTTCCAGACCGGTCACGCCACCAATCATGGCCAGCTTGCAGCCATTCTGTTCCACCAGAGCAATACGGCTGTCACCATCACCCCAAAACGGGTTCGGTACCACCGAATCTTGTATCGTTTGCGCCTTGTCACGGCGCTGCACCAACAATTCCGGCAACCAGGAAGGATCTACCTGACCGCCGCTTTCCAGTTCCTGCCAGTTATAACGATTCAAACGCATGGTTCAGACCTTTTACCAACAATACATTGGCCACCAACGCCCATCGTCATCTATCTATGTACCCCTGCCCCGCTCACAGGCACCACCGGAGCCTGCATGTGTGCCAGATCACGATTTGAAACCACTCGGCCAGAATGCAACCCGGCAACATCCCTCTGCCGGGCACGCAGTGATGGCGTGTCGCAGTCTGCACAATCCTGTGCTTGCGGAGTCTGCGGCACCACCTCCAACTCGGGCACAACCACGGAGGAGGCGGTCATCGACAAAACGGCGGGCTGATAATCGGAAACGTCATAGACGCTGACCAGGTTGGCTGCAATCAGGCCAATCCCGGCAGATACACTTGATAGATAAAGAAACGCGTCGAACTTTTTCATTATGTCCCCCACCACCGAAACAGCTTTTAATATGTCTCTCTTGCGTTGTTGCAATAAACCATAAAGCAGGATGCATGCCAGAAAAACAATACGCTTAAAATCAATGACATAAAAAACACTGCTCACGTAAAAAAGAAAATAGCTGTCGCCAATTTGCGACAGCTATTCAAACCAAGACAACGTTTTTATTTAAAATCATAAACTTAACGACGTCTGCTTTTTGCGACAAAGAAATACCAAAGACATAAAAATGCGACAAATTAGGTTGGCACACCCGCTAAAAAAACAAAAACGCCGCTTTATAGCGGCGTTTGCGGTGAAACCTGGCTCAAATGTGCAGCAATCAGCTTGTTTTGAATTGGGCCGGGTCAATCTGATTGCGTTCAAGTAATTTGTAGAAGTCAGTTCGATTACGCTTGGCCAGGCGTGCTGCCTGGGTCACATTGCCTGCGGCAATTTTCAACAACTGCACCAGATAATCACGCTCGAAATTGCGCCTGGCTTCTTCAAAAGAAGTTGCCGGCAAACTGGCCTCACCAAAAACCAGCGACTGAACGATTGCAGCAGAAATCACTGGCGTATTGCT
Organism: Chitinivorax sp.; assembly: GCA_046347685.1. Taxonomy (GTDB): domain Bacteria; phylum Pseudomonadota; class Gammaproteobacteria; order Burkholderiales; family SCOH01; genus CALMFQ01. The sequence continues at coordinate 38,913 of JAXMFR010000028.1, forward strand.
GAGCGCCACCAATTGCTCGACAAAATTCTCCAACTGACGAATATTACCGGGCCAGCTCATCCCCACCAGCATCTCGATCGCATCCGGTGCAAACTGATTGACCGGCTTGCCATATTTTTGTGCCAGTTGTTGCAGGAAATGCTGGGCCAACAGAGGGATATCCTCGCGCCGCGAATCCAGCGAGGGCAAACGCAAATTCACCACATGCAGGCGGTAATACAGATCTTCGCGGAATTCGCCCTGCCGGATCATGTGTGGCAAATCCCGATGTGTAGCGGAGATCACTCGCACATCCACCGGCTGACTTTTGATCGCGCCCAAAGGCCGCACAGACCGTTCCTGCAGCACGCGCAGCAACTTCACCTGCAGCGGCATCGGCATATCGCCAATTTCATCCAGAAACAAAGTGCCGCCAGATGCGGCCTCAAACAATCCCACCTTATCCCGAGTGGCGCCGGTAAAAGCACCGCGCACATGACCAAACAGCTCGGATTCCAATAAATTCTCGGGAATGGCACCGCAGTTGATAGCCACAAATGGCCGCTCTGCACGTTTGCCAGCGCGGTGGATGGCGCGTGCCAACAACTCTTTGCCGGTGCCACTCTCACCACTGATCAGCACACTGGCATCACCACTGGCCACCATCTGCGCCCGGGCCAGCACTTCTTGCAGAGCAGGATTGCGGGTCAACACATCGCCAAAGTGCTGAACATTGCCAGCCGCACCGACGCCGCCACCACTGCCACTGGCGAGCGCCTGTTCAACTTCAGCAAGCAGTTGTTTGCTGTCGAAAGGTTTGGTCAGATAGCCAAACACCCCTTTGCGCGTGGCCGCCACGGCATCCGGAATCGAACCGTGTGCAGTCAGAATGATCACCGGCAGACCCGGCCGGCTATGATGCAAGGCCTCGAACAGTGCCATGCCATCCATGCCGTCCATGCGCAAATCGGTGATCACCAGATCCGGACGCACCGCCGCAACGCGCGCCAGCGCTTCCTCGCCACTGGAGGCACAACTGATCTCATAGCCATTGGCCTGCAGACGGATCTGCAGCAATTTGAGCAAATCGGCATCGTCGTCAACGATCAGTATCCGCGAAGCCATCAGTATTTATCCTTGTTGTGGCGCCGATACAGATTTTGTTCCAGCGAACGCAATGTATCCAGCTTGATCATCGCCTGAGTCGCCCGTTGCTCGGCGGCATCGGCCCGGCGCTGCTCCTCGCGGGTTTTCTGCTGCGCCTGCTCCAGCGACTCGTCCAGGCGCTGCAGTTCCTGCGCCTGGGCATGCAGCAAACCGGCCAGTGAGCGCCATTCCGCTTCTCCGCTGCGCCCGTCACGCAACAATGGTTCCAGCAAGGTCAATGCGCGCAAGACATCACGCTGCTTATGATTTGGCAACAACAACATATAGCTGTATTGCAAACGCCGCCAATCGGATTTTTCTTGCAGAAAGGCTTGTCGCACCTGCTCCAGTTCGCGGGCGAACTCACTGGCGCTATAGCGCCGTGCGCTGTCAGCAAAACGCAGCCAATCCTCAACCTCATGGGTATCCACTGCCACCGCCACAGGTTTGGCATCGACCGGCTCAGCCGGCGCCGGTGGAGTGGCGCAACCCGACACCACCATCAACAGCAAGATCAGCAGCCCACCCTGATGCAAAAGCCTCATCGCTCCTGACTCCAGTGCAGAATGGGCAGCTTCACCTGAAAATGTGCGCCAGGCTGATTCTCCAGCACCATTATCGTGCCACGCAAAGCACGCACAAACTCGGCCACAATCGCCAACCCAAGACCGGTGCTTTTGACACGTTGAGCGGCATTGGCACTGCCATGATAAAAGCGATCAAAGATACGTTTTCTTTCTTCCGCAGCGATTCCAGGGCCTTCATCCTGCACGTCGATCTGTAGCGCATCATCCAGCTGCGCCAACACCAGCCGGATCACGCTACGTTCGGGCGCATAACGTACCGCGTTTGAAACCAGATTATCAAGAATCACCCGCAGTTTTTCCGCATCGGTTTCAACAATCAAATTGGGACAGGACAATGCAACTTCGATGTTTTTACTGAGCAAGGGTAGCTGCTGAGCCGCCAGCACCTTTTTCACCAGCGGCCGCAGTGGCGTAAGCGACATGGTGACCGTCGACGCCTGAGCCTGCAGCGCACTGAACTGCAACAGGCTTTCAATCTGCCGCTGCAGCCTGACGCTGTTTTGCTGCAGAATCTGCGCTACTTCCTGCTGTGAAGCAGTCAACGCCCCCACGGAACCATCCGCAACAAGATCACCTTCACGCAACGCAGCCCAGGGCCGCCAGCGGTGTTTTCAGATCATGCGACACCTGCTGCAGAAAACGAGTCTTTTGATCCTCGACCTGGCGCAATTGTTCCCGCAACCAATCCAATCGATAACCGAGACGCCGTAAATCGCCAGGGCCTTCAATCTCGACCCGCGCGGCAAAATTGCCCTGCCCCATGGTTTCAATTGCCTGTTCGATCTGCCGGATGGGTCGTGAGGTCATCAGCACAAACCCCCAGATCACCGCCAAGCCCACCGGCAGCAACAGCCACAACTGCTGGATCACCACATCGCGCGCATGTGCCGCCATTTGCTGGGTGTTGGCCACTTCGCGCTCGGTCAGTGTGTCACCATGGGCCAGCAAGCGATCCACTGCGCGGCTCAAACCGGTCAGCTCATCGGCAATCTGATCGGCCTGATCCGGCTCGATGTGCCGATTGGCCAGCTTGGCGTAGATTTGCTGCTCACGGTTGGCGAAATCGCGTAATGCCGCAGCCAGAGAGGGTTCATGCGGCACGGCCAGCAATTCCGTCAATACCGAGCGCATCGATTGATGTGAACTCTGGTAAGCCAGTAACAGCTCCGCATCACCTAGTACGGCATATTGCCGCAGCTGGCGCTCCATGCGGGTCATCTCTTCAGCCAGATTGCGGCTGCCCCGGGCGTAATGCACGGACTGATACACCGCACGCTTGCTTTGCTCGGCCAGTTTCTGCATCGAGACGGCGCTGGTAAACAACGCCAGCGCCAATGGCAGGCAGACCAGAATGAAGCCCAGCACGATGAGGTGGATGAATGATCGGGGATAACGCAGACGCATGCCGCGATTCGGATATTTGCAGGTGGCATATTGTAAACCACTTCCAAGACACTGGATTGGCTCTGAGACCCGTTTCGGCGAGAAAAAGGCCGTTGATGGCACGGCAACGCTGAAGCCGGCCCGCTTAAGGCGTATAATTCCGTGCCATATTTGCGACAAAAACGAGCCTTGCCATGTTGAAAGCCCCTGAACTATTGCTGCCTGCCGGCAATCTGGAGAAAATGCGCGCCGCCTACGACTATGGCGCCGACGCCGTTTATGCCGGCCAACCGCGTTACAGCCTGCGTGCGCGCAACAATGAGTTCAAGCTGGAGCAATTGCGCCAGGGCATTGAAGAAGCGCACGCGCGCAACAAGCTGTTTTTTGTTGCCAGCAACATTCTGCCGCACAACGCCAAGGTCAAGACCTATCTGGCCGATATGGAACCGGTGATCGAAATGAAGCCGGATGCGCTGATCATGGCCGACCCCGGCCTGATCATGATGGTGCGCGAAAAAT
>JAXMFR010000029.1:0-40404 GCA_046347685.1 Chitinivorax sp.
AACCTTCGGGTTAGGCATCAAACCACGCGGACCCAGGATCTGACCCAACTGACCCACGATACGCATTGCGTCCGGGCTGGCGATCACCACGTCGAAGTCCATCATGCCACCCTTGATCTGCTCTGCCAGATCGTCGAAACCAACGATATCTGCACCGGCAGCCTTGGCAGCTTCAGCGTTAGCACCTTGAGTGAACACAGCAACACGAACCGACTTACCGGTACCGCGCGGCAATACCACCGAACCACGCACAACCTGATCCGATTTACGTGCATCAACACCCAGATTGACAGCGATATCGATCGACTCGTCAAATTTGGCGCTGGCAGTTTCTTTAACCAGCGACAGTGCTTCGTCCAGCGAGTACAGCTTGTTGCGATCTACCTTGGCCTTCAGGGCCTGCAGACGTTTGGAAACCTTAGCCATTTACACGCCCTCCGTTTCGATACCCATACTGCGAGCCGAACCAGCGATGGTACGCACGGCAGCATCCATATCAGCAGCGGTCAGATCCGGCTGTTTGGTTTTTGCAATTTCTTCCAGTTGTGCACGGGTCAGCTTGCCAACCTTATCGGTATGCGGCTTCGGGCTACCCTTTTGCACGCCAGCAGCCTTCTTGATCAAGATGGTTGCCGGAGGCGTTTTCATGATGAAGGTAAAGCTCTTGTCAGCAAAAGCGGTGATCACCACCGGAATTGGCAGACCTGGCTCCATACCTTGAGTCTGTGCGTTAAACGCTTTACAGAACTCCATAATGTTCAGACCACGCTGACCCAGCGCCGGACCGATCGGTGGCGATGGGTTAGCTTTACCTGCAGGAACCTGCAGTTTAATGTAGCCGATAATTTTCTTAGCCACGATAAAGCTCCAAAAATGGGTCAAACGCGGCCCTGAGAGCCGCTCCCCGTTTCAAACGATCGCCACAGGGGCGATCACAATACACTCAGGCCTTTTCGACCTGGGCAAAATCCAGTTCAACCGGTGTAGCACGGCCAAAAATGGCCACCGACACGCGCAATTTGTTCTTGTCGTAATCGACGTGCTCAACGACTCCGTTAAAGTCATTGAACGGGCCTTCGGTAACGCGCACCGACTCACCCACTTCAAACAATACCTTCGGCTTCGGCTTCTCAACGCCCTCTTGCATCTGCTGCAGAATGGCATCGACTTCTTTTTTGCTGATCGGGGTTGGCTTCATGCCCACACCACCAACAAAACCAGTTACCTTCGGCGTGCTTTTAACCAAATGCCAGGATTCGTCGGTCATTTCCATTTCGACCAGCACGTAACCCGGGAAAAACTTGCGTTCAGCGATCGACTTGCGACCGGAACGAACTTCCATCACCTCTTCGACCGGCACCAGAATCTGACCAAACAGATCCTGCATGCTCGCACGCTCAATGCGCTCTTTCAGCGCACGTTGAACGCTTTTTTCGAAGCCGGAATAAGCGTGTACCACGTACCAACGCATTGCCATTTACTTACCCCGACCAAGCAAAACTTCATAAAACAGCCAAGACAAGCTGCTATCCACCAACCACATGAACAGTGCCAACACCAATACAAAGGCAAACACTACAGCAGTAACCTGAATCGTCTCTTTGCGAGTTGGCCAAACGACTTTTTTAGCCTCATTCCACGCATCACGCGCGAACTCAACAAAAGACTTACCCTGGCCGGTTGTCAACATCAAACCCGCACCACAGGCAACACCCGCAATCACCGACAACACGCGAACAAACTGACTCGCAGAGCCCAGCAAATAAAAACCGGCAACCCCGAGCACAACCAGCAGCAACGAGGCAGCAAGTTTAATTCTGTCTTGAACTTCCATTTTTTCTTTTTGAACCCGCCAACAAGGGCAAATCGAAACGTGCAAAGCCATCCGACATAGTCGGATGGCACTGCATTATGTGGCAGGCGAGGAGGGCCTCGAACCCCCAACCCTCGGTTTTGGAGACCGATACTCTGCCAATTGAGCTACTCGCCTACGAAAGGTGCAGCATCTTACAACGCCACACCTTGAACTTGAAGATTACTCAATAACCTTCGCAACCACACCGGCGCCAACAGTACGGCCACCTTCGCGAATCGCGAAACGCAGACCCTGCTCCATGGCGATCGGGCTGATCAGGCTTACAGTCATGGCAACGTTGTCACCAGGCATAACCATTTCAGTACCTGCCGGCAGTTCGATCGAACCAGTCACGTCAGTGGTACGGAAGTAGAACTGCGGACGATAGCCATTGAAGAACGGAGTATGACGACCACCTTCTTCTTTAGACAGAATGTACACCTCTGACTGGAACTTGGTGTGCGGAGTGATCGAACCCGGCTTGGCCAGAACCTGACCACGCTCTACGTCTTCACGCTTCACGCCACGCAGCAGAACACCTACGTTGTCGCCTGCCTGACCTTGATCCAGCAGCTTGCGGAACATTTCCACGCCGGTACAAGTGGTTTTAACGGTCGGCTTGATACCAACGATTTCAACCTCTTCACCCACTTTAACGATACCGCGTTCGATACGGCCGGTTACCACAGTACCACGACCCGAGATCGAGAATACGTCTTCAACCGGCATCAGGAATGCACCGTCGATAGCACGCTCAGGTTCCGGAATGTAGGTATCCAGGGCATCAGCCAGACGGAAAATCGCTGGTTCGCCGATGTCGCTCTGGTCACCCTCCAGGGCTTTCAGTGCGGAACCCTTGATCAGCGGCAAATCGTCACCCGGGAAGTCATACTTCGACAGCAGCTCGCGAACTTCCATTTCAACCAGTTCCAGCAGCTCTTCGTCATCCACCATGTCGCACTTGTTCAGGAACACGATGATGTACGGAACACCAACCTGACGCGCCAGCAGGATGTGCTCGCGAGTCTGCGGCATCGGGCCGTCAGCAGCGGAACAAACCAGGATTGCGCCGTCCATCTGCGCAGCACCGGTAATCATGTTTTTCACATAGTCAGCGTGACCCGGGCAGTCAACGTGTGCGTAGTGACGAGTTTCAGTTTCGTACTCTACGTGTGCGGTATTAATAGTAATACCACGAGCCTTTTCTTCCGGGGCGCTATCAATCTGATCGTAGCCTTTTGCTTCGCCACCGAATTTCTTCGACAGAATGGTGGTGATTGCTGCGGTCAGGGTAGTTTTACCATGGTCAACGTGGCCAATCGTGCCTACGTTTACGTGCGGTTTCGTACGTTCGAACTTTTCTTTTGCCATGCTCGTTCCTTAATGCCAGATTCCGATTCAGATATAGAATGGAGCCCATGACCAGATTTGAACTGGTGACCTCTCCCTTACCAAGGGAGTGCTCTACCCCTGAGCTACATGGGCCATGACCATCATGGTGGAGCGGGTGAAGGGAATCGAACCCTCGTCGTAAGCTTGGAAGGCTTCTGCTCTACCATTGAGCTACACCCGCAGAGCCAAGCTATTACCACTCACCTGCCTCACGGATAACAACTTCACACCGCAAGCAACACTAAATTTTGGTGGAGGGAGAAGGATTCGAACCTTCGAAGGCAGAGCCGTCAGATTTACAGTCTGATCCCTTTGACCGCTCGGGAATCCCTCCTGAATGAGCGGCGCATTATGGTCAAATCACTTCGACCTGTCAAACACTAAATGAAAAATAATTTTAAAAAAGTTATAAGCGACTGATTTTCCAGCAACGATGAATTTTCTTGTTACGAAAATCCTCAGGCACACTGCGGCTGGAAATTTCTACGGCCTGGCAGCGATCCGGCAAACGTTCGTCAAAAACAAAGGACCTCAGGTTATTTGAGAAATACAAAACGCCGTTGGCACTCAACAAACTCAAACACTGATCGATCAACCAGACATGATCACGCTGCACATCCAGCACCCCCTGCATTTTTGCAGAATTGGAGAAGGTGGGCGGGTCCATTACGATCAGATCAAATTGCTGCCCAGCGGCGACAGCCTCGTCCAGATAGCGAAACACATCGGCCCTCACCAGCTGATGCCGCGGGCCGGCCAGCCCGTTCAGCTGCAAGTTACGCTGCGTCCACGCCTGATAGGTGTTGGACATATCCACCGTCACACTACTGGCGGCACCGCCGTGGGCCGCATACACCGTGAAGCTGCCGGTATAGGCAAACAGATTGAGGAAGCGCTTGCCCTTTGCCTCCTGGCGCACCATAGCGCGGGTATTGCGGTGATCCAGAAATAGGCCGACATCCAGATACTGGTCGAGATTGACGCTGAATTTCAGCCCCCCCTCTTCGACCACGAAGTCCTCACCGACCTGGCCCGTCTTTTCATACTGATCGAGGCCCTTTTGCCGTCGCCGTTGCTTGAGATGAATAGCGGCCGCTGGCAATTGCAGCACCTCGGCACAGGCAGCCACTACCGAATCCAGCCAGGCACGATACAAATCATCCTCTATCTGCCAACCGGTCTCGACCTCCTGCAGATGCACCTGATCGCCGTACAAATCAATGACAAAAGGATATTCCGGTACATCCCGGTCGTAGAGGCGATAACAACTTATTTCATTGCGCCGCGCCCACTTTGACCAATGTCGATAGTTTTTGCGCAAGCGATTGGAGAATGCGGAAATGTCAGCCATTTCAGCCCCCCTGCTGCAACAAGCGCTGATACACGGGTTCGGGCACATACTTGCGCACCACATCTTGCCAGCCTTCAGGGCCAACCAAACCCTTGACCATGGTTGAGCTAACCTCGGCAATTTCTCGCGGCGGCATCAGGAACACCGTTTCAATATCGCCAAACAGATCGCCATTGATATAACGCATGGTGCGTTCAAATTCGTAATCGCTGGCGGTTCGCACGCCGCGCAGGATGTAGTTGGCGCCGACCGATTTGGCGTAACGGACCAGGAACTGATTGGCAAACGATTCCACCCTGAGGTGTGGCAAATGGCTAGTTGCCTCACGCAATAACTGCAGGCGCTCATCGGATTCGAACGTATAACGCTTGTCGGGGTTTTCGCCCATGGCCACGATCAGCTCGTCAAACAATTTCACGCCCTGCTCGATCATCCACAAATGGCCATTGGTAACGGGGTCAAAACTCCCCGCGTAGACCGCTCTTCTCATGCACCTGCCCCTTAAGTTTGTCGATTGCGACCAATGTACAGTTTACGGCATTTCCCACGACTTGCCGGATGACGATGCTGCAAAGCAACAAGCAAGAGTTGACCGACCGGTTTCAAACTGTTGAACTAATGGCATCAGTAGCAGGAAACCGTAGATGCCGCACTTCGCCAACCATCCGCAACGCATTTCTCTCAACGACGAGGCGCATGCCCGGCCTTTTGAATCGATCAGCAGCCCGGCCCGGCTATCTTATCTGGCATACCTGAATCACTCGGTCAGCTACAAGGACGACCTCGCATGGATAGGTGAACTATGCCGCCGCTACGACGTAAGGCAACCTCACGTCGGCAGCAATCATTTTGCGGCTGATTTCGGCGCATTCCTTTGCAAATGGGCGCGTCATTCCGAATTCACCAGCCTGACCTTCACTCGTCATGGCGAGTTTCGCGACCCCTTTGCCACGCCTGCATTACTGCATGTACCTGAAGACTGGCTGAAGCAGATTCCGGGAGAAATTCTGGCTGCGGCGCACGCAGGGCTGGAAGTACAACGCTTGCTACCCGGCCACATCGCGGAAATCGGCACAGAATTTTTTCGCGGCAACGACTTGATTGGCGCACAAATCGGCGATGGCGCAGGTGCGGTGTTTACTGATTTTCGTGTACATGCCGACGGATTCTCGCGCTTTCTGATCAGTGACATTCAGCTTGGAGCGCGTCAGGCGGGACGGATGCTGCAGCGATTGTTCGAAATCGACACCTATCGCATGATGGCGTTTCTGGCGCTGCCGCTGGCAAAAAATCTGTCGCCACAACTGACCGAAGCGGACGGAGAGCTTACCGAGATCACCAGACAGATGGCACATGCCTCGCAGGAGGATGAGCCGATATTACTGGATCGTCTGACCAAACTGGCCAGCAAGATCGAGGCATCGATCTCGGCGTCGGACTACCGCTTCAGCGCCGCCCACGCGTATTACGCCATTGTGGAGCGACGCATCAATGAACTGCGCGAATTACGCATTCCCGGCATGCAGCCATTCCGCGAATTCATGGAACGACGCCTGACGCCGGCAATGGACACCTGCGATTCGATTGCTCGGCGCCAGAAGATGCTGGCCGAGCGGATTGACCGAGCTTCCGACTTGTTGCGCACCCGCGTCGACATCACCCGCGAGAAGCAAAACCAGCAGTTGCTGGAACAGATGAACAAACGCTCGCAACTCCAGCTACGACTGCAGGAAACCGTGGAAGGACTGTCGGTTGCGGCGATTACCTACTACACGGTCGGCCTGATCGGCTACGCAGCGAAAAGCATGAAATCGGTTGGCATTCATCTGAACCCGGAACTGGTCATGGGACTATCGATCCCGCTGATTGCCGGATCGGTATGGCTGAGCATGCGCTCGATGCGCAAGGTGATGGCGAGAGAGTTGGGCGGCCATTAAGCCGCCGCAGAGAATACCCTGCTTCAGTCGAACCAGATGTTCCAGAACAGATCGATCTGGCTCTCCTGTCCGGCCTTGGCCACCACCGACCATTGCCGCGAGATGGTATAGGTCAGCTTGACTGCGGCACTGGCGGCATCCACGCCCTGCTCGTAGACCAGATATGCCTTATCGGACAGGCGCTTGCCAATCGCCACCACCTGTTGGGTTGCGGTGCTGGAAGCGCCATTCACTTCAGACACACTGGTTGTACTCCGCGAACGCAGCCCGATTTCATCCACACCAAAACGCCCGGCGATTTGCTGCTGCAGGCTGGTCGACTGATCGCGCGACAATAACGCGGTCGCAGCCGCGATCAGAATGTCTGCGTCGGCCTTCTGTTGACCACCGTCGGCCGGCGGGCGACCAAGGATCAGCCAAGACAGTTTTTCCTGCTCCGACATATCGGTATCTGCAATCAAGGTCAGACGCGGCGACTGCAAAGTTCCTGTGAGATGAATCCCCGGCTCGACGGCCAGATTCTCGCGCACTGCGACGACGTCCAGGCCGGGGTTCTCCAGCGGCCCCTGAAACGCCAGTGCGCCACGGGTGATTTTCAGATCCTGACCATAAGCGGTATAGCGCCCCTCATCCGAACGCACCGTACCGACCACACTCAGCGGTTGGCCACGCACCGATTTGACTCGGGCGGTGCCCGTCAGGCCCGTACGAATACCCCACCCCTCAAAACGCAGCCGTTTACCCAGATCAAGATCCAGCACCAGCGATAACGGCAGTTTTTGCTGATGGCCATTTTTCCTATGTTGCCGGCCAACAATCACCACGTCGTCGGACAAGGTTGGCACCCCACCTCCGCTAAAGCGGAAAAAGCCGCGATCCGCACGCAGCTTGCCGCTGACATCCAGCTTGCCTTCGGCCAGCCTGGCAGTGGCATCACCAGACAAAGTCAGCTGCATGTCGGGACGATTCATTGCCACAAATTGATCAGTTGTCAGCTTGAGCTGCCCGGCCGCCACATCCTGCAGAAAACTCAGCTGCCCCCTCGCACTCAGCAGACCATCACCACCACGTATCTGCATCTTGTCGATCTGAATACCACTGCTATCGAGCGTTGCCGACAACACGCCGTCTTTGTAGTTCATACCCCAATCTGGGTTATTCAGCTGCAATTGTTCGGCACGCATCTCGCCCGACCAGCGTAAATGCCCCAGCACGCCATCGGCAGCGACCCGGCCGTTCATCATTCCAGCCACCGACAACTGTGGCCCAAGCATTGGCCCCAGCCATGTCAGCGACGGCACGTCGAACAGCACGGCCAAAGCCAGTGGACGGGCGGCATCGCCACTACCCGGCCACCACTGTAGCTGAGCGCTGGCCTTGCCGAAGTCACGGCTCACCAGTTGCCCATCGAGATTGAACTTGCCGGCCTGGGCTTGCAGATTCAGCTCCAGCTGCCGCAGCGCCAAAGCAAGCGTAGAGCCATCGCCCCGCTCCAGCAGCACATCGCCGCTGCTTCGATACAAACGTGCCCTACCATGCCAGCCATCTGCCTGTTCCAGCTGCCAATCCCCGGAGAGCCGCAAGTCGGTTTGCAGCGGCAAGCTCGCACCACTGGCCTGCAATAGATGCGCCAGCTGAACCTCGGCCAGGCTACCTTGCAGCACTGCGCCCTGAGGACTCCAATCGGTCTGCTGCAATTTAAGCACACCACCCGCCAGCTGCAGCTCCGCCGGGCCGAGACGCACCTGTTTGGGCGCCAGCTGCAACGCAACAGGCTCGCGCAGCAACACATCCAGCAAACCATGACTGCGCAACAGGGTAAGTTGCCCCTGCCAGTTAGCGCCACCTTGCCAAGCCCCCGCTGCCGCCAATGACAACTGCTGCTTTTGCCCTTGGAATTCTGCGCTGACATCGGCGCTCAGCTGATGCTGCAGCTGACTGCCATTCAGCTTGCCGCTCAGCTGCAACACCCGTAGATCGCCCCACCCCAAATCGCGTCCTTGCAGCTCAATTTGCGCTGGCGCCTCTTTGATACGCGGCAAATTCACCTTTAGCTGCAACAGCTCGGCATGCAACTGCTCAGGTCCGTGCAGCTGCTGTATCTGCAACGAGCCATCCACCAGTGGCCGACGCAGCTCGCCGGACAACATCACAGATGCACTCGCCCGCCCACGCCAATCAGCCATGACCCGTGAAAAATCAGGCACCTCAAGCTGCAACTGCAATTGATCGCCGGGACGCCCAAGCGCACCAAGCACGTTCAGATGTGCCGCCCCCAATGCCAGGCGCAGATCGGTTTGCGACACGGACTCGCCCACCAGACGCAACTGACCACTCGCCTGAACCGCTTGCTCTTTCAGGCGACTGTGATCAAACGCCAATTTCAGTAGCAGATCCGGGCGTTCACTCAGCAGGCCGGTCAAATCAACCTGCCCATTCAGGTCGCCGACGGGAAACGCACCAAATGCCGCCGGGTTGAAATGCTGCAAATGCATGCTCAGTTGCGCGGCGCGGCGCGGCGCCAGATCCAGCGAGCCGTTCAGTTCTGCGCGAGCGGTCCCGGCAGCCAGCTGTAATTGCTTCAGACGCAATTGCCGGCCCTGCTTCAGCGGCAACAGCTGAAGCTCGCCACTGGCAGCCAACCTTGGATCTTGCACCGCCAAGCGCAATTTCGGCCGCTCCGGCGAACCACTCAGTAGCACACTCCCCGACAGTCGTGTCGGAAGCAGCGCGCTGTAAAGATTGACGAGGTTGACATCACGGATATCGGTTTGCAGGTCCAGCGCTTGCCGACTCACGCTACCATGCATAGCCAGACGCCCCACCGGCAGCTGCAGCTCCAGCTGCTGTAAACGCAACTGTTCACGGGTGAGATAAGCCTCGCCAACCGCGTGCAACAAGGGCAAACGCCCCTTGTCCCAAGCACCAGGCAAACGGTTATCCAGGGTCAACGCCAGCGACAGCTGATCCGCCATCGGCGACACATCCAGTTGCGCCAGTAAATCCGTTTGCGGCGCCCCGCTCTGCCACGCGGCGAGGTCAACTCCACTGGCGCGCAAACGAGCGCGTGGCAGCATCCGCACAGGGTCATTGGCAAAGGGATGTAGCAATGCATCACCGGCCAACGTCACCGCTCCCGTTTTCCCCTGCAGATTGAGCTGAATGTCAGCCAAAGAACCAAATGCCCGCAAATTGGCCTGCAACGCCCACCCCTGCAGCCCAAGATCAGCCTTGATATTGGCATTCAGCGCGTAGGGCGGACGGGCTTTTAGTTCCGCGGTGGCAGCTGCAATCCCCCAAGGTGAATGCAGCTGATTCAGGGCCAGCTGGTAACGGCCGTCGGAAAACTGCAACTGGCCGGCAATCGCATTGAACTCCAGCGCCTGCGGCAAAAGCCAGAGGCGATCCACAGCAAGGTGATCAAGCCGTATTTGTAGCGGCAGGTTCAGACTTTGCGGCAGTGTCAGCGGCTCATCACTACTGGCGCTGGTAATTCGCAACACCCCAAGCTGCAACGATTGGATATGCAGACGACGCTGCAACAGCTCGGCAGCCGACCAGCGCAAGTGCAGTCGATCAACCCGCAGCAGCGTGCTACCTGCCTGCACACGCAAATCCGTCAGCGTCAAATCGTTGAGCCATTGCCCCTGCCAACCACCCAGCTGCACACTGCCGCCACTGAGGGCAATCAGCATCCGCAATGTCGCATCAATGCCGGCACGTGTTTGCAACGCAGCAACCGCACTGACCAGCAACAACAACGTCAGCAGCCAGCCCAGCAACCACAAACGGGTGCGCTTGCGAACCACGAGAGGAGGCGTTTGAGGATTAGCGACAGTCATCAGAAAGCCAGGCCAATCGACACACTCATGCGCCACTGCTGCGCGGGCTCGCCAAAGGCCAGATCAGCGGCAATCGAGCCCACCGGGCTCAGCCAGCGCACGCCGGCACCATAACCACGATGCAGCGTGAAGTTGCTCCAGGAGTTGGTTGCATCACCGGCATCGGCAAATACCGCCCAACGCCAGCTGGCAGCAAAATCATGCTGATATTCGATAGTGCTGGACGCGGTTACCGCACCGCCGACCACGGCGCCATTCTGCGGCACACCAATCGACTGATAATCGTAGCCGCGCACCGAATTCACGCCACCGATACGGAATAGCCAGTCGGAAGGCACCAGCTCGATCTGCTCGGCAAACACCTGACCAACATCACCACGCAGCATCAAATAGCCGGAACGCCACGGCATCGGGGTATACAGCGACAAGCGGCCGAAAGCGTGAACAAAAGAAGTATCCGACATGATCTTGTGCGCGGCACCCGCAATACGTAGCGAAACCACATTGCCACGCGTCGGCAAGATCGGATTATCCAGATCGCGGCGGTTCCAGTTATACCCCAGCACCAACGCCTGCAAATGGGCCGTATCGGTATCCTCCCCCACCCGCGACGATTCGCGTTCATAGGTTAGCGCCAGCAGTGTCTTGATGTTACCGACATCACGTTCGCGACCGATACCAATCTTGTAGATTTGTGAATCGACGTTCTGCACCTGAGTGCTTTCATTGTTCGCGAACACACTCTCGACATAGCCCTTGGCAGTCAGCGGCGTGGCCAGCTTGGCTTCGGCAAACTGCCGGCGCGTTTCCAGACTGGTATTGGCGTTAAAGATCCAGCCATGATCGGCGACATTTGCGTGCTGGTAGTTCACCTCCACCCGCGCCCCGGTATTGGTGTTGTAACCCACACCAAAACCCACGCGCTGCCGCTGCGCCTCCTTGACCTTGACCAGCACCGGTGTCATCAACGGCTGCTCAAGCGTGGGCTCGACATCGACAATTACCGAGGAAAAATAAGGTGTCCCCTGCAGCGCCGACTGAAAATCGAGCAAGCTGGAGCGCCGATATGGCACGCCGGGCTCGATGCGGGTCAGCCGTTTGACGACCTGCTCTGGCACACGTTGCAGGCCTTCCACTTGAATCGGCCCCAGCGTCACCAGCGGCCCGCTGTCCACCTCTAGCTGCAGGCGGGCGGTGTGACTGTCTGCATCCAGCAGCGCCTCGCTCGTCACCAGCGATGCCAGCGGATAACTATCGGCCAACAGCAATGCCAGGCTTTGTTTCTTGCTGCTATCCCAATCGTCCTGGCGGAAACGCGTTTCCGGCTTGAGGCTGATTTGCGCCAGAATTTTTTCACGCCATTGCTCAACATCCGCCTGTTTGCTGAGCGGGCCGCTCAATGTCAGTTGCAATGATTCGACCAGTACTGGCGGGCCGGGATCGATGTCATAGCGCAACAGCGGCAGGCCGTTCTTTTCGTCGAGCGTTGCCAGAATCTGCACCTCCAGGAAACCTTCGGTCGCCATCAAGGAGCGAATCTGCGCCGGCGCAGCGCGGAACAGCCGCTGCACCTGGTCGATGTTGATATCGCTATTGTCCTGCCATTTATACAGATCGAGATGTGATAACAGCGGCTGATAAGCTTCATCAACATTGATCTGAATCGTATAGCTGGCGGCCTGCGCCAGATTCAGGCAACACGCCACCAGCAACACCAGAATCGGATGCAGGCGACGCAGCAGGATCAACATCAATACTCCGGGCAGGCATACCAGCCAGCCGCGGCAACGACGTTGCCACAGCCTGCCGGCACGGGGGCATAGCTTAAAGCTTGCGCAGGATGACGCTACCGACCGAATAGCCGGCGCCAAAAGAACAAATCACACCCATCGCGCCACTGGCCAGATCCTGGTTGTATTTGTGGAACGCGATAATGGAGCCGGCCGAACTGGTATTGGCATATTCATCGAGGATCACCGGCGATTCAACGGTATCTGCATCGCGCCCCAGCACGCGTTTGGAAATCAGCAGATTCATGCTCAGATTGGCCTGATGCAGCCAGAAACGCTGCACATCAGCCGCCTGAACCTGATTTTGCTGCAAATGCGTGGTGATGTGCTCGGCAACCATCGGCACCACCTCCTTGAACACCTTGCGCCCTTCCTGCACAAATAGCTTGTCGCGGGCACCGATACCGGATTCATCACAACGATTCAGGAAACCAAAATTGTTGCGGATGTTGTTGGAAAACACCGTTGCCAGCCTGGTACCGACAATCTCGTAACGATGAACGGAAGTCGCGGTTTCTGCCTTTTCGACAATCACCGCAGTGCACACATCACCAAAAATGAAATGGCAATCACGGTCGCGGAATTCCAGATGGCCGGAACAGATCTCCGGATTGACCATCAACACGCAACGTGCAGTACCCGCCTTGACCGCATTGGCTGCCTGCTCAATGCCAAACGTAGCCGAAGAACAAGCCACATTCATATCAAAACCGAAACCATTGATACCGAGCGCACTCTGGATTTCAATCGCCATCGCCGGATACGGACGCTGCATATTGGAACAGGCAACAATCACCGCATCGATGTCGGCGGCAGTCTTGCCGGCATTGGCCATTGCCTCGCGCGCAGCCGCCACGGCCATCTCTGCCTGAACCGACAACTCGTCATTACTACGCTCAGGGATGAACGGCGCCATGCGTTTCGGATCGAGAATACCGGCCTTGTCGATCACGTAGCGGCGCTTGATGCCTGAGGCTTTTTCAATGAATTCGCTGCTGGATTCAGCCAATGCAGCCAGCTCGCCACGCTCGATAGCGGCTGCATTGTCCTGGTTATATTGCGCCACATAGGCGTTGAAAGCGGCAACCAGCTCATCATTGCTGATCGACAGCGCCGGGGTAAACAGGCCTGTGCCACTAATGACCACTTGATTCATATCGGTTTCGCTCCTGCGACGACGGCTGGGGAAAATGTGGGGATGATACTCCAAAACTATCGTGTATCAGCGCCTGTGCTGCAAATCGCTGCGTAGCACGCAAAGCTGTCCTATGATGAAAATCGCCTGCCGGAGGCAGCCGCATGCAGAGCCAGCCCCCGCCAGCCAGGACAGCGGCACAGACGCGGAACGGCCAGAGCCCTGCCGGCAGCAAAACGACAGCCACGAGAATTGCAACATAAAGGAGACAACAATGAAGCTGGAGGCTGTTTTCGACAAGGTCAGCCAGTTGCCCACCATCCCCAGCGTCGTGCAGGAATTGATTGCCAGCTTCGACAAGGAGGACATCGATGTCAGCAGCTTGGCAAACAAGGTCAGCAAGGATCAGGTGATTGCCGCCAAAGTGCTGCGCCTGGCCAACACCGCCCACTTTGGCTCGCCACGCCAGATTGCCTCGGTGGAAGATGCAGTCATCGTCATGGGTTTCGACAAGCTGCGCACCCTGGTAATCACCTCCGGCATTTCCGGCATGGCGATTCCGATTCCGGCCTTCGACAAGGCCCATTACTGGCGCTACAACCTCAATGTTGCCAACACCACCAAATGGCTGGCAAAAATGGCCAAGCAGAATCCGGAAATCGGCTTTACCGCCGGCCTGCTGCACAGTATCGGCCAATTGCTGATTCATCTGGCAGCGCCTGCCGATGCCTCGGCCATCGACAAACTGGTTGCCAACGGCGCCAGCCGCTCCGCCAGCGAAATGAACACCTTCGGCTTCAGTCACTCAGACGTTGGCGCCGAGCTGGCGCGGCGCTGGAATTTTCCGGAGAACATCCAGCAGGCAATCAAGCATCATCACAAACCACTGGAATCGGAACCCTTCATCCCGCTGGCAGGTTTGATTCACTTGGCCGAACACGTCATCAACGGCCTGGAGCTGGGCAAATCTCCAGAAGAGATCATGGGCAGCATTCCGCTTGGCATCACCGACAAGCTGACATTGAATCTCGACCGGATTGCCGAGGAAATTCCGGCCATCCGCGATCAAATGAGTGCCTGGGATGCACTGATCAAGGACTGAATCTACGCTTGGCATCAATCAAAAAGGGCTCCCGTGGGAGCCCTTTTTACCCGCATCAATGTTGCAACTCAGTCGAAGAATGCTTTGACGCGATCCATCCAGGATTTAGCCTTGGGGTTCTGATTTTCAAAATCCCCCTGGGTAATTTCCTCGAACTCGCGCAACAGCTCTTTTTGACGAGCAGTAAGGCTGACGGGGGTTTCCACCATCACGCGACACAGCAAATCGCCCTGCACATGGCTGCGAACACCGCGAATACCCTTGCCGCGCAGGCGGAACACCTTGCCCGACTGGGTTTCTTCCGGAATCTTGATCTTCGCCGCACCATCCAGCGTCGGAATCTCGATTTCACCACCCAGTGCAGCAGTGGCAAAGCTGATCGGCATTTCGCACAGCAGATCATTGCCCTCACGAGCAAACACCGAGTGCTGTTTGATGTGCACCTGGATATACAAATCGCCGGAAGGCCCGCCGTTTTGACCCGCCTCGCCTTCATTGGAAAGACGGATACGATCCCCTTCGTCGATACCCGCCGGAATTTTCACCGACAAGGTCTTGTGCGATTTGATACGGCCCACGCCATGACAGCTACGGCATGGGTCCGGAATGACCTTACCTGTGCCATGACAGCTCGGACAAGTCTGCTGAATCGAGAAGAACCCCTGCTGCATCCGCACTTGACCATGGCCACCACAGGTGGAACAGGTCTTGGCGCTGGTACCGGGCTTGGCACCGGTGCCGTGGCAGGTATCGCACTCATCCATGGTCGGAATGCGGATCTGCTTCTCGCAACCGTGTGCAGCCTCTTCCAGCGTGATTTCCAGGTTGTAACGCAAATCAGCACCGCGATAGACGTTGGAACGTCCACCACGGCCGCCGCCACCAAAGATATCGCCGAAGATATCGCCAAACGCATCGGCAAAGCCACCAAAGCCACCGGCACCGCCATGGAAGCCACCGCCACCTGCTTGCGGGTCAACCCCGGCATGGCCAAACTGATCGTAGGCTGCGCGTTTTTGCGAGTCAGAGAGAATCTCGTAGGCTTCTTTCGCTTCCTTGAACTTCTCCTCAGCCTGCGCATTGTCCGGATTGCGGTCCGGATGGTATTTCATCGCCAGCTTGCGATAAGCCTTCTTGATCTCGTCATCGGAGGCATCGCGATTGACGCCAAGCACTTCGTAAAAATCTTTTTTTGCCATAGTTGTGGCCACTTCTGCAAATGTGACAATCCAGAGATCAAACGGCCGGGCCGGCATTGAACACTGTCAATCCCGCCCGGCCGGTCAATTACATCAGCACGCTGATGAATTAACCCTTTTTCACTTCTTCGTACTCAGCATCAACCACATCGCCATCAGCCTTGCCGGCATCGGCTTGTGCGCCTGCCGCGGCGTCACCTTGCGGCTGCTGCTGGGCATACATCTGCTCCGCCAGCTTGTGCGCAGCCTCGGCCAGTGCCTGAGTCTTGGCTTCGATCTCTTCCTTGTTGTCGGACTTCACCACACCTTCAGCATCCTTCAACGCAGCCTCGATCTTGGCCTTGTCTTCGTCCGACAGCTTGTCGCCGTATTCCTTCAGCGATTTCTGCACCGAGTGAATCATGTTGTCGCAACCATTGCGCGCCTGCACCAGCTCATGCAGCTTCTTGTCTTCATCGGCATGCGCCTCGGCATCACGCACCATTTTTTGGATCTCTTCTTCCGACAGACCCGAGTTAGCCTTGATGGTGATCTTGTTCTCTTTACCGGTTGCCTTGTCTTTCGCCGATACGTGCAGAATACCGTTGGCGTCGATATCGAAGGTCACTTCGATCTGCGGCATGCCGCGCGGTGCCGGTGGAATATCCGACAGGTTGAACTGGCCCAGCGACTTGTTGGCGTGTGCCACTTCGCGCTCACCCTGCAGCACATGGATGGTCACCGCAGTCTGGTTGTCATCGGCAGTCGAGAACACTTGCGATGCCTTGGTCGGCACGGTGGTGTTCTTCTGGATCAGCTTGGTCATCACGCCGCCCATGGTTTCGATACCCAGCGACAGCGGGGTCACGTCCAGCAGCAGCACGTCTTTCACGTCGCCCTTCAGCACACCACCCTGAATTGCTGCGCCCACGGCCACGGCTTCATCCGGGTTCACGTCACGACGCGGCTCTTTGCCGAAAAACTCTTTAACCTTGTCCTGCACTTTCGGCATACGGGTCTGGCCACCAACCAGAATCACGTCATCGATATCGCTAACCTTGACGCCGGCATCCTTGATGGCAACGCGGCACGGCTCAATGGTGCGCTCAATCAGATCGTCCACCAGCGATTCGAACTTGGCGCGAGTGATTTTCACTGCCATGTGTTTCGGACCGGTCGCATCAGCAGTGATGTACGGCAGGTTCACTTCAGTCTGCTGGCTCGACGACAGTTCGATCTTGGCTTTCTCAGCCGCTTCTTTCAGACGCTGCAGCGCCAGCACATCGCTCTTCAGATCGATGCCGCTGTCTTTCTTGAACTCGCTGATCAGGTAATCGATTACACGCTGGTCAAAGTCTTCACCACCAAGGAAGGTGTCGCCGTTGGTCGACAGCACTTCGAACTGGTGTTCGCCATCCAGCTCGGCGATCTCGATGATCGAGATATCGAAAGTACCGCCACCCAGGTCGAACACAGCAATCTTGCGATCGCCTTCTTTCTTGTCCATGCCGAATGCCAGAGCCGCAGCGGTCGGTTCGTTGATGATGCGCTTCACTTCCAGGCCGGCGATACGACCGGCATCTTTGGTAGCCTGACGCTGGCTATCGTTGAAATAAGCCGGAACGGTGATCACCGCCTCGGTCACTTCTTCACCCAGATAGTCTTCAGCGGTTTTCTTCATTTTGCGCAGCACTTCGGCCGACACCTGCGGCGGAGCCAGTTTCTTGTCGCGTGCGCCAACCCAGGCATCACCGTTGTCGGCCTTGAGAATCTGGTAAGGCATCAGGTCGATATCCTTCTGCACTTCCTTCTCTTCAAAACGACGGCCGATCAGACGCTTTACCGCAAACAGGGTGTTTTTCGGATTGGTTACTGCCTGACGCTTGGCCGGTGCCCCCACCAGCACTTCGCCATCTTCCTGGTACGCAATGATCGACGGAGTGGTACGCGTACCTTCCGAGTTTTCGATCACTTTCGGCTGGCCGTTTTCCATCACTGCCACGCAGGAGTTGGTGGTGCCCAGATCGATACCAATGATTTTGCCCATCTTTGAATCCCTCAAGAATGGCCGGCCCCTATCGGGTCCGGCGTATTATCTGAAATAACCTTGCTCAGGAAGTGGGGGTCTGATTTTTGCTTTTCAAGAGCCCCAATCAATTTGTCCTGATTAATCTTTGGCCTTGGCCACCACCACCATCGCCGGACGAATCACCCGGTCGGCCAGCTGATAACCCTTTTGCATCACACTGACCACAGTATTCGGCTCAGCATCTGCCGGCACTACGCTGATCGCCTGATGTTTGTGTGGATCGAGTTTCTCGCCCACCGGGTTGATTTCACTCAACTGGAACTTTTCAAATGCGCTCACCAGTTGTTTCAGAGTCAAATCCACCCCGGCCTGAATGCTCTCGATGGAACTGGTATCTTTCAGCGCCATTTCAAGACTGTCTTTCACCGCAAGCAACTCGGTTGCAAATTTGGTAACCGCATATTTCTGAGCCGACTGCACTTCTTCAGCAGAACGTCGACGAATATTGTCGGCCTCGGCTTTGGCACGCAGCCAGGCATCGTGATGCTCGGCGGCCTGCAACTCTGCCTGCTTCAACAGCTCTTCCATGCTCGGCATGGAGTCCACCTGCGGCTGCGATTGCTCACCGGTCAGCTCCGGATTTTCTGGTTGTACGCCCTGATTTTCAGCAGATGTGTTCATGCTTGACCCTCTTTAAGACAGCAGATGTTGATTACCCAAGTGGGCCTGTAATTTGGGTCAAAACACGACAATTCAAGAGCCATATTCAAAATCCTGCCAACTTCGAGCAAACATTCAGACGAGCGCATTGATTTTGCAAGACAAAACTATTGCTGCAATGCACACAAATCTTTATAATCCCGCCACCAAAGCTTAGGTCAAGTACAAAACCGCCCCGCAAAAACAGGCAGTTGAGTTCTACCCGCCAGCCCAACCACGCTGGCAACACCAAGCGAGCCAGAATCGATCTCTGGCACATCCCGCGATGCTGTAGGCGGCCGATCACCGCAGACTGCACAAGCAGCGCATCGAACGAAATTGGCGAAATTTTGCCAGTGGCTACCACTTAATTCTCTACTTGGGGATATCGAATGACTACTCGTGAACAACGAATTGCCGAGATTCAAAAAGACTGGGACACCAATCCGCGTTGGAAAGGTATCAAACGTGGTTACACCGCTGCTGACGTAGAACGTCTGCGTGGCTCGATTCAAGTTGAACACACTCTGGCGAAGAACGCCGCTGCCAAGCTGTGGGATCGTCTGCACACTCAACCGTACATCAACTGCCTGGGCGCGTTGACTGGCGGTCAAGCAATGCAACAAGTTAAAGCCGGTATCCAGGCAATCTACCTGTCGGGCTGGCAAGTTGCTGCTGACAACAACGAATACTCGGCAATGTTCCCGGACCAGTCGCTGTACCCGGTTGACTCGGTACCGAAAGTTGTTGAGCGCATCAACAATGCATTCACCCGTGCTGATGAAATCCAGCACTCCAAAGGCATCGAAAAAGGCGACAAGGGTTACATCGACTACTTCGCTCCGATCGTTGCTGACGCTGAAGCCGGTTTCGGTGGCGTTCTGAACGCATACGAACTGATGAAAGCCATGATCCGCGCTGGCGCGGGTGGCGTTCACTTCGAAGACCAACTGGCTTCGGTTAAGAAGTGTGGTCACATGGGCGGTAAAGTTCTGGTTCCGACTCAAGAAGCGGTTCAGAAACTGATCGCTGCACGTATGGCTGCTGACGTTTACGGCGTTCCGACTCTGGTTATCGCTCGTACCGATGCTGAAGCTGCTGACCTGCTGACCAGCGACTACGATGCAAACGACAAGCCGTTCCTGACTGGCGAACGTACCGCTGAAGGTTTCTACAAAACCCGCAAAGGTATCGATCAAGCTATCAGCCGCGCTATCGCTTACGCTGACTACGCTGACCTGGTATGGTGTGAAACCGGTACTCCGGATCTGGAATTCGCGAAGAAATTCGCTGAAGCCGTTCACGCTAAACACCCGGGCAAAATGCTGGCTTACAACTGCTCGCCGTCGTTCAACTGGAAGAAAAACCTGGACGATGCAACCATCGCCAAATTCCAGCGCGAACTGGGCGCAATGGGCTACAAGTACCAGTTCATCACCCTGGCTGGTATCCACAACATGTGGTACAACATGTTCGACCTGACCCAAGACTACGTTGCTCGCGGCATGTCGGCTTACGTTGAAAAGGTTCAAGAGCCGGAATTCGCAGCTCGCGACCGTGGTTACACCTTCGTATCGCACCAGCAAGAAGTGGGCACTGGCTACTTCGACGACGTTACCACTGTAATCCAGGGTGGCAAGTCGAGCGTTACCGCTCTGACTGGTTCGACCGAAGAAGAGCAGTTCCACTAAGCTTTTAGTGGCAAAAACGCCGCGCCAGGACTCGTGCAAACGACGCTCCCGCGCGGCGTTTTTATTCGTGGCAAGCAACAGCCGCCACCGCCAAGATTAATCCTCCAAATTAGGAATTAGGGATTCAACATGACCTACTCCGCTGGTATTGAAGTTCTGGGCAAAGTCACCCCGGAATATGCACAAATCCTGACGCCGGAAGCGCTGGATTTTGTTGCCAAGATCGTTCGCAAATTCGAACCGCGCCGCAAAGAATTGATGGCCGCACGTGTTGCACGCCAGGCTGAGCTGGATGCTGGCCAACTGCCGGACTTCCTGCCGCAGACTAAAGCCATTCGCGAAGGCGACTGGAAAATTGCAGCGCTGCCGAAAGACCTGCTGGATCGTCGCACCGAAATTACCGGCCCGGTAGAACGCAAGATGATGATCAACGCGCTGAACTCCGGCGCGAAGAGCTTCATGGCCGACTTCGAAGACTCGAACTGCCCGACCTGGGAAAACCAGATCGAAGGCCAGATCAACGTGTTCGACGCCTACCGTCGCCAGATCGCCTACACCTCGCCGGAAGGCAAGGAATACAAGCTGAACGACGAAATCGCAACACTGATTCTGCGTCCGCGCGGCTGGCACCTGATGGAAAAACACGTCAAGATCGACGGCGAAATCGTTTCCGGTTCGATGTTCGACTTTGGCCTGTCGTTCTTCCACAACATCAAGTACCTGGTTGCAAACGGCCGCGGCACTTATTACTACCTGCCGAAGATGGAAAGCCATCTGGAAGCCCGTCTGTGGAACGACATTTTCGTCTTCGCACAGAACGAGCTGGGCATTGCCCAAGGCACCATCAAAGGCACCGTACTGATCGAAACCATTCTCGCTGCTTACGAGATGGACGAGATCCTCTACGAACTGCGCGAGCACAGCTCGGGCCTGAATGCTGGCCGCTGGGACTACATTTTCAGCTGCATCAAGAAGTTCAAGACCAACAAGAACTACTGCCTGGCTAACCGCGGCCTGATCACCATGACCGTTCCGTTCATGCGTGCTTACGCCCTGTTGCTGCTGAAGACCTGCCACAAGCGCAATGCACCGGCAATCGGCGGCATGTCGGCACTGATTCCGATCAAGAACGATCCGGTAGCCAACGAAAAAGCCATGGCCGGCATCCGTGCCGACAAGGATCGCGATGCGACCGACGGCTACGACGGTGGCTGGGTTGCACACCCAGGCCTGGTGGCAACCGCACGCGCAGCATTCGATGCAGTACTGGGCGATCGTCCGAACCAGATCGACAAGCAGCGCGATGACGTCAACGTGGTCGGTTCTGACCTGCTGAACTTCCAGCCGGAAAACCCGATCACCGAAGCCGGCCTGCGCATGAACATCAACGTTGGCGTTCAGTATCTGGGCGCATGGATCTCCGGCAACGGCTGCGTACCGATCCACAACCTGATGGAAGACGCGGCTACCGCCGAGATTTCGCGCTCGCAGTGCTGGCAGTGGATTCGTTCGCCGAAGGGTGTATTGGACGATGGCCGCAAGGTTACCAAAGAACTGTTCCGCGAATTGCTGGCAGACGAAGTAAGCAAGCTGAAAGCCGAATACGGCAACCGCTGGACCAAGCAATACGAAGATGCATCGCGCATGTTCGACGAGCTGACCACCAGTGATGACTTTGTCGAGTTTCTGACTCTGCCGGGTTACGACTACCTGGCCTAAGTTGCCGCAATAAAAAACGCCCGGAATTTCCGGGCGTTTTTTTCACTTAAAATCTGCGCCAAAGACCATTTAGCTTAAGAAATTCTATTAACCGGTCGATTATAATCATTACCATGACCGAACACGCCAGCACCTCTACTCCCCAGCTGATCAACGACAATATCAACATTCATAGATTTGAATTGACATCAGCATTCGATATTGCACACGCCCTGCGCCAACTCATGAACAAACATGATCTGGTCGCCATCTATTTTGATCACGGAGCACAATTCACGCTCAGCACGATTGTGGATGTCGACGTCAAAGGACACACATTCACCATTGATCAATCCGGGAGCCCAGAGATAAATCGCAAACTACTGACTTCGGAGCGAAATGTCTGCGTTGCGACGCCGGAAGGCATCAAATATCAATTTGTCTGCGGCAAGCTGCGCGAGGTAAAACACAATCAGCTTGGCGCACTACAAGCCAGCCTGCCAAGCAGCCTGATCAAGCTGCAGCGACGCGAATACTTCCGCATCAAGACACCGATCGTCAATCCACTCAAGTGTCGTATCGGTGACCATCCTGCAGGCAAACTCGAATTCCCGCTGCACGACATCAGCCTGGGCGGCCTGTGCCTGACCTCAGCCACACCGAGGGACGATTTTCAGCTGATGCAGCGACTCATGGACTGCCAACTGGAGCTACCGCAGTTTGGCCCGCTACGCTTTACTCTGGAAATCCGTAACCAGCGTAGCGACCGCCAGCGTAACGGCAACAATGTCACTTACATCGGCTGCCAGTTTCACGACCTGTCCCCCGCACAGCAAAACCTGTTACAGCGCTATATTACGCAACTGCAAAAAGACCAGCTCAATCGCGGCAATTAAAAAAACCGGCAATTGCCGGTTTTTTCTTTACAGGAAGATCCAGCCTACCACCGGCGCACAGATAGATTTCCGGTATTCTTGAAAGCGGGATCAAAGGCAGATGTGTTATTACGCAAAAAGTAGACACGGGCATTATCCGTCAAATTCATCCACACCCCTTTCTGTGCAGGCGAATAATCGGTCACGTCGGCCGATGACTTTGGATAATAAAGATTGTTTACCTTATTGACGGAAATCCAGAAATCTTTAGTGGCTGAACCAGAACCTGCACCACAAATACTGGATTCATCCGCAGCCCGCCCCAGGCAAACCGCCTCGATTTCCTTATAAGCACCGCCAATAGCAGCACCAGGGGCCTGCGCCACACCACCAACAACAGGCACCAAGTATGCAGTACCATCGGATCTTGCAGAGTTATCGTTAATCAACAACTGCTGATCACCCGCGGCAGTTGTTACCGTTTTCGACGTAAGCATCACCCGACCACTCAGATTCGCCAAGGCAGCACCGACAATGCCATCCACCTGCTCAAAGCCAAAACGGAAACCAAGGACTTCCCGCTTGCTCGAATCAGTCGGGTTAGTCATAGCGAACTCGAGATAAGGATTTTTTACCTTGAACGGCGTATACACGCCGTTATTCATGTAACCGGTAAAGATCACATTATCCGCATTGATGTCGGCACCATTATTATCATTGGTCGCCTTGGTGTAAGTACCCAAGCGCAACTTGCCGACTTCGGCATCCAGTTCTATCTCGGCGCCAACAGTGATTTTCGAGAAGGCAAGTGTACCGGTTACCTCGCCATTATCCCCAATCGGAGCAGTAACACCCAACGCAGGAGAAGGTGTGATGGTGGTGTTGGTCATTTCGAACATGGCCTGCCCCCACAACTCGGACATGCCATCGTCACTGATGTCACGCAATTCTGCGCGAACACCCATAGATACGAGTAGCAGAGCACTCGCTGAGACACGCCAAAACTGACGCGATACGTAGCAATTCACATTCCACCTCTGAAATTAGACTGCTGTTACACCATTGCAGGTATTTGTCTTTTATCACCGGTTTTAGTTCCGGCTTGGACAGTCATTACGCGAAATTGACTGGCTTATTTGTGACCAAAAATCTGCACTGCGGAGCCGGGAGTAAATTGCATCCGCCCCACCAGACTATTCTTCGGACACAAGTGCTGATCGGCAAATACCTCGATCACTTACCCTTGTACCGGCAGGAACGCATCTTCGACCGTGCTGGCTTTGCCATTCCGCGTGCGACGCTGGCGCAATGGGTGGGGCAATGTGGTGTAGCACTGCAGCCGCTGGTGGATGCGCTAAAGACCGAGATGCTGACTCACGCTGTTTTACACGCAGACGAAACGCCGGTCGCGCTACTCAACCCCGGCTCCGGCAAAACCGACCGCGCCTACCTCTGGGCTTACAGCATCGGCACCCACCATCCGGTCCAAGCGGTGATTTACGACTTTGCCGACAGTCGTGCCGGCAGCCATGCCCGCGACTTCCTCGGTGACTGGCGCGGGACGCTGGTGTGTGATGATTATGCCGGTTACAAAGCCCTGTTCGGCCACGGCATCACCGAAGCCGGCTGCCTGGCGCATGCCCGGCGTAAATTCTTCGACCTGCACACCCAGAACCAGAGCCTGATTGCCGCTGAAGCACTGGACTACTTTGGCCAGCTGTACCAGATCGAACGTGACGTTGCCGGATTAACCCCGGAAGAACGACAACACTCACGGCAAACCCGGGCCAAACCGATTGCCGATCAACTGCACGCCTGGCTGATGCAACAGCGGCAAAAGGTTCCGAACGGCAGCGCCAGCGCCAAAGCTATCGACTACAGCCTGAAACGCTGGGCCGCGCTGACGCGCTATCTGTCCGACGGACAGATCCCCATCGACAACAACTGGATCGAAAACCAGATCCGGCCGATTGCGCTTGGGCGCAAGAACTGGCTGTTCGCCGGCAGCAAACGCGCCGGCCAACGCGCCGCCGCCATCATGAGCCTGATCCAGAGCGCCAAACTCAATGGCCACGATCCGCACGTTTACCTGAAAGATGTGCTGACGCGTCTACCGACCCATCGCGCCAGCCGCATTGGCGAACTGCTGCCGCATCGGTGGCGGGCTGAGGCTGCGCTTACCTGAGAATTCGGGAGTCGGGTGGGTTTGCTGGACGCTTACAATACTTCCGCATCAAGACACCGATCGTCAATCCGCTCAAGTGTCGTATCGGTGACCATCCGCAGGTAAACTCGAATTCCCGCTGCACGATATCAGCCTGGGCGGCCTGTGCCTGACCTCAGCCACACCGAGGGACGGATTTTCAGCTGATGCAGCGACTCATGGACTGCCAACTGGAGCTACTGCAGTTTGGCCCGCTACGCTTTACTCTGAAATCCGTAACCAGCGTAGCGAGCGCCAGCGTAACGGCAACAATGTCACTTACATCGGCTGCCAGTTTCACGACCTGTCCCCCGCACAGCAAAACCTGTTACAGCGCTATATTACGCAACTGCAAAAAGACCAGATCAATCGCGGTACCAAAAAACCGGCAATTGCCGGTTTTTTCTTTACAAGAAGACTCGCCCTACCATCGGCGCACAGACAGATTCCCGGTACCTTGAAAGCGGGATCAAAAGCGGATGTTTGATTACGCAAAATGGCCGTCAAAGGGCGTTTATCCGCTCTCCGTCAGATTCATCCACACCCCTTTCTGTGCAGGCGAATAATCGGTCACGTCAGCAGATGACTTTGGATAATAAAGATTATTTACCTTATTGACGGAAATCCAGAAATCTTTAGTGGCTGAACCAGAACCTGCGCCACAAATACTGGATTCATCCGCAGCCCGCCCCAGGCAAACCGCCTCGATTTCCTTATAGGCCCCGCCAATAACAGTACTAGGGGCTTGCGCCACACCATCGACAACAGGCACCAAGTACGCAGTACCATCAGATCGCGCGGAGTTATCATTAATCAATAACTGCTGATCACCTGCTGCAGTTTTAACCGTTTTCGACGTCAGCATCACCCTGCCACTCAGATTGGCCAAGGCAGCACCGACAATGCCATCCACCTGCTCAAAACCAAAACGAAAACCAAGAATTTCCCGCTTACTCGAATCAGTCGGGTTAGTCATGGCAAACTCAAGGTAAGGATTTTTTACCTTAAACGGCGTATACACGCCGTTATTCATGTACCCGGTAAAGATCACATTATCCGCATTGATGTCGGCACCATTATTATCATTGGTCGCCTTGGTGTAAGCACCCAAGCGCAACTTGCCGACTTCGGCATCCAGTTCTATCTCAGCGCCAACAGTGATTTTCGAGAAGGCAAGTGTACCGGTTACCTCGCCATTATCCCCAATCGGAGCAGTAACACCCAACGCAGGAGACGGTGTGATGGTGGTGTTGGTCATTTCGAACATGGCCTGCCCCCACAACTCGGACATGCCATCGTCACTGATGTCACGCAATTCTGCGTGAACACCCATTGATGCGAGTAGCAAGGCACTCGCTGAGACACGCCAAAACTGACGCGATACGTAGCAATTCACATTCCACCTCTGAAATTAGACTGCTGTTACACCATTGCAGGTGTTTGTCTTTTATCGCCGGTTTTAGTTCCGGCTTGGACAGTCATTACGCGAAATTGACTGGCTTATTTGTGGCCAAAAATCTGCACTGCGGAGCCGGGAGTAAATTGCATCCGCCCCACCAGACTGATCCCACCCAGATCACGCATATTCACCACTTCCTGGCGCAATACCGCACCGGATGTATGGTCAACTACGTTGATCTGCTGCTTCTCTACTGTCAACGCCGATTGCGCCGAAATGCTATCGATCCCTACTGCCATGGTAATAGATGAGGGCATTGTAAACTGTACGGCTGCCGGCAATCCCGTACCACCTACGCCATAATCAACCACATCAATCAACAAAGGCGTATCAAAATGGATATACCCCTGCAAATGCTCCAGAGCGATATACGCGGCAGAACCGGTATATTCACCAAAGCCCAAATAGATCGAGTTGGGCTTGACCTCGCTGACACCGGTACCCGTCGAGGAGCCACCAAAAACCATGTGCGCCTTAATCGACAAACCGTCACGACCAATCACCTGCGAGAGGTCTTGTTCATCCAGCTCATAAATCTGTGCTTGCGCCGAACAGGCCAAAACGGTGGCCAATGTAGCGAGAATATGTTTCATTACAGCTCCATTAGCGATTTAGATCAGTGAAGCGCACTCGCATCGAGTAGATTTTCATATCTCCGATGACTTGCTTGCCAAAATCACACATACCACCCGCACAACGATTTGGCGCCAGAGAGGTGCCCGATTTTGCCTGTAGCGAATCAATTACGACAGAGCCACGCGCCAGAGGTGTATCACCTTCATGGGCCTGGACATTAACATTCCCCATAGTCAAAGTGATCGCAGGGCTGCCAGCGACGTTTTCAGCTTTCAGCACCATCGGCCCCGCAACCGGATCGCCAAAGACAAACTTGGTTCCCGGCGTACAGGTATCACTTGCGCTCAGTGATCCACAGATCGCGACATTTGTTGCCTTGATCCATTCGTCATCCGGCAAGGAATACAGGCCGGTAGCAGAATCGCGGGAATACTGCGAATAGAGTCCCACACTGCCAATATTCATCTCTGTCTGGAAAGAAAAACCAAAACCATCATTCATTGGCGTCAGAAGATACTTGGTACCTTTCTGCACAATGTCATTCATCTCGATACGGCCGATGGTCCATTTTTCAGGTGCCTGCCAGCTCGCAGGGGAATTATTGCCGTCGACCAAAACGCGGGCGTAACTGCTCAACGTAAAACCAATACTTTTCTTACCCAAACCACTGGCATTTTGCGCAAGACTGAATTGTATCGCCGCCTTGCCATCCGCTAAGGTCACCAGATCCAGCTTCATCGGATCGGTAATCGGCGCGTAATCGCTGGTACTCAGGGAATAATCGGAAATTTCCAGATATTCCTTGTCAAACTCAGTCATCTGATTTGTGTCGTACATAGGTCGACGCGGAGCAATGAAGCGAAAACCATTGGCTTGGGATGGTGTAACCCCACCATCCGGAGACGGAATATCAGTCCAGCGATAGCCGAAATTACTACTCAGAACAATTGACAACCCATCCTGGCCGACAACACTCTGAATCTCGTCATCACCCATTTCCTGCATTGACGCAACACTATGTGCTGACAACACAGAGACGACGCACAACGTTGCCCAGCAACGCTTCCAACGCATAGCTGCAATCACAATCAGCTCCATCACTTATGCCCCGAAAGCTCGAAATAGGACTTGGACATGTCAAAATTCTTCAGATGCACCGAACCAAAACGACTGACGTTGGCAGCAGAGCCATCGACACCGATCCCACGGCGCATTTCGTAGTCCTGCACGCCAAGGGAAAAAGTCAATTGGGGCAAATACACAGCAAGAACAGGCGTTCCATTTGAGTCAGTTTTAACGTCAATCTGCGTCCAAATCAGTCCAGGGGAAACTCCGTCACGCGCCACACCTTCGCCATTCAGAGCAAAATTCGACATGGAAACACTATTGGTCTCGCCATCCCGTTCCTGAAAGTACGCCCAAGAGCCAGTCACCCGTAGCTCCATGGCGACACTCAAGCCATCGCGCCCTGCCAACTCCGACATCTCGGCATCTTCAATAGACTGCATTTCCGCATTGGCAAGCAGTGGTGTCACCAGCAACGCAGCCAAGATGTTTTTCGTCGTTTTCAAAGCATTCTCCTCACTCAGTGCAAGGCAATCCCATTTGCCCCGGCCTGATATCAATCCTTAGCCGGAATGACCGGCATGGTTTAGATATTTTATTCTAAAAGCAAATAAATGCAATATGAATATTCATGATTCTTAACGGATATTTCTACTAGATAAGCGTCATGACTTGGTCATGCGTAGACAGGGGAATTCGGGCTTGGTTCCCAAACGGCATAATTTTTTACTACCGGGAGATACGGAAAAATCAGCAGGAGGCGCGGCAATCAGCTGCGATGAGGGCAGCGATACACAGACTTGTCAGTCAGCGCCCAATTAAGCGGGCGATCCCAACTGTCCGCCGGAAGTCGCTCGACTTTTTGGCAGTCATAGGCGGCACCCACCAGCAGGGGTTTATGCCAAATCTGCCGCAAGCGGAGAAAAGACAGCGTTGCATCGTAATATCCACCGCCCATACCCAAGCGGTTTCCATCAGGATCAAAACCCAGCAGTGGCACAAACACCAGATCTAGGCTTCGCGCCGTATAGAAACGACGGGCCGCCACCTCGGGAATACCATAGCGATTATTGTAGAAGCGACTGTTAGGCAGAACGCGGCTAAACAGCATGCGCTTGCCACGCCCCTTGGGCACGACCGGAAGAAAACACTGGCGGCCACGTACCTGCGCCGCACGAATCAAAGGCCAGAGATCGAGTTCGGTTGGCATTGATGCATAAAAGCCGATACGGCGGTAGCGCAGCAACAAACCAGAACGCAACACATTGCGGGTAAATGCGGCAACAGCCTGGCGCCGCTGGATCGGCGTTAACGCAGCACGAGCACGGCGCAGCTGGCGACGCAGTGAAGCTTTGTCGGGTAGTTCACCAGACATAAAAAGACTCAGCCGAAACGGGAAGAAAAAGGAACAGCGGGAGAAATGAAAAACTCCCCGCCTATGCCGTTTGACCCAGCATCTTGAACCTGGGGTTCAAGGGGTCGCACACCGGACTCATTAGGCACGTTCACGAAGAACACGCTCACAGAGTCCATCGGATCAGCAACCATATCTCAACGATATTGGTTCAAAGAATTTAAGGCCGAAACGAGCATCGCAGGGAGCTGAGCCATTGTAACACTTTCGTTGCGAAGCGAAAGAGGCTGCAACAAGATCAGAACAACTGCGGCTGCTCGGTCAATGCAGAATCAATCAGGCGGCCCATTCCAAGCAGACGGCGCTTCATGTCACCCAGATCCACATCTCCATCCACGCTGGTGTGCAGCAGTTCGTGCGTAATGTTCAGCGCAGCCATGATGGCAATACGGTCAACACCGACGATCTTGCCGGCATCGCGGATCTGCTGCATTTTTTCGTCGAGATACTCGACGGCCAGGCGCAGTGACGCCTCTTCCTCTTCCGGGCAGGCAATGCGCAGCTCGCGGCCCATGATGGTGACGTCCAGGGTGCGGATCTGGCTCATGACTGGGACTCCGGAATGGTTTGCAGCAAGGCTTCGATGCGCTCGGCCGCAACACTGACTTTATCGTTCAGCCGGGCATTGTCACTCTGCGCAGCGGCTAGCTGTTGGCGCAATTGATGATTTTCGGCACGCAGGCGCTGGCACATATCCACCAGCGACTGGACCTTGCCTTCGAGGTCTTGGAGTTCGATTTTCATGGAGACAGACTATAGGCAGTGCGCCCTGCCGCGTCAACCCGCTTCAACCCGTGTTTGCAGCTCTGTATCAGGGAGTTGCCGCCACTCCGGAGGCATCCATAAATGGCGCAGATCACGATTACGCCAGACATCGGCAAACATCTCGCCCCACTCGTGAAACGTCAGCAGCAACGGGTTATGCGAATGGATCTGGCGCACGATGCCATACTCTGGCGCGTCCTGCTCTTCAACAAAGGTGCCGAACAGCTTGTCCCAGATAATCAGCACGCCGGCGTAATTGCGGTCGATATATTGGGGATTGCGTGCATGATGTGCCCGGTGATGCGAAGGTGTATTGAACAGCCACTCCACCCAGCCCAGCTTGCCGACCGCCTGGGTGTGCACAAAAAACTGATAGGCCAGGCTCAGGCCTACAATCAGCACCACCTGATCCGGCGTGAAGCCGACCCAAGCCAGCGGAACCCAGAACAGCCACATCCCGGATACCGGATAAGTCAGGCTCTGACGGAAAGCAGTGGAGAAATTCAGGCGTTCCGAAGAATGGTGCACCACGTGCGAGGCCCACATCCAGCGAATACGGTGGCTGGCACGGTGGAACCAGTAATAGAGAAAATCCTGCAGCACAAACAGCAGCGGCACCATCAGCCAGCTATCCGACACCCATTGCAAGCCATGGCGATAAGTCCAGTCGTAGGCGGTATGCACAAACAGCAGCATGAAAGCCGCATCCGAAGCCTGATGCATTAAAGCCAAGGAAGCATTGGATACTGTGTCGACCCAGCTATACATCGGCTGTTTACCGCGCCAGTACCAAGCCTCCCAGGCAACGGTGGCAACAAATATCGGTGCCAGTGCCAGCAGAAACAATTCGGGGTTGATCTGCATCTGTCTCTCCTCGTTTTGATGATGCTTTTGTATCACGCCAAATGAAAATGGCGCTTGATTAGCCAAAAGTCTACTCATCCACACGAAGCTTGGCGATGTCAGATCACGCCAGATCAGGGCGATTTTTGTGGCGTAATTTCCGTGGCTGGCACTTGGTAAGTCAGATGAATACCATCGCTGGCCACACGCCAGCGCTGGATTACGTATTGCCGATCGAGTTCCGATTCGTCGTTACGCTTGCGGGCCAGCGCCTCTTGCAGCCGGGTGTTGACCTGTTTGCGCGACGACAAGACTCGCCCGAGCAACATGTTCAACAACCCGTCGGGCGTTTCAATCACATCGAAATTGCGCAGGCCAAACACATCGCCCGCGGCAAACACTTCGGCGGTTGCGGCGATATCCAGCGCGTTATGCATCGCCAGGCAATCGTATTCGCCAAAGATGGTCAGCACCAGCTTGCCGTCCTGCAAGGCCACACGCGGCTTGCTGGCAGCGGCAGAACAGCCGAGAAAACTGCTGGAGAGTTTGTCCTGGCCTTTGAACATGCGCTCGCGCACCAGCCACTTCAGATCGCTCAAAGTCAGCAGCAGCTCCTCTGCCTGCGCCGGCACGGCTGGCAGCGCCAGAGACAAACCCAACAGGAGAGAAAGGAGCAGCCGGTTCATGATTTGAGTGTAGCCGAACCGGCTGAATTACGACTGAATCAACGGCTGCGCGTGCGCCCTACTGCCTCCAGCCAACCGCGATACAAGGCTTCACGGCGCTGCGGCTCGGCTTCAGGGTAAAACGCCCGCTCCACCTGCCACATCTGCGACAGCTGATCCAGCGACTGATAGATGCCCGCCCCCAGGCCGGCCAGATAGGCGGCACCCAGCGCGGTGGTTTCTGCCACCACCGGGCGTTCCACTGGCACATCGAGAATATCGGTGAGGAACTCCATCACCCAGTCATTGCCGACCATGCCGCCATCCACGCGCAAGGCTTTCGGCAACGCTGCGCCATCGGCCTGCATCGCCTCCAGCAGATCACGCGACTGATAACACACCGACTCCAGCGCAGCGCGCACGATGTGCGCAATACCCGAATCACGCGTCAGGCCAACAATCGCCCCGCGTGCCAATGGGTCCCAATACGGTGCCCCCAGGCCGGTAAAGGCCGGCACCAGATACACGCCACCAGTGCTGGTAACCGCACGCGCCATTTCTTCGGTTTCGCTGGCATGGCGCACCAGCTGCAGTGCGTCGCGCAACCATTGCACCGCCGCGCCGGCGATGAAAATGCTGCCTTCCAGCGCATAGGTGGGCTTGCCATCCAGACGATAGGCAATCGTGGTCAGCAGGCGATTATTCGACTGCACCGCGATTTCGCCAGTATTGAGCACCATGAAACAACCGGTGCCATAGGTGCTCTTGATCATGCCCGGACTGAAACAGGCCTGTCCTACCGTTGCCGCCTGCTGGTCACCCGCCATGCCGCGAATCGGGATGCGCACCCCGAACAAGGTCTCGTCGGTGCAGCCATAGTCGGCAGCGTTGTCGCGCACGTCCGGCAACAAGGCACGCGGGATATTGAAGAACGCCAGCAACTCGTCATCCCACTCCTGCGTATGGATATTGAACAGCAGTGTGCGTGCCGCATTGGTGGCATCGGTGGCGTGCACCCGGCCGCCGGTGAGGCGCCACAGCAGGAAACTATCGATGGTGCCGAAGGCCAGCTCGCCACGCTCGGCACGCTCACGGGCACCGGGGATTTCATTCAGCAGCCAGGCAATCTTGGTGGCGGAGAAATAAGGATCAAGCAGCAGGCCGGTCTTGGCCGTCAGCCACTTTTCTTTTTCCGGGGTATACAGCGCCTGACATTGCGGCGCGGTGCGGCGATCTTGCCAGACAATGGCATGGTGAATCGGCTTGCCGGTGGCACGATCCCAGATCACCGTGGTTTCGCGCTGGTTAGTGATGCCGATGGCGGCAATCGCCGCGGTACTCACCTCATTTTTCGATAATGCGGCATGGCAAACCTTGAGGGTATCACTCCAGATTTGCTCCGGATCGTGCTCCACCCAGCCCTCGGATGGAAAAATCTGCGGCAGCTCCTGCTGCGCGGAACTGACCGGCCGACCGGCAAGATCGAACACAATAGCGCGAGAACTGGTCGTACCCTGATCTATTGCGAGCAAATATTGTGACATTTTATTCCTCTATGTTGCATATTGAAAATTATATTGTCATTGTGCCAGAAACCGGCAAGACCCTGCGCAAAAACAGGCGCATTAACACACAAATCGCGACTTGGGCATATGTCATTTCTCAGTTTAGAATCAACGCCGACCGCGAAGGAAGGGCCGATTGATTCGGTGAGCGAAATGAAGCGCCAGCAGCCCGGCGCGCAGGAAGCGAGACCTATCTTTAAGATAGGCGAGCTTTCGAGCACCACGCGCGAGCAACAGAGCTTGGCAAGCAAAACTTGCCAAGCGCATTGCCTGCCTATGGTACAAAGCGATTCGTCCGCGCAACCAATCAATTCTGCACTTCCGAACAGACATTTCCGACAGGGAGCAAAAATAAATGCGTCAACCCCGCCACGAGCGCATCATCCAGTTGGTCAAACAAAACGGCTACATGTCGATTGATGCGCTGGCCAAAGAGCTGGACGTCACGCCGCAGACCATTCGCCGCGACATCAACATGCTGGCGGAAGAAGATATTCTGCGCCGCTATCACGGCGGCGCCGGGCTCGGCAGCAACAGTGTGCAGAACGAAGACTACGCCAAGCGCAAGGTGTGGAACCAGCAGGAAAAGGACCGCATTGCCTCGCTGGTGGCTGAGCACATCCCCAACAACTCCTCGTTGTTCATGAACATTGGCACCACGGTGGAATCGGTGGCACGTTCACTGCTCGACCATTCCGGCCTGAAAATCATCACCAACAACCTGAATGTGGCTTCGATTTTTTCCGGCCACGAACAATTTGAAGTCACCATTGCCGGCGGCACCGTGCGCCAGCGCGACGGCGGCATCATCGGTGAAGCCACCATCGACTTCATTCGCCAGTTCAAGGTGGATTATGCGGTGATGGGGATTTCCGGCATCGACGAAGACGGCACCCTGCTCGACTTTGACTACCGCGAAGTACGCGTGGCGCAGGCGATGATCGAACATGCACGCAAGATTTTCCTGGTCGCCGACCACAGCAAGATTGGCCGTAATGCAGTAGTGAAACTCGGCCACATCAGCCAGGTGACCGCCATGTTCACCGACATTCAGCCACCGGAAACCTTGATGCAACAGATCGAACACGCCGGCGTGCAATTGCATCTGGCCGGGGTCTGATCCCACTCAGGGCGTGCGCCGCCAGCCAGCGCTGCCTTTATTGCAATAAATCCAGCAACTCATCTTCCAGCTTGCCATTGGCCGTGCAGCGCGTCGGCGCATTCGGGAAAGTGGCATTCTCGCCGCTGCGAAAACTCAGTTCGTCGTTGCTCTCCACCGGCGCCAAGCCCTCAGCCACCGCCTTCTGGCTACGCCTCAGGTGATAATCCACCCGCACCGTGGCACTGGTTTTACCTGCGGCGGCACTATCCAGATAAATCTCCGCCTGCGCCTGCAATTGCATTTTGCGGGTGACGCCGTATAGCCGCCCCTTGATTGGCAGCATGTATTGATGGCTGGCTTGCGCCGCCGGAAAGCGCTGCGCGGCATGGCCATCGCTGGCGGGAATCACCACCTCACCGCAATCCACATAACGTGCCGGATCAGCGCTCAGCGACAGCTTGATGCGCTGTTTGCCGCTTTCTTCCAGCTTGTAGCGTTTGCCGCTTTTGATACGGTTGCTGGCGCGCTGCAACACCGCCGCCGGCTCGCCGTTGATGTCGCGGCGGGTTTCCACCGTGGCGGCGCGGGGTGCCTTGGCACTGGCGGCATCGGCCGGCTTGGCGGATTCTGACGGCGCACTGCCGGGTGTGGTGGCGCAGGCGGCCAGCAGCAACACGGGCAACAGGCGGCAACAGTGCAAATTGAAGTTAGGCATAACAATCATCAGGCTTTAGACGCCGCTATTCTGCCCCTGCAACCGCAACTCAGCCAGCGCTTTACCGGCACTGGCCTGCAGCCCGCCCCGGGATTGCCTTGCGGGCCAGCCTGTAAGGCAATAGGGATGCGGCTCGCAGCCCTAGCCACATACGTCTACAATAAGTGCTACTCAGTCCTCACTTTCGCCACGGAGAGCCGCCATGGGCCTGTTCGATTTCATCAAGAAGCAGTTTGTCGACGTCATTCACTGGACCGACGCGCAGGATGGCATTCTCGCCAGCCGTTATCCGATGCAGGATTTCGAGATTCAGTACGGCGCGCAGCTGACAGTACGTGACGGCCAGCTGGCGCTGTTTGTCGATCAGGGCAAGGTGGCGGATGTATTTATCCCCGGCGGCCCCTACACGCTCAACACGCAAACGTTGCCGCTGCTGACCAACCTGAAGCACTGGGACAAGCTGTTCGAATCGCCGTTCAAGGCCGATGTGTATTTCTTCAACACCCGGCTGCAACTGGATCGCAAATGGGGCACGCCGCAGGCCGTCACCATCCGCGACAAGGAATTCGGCATGGTGCAGATCCGCGCGTTTGGTCTGTATAGCTACAAGCTGGTGGATGTGACCAAGTTCTACAAGGAAATCTCCGGCAGCCGCGAAAGCTACACGGTGGATGACCTCGACGGCCAGTTGCGTGGCATGGTGGTGGCGGGCATGAGCGATCTGTTCGCGCAGTCCGGCATCCCGTTCATCGACATGGCGGCGAATCAGGACGAGCTGGGCGCGCAACTGAAAACCAAGCTAGCCGAGACTTTTGCCCGTTACGGCCTGGAACTGGATCAGTTCACGGTGCAGAACATTTCGTTGCCGGAGGCACTGCAGAAAGTGCTGGATCAACGCATCGGCATGAATATCGCCGGCAACCTGAATCAGCTGACGCAATACAACACCGCGCAGAGCATTCCGATTGCCGCCGCCAACGAAGGCGGTGCAGCGGGCGTGGGCGCTGGTCTGGGCGCCGGTGTGGCGATGGGCCAGGCAATGATGGGCGCGATGGGGCAAGTCATGGGCGGTGGCGCCGCGGCCGGTGCAGCACCAGCAGAAGACCCGCTGGTGACCATCGAGAAATTGCACGGGCTGAAGGAAAAAGGCATTTTGTCGCAAGAAGAATTCGATGCGAAAAAGGCCGAGCTACTGAAAAAGCTGGTTTAAGCCGGACTCATTCGCAACGTGAAACAAGCCTCCTGCCCTTCCTGCGGCGCGCCGGTCGAGTTCCACTCGGCCCATTCGGTAATGGCCGTGTGTGGCTATTGCCAGAGCACGCTGGTACGCCACGACGTCAATATCGAAGACATCGGCAAAATGGCGGCCCTGGCGGAAGACGCCAGCCCGATCCGCCGTGGCATGGCTGGCCGCTACAAGGGGCGCGCCTTCAGCGTCATCGGCCGCATCCAGCAACAATACGACGCCGGCTACTGGAACGAATGGTATCTGCTGTTCGACGACCAGCGTGAAGGCTGGCTGTCGGAAGGCTCTGGCCAGTTCTACCTGACCTTTGCCGCCGACAACCCGGAAATTATCCCGCCGTTTTCACAGATCAAAGTGGGGATGAACCTCAAGCTGGGTGGGCAGTTTCTCACCGTCACCAATCTGGAAAACGCCCGCTGTGTGGCCGGCGAAGGCGAGCTGCCGTTTAAGGTTGGCGCCGGCTTTGAGGCACCGGCGGTAGACCTGCGCAACGACAAAACCTTTGCCAGCATCGACTACAGCGACGAGCCACCACGCCTGTATCTGGGCGAAGCCGTTGAGCTGCCGAGCCTGAAACTGGATCAGGCTGGCGCGGCGGCAGCGCAACCAGCCAAAGTCGTCGACCTGAAAGCCTTTGCCTGCCCCGGCTGCGGCGCACCGCTCAGCACCCACAGCAAGGATATCCAGTGCATCGCCTGCGCCAGTTGCGGCAGCGTGATCGACACCAGCAACCCGGAGCTGGCCATCATCAGCAAGGTGCGGGCGGCAGAAAAGATAAAGCCTGCCCTGGCGCTGGGCAGCAAGGGGCGGCTACGCGGCGACGATTACGCCATCATCGGCTTTTTGCGGCGCAAAACCAGCATCGAAGGCATCACTTACGATTGGGACGAATACCTGCTGTATGGCGACAAGCAGGGTTTTCGCTGGCTGACCGATAACGACGGCCACTGGAATTTCAGCAAGGCAGTATCCGGCATGCCGCGCATTGATGGCGGCAGCCAGCCCAGCGTCAATTACCTGGGCAAAGAATACAAACATTTCCAGAGCTGCAACGCTGCCGTGGCTTATGTCATCGGCGAGTTTTACTGGAAGGTGAAACAGGGCGACACCGCCGAATGCGCCGATTTTGTCGCCCCACCGCTGATGCTGTCGAAAGAGAGCACCAGCAACGAAATCACCTGGAGCATCAGCGAATATCTGCCGAAAGACGAGGTGGAGGCAGTATTCAAAACACCGCTGCCCGAGCCGATCGGCATCGCCCCGAACCAGCCCGCGCCCAGCACTGGCAGCGGCGGTTTCTGGAAGATGTATGCGCTGCTGTCGCTGATTGCGCTGCTGCTGCAATTCGGCTTTGTCGCGGCGGCGAAAAACCAGCGGGTGATCCAGCATGCATTGACGCTGGCCCCGAACGAAGCCACGCAAAACTGGACCAGCGAGCCATTCGATATTAATGGCCGGCGCAGCAACGTGGCGATTCGCAGTCAGGCCAATGTCAACAATAGCTGGGTGTATCTCGACCTGGCCTTGATCAACACTGCCACCGGCATGGTGCACAAAGTCGGGCGCGAGGTCAGCTATTACAGCGGCTACGACAGCGATGGCAGCTGGAGCGAAGGCAGCCGCAACGACGAAGCCTTCCTCAGCGACATCCCTCCCGGCCGTTATATTCTCGAAGCCGACGCCGAAGCCGCCAACGGCCACAACGACAGCCTGTTTGCCGATGTGGCGGTGTACCGCGACGTGCCGGTGTGGGCCAATTTCTGGGCGCTGGAGTTTTTCCTGCTGCTGTTTCCGCTGTGGGCAACCTGGCGCGGCGCCAGTTTTGAAATCAAGCGCTGGGCCGAATCCGACCACCCGAAAATCACCAGCTCGGAGGATGACTGAGTGCTGCAGAAGCTGTTTGTCGCCGCCGGCGTGCTGGCCCTGTCGCTATTCAGCTGGGCCAATTTCAACGGCAAATCGATATTGGGCTCGGATGAACAGAGCCGCGAGAACAAGGGTTCGGGTTATGCCCGTGCTTATCACAAGTAAATACCAGGGAGATTTTCATGCACGACCTGCTCACCACCCACACCATGCTCGCCTCGCTGCTGTATTCGACCCTCGGCGTGATCGTGTTCTGGGTCTGTTTTGTCTTGATCGACAAACTCACCCCCTACGATTTGTGGAAAGGCATTGTCGAAGACAAGAATCAGGCGCTGGCCACGGTGGTGGCGGCGATGTGTCTGGGCATCGCCATCATCATCGCGGCGGCCATCCACGGCTGACGCTCAATCAAGCCACCGCTGCAAGCCAATACCAGCGCGCCTTGCAGACTTGCCTGCAGCCCGCGCCAGATGCGGCTTGCAGGCCTGCTGC
This sequence comes from Chitinivorax sp., assembly GCA_046347685.1. Classification (GTDB taxonomy): domain Bacteria; phylum Pseudomonadota; class Gammaproteobacteria; order Burkholderiales; family SCOH01; genus CALMFQ01. The sequence goes on from JAXMFR010000029.1 coordinate 38,551, forward strand.
CGATTAACCTTCCCGCTGCCAACTGATGCATATCGCCCTGCTGCTTTCCGTGTTTGTGGTTGCCTCCTGCGGTCTGGCTTACGAGCTGATCGCCGGGGCGCTGTCGAGTTATCTGATCGGCGATTCGGTGACGCAGTTTTCCACCGTGATCGGCACCTATCTGTTTGCGATGGGTGTCGGCTCCTACCTGTCGCGTTTTGTCATCCACAACGTCGCGGCGCGTTTTATCCAGATCGAGCTGTTGGTGGGCTTGCTTGGTGGTTATTCGGCGGTAGCGCTATTCTGGGTCTACGCCTTTCTCACCGCGCCGTTCAAACTGGTGTTGTATGGACTGGTAATGCTCACCGGCACGCTGGTGGGGCTGGAGATTCCGCTGGTGATGCTGCTGCTGGAAAAGCAGATCCAGTTTCGCGAACTGGTGTCGCAGGTGCTGAGTTTCGATTATCTCGGCGCGCTGCTGGTGTCGCTGCTGTTTCCGCTGGTGTTGGCACCGCAGCTGGGCATGGTGCGCTCGGCGCTGCTGTTTGGCCTACTCAACGCGGTAGTGGCGCTGTGGGCACTGTGGCTGTTCCGCCAGCAGTTACCGGAACGGCGCGCATTGCAACTGCAGGGTGGCGTGGTGATTGTATTGCTGCTGGCGGGTTTTATCGGCGCGGAAAAGCTCAGCGGCATTGCCGAAACCCATTTGTATCAGGATGAAATCGTCTTCACCGAAACCACGCCTTACCAGCGCATGGTGATGACGCGCTGGAAAGACGACTACCGGCTGTTTCTCAACGGCAACCTGCAGTTTTCCTCGCGCGACGAATACCGCTATCACGAAGCACTGGTGCACCCTGGCCTGGCATCGCTGCCATGGGCGCGGCGGGTGCTGGTACTGGGCGGCGGCGACGGGCTGGCGGTGCGCGAAATCCTCAAATATCCGCAGATCCAGTCAGTGACCTTGGTCGATCTCGACCCGGCAATGACCCGGCTGTTCAGCCACACGCCGCTGCTGACCAGCCTCAACCACAACGCGCTCAACTCGCCCAAGGTCAAAGTCATCAACACCGATGCCTTCGTCTGGCTGGAGCAGAATCAGGATGCCTTCGACTTCATCGTCGTCGACTTCCCCGACCCCACCAACTACGCCGTCGGCAAGCTCTACACCAACACCTTCTACCGCCTGCTGGAGCGCCACCTCAACGCCCGTGGCCGCGCGGTAATCCAGGCCACCTCGCCACTGTACGCCCGCCAATCGTTCTGGACCGTGGTCAACACCGTCGAAAGCGTTGGCCTCAGCACCCAGCCCTACCACGCGCTGGTGCCCGCCTTCGGCGAATGGGGCTACATCCTCTGCGGCCGCGAGCCGTATACCCCGCCGCAACAGCTGCCCACCGGGCTACGCTTTATCAGCGCCAGCCAGTTGCCCACGCTATTCCAGTTTGCACCAGACATGGCGCGCGTCGAGACCGAGATCAACCGCCTCAACAATCAGATTCTGGTGCGGACTTTTGAAGAAGAATGGCGCCGGGTGATACGCTAGAGGCCGCATAGATATTGGCCTGCAGGCTTGACTGCAGGCCAATGGCAGGGCGGCTTGTAGCGAATGCTGAATTTAATCGTTTGCGGCGGCTAATTGCGAGTGACTTTGATGATTGTCGGATTTCGGCCAGAAGCTGACCGTATGTCGGCTACCCTCCTATACCTTAGTGTGACCGTTTTGCTGTCAAACCGACCGTCAACTGTACACGAGCCAGCTGGCCGGTGCGGAAGACTTCACTTAGGCAAAGGCGCCCCCGTTTTGCAGAATTGATACCTTCCATTGCAAGTTGCATAATCTGCGGTAGCTGATCAGCTTCGCTAGCATTGTTG
>JAXMFR010000003.1:0-102997 GCA_046347685.1 Chitinivorax sp.
GCAACCGACAGTGATGGCTGCTGCGCCAGCGCCCAACTGGACCTGACGTTGGAGCCAGCGCAGAACCGCGACAAGGCCGAAGCCACGCTGCGCGATAATCTCGCTAAGCTTGGCAATACCATGTTCAAGGCGGTGGACGTGAGCCTGCAATTGCAGCAGCCGTGGTTTGTGCCGGCGTCCAGCATCAACGCGCTGCGGCGCGAGGTGATCGAGAAGCTGGAAGCTGCGCGGGTAGCCGCTTGGCAACGGCCCGAACGCAAGGCGCCGGTAGCGCCACCGGTGTTATATCCGGAACAATCGCTGAGTTATCTCGCCAACGTCTACAACGCCAAGGCGCGTGAATTCTACGAAAAACACGGCGTGCAGCTGATCGCCGCCGCTTACGAGGCGCACGAAGAAGCCGGCGAAGTCAGCCTGATGATCACCAAACATTGCCTGCGTTTCTCGTTCAACCTGTGCCCGAAACAGGCCAAGGGCGTGAAAGGGGTACAGGGGCAGGTGAAAGCCGAGCCGATGACGCTGATCAACGGCGACGAAAAGCTGACGCTGCGTTTCGACTGCAAACCGTGCGAAATGCACGTGGTCGGCAAGATGAAAAAGCATATTTTCAACGCCCCGCCGCCGTCGAGTGTGCCGGTTGCGCCGCTGACCTTTCACCGCAAGCGCCCGGAGACTTGAGAACCTGCGCGCGACAGACCTTGAACAGGTTCTCAAACAAATTTCTGATTATTGGCGGCGCGCCTGCTTGCGCGCCGCGTTTTATTTTTTCGAGTGAATCATGACCGCTAACCCCTCCGCTGATGCTGCACTCAGCACGCTGCTTGAAGCCGCAGTAAAAACCGCGCTGAAAAACCCCGATCCCGCCGCGTTTCTCGACTGGTTTGGCGCCAGCGCGCCGGATCTGGCGCCGGAATTGTTTGGTGCCGATAGTGATGCCGCTGCCGCACGGCAGGTGGCGTTGTCGATGGGGCGTGCGCTGTGGAATGCCCTGCCGCAACCCGACAACAACTATCGCCCGCGCCCGCTGCCCAAGCCGCAGCGCAACGATGCCTGCCCTTGCGGCTCGGGGCGCAAATACAAGCAATGTTGTGCCGCATTCGAGCAGAACATTCCGGATTTTCCGCCAGAGTTGCTGCTGGCGCAGGTGTTGCGCCATGTCAGCCTGAAAGCGCTGGCCGAATTGCCGCTGCGCTTCATTTCGCCGGAGCAATTGGCCGCAGTGGCCGAGCAATGGATCGAGCAGGGTGATGCCAAGCGCGCCGTGGCGCTGCTGGAGCCGCTGTTTGAAGAGATGGCGGCGCTGGATGAACGTGCCGAATGGGCGTTCGACATGCTGGCCGATGCCTATCTCGATATCGACAAGCCGAAAAAACGCATTCAGCTGGTAGAAAAGCTGATGAGTGTGCCGAATCTCTGGCTGCGTTCGGCGGCAATGCACCGCCGCGCCACCATGTATGCCGACGACCGCGATTTCGCCGCCGCCTGGCAGGTGTTCAAAGAGGCGCAACGGCTGCAGCCGGATAATGTGTCGCTGGCACATTTGGAAGTGTTGCTGCTGATCTGCGAAAACCGCCGCGAAGAAGCCGAATCGCGCGCCACCTTCTGGGTTGCGCGACTGAAACGGATGGGTGGTTACGACGACCTGATCAACCAGCTGCAACGCATGATCGCCAGTTACGACGCGATCCAGCACGAGTTGTCGCCACAGCCGCCGGTGGAACTGGACCAGCTGAAAACCTTGCTGGCAGAAGCGCCGCCGCTGAAAAACCTGTATACGCTGAAGGCGGCGGATGGCGATCTGGGGGAATTGACGCCAAGTGCCGAACTGGCGCAGCTGGAAACCACCTGGGGCCAGCGTTTTTTCGGCGAAGAAAAATTCGGTGTCGATCCGGAAGAGGCGTTGTTTGATGCGCTGAACCACGCCGACGAGTGGCTGAGCTGGCTGCAGGCCAACCCCGATGCACTGTTGAGCTTTACCATTCTGGAGCAGCTGGCGGATGTCGGCATGCTGCTGGCGGGTGAAGACGAAAGCTGGTTGGCCGATTTCATGGCGCCGCTGTCGGCGCGTTGCGAATCCTTGCTGCGTGCGGTGCTGGCCGCCAATCACGCGGCAAATCATACGCTGCTGTGGGGCCATCTCAACAACCGCCCGGCATTGCGTGCCTTGCAGAATCGCGCCTGGTTGCTGGTGGAGCAGGATGCCGATCTGGATCAGGCGACGGCGCTGCTTGAATGGCTGTTGCAACTCAATCCGGGTGATGAGCAGGGTGCGCGTTTCATGCTGGCCAGACTGTATCTCGGCCAGGGTGAAGCGCAAAAGGTGCTGGATCTGATTGAACGTAGTCAGGACGACGGTGCGGAAATGATGTATCACCGTGCTTTGGTGCTGGTGCTGCTGCAACGCGAAAAAGAGGCTAAAAAGGTGCTGCAGACTGCGGCCAAGGCCTGGCCGGAAGTGCTGAAATTCCTGCTGGCCGACAAGGTGCGCAAGCCAAAAATCGATGAATTTGGCGTGACACCCGGCGGCAAGGATGAGGCATGGGTGTATCGCGACAGTTTCCTGTCGCTGTGGAAACAATCGGGGGCGCTGGAGTTGGCACGGCAGGTGGCTGGCGCTTAAGCGGCGGGTCACCACTGATCGTGAACCGTGGCTGGACTGGGCTGCGAAGTGCCGACGCTATCGCCGGCATGCGTCCCTCGACTATTGGCTGAATTGAAAAAAGACGTTTATGGGCATTACTGCCAAAGCCTCGCTGGATATCGTACTCAACCTGACCCGCTTGCGTGACCGCGATGCGCTGGAGGTGGGGCTGGCGGCTGCGCTTTACGGATTGGCGCGGCCGCAGCGCTTGCGCGCCTGGCGCATTGTGGAGCAGCAGGGCGAAAAGTATCTGTCGCAATGCCTGCTGTTTGACGAAGAGTCGTTGTTGCATGTGCCGGAAATCCAGCTCGATCTGGATCAGCTGCAGCCTTTGCAACACTGGCCAGCTGTTTGGCGTGAGGTTTGCGAAACCGGTGAGCCACAGGTATCGGTGGGGCAGGATGTGTCGCTGCTGCTGCCGGTGTGTTTACCGCAACCGATTTTGCTGATCCAGCTGGAAAATGTCGATGCCGAAACGCAGCAGGATCTGCCCGAGCTGCACTGGCTGTTGCAGGTCTACGCTAATCATCTGCGTATGCTGGATTATGCGGAGAAAGACACGCTTACCGGCCTGCTCAACCGCAAGACGTTTGAAACCCACTTCAACAAGCTGCTGGCGCTGGAGTCGATTTCCGACGAAAAAAACCGACGCTTCCATCAGCGCCGCAGACACAACGGTGCGGGCCTGTGGCTGGCGGAAATCGACATTGATTACTTCAAATCGATCAATGACCGGTTTGGCCATTTGTATGGCGATGAGGTGCTGCTACTGCTGTCCGGCGTGTTGAAGCGCCATCTGCGGCTGCAGGACAATCTCTACCGTTTTGGTGGCGAGGAGTTTGTGGTGGTGTTGTGCCTAACCTCGGATGAAGATGCACAGCAGGTTTTTGAACGCCTGCGCCACGCAGTGGAAGAACACGAGTTTCCGCAGGTAGGCAAGGTGACCATCAGCATCGGCTATACCCGCATTCCCGCCAATGCCGATGCCAGCACGGTGCTCGGCGAGGCCGACGAGGCGCTGTATTACGCCAAGCATCATGGCCGCAACCAGTGCTGCAACTATGCCACGCTGGTGCAGCAACACCTGACACCGGAAAAAACCACTCACAGCGATGTCGAACTGTTCTGAGCCGCTGGCCTGCCGTAGTGGCTGTGGCGCCTGCTGTATCGCTCCTTCCATCACCAGCCCGTTGCCGGGCATGCCGCAGGGCAAGCCGGCTGGCGTGCATTGCATCAATCTGGATGCCGACATGCGCTGCAAGGTGTTCGGCCAGCCGCAGCGACCGGATTTCTGTGCCGGCCTGCAGCCATCACGCGAGATGTGTGGCGATACGCGCGAGCAGGCTCTGTTGTGGTTGAGCAATCTGGAGCGGGCCACCCGGCCTTGAGCCAGACAACAAAAAAGCGGGGATAACCCCGCTTTTTTCGTTTACAGCAGTGGTGTTACAGGCCGTAAACAATGCCGGTGATGTAGTCGTAGATCGGATACACACTGGCGCTGGAGTTGAGCCAGCCGATCACGTCGAAGTGATCGTAGTTGTCGTAGTAGCCGAGGTAGTTCCAGTAGCCTTTAACCGAGCTGCCGTTGTAGCTGCGAACCGGTTGGCCGCTGGGCGACTTCATGCTTACGGTGTTGACCACGCCATCGTTGCGGAACCAGCTGCTGTCGATGATCACGCGGCTGGTGTTGCTCTGGGTGTAAGAGCCCATGCCACGCTGCAGGATCGACGGTACCACCCATTCGCCGGCGGTGTTCTTCAGGAAGAAGATCATGTCGTTGCGGGCATACTGGTAGCTGGACAACTGCACTGGTGCAATCACCCGGTCGGTGTCGTTGCAGCAGAAGCTGCCGGCCTCGGTGGCATCGGTGCCAATCGAGTAGTAATACACATTCGGCGAAGTCTTGACCCAGCTGTTCAGCTCTTTGGCGCCATCCGGGCCCAGATCCCATTGTGCCGCATCGTGGTTGTCCAGCTTCCAGAACGGCGCGCCCTGAGTGCGGCTGATGAAGTCATTGAAGTTTTCAGCCGGGCCCTGCGCCAAGCCGTATTGTTCCAGCTTGAAGTTGTACAGCTGGCCACCACTGCCGCCGAGGCCAGCGACTTCTACCACTTTGCCGGCCAGTTCCGATACCTTCGGCACAAAATCGACAATCACGTCGCGCAGCGTGGTGCCGTTATGCGGCGTGGCAATGGTGGTGGCGCTTTTCACCCAGCCGATTTTGCCACCGGTGTAGAGCGCACCGCCGCCTTCGTTGCCGTTAGGCGAGCCGTTTTCCAGCAGCTGGATCAGTGTTCGTACGGTTTGGCCGCCCTGGCTGTGTGACACCAGATGGATCGGGTGGGCGGCATCCCACTGTGGGTAGAGCGCCAGCGGGTAATTGTTGGGGTTGTTGCTGGCACTGGTTGCCCAGCATTTGCCGGCAGGTTTCTGGATTTTGCCGTAAGTGGCAAATTTGGCGGTACGTGCCGCGCCGTAGTCGGCACAGCCGCCCTTGATCTGGTAATACAGCCCTACCGCGCGATCCCAGTTGGAGCTGACCGGCACTGACGGCTGCGGTATAGACCTGATGGCTGCCATTGTGGTTGCGCATATAGGCTTCAACATCGTTGAAGCCGCCCCAGTATTTGAAACCGGTGCCCTGCAATTCATTCGGGCCGAAGCCGAGAAAGCCGTGCACCAGTACGATTGGATCGTTGTTGGCGGCGAAGGCCTCGCCAGTGCTGATCAGTGCCGACAAGGCCAGTGCCATGCCGGCCCATAACTTACGTGTGTGTTGAGCGTTTGCCATGATGTTCTCCTCTGATATTTACCGTCTTGTGCGGCACACCGGTTTACTGGCCGGCGTGCACGTTGCTTTTCGCTGTTAATCCAACTTTTTCGCGGTAAAGACGCCGCTTTGGGCATCGGTTTTTAGAATTATTATTCTAATCTAGATCAAATGCTTGAATCGCTCAATCAATATTTTCGAAATATTACTTTTTGCTTATCGCCATTCGAATAAGCATATTGATGAATGTGGGTGGGAATGCGTCTGGCGATTGCCAGACGCTAGTGTCACAAAGTTAGCTGATTGGGATCAGTGGTTTGGATTGGCATTGGGAGGCGAAGTGAGCGCGACTTCGCTGACAATCGGGAGCTTGGCTGATGAAATTCGTATCCTGCCTTGGATTTGGCCGAATTCATATGCGCCAACTGCGGTTTTTAGGATTAATGGGGGCTCAGTACGCCGCGTCGTCTGCACCAAATCCGGCGTCGTTGATGGCTTGCTGGATATCGTCGGCTGACAGCAGCCGGCCATGTTCGACGGTGACGGTTTGCCGGCCGGCCGAAATCTCGATGTGGGTGATGCCTGGCAGGTCCTGCAGCGCGTTGCTTAGCAAGCGGATGGCCTCGGGGCTGTCGATATTGCGGATGTCAAAGCTGCTTTCCATTTCAGGTTCCCGATCAAATTGAGTGCGCTGCTGCATCGGCCTGCTGCAGCCATTGTTCCAGTTCTTCAGCCGGCATCGGCCGGGCAAACAGATAGCCTTGTGCGTAATGGCAGCCATGGGCTTGCAGGAAGTCACGCTGACTATCGGTTTCCACACCCTCGGCAATTATTTTCAAATCCAGGCTGTGGCCCAGCATGATGATTGCACGGCAAAGGGCGGCATCATCGGCATCGACGAGTAGATTGCGTACAAACGAACGGTCGATTTTTACCTGATCCAGCGGCAGCTTTTTCAGATAGGCAAGCGATGAGTATCCGGTGCCGAAATCGTCCAGCGCAAAGCGTATGCCCATGCCTTGCAACGCGCTCATTTTGACGATGGTATCGTTGATGTTGGCGAGCAGCGCGCCTTCGGTCAATTCCAGGCGCAGTCGGGCAGGGTCGATACCGCTATGGCGGATCAGGTTGCGGATTTCCTCGACAAACATCGGTAGGCGGAATTGCCTGGCGCTGACATTGACTGCCAGCGACAGCTGCGACAGCCGTGGATGTTGCTGCCAGGCGAGCAGCTGCTGGCACGCCTGCCGCAGTACCCAGTGACTGATCGGCAGGATTTGCCCGCTTTCTTCTGCCACCGGGATGAATTCGCCTGGCATCACCAGTCCGCGTTGCGGGTTGTGCCAGCGGATCAGCGCTTCGATACCGGTGATGTGTCCGGCCATATCTGTCTGTGGTTGGTAATACAGTGCAAATTCTTCATTCTCGATGGCGCGGAACAGTTCATTTTCCATCGCGACACGGGCATTGATGCCAGCCTGCATCGGCGGATCAAAAAAGCGCAGCGTATTGCGCCCTGCTGCCTTGGCCTGGTACATGGCCAGATCGGCACGCTTCATCAGTTCGTCTACGCTGTATTCGTGCCCCTTGAACAGGGCAATGCCCAAGCTCGGCGTGCTGCGCATATCGTGTTTACCGACGCGGAACGGTGGGTTGAGTGCATTGACGATATTGTTGCCTACCGCTTCGGCCTGCGCGGCGGCTTCCTCCGCCACCGGATGCAGCCCGGCCAGCATGATCACGAATTCGTCGCCGCCCAGTCGCGCCACCGTGTCGCCCTCACGCACGCTGCGTTGCAGACGTTTCGCAACTTCCACCAGCAATAAGTCGCCCAGGTCGTGCCCGAGCGTATCGTTGAGTGTCTTGAAGTTGTCGAGATCGATGAAAATCAGCGCGCCATGCATACCGTTGCGCTTGCTGGCAGCCATGCCCTGCAGCAGTCGATCTTGCAGCAGGCGCCGGTTGGGCAATGCAGTCAGCGGATCGTAGAAAGCCAGGTTGCGAATGGCTTCTTCTGCCGCCTTGTGCTCGCTGATATCACGATAGGCGCCCACATAATGACTGATGCGCCGATCAACATCGCGTACGGCGGTAATCGTGAGCCATACCGGGAAAAGATCACCGTTTTTGCGTTTGTTCCAGATTTCTCCCTGCCATTTGCCTTCGGTCAGCAGGCCGGCCCACATATTGCGGTAAAAGGCGTCGTCATGCCTGCCGGAATGAAGGATGGACGGTGTCTGCCCTACGACTTCCTGCTGGCTGTAGCCGGACACTTCGGTAAATGCGCGGTTGACACGTACGATCACGCCTGCAGTATCCGTCACTACCAGCCCGTCCTGAATCTGGAAAGTGGTGGCGGCAATGCGCAATTCTTCTTCAGCCTGACGTCGCTGGCTGATGTCGGCAATTACGCCGACCAGGCCGATTTCCTCGCCTTTGGCATTGACACAACGTTTGCCGGTCAGGTGCCCCCAGAATTCGCTGCCATCGGCCCGCCAGTAGTGACGTTCCAGATCCACCGAGGGTATGTCGCTGGCCAGCAGCGCCAGCATTTTCTTCTGTCCTGCCACGCGTTCCGAGGGATGAATGTGTGAGGAATACAGGCTGCCAATCAGTTCGTGCAGCGGGTGGCCAAACATTTCCGCCATGCGCTGGTTGGCATGGGTAATCACCCCCGCGTTGTTAACGAGGAAAATCGCTACGCTGGAGGTGTCAAAAATCTGCTGCAGCAATGCTTCGCGCTCCGCCAGTGCGCTTTCCGCCTGCTTGATGGCGGTAATGTCGCTGAACATGGCAAAGGAGCCGGCGAAATTGCCCTGATTGTCGTGCAATGCTGTGGCCGACACCATGCACCAGCATTCGCTACCATCCTTGCGCCGGAAACGACGTTCGTAACGGCTGCTTTTATCCTGTTTGCTGTCGGCCATTTTGCTGTAATGCTCGGCCAGGTCGGCGTCGAACATGAAGTCTTCAAGCTTGCGCCGCAGCATCTCCGCTTCGCTGTAACCCAGCATCTGTTGCATGGCGGTATTGACGAACGTCGTGCGGAACTGCTTATCCATCGACCAGATTCCTTCGCTGGCGGTTTCGACGATGCGGCGGTAGCGTTCCTCGCTGTCCTGAATCGCCTGGGCAGTTCGCTTGCGTTCGGTGATGTCTTCGACATAGCCGGTGTAGACAATACGTCCGTCTGGCTTCTGCTGAGGTGTTGCACACAGATACAGCCAGCGTAGCCGCTGCCCGGGTAATACCAGGCGGATTTCGCGCGTCAGTGGCTGTTGCCGGGCCTGCGCATGGTTGGCGGCTTCGGCCAGAGCCTGGCGGTCGTCCGGGTGCAGATGTGCCAGCAACAGCTTGGGTTGCGCCATGGCATCGGCAGCGGTCACGCCAAAGAGTGGGTGAACAGCCGCGCTGACATGGCTGAAAACCGGCAGCGCCCCGTTATCCTGTTGGTAGCGGAACACCGCCAGCGGCAAGGTATCGGTCAGACTGCGGAGGTTTTCTTCGGACTGCTTCTCGTCACTGATATCGACAATGACACCGTCCAGCGATTGCACTTTCCCATGTGGGTCGCATATTACTTTGCCGCGTTCCCGAACCCAGCTTATCCGCCCCTTGCGGTCGTTCAACCGGTATTCGTGCTGGTATGGCTGGCCGCTAGTGGCGGCCTGCTCCAGCACTTGCAGCAGCAGTGGCAGATCCTCGGTGTCGACATAATGAGCATAGTTTTGAGTGCCACTGACAAATTTTTCCGCCGTCATCCCGGTCAGGGGTTCAATGCTGTTGCTGATGTATTCCATCGGCCAGGGTGTCACCGGCTTGCGCCTGAAGGCGACGCCGCTGATGTTCTCGACGAGTGTCCGGAAACGTTCGTGGCTTGCCTGCAATTCGGCTGCTCGCGCTTCCATCTGTAACTGGTGGCGTCCGATACCGTGCAGGATCAACCCGATCAAGAGATTGGCGCCCAGCCCGCCGATCAGTATCGCGTTGGCCAGTGTCGGCTCGAAATTACGCTCAAATTCGGGCAGGCTCTGAAAGCTCAGGGTCCAGCGCCGTTCCCCCAGCTCCAGGGGAAGCTCAATCCGATATTTGGCAATCCTCGCGTTGTTGCCAGTGCGCGAGCTGTACATCAGAGCGTCTGGATGCGGATTGCCGTCATAGAGCTGTACGTCGAAGTCGTGATTATTACTGCTGAGAATGCTGCGCATCAGATCATGAGCACGGAATGGGCTGAAAACAAAGCCCTGTAGCGCAAATTGCCGCTGCTGCAGATCATTGTGCGGCTGATCTGTGCGATAAACCGGAAAATACATCAGGAATCCCGGCTGGATATCATGTTTGGATTCCTGCATCAGGCGCAGTTTGCCGGTCATCGCCATCCTGCCGCTGTCGCGCGCGCGTTGCATGGCTTCCCGGCGGGTGGGTTCTGAATACATGTCGTAACCAAATGCCCGCAGATTGCGGCCGCTGAAAGGCTCAAGCCAGATGATGCTGCTGTAGATTTCGCGTTGCCCGGGCGGGTTGATGGCATATTGCAGGAAGCCTTCGCTACGGATGCTTTCCTCATGTGCCGCTTTTTGCTCGGGGCTTACCATGACCGTGTAGCCCACGCCCTCTACGCCGGGCAGGTTTTCTTTCAGCTTCAGGCTGGCAACGTAGCGTTGCCAGTCGTTACGGCTCACTGGTTTGCCTGAGGCAAACAATGCCGCGGCGCTACGCAGGATTTGTTCGTAGGCTTGCATGCGCGACAACAGCGTGTGCTGTTCCTGTTCTGCCCGATGCAAAAATTGCTGTTCAGCCCTTTGCTGGCTTGCTTGCAGAATCAGGTGCCACGCAGCCAGCGTCAGGCCGAGCGTGATCAGCAGCACCCCGAGGGTGACGCAATGTTGTCGACAAAAGCCCCGCACCCCCGGTAACGTGATCCGAGGCGCGGGCGCAACGGGTGTGGGACTGGCAGACGCCAAAATTGGCTTCCCTGGCAATGAGTGCAATTCATCATAGTATGTTGCGCCGCACAGGCGATAAAAAAGCCCGGCTTGTGCCGGGCTTTTTTGCTGGATGAGCGTTAGGTGCGGGTTTTCAGGCTGCCTGAGCCCGGCCAGGATGCTGCTTGCTCCAGTTGGGAAAGGCGTAGCGGAAGATGCGCCACAACACTTGGGCAAACTGCACGCTGAATCGCCCGGTGTTGTAATGCTGGCCATATTTTGCGCAGATCTTGCGCACTTCCACCGACATTTCGGCATAACGGTTGGCAGGAATATCCGGGTACAGATGGTGTTCGATCTGGTGGCTGAGATTACCGCTCATGATGTGGAACAGCTTGCTGCCCTTCAGATTGCTGGAACCGCGCAGCTGGCGCAGATACCAGTGGCCACGGGTTTCGTTTTCCAGCACCGACTGCGGAAACACCTCCGCATCCTTGGTGAAATGGCCGCAGAAAATGATCACCCAGGTCCACAGATTGCGGATCAGGTTGGCGAGGATGTTGCCGCACAACACGGCGACCAAATGTGGCCCGGCCAACAACGGGAAAATCAGGTAATCGCGCACCGAGGCGTGGCGCAGCTTCTGCCAGAACGGCTGGAAGCGTTCGCCAAACTCGGCCTTGCTCATCTTGCCATTGAGCAGGCGGTTCATTTTCAGATGCTGAATTGCCACGCCGTACTGAAACAGGATCGCCAGCAGCAGCGCATACAACGGTTGCAGCAGGAAACCCGGATTCCAGCGCTGTTCCGGAAACAGCCGCACCAGTCCGTAACCCAGATCCTTATCCTTGCCGAGAATATTGGTGTAGGTGTGGTGTTCGTAGTTGTGGGTAATCCGCCAGAAGTCGGCCGGGCAGGCGTGATTCCACTCAAAGGTTTTGCCACAGAATTCCGGTTCGTTCATGAAGTCGAACTGGCCGTGCATCACATTGTGGCCCAGCTCCATATTGTCGATGATTTTCGACACACCCAGCAGTAGCACGCCAAGGATGAAGGTGGGCGGGAAGAAGCCGGCAAACAGCATCAGCCGGCCGGCCAGCTCGGTCAAGCGGACGCTGGTGCGGATACGGCGAATGTAGGTGGCGTCGCGTTCTCCGAGCGTGGCAACAGTGCGATGACGCAACTGGTCCAGCTCGGCGCCAAAGGCGTCGATTTCACTCGTAGTCAGTTTTCGGTTGGATTTCATGCAGGCTCCGTGTTTAAAGATCAAGCGTGACGTCGGAAACCGGCGTCGACACGCACAGGCGAATCATTTCGCCCGGCTCGGATGAGGTTTCGCCGGTTAGCAGATTGTGTACCGTGCCCGATTCCTTTTTGCAGACACAGCTGAAGCAGATGCCCATGCGGCAGCCACTGGCTGGTTTCAGTCCATGTGCTTCGGCCTGTTGCAGCAGGTTGGCACCGCTGTTGCCCTGCTGTTGTTTGCCGGAGCGGCTGTAAGAGAGCGCAACCGGGTGCACGCTGTTGTTGTCCGGCAAAGCCGGCGGGCTGAATGCTTCTGTGAGCAATGGTTGGGTGTAGCCGCGAGAGTGCCATACCTGCCTGACGGCGCTGGTCAGGCTGCTTGGGCCACAGGCAAAGGCTGCGCGCCGCTGTGCATCGGGCACCCGTTGCGTCAGCTGCTGATCGTCAAAAACGATCGGCGGCTGGCCCGGGTGGTCGGTCAGAATCGTCTGCAGGGTGAAATTGGGCATTTTGGCCGCTATCTGTGCCAACTGCTTTTGGAATGGCAGCGTGGCGGCGTCGCGTGCGTATTGCAGCAACACCACGTCGGCGTGTTGATATCGGTGCGCCAGATGTTGCAGCCACGACATTACCGGGGTGATGCCGCTACCGCCAGCGATCAATAGTAGTGGCTGATTGCAGGGCAGTTTCTGTGAGCCGAAGGCCTGACCGATTTCAATGCAGTCACCGCTCTTCAGCTTGTCATGCAGCCAGTTGGACACCAGCCCACCGGGTACACGTTTCACCGCAAACTGGACTTCGCCCGCCGGGTTGGGGGTATTGGTCATGCTGTAACTGCGGCTATGGCGCACGCCGTTGATCTCGACATACACCTGCAAGTGCTGGCCTGTCTCGAAGCCATGCCAGTTTCGGTTGGGTTTCAGCGTAAAGGCGAGCATATCGGCCGCAACCGGTTCGATTTTCGTCACCCGGCAGATAACCCGCGACCAGCGCCAGGTTGGATTGATGCGGCGGGCGTAGAAATCAAACGTTGCCTCGTCCACCAGCGGGTTGAGCCAGCGGGTGAAAGAGAGGGGTTGCGACAGCGTATTGCTCATGAAGGATCCATTAGGGTATTGATGCGAGCGAAATTTGCCATGCCAATGGCAAATAGTCAACATATGTTTACTGAGATTAAGTTTTTGTGACATATGGCATTTGCATATATTTTCGTGCTGTTATCCGGGTTCGACCAAGTGTCGGCAATCTGTTAAATTCGCGGAAATTTTTTGAGTGAACACCGATGCTGCCGCGCGCCGAAAAGAAACTGCAAACCCGCCACACCTTGTTGCAATCCACGCTGGATTTGATGGACAGCGGCCGAGGCTTCTGTGGTTTGAGCCTGCGCGAGGTCACGCGCCAGGCAGGCGTGGTGCCCGCTGCCTTCTACCGGCATTTTGAGGATATGGATCAACTGGGGCTGGCACTGGTACAGGAATCCACCCAGTCCTTGCTGACGGCAATCCGGCAGGTACGCCACAATGAGCTGGAGGTAGGTGGGGCGATTGATGCTTCGGTGCGGATTTTTCTCGATCATGTGGAAGCCAACCGCCAGCACTTCATGTTTCTGGCGCGCGAGCAATTTGGCGGTTCGCCGCTGGTGCGGCAAGCCATCACCAATGTTTACCGCCAGTTTGCCAGCGATCTGCGGGCCGATCTGGCCGACATGAGTCGCCTCAAACATCTGGATCGCGAAGATTTGACCATTTTGTCTGATCTGTTGATCAAGACGGTTTTTTCATCCTTGCCTGACGTTTTGGATCAGCTGGAAAATCCGGGTTCTGCCATGTTCGATCCGCAGTCAGCGCTGGTGCACAAACTGCGTTTCATCATGATTGGCGCCAAGCAGTGGCTCGGCATGCGCGGCGGCAAGGATCAGCAGCCCTGATCTGCAGTCAGCCACTGGCTGATTTGCGCCACTACCCATGCCGCATCGTCCAGCGGCAGATCGTGCCCCGCCCAGGGGTGAATCGCCAACGCCGTTTGCCATGCGCTGGCCAGTGCCAGTGAACAGCGGTGATCAACCAGCCTGTCCTTGGCTCCCGTCAACACCAAAATCGAGGCCGCCGGTTTTTGCCGAGGTGCGCGGAAACGCGCCGCTGCCAATAGTTGCCGCAGTGCATTACTACGACTGACCGGATACTGCTGCTGCCAGCGGTACCAGTCAGGCAACACGCTGTTGTCGCCGCGACTGCTGGTGAGACGCAGAATCAGCCTTTCAAATGCCTCTCCACGCTGGCTGCGCAAGCCCTGCCCAAGCAGGGCCGGATAATTGCCCGGGCGCAAGCGTCGATAAAACGGACTGAACGGCCGCATGCTGGTGTTGATCAAGACGCAGCGTTGCACCTGTTGCGGATAGCGTTGCGCCCAATCCGCCGCCACCATGCCGCCCAGCGACAGAGCCACCAGTGTCACTGGCCCGCTTATGTCGCGCTGTTGCAGTTGCCCGCGACAATGTTCGACCATTTCACTCACCTGCAGCGGGCTGGTTTGCTGGTGCAGGCTGCCATTGCCGGGCAAATCGATGGCTAGTACGGCTTCGTTGCCGCGCGCTGCCTGGAGTTGCGAGGCAAAGTCGCCCCAGTGACGGGTTTCGCGCATCAGGCCACGCAATAATATCCAGGTTGTCATGCTTGCTCCTTGCTGAACCAGCGCACCAGTGCTGCCTGCTGGTGCTGTTCCCGGCTGAAGTGATGGGGTAGCCAGTGGCGCCAGTTGCAGGCTGCGCGGGATAAAAATTCCAGCCACATCAGGTGTCGCCTAAGCACGCGCTGTTTACGATGTGGCACTATCGGATTAAACAGACCCAGTCGGCTCAATAGTTGGCGCGGGTTTTTCTTTACCCACATCCACGAGCCCATTTCCAGCGTGAGCGGCAAAAACAGCCGCTGCTCCTGTTGCAGCGATTGCAGGTAAAGGTGATCCCACAAATCGCCGTGAGTCAGGTACTGCAGGCATTGCGGTTCGATCTGGTAATGATGGTGCGGGTAGGTCTGGCCAAACAGGCTGATCAGCGCGTGCATTTCCGCCAGATGCGGCATCGGTGCGCGGCTGCTGGCATAGGGAAACCACAGTCTATCCTGCATACCAAAGCCGGAATGGCAGTCCAGCGCCAGGCTGAAAGGCCTGCTCAACAATTCCGATGCCACCAGATCACACAGCGCCTGGCTTTCCATTTGCATCGGTGCCCCCAGAGGCCCGCGATACCACGGCAGGGCGGCGCTGTAGCGTTGCCCGGCAAGCAGGAAGGGCACCTTCTCGCGCGAATCTACCGGTGCATTGCGCATCAGATCGACGCCCTGCGGATTGGCGCGGCTGTGGCGATACATACCACCCGGGTTGACCAGTGGCATGAATACCAGCCGCACCGACTGCAGCTCATGTTGCAATACCTGATCCCATTTCAACCGGTGTACCAAGCTGCGCAGATACACCAACAGGATGTGCGTGCCAATCGATTCCAGCCCATGCACACCGCCAAAGAAGCCTACGGCGGGTGCGTCCGCAGCCTGGCTGCCAAGTGCCAGCGCATAAACGGGAAAGGTGGTGTCGCTGGTGCTGACGCGGCACAGCTGGCGAACTTCAAGCATGTCGCCCGCTTCATCAATGATTTGCTCCAGCTCTGCCAATTCCGGCAGCAAAGGCAGATACATCGGGTGCCGATTCTGTGTTGGGGTTGGCCAGAGCCTAACCGAAACGCTAATGCGCGTGTGTTGCAGTATTGTTGCAGGCGGTGGTTGATTTGACGCTTCGCTCCGAATCGGAGAGCATGCGCGCTATTCGATGAATCAGGATTGACTGATGGAAACCTTGCGAAAATATTTTGCCGGTTCGTTTGTGTTTACGGCGCTGATGCTGGCTTTTGGCTACTGGCTGCAGGGATGGAAGGGCGTAGCAATCTGCGCCATTCTCGGTGTGCTGGAAACCTCTCTGTCTTTCGACAATGCCGTGGTCAACGCCACTGTATTGCGCGACATGAGCCAGGTATGGCGCAAGCGCTTTCTCACCTGGGGCATGCTGATTGCCGTGTTTGGCATGCGGGTGGTGTTTCCAGTGCTGATTGTCGCCATCATCGCCCACCTCGGGCCGTTGGAGGTGCTGGACATGGCGGTGCGCCGCCCCGACGATTACGCCGCTCACCTGACTTCGGCGCATATTGAAATTGCGGCATTTGGCGGTGCTTTTCTGTTGATGGTGTTCCTCAAGTATTTCGTCGATTTTGAAAAGGACGTGCACTGGATCGGCTTTATCGAAGCGCCACTGACCAAGGTCGGGCGGATGGAAATGGTCGAACTGGCGCTGGCCTTGACAGCGATTGCGGTGATTTCCGGCTTTGTTGCCGAGCATGAGTCGGCGCGTTTCCTCGAAGCCGGCATCTGGGGGCTGGTCACCTATATCGTGGTTGACGGTATCGGCGCTCTGTTTGGTGGAGAATCCGGCGCGGCAGACGCGGGTCGCAGCGGCGCCGCCGGGTTTCTCTATCTGGAACTGGTTGACGCTTCATTCAGCTTCGATGGCGTGATTGGCGCCTTTGCCTTGTCCAACAACATCTTCATCATCGCTGCCGGTTTGGGTATTGGCGCGATGTTTGTGCGCTCAATGACGATTTATCTGGTGGATCGTGGCACGCTCAACGAATACCGTTACCTCGAACATGGCGCGTTCTGGGCGATTGGCGTGCTGGCGGCGATCATGCTTCTGTCGGCACTGGTGCATGTGCACGAAGTGGTGACAGGTGGTCTGGGCGCTTTGTTGATTCTGCTGGCGCTGGGGTCGTCGATTCACTTCAAGCGCAAGCATCTCCAGCCATAACGTGCTGCTGTTCTCCGTCCAAGCCCGCTGAATGCGGGCTTTTCTCTTTTTGGGGCTTCGGTTCCGCAGGGGTTTCGGCTATCATGCGAACGGCATAAATTTATGCTTTGAATGGAGACTCGCATGTCCAAGGTATTGATGCTGTTGCCGGCTCAGGATTATGACCCCACCGAGGCGGCGGTGCCCTGGGCTGCTTTGCGTGCCGCAGGGCATGAGGTGATTTTCGCCACGCCGGACGGCGAGGCTGCTTATGCCGATGAGCGCTTGGTCAGCACCGGTTTTGGCCCGCTCAATCCGGTATTGATGACGCGCAAGGAAGACCTAGTAACCTATCAACGGATGTTGGCGGAAACGGCATTTCACCAACCGCTGGCCTATACCCAGCTGGCCGCGGCCGACTTTGACGCTTTACTGGTTCCAGGTGGCCATCAAAAGGGTGTTAAAACCCTGTTGGAAAGCCCCTTGGCGCAGGCCGCCGTGGTTGCGGCGTTCAAGCAGCACAAGCCGGTGGCCGCAATTTGCCACGGCGTGCTGCTGCTGGCGCGCAGCATTGATCCGGAAAGCGGCAAATCGGTGCTGTTCGGGCGCAAGACCACTGCACTTACCAAAATACTGGAGCTGACCGGCTGGAATATGACCCGACTATGGCTTGGCGATTATTACCGCACCTATCCGCAGACAGTAGAAGACGAAGTCAGAGCAGCCCTGGCTTCGCCGGATGATTTCAAAACTGGCGGACCCTTACCGATGCGCGACCGCAAACATCTGCAGCAGCTGGGTTACGCCGTGCGGGATCGCAATTATCTGTCGGCACGCTGGCCAGGCGACTGCCACCGTTTTTCGCAAGAATTTCTGCAGATGTTGGCCTGCTGACACACGCTTTGCAGCAAGGGATCGCTCGCGTTAGCGGCTGCCGGACATTTTCACGCTGCCTTCCATTTTCACATTGCTTTGCTGGAAGGTGCCGGGAGAGTAGTGACCGGGAGCCGCATTGTGCGTGGATTTGGTGTCCATGCTCTTCGGGAAGCCATATTCACCACTGATCATGGTTTTTTGTACGCCGGCACTCGGGCTGTCATTGATTTCCGGTGCTTTGGCGCCCAACGTGCGGGCGTTTTCCAGCGTGTTGTCGATATTGTCGAGATTCTCATTGGCAACTTTTTTCTTTGCCGATGCAATCGGATCGCCCTGTTCCGGCGCGCTGCTGGACAGGGTTGTCTGCCGTTGTTCCAGGCGCACTGCATCCTGACCAGCAATCTCTGTCAGCGATTGATCTTCCAGAACCTCTACTGCTCTGACGGGCGCCACTGCGCCAAGTAGCCATAACAGCGACATTGCGGCAATTTTACCTGTTTGCATGCTGTTCTCCCTGCGTAGACAAATGTTTACTATATTGTGCCACAGACTATGCTGATTGCGTATTAGCTATTGATTTGTTGAGTGGTTTTTCGGGGCGATCGGGGTTTTTCCGCAACATCTGTTCTGGCATGAGTGCGTCTCGCTTGTATTTCCCCTGTCATCAGCAACAATGGGGAATACCTGCTTTTTGCGGAAGCCATCTGCAATGTCGCTTGCCGTGCTTTACAGTCGTGGTCTGGCCGGAATGGAT
The DNA here is from genome assembly GCA_046347685.1 of Chitinivorax sp. Classification (GTDB taxonomy): domain Bacteria; phylum Pseudomonadota; class Gammaproteobacteria; order Burkholderiales; family SCOH01; genus CALMFQ01. Next base: position 18,042 of record JAXMFR010000003.1, read on the forward strand.
GCGCCACTGGTGACAGTGGAGGTACATCTGGCCAATGGCCTGCCCAGCTTTACCATCGTTGGCCTGGCCGAAGCCGAGGTCAAAGAGGCCAAGGATCGCGTGCGGGCAGCGTTGCAAACGGCCCGTTTTGAGTTTCCGGCGCGCCGCATCACGGTTAACCTGGCGCCTGCCGATCTGCCCAAGGAGTCCGGCCGTTTTGATTTGCCGATCGCCTTGGGCATTCTTGCCGCTTCCGGGCAGATTCCCGCCGCAGCATTGGCTGAATACGAATTTGCCGGCGAATTGGCGCTCACTGGCGAGCTGCGACCGTTTCGTGGTGCGCTGGCCATGACCGCGCGTGCGGTGCGAGATGGCCGAGCCTTTGTCCTGCCACAACAAAATGCCGCAGAGGCTGCCTTGGTAAAGGGGGCTTGCGTCTATCCCGCCACCAGCCTGTTACAGGTATGCGCCCATCTGGCAGGCATGGAAAAATTATCGCCGATGCAAGGTGAGACACCTGTTGCGCTAACCGAAATGGCTGATCTGGCGGATGTCAAAGGTCAGGCGCATGCCAGACGGGTGCTGGAGATCGCTGCGGCAGGCCGGCATAACCTGCTGATGGTGGGGCCGCCGGGAACCGGCAAATCGATGCTGGCCTCGCGCCTGCCGGGCATCCTGCCGCCAATGACGGACGACGAGGCGCTGGAGTCGGCTGCCCTGCTGTCCCTGGTTGGCGCCTTTCGCCCTGCTGCCTGGGGGCAACGTGTTTTCAGACAGCCACATCATTCTGCTTCTGCGGTGGCCCTGGTGGGCGGCGGCAGTGTGCCACGCCCCGGGGAAATTTCGCTGGCGCATTACGGCGTATTGTTTCTTGATGAGCTGCCCGAATTCGATCGCAAGGTGCTGGAAGTGCTGCGCGAGCCACTGGAATCTGGCCGAATCTGCATTTCACGTGCGGCACGGCAGGCTGAATTCCCGGCGCAGTTCCAGTTACTGGCGGCGATGAATCCCTGCCCTTGCGGTTATCTGGGAGATCCTGCCGGCAGGTGCCGTTGCACGCCGGATCAGGTCGCCCGCTACCGTGGCAAACTTTCCGGGCCGTTTCTCGATCGTATTGATCTGCAGATCGAAGTGCCGGCGTTATCACACGATGATTTGCTGTCTGCCAGTGCCGGCGAGCCCTCGAGTGTTGTAAGGCAACGGGTGGTAGCGGCGTTTGAGTTGCAGCAACAACGGCAGGGCAAGGCCAATGCCTTGCTGGGCAATCGTGAAATCGACCAATGGTGTGCGGTGGATGCTGAAGGAGAGCAATTGCTGAAACTGGCCATCACACGCCTGAATCTTTCGGCGCGGGCCTACCATCGGATACTCAAGGTGGCGCGCACCGTTGCCGATCTGGCTGGCTGCCAGCAGATCCGCAGCCAGCATATTGCCGAAGCCGTGCAGCTACGCAAGCTGGAACGTGCCACCGGCGCATGAATTTTGCCGATTTATCAAGCCATTCACGATGACTTACGGTTATAATTCGCGGTTATTCTTTTGTTTTCCAAAACAATCTCGAGCATGACCGACTTCCAAGATCCCAAAGACCACCTGTTTGCCCTGGTTCAGACTGCACTGTCCCAGGTTGCTCCCGACCTTACCGATGTCAGCTTTGTGGTAGAGCGACCAAAGCAGGCGGCGCACGGCGACTATGCCTGTAACGTTGCCATGCAGCTGACCCGCGTGCTGCGGCGTAATCCGCGCGAACTGGCGCAGGCGGTGGTTGCAGCATTGCCGGAGTCTTCGCTGGTGGTCAAAACGGAAATCGCCGGTGCCGGCTTCATCAACTTTTTTCTGACCCCGGCTGCCCGCTATCAGGTGGTGCGCCAGGTGCAGGAGATGGGTGAGCGTTTCGGTCGTTGCGAATATGGCGCGCGCAAGAAAGTGCAGGTCGAGTTTGTGTCTGCCAACCCTACCGGCCCATTGCATGTTGGCCATGGTCGTGGCGCTGCTTATGGTGCCAGTCTGGCCGCAGTGCTGGATTTTGCCGGCTACAAGGTGCAGAAGGAATATTACGTCAACGATGCTGGCCGGCAGATGGATATTCTCGCCGTTTCCACTTGGTTGCGTTATCTGAGTCTGTTTGGCATTGATGTGCCCTTCCCGAAAAACTGCTATCAGGGCGACTATGTTCGCGAGATGGCGAAACAGGTGAAGGATGCCCATGGTGATCGCTACGTGCATCAGCCGTGGACTGTGCTGGAAGGCGTACCGGCCGCAGATGAAGATGCTGAAGGCCATCTGGATGGCCTGATTGCCAACGCCAAAAAGCTGTTGAGCGACGACTGGCACTACATTCACAACTTTGCGCTGAACGAACAACTGGGTGATGGCCGCAACGATCTGGCTGAATTCGGTGTGCATTTCGACAACTGGTATTCGGAAAAATCGCTGTTCGATAGCGGTCTGGTTGAACGCGCAATCGATCAGCTCGAAGTGAATGGCCATCTGTATATGCAGGATGGTGCCAAGTGGTTCCGCTCAACCAGCTTTGGCGATGAAAAAGACCGTGTGGTACAGCGTGAAAATGGCCTGTATACCTACTTTGCCTCGGATATCGCTTACCACCAGAACAAATTTGAGCGTGGTTTCCACAAAGTGATCAACGTCTGGGGTGCCGACCACCACGGTTATATTCCGCGTGTAAAAGGCGCGCTGACGGCGTTGAATTTTGATCCGGAGAAGCTGGATATCGCGCTGGTGCAGTTTGCCAACCTGATTCGCGACGGCAAGCAGGTGTCGATGTCGACCCGCTCTGGTGAGTTTGTGACCTTGCGCGAGCTGCGTGGCGAGGTCGGTAACGATGCGGCACGTTTCTTCTATGTGTTGCGCAAGTCGGAGCAGCATCTGGACTTCGACCTGGATCTGGCCAAATCGCAAAGCAATGACAATCCCGTGTATTACATCCAGTATGCCCACGCGCGTATCTGCCGGGTGCTGGAAGAGTGGGCCGGCGTTGCTAGTGATTTCGCCGGAGCCAAGCTGGAGTTGCTTGGTAACGAGCACGAAGCAGCCATTCTGCGTCGCCTGTCGGATTTCAGCGTGACGGTTGAGAATGCCGCACGTGAATATGCGCCACATGTGGTCGCGTTCTACCTGAAAGATCTGGCGGCCGATTTCCACAGTTATTACAACGCTGAGCGTTTCCTGGTGGACGATGTGGAACTGTCGCTGGCTCGACTGGCGCTGATTGATGCTGTGCGTCAGACCATGGTCAACGGTTTGCGTCTGTTGGGCGTAACTGCGCCGGAAAAAATGTAAGTGGTACGCTCATGACTCGCGATTACAAGAACGCAGCTCGTCCGACTCCGAAACGTTCTACCCCCAGCCGTACCACCGCTAGCGGTGGTAATGTCTGGAAAGGCATGCTGGTTGGCTTGTTCATCGGCGTAGCAGTGGCAGTTGGGGTCGCCTTGTACCTGAATCGCAACAACAACCCGTTTACCGCGCCCAAACCGGCGGATAGCGCCAAAGCTGCCGCGCCTCAGGTAGCACCAACTGCTGCGCCGCCGGAGTCACTGAAACCGGGCGCCGGCACCAAGCAACCACCGGCACCACCGGTGCAGAGCTACGACTTCTACAAGATATTGCCTGGAAATGAAGATCCGAACGTGGCTCTGCCTCCAAAGCCGGAAGGTGAGGCTGCCGCTAATAGCGACAAGCCTGCGGCAGCTCCAGCTGCATGGTTTCAGGTTGGTGCATTCCAGAATGAGGCCGATGCCGACAACTTGAAGGCCACTTTGGCATTGAAGGGTATCGAGGCCAGTATCCAGACCACCAATCTGCCGGATAAGGGTATTTGGCACCGGGTGCGTGTTGGCCCGCTGAAATCTCCTGCCGAAGTGGACAAGATGCGCAACACTTTGCGCAGCAATGGCATTGAAGCCAATCTGATCCAGCCTAAAGAGAGCAAGCCGGCAGCAGCTAAACCGGCGGTTCAGTAATCATTAATCCGTGCCGGTTCAGTATCGGCATCGTTGCACCAAACACACAGGAGTGTCCCGATGAAATTGCTGAAGCAGTTGTGGAAAGCCGCCCTGATTGCGGGGTTTGTCGCAGCCTCTGGCGCTGCGATGGCAGCCGAGCCATTCAAGTTGTTGAACCCGGCGCAAGCGGTTGAGACCAAGGGCAAAGTCGAGGTGATCGAGTTTTACTGGTATGGCTGTCCGCACTGTTATCATCTGGAGCCAAAGCTGAACGCATGGCTGGCAAAATTGCCGAAAGATGTGGCATTCCGGCGTATTCCGGCGGTGTGGAATCCGCGTATGGAAGCTCATGCCAAGTTGTTCCATGCTCTGGAGAGCCTCGGTCTGAGCGAGCAACTGCATGGCAAGCTGTTTGATGCAACGCAGAAAGACAACATCGAGACCCACGACAAGGACACAGTTGCCAACTGGCTGTCGAAACAAGGTGTTGATAAGACCAAGTTTCTTGCCAGCTATACCTCTTTCGGCGTGGAAAACCAGGCGCGTCGTGATGGTCAGCTGACCCGTAGTTATCAGGTGACCGGAGTGCCAGCATTTGTGGTCGGCGGTAAATATCTGACCAATGTCGGTGATGCCGGCGGTGAGGAGCAATTGTTCCAGGTGTTGGACAAGTTGATCGGCGAAGAGCGCAAGGCATTGAAGCCGGCAGCCAAGAAATAAATCCCGGTCGCTTGTGAATCAGGAGCCGACCATGGGTCGGCTTTTTCATTGTTTGGCCTCGAAAACTCCACTCATGCCATTGATTTCCCTGCAGCCAGCCAAGCTGGCGTTTGCTGATAATGGTGTTCCTTATTCCCTGACTTACGACGATATCTATCATTCGCGTGATGAAGGTATGCCGCAGGCTGGCCAAGTGTTTCTTGCCGGTAACCGGCTACCTGGGCGCTGGCAGCAACGTGAACATTTTGTGATCGTTGAAACCGGCTTTGGTTTGGGGCTGAATTTCCTGTTTACCTGGGCTGCCTGGCGTGCTGATCCACAGCGGTGCCGCAAGCTGCATTTCATCTCCATCGAGAAACATCCGTTTGTTGCTGCCGATATGGCGCAGCTGCTCGGTCAATGGCCGGAACTGCAAGCTCTGGCCGATCAATTGTTGCAACAATGGCCTTGCTTGACGCCTGGCAGCCATCGCTTGCAGTTTGAGCAAGGGCAGGTTGTGCTAACGCTGATTTTTGACGATGTGGTGGCTGCGCTCAAAAATTTGCATGCCAGTGTGGATGCTATTTATCTCGATGGCTTTGCGCCCAGGTGTAACCCCGATATGTGGTCAGAGCGTGTATTCCGCGGTCTGGCGCGACTGGCGCACGCCGGGACGACACTGGCGACATATACGGTTGCGGCCACTGTGCGAGAAGGCTTGGCTCATGCTGGATTCAACGTGCAGAAACAGCCTGGCTTTGGTCGTAAGCAGGACATGCTCGCTGGTGAATTCCGCGTAGCGCGTGAAATTGTGCCCGCATGCGTACCACATAAGGCGATTGTGCTGGGCGCCGGTCTGGCCGGTTGCCAGATCAGTGCCGAACTCGCACGCCGTGGATGCCAAGTGGAATTGATCGATCGCCTTGCCGGCCCAGCGCTTGCGACTTCCGGTAACTGGGCCGGCTGCTATCTGCCAGCTCCATCCCGCGACGATAACTTGGCATCGCGTTTGACACGTGCCGGTTTTCTTGCCTTGCAACAACGGTTACCCCTGCTACAGCAGGACTATCCCGATTTGAGCTGGTCTGCTTGTGGGGTGCTGCAAATGGCCCGGGATGATGCCGATGCTAGTTTGCAGCAGCAAGTTGCGACGGCCCTGCAACATCCCTTGGTGCATTTGCAGTATCTGGATCAGGAGCAAGCCAGCGCAAAATGCGGTGTATCCGTGCCAGCCGGTGGCTGGTGGTTTGGTTCTGCTGGCTGGGTGCGGCCACCCAGTCTGTGCCGCGCATTGTTGGCCAGCGGTGGCGACAGCATTCGTCACCATTGGAATGTTGCTATCACGCGTCTGCAGTATCGGCAGGGCTTGTGGCAGGTTTGGGACGATCAGGCAGGTTGCATCGCGCAGGCACCGGTGCTGGTTCTGGCCAATGCGTTTGAAGCCGCTGCTTTGTTGCCGGACTTGTCGTTACCCTTGTCGCAGATTCGCGGCCAGATTAGCTATTTGCCGCAGGGGCAACTGCCCGCATTCGAGGCGGTATTGTGTCGTGAAGGTTATGTTTTACCTGCCGTGGCCGGCCAGCATGTGTTGGGTGCCAGCTATGATTTCGACGTGTATGAATCAGCCTTGCTTGCCGGGTCTCAGCAGCAGAATTTGCAGCGATTGTCGGAATTGTTGCCGGGAACTGCCGAGGCATTTGTCGATTTGCCTTTAAACGGCAGGGTGGGGTTTCGCTGCGTCAGCAGCGACCGTATGCCGCTGGCAGGAAGTATTGCTGATACGCAAACGGAGATTGATGCAGGTACCCAGTTGGCGCAAATGCCACGGCAGGCTGGTTTGTATTGCCTGTCAGGCTTGGGATCACGGGGCCTGGTCTGGTCTGGCGTTGCAGCCGAATTGCTGGTCGACCAGATATGCGGGGAGCCTTGGCGCCTGGAGAGGGATCTGGCCGAAGCGCTAGATCCGGCGCGCTTTCATTTAAGAAATTTGCGCCGGTCGGAAGGTCGCGCCTGAGTTTCTCAGAAGGTATGTGACAGTGTGAAGCCTATGTTGGATCCGTCGATTGCCGGCTGAGTGTATTGGGCGTCGTTATAGATATATTCCGCACTACTGAATTTCTCTTTAACGTAGCGCAGATGGAACCAGATATCAGGCTGATATTGATAACCCACTTGCACGACTAACCCATCGGATGATCCGAAATCAATACTTCCGCTTTGATTGTAGCGGGCGTCGTATTCGATATTGAAGTTGTGGCGCCAGCCAGCACCTACACGCAGTTTTTCACTTGGATAAAAAAACGGCACGATTTCAAGTGGGTAGCGTTTGACGTAGGCTGTGCCGCTGCTGTGGTTTACCCCGTGAAACTGGTAGCCGATTGTTCCCTGCAGACCTAGCTTCGGCGAGATTTTCCAGGTGCCGCCACCGGATACCAGAATGCCAGAGCCAGCTCGTATGCTGGCCACGCCGTTGGTTGCAACCGTTGTATCAGGCAGGGTGTCGCCGCCATAAACATAGCCAATACTCAAAACGCCTTCCAAACGGCGTGGCTCCGGTGTGCTTGGTTCTTCGGCTAAGGCAATGAGCGGCAAGCATAACAACAGGGTAGCAACGTGATGTTTCATACTGTTAAAGCGTCCGAAAAATTCCATTATCATGCAACAGAAGAATGAAAAATATCAATTTATTCTTTGAGTAGCAGTGATGGGAAAAGTTTTGCCTGTAATGATATTTTGCCGCCGATAAAAAAACGGGCACATATTGTGCCCGTTTTCTGACCATGACTACTGGATTCAGTTTGCTGCGTTTTTGCGACGTACGGCATAACCGACCACGCCCAAACCGGCCAGCAACATCAGGTATTCCGACGGTTCCGGAACCGGAGGCGTTGTGCCGGAGTTCAGTGCGGTCATGCCGATGCTGTATGCGCCGAAGCGTTTGGCGATATCACCTGAAACGCGCAGATAATAGCTACCCGCTGTCAGGACGCCAGTGGTGAAGGATGCTTCGATGGCCGGATCGCTGTCGGTCATCACCGGCAGGTCAAATACCAGGCTGGTCGTGCCAGCGCCAACCTTGAACAGATCCAGATCCAGCAACGACAGTTTGGTGTTGAAGCTCGTCAGTTCGGCCAGCTGGACTGAGAGAGTGGCATCGTTGCTCAGGGTGAAATTGAACTTGTCGACAAAGCTGTCATTGTTTGGCTTGCTTTTGTGGCTCACCAAGTCTTCAAACGGGGTGCCCAGATCAACGTCAAATTTCTTTGCGTTGGCGATACCGGCAATGCCGGTGAGGCTGACAGCAACAGCGGCAGCCAGTAGTTTTTTGCTCAAATGCATCATGTGCTCCTAAAAAGAATAGATATTCTCGATCCGATTATGCTACGCGGTTTGTGCGGTGCGTCAAGAATATGCTTTTAGGATAATGTGCGAATTGCTGGCATCGTTGATGGCAGGGGTTTGTTAAGTGTTGATCTGATTTCAGGACTTTTCCGGATTATGCAGTTGCAGCATTTTCACGATGTACAAAGGAAGCGTAGTGGATCGACTTTCCATTTTGCCGGGTCTTCGTGGCTGACGATCTTGTCGGCGCCACCTTTGCCCATTGGCTTGGACAGGTCGATTTCAACCGGCGTGATATAGGCATTGGAGCGAGTGCTGAAAAAGACCTTTACCTTCGGCTGCAGCAGATTGCTTTCATGTTGCTCGGTAACGACGCCTAACTTGCCTGATTCCAGTAACACCAGCGTGCCGGTTGGATAGATGCCGACGCAGCGCATGAATGCCTGTACATATTGGGGATTGAAGTGAAACTTGCTCCACTCGAATATCTTACGCAGAGCGTCGGTTGCCGACATGCCTTTGTGATAACAGCGGTCGGCAGTAATCGCATCGTAGACGTCAACAATCGCGGCCATTTGTGACAGGGTGGTGATTTGTTCCCCTGGGAGCTTGTCGGGGTAGCCACTGCCGTCCATCCGCTCGTGGTGATGCAGAGTGATATCAAGCGGAATGGCGCCAATTTGCGGGGTTTGCAGCAAGATTTCGTGACCATCTTTGGGGTGTTTCTTGATGATGTCGAACTCTTCATCTGTAAGACGGCCTGGTTTGTTCAGTACTTCATCCGGCACCAGTGCCTTGCCGGTATCGTGCAAAAGCCCACCCAGCCCGGCCTGGCGGGTAGTTTCTGCATCCAGTCCCACGGAACGGCAAAATGCAACCATCAGCGTACAGACGCTAACCGAGTGCAGGAAGGTGTAATCGTCCTTGTTCTTGATGCGCATCAGCCCCAGCAGTGCGCCGGAATTACGCAGTATCGATTCGGTGATGTTTTCCACCATTGGTTCGACTTGTTCCAGCTGCACTGCTTTCCCCAGCCTCACATCCTGCATCACGGTGCGAACCAGTTGATGTGCCTGATGTTTGATTTGCTTGGCGCGATTAAATTCTTCTGCAACCGATAACTTGATGATGGGTGACGGTGCTTCGCTTGCCAGCTGAATCATTTCCGCATGGATTTCCTTTTTGACTTCCTCTTCCGTTGGTGCGTCCGGAACATCCATGCCCTTGCCGGTATCGATATAAACATCGTGGATGCCGGCGTCGATGATTTTCTGGATTTCGGCTTCAGTTTTGATTTTGAACTGGCTCACCAAAAATGGATGTGACATCCAGTCACAAGACAGATTGTGAATATACATTCCAACTTTTAGCTGCTTGGCGTCGATTTTCTTGATCATATTGGCAGTGGCTGAGTCATGGTTGGTGCTATGGCCAGTCAGGAGTGCTGCTGGCTGGCGTTCATTTCTCAGTATAGAAAATGCACCATGTTCAGGGCAGTTTCTTTCGTAGAAAGTCATATACTGCAAGCAAAGGTCAATTTTTGGGATTGGATATGTTGCGAAGCGCTATTTGCCTGGGGTGTGTTTATTCACCCGGCAATTAAGGGTTGTGTCATGCGGCGTACTTGACCCGAGGATCGCCAAAGTATGACCGGACTCGCTCCGGTGTTCTCGCAACATCTCCATATGCGCCTTGTGCGTCCATGAGCTTATCCTTGGTTCGCTCTTGCACCCGTGAACCCAAGGCATGCTTGAGATCGGCATTGAGGCGTTCATCAGGGTTGAGATCCGGGCTGTAGCTGGGAAGGTAAAACACTTCAATCTGTGCTGTACGCTCGGCCAGCCAGGCTTTGACTGGCTTGCTGTGGTGCACTCTCAGGTTGTCCAGAATCAGGAAAATTTTCTTTGGCGAATCTTTGATCAGGGCCTCCAGGAATTCGATCAATTTGTCGCTATTGAAGGCATCGTCCACGATCATCCAGCGGGTCTTCCCCTGATTGGTGACCGTGGAAATCATCGATAACTTGTGGCGATGGCCGCCAACCGCATAGGCAACCGGGGTTTGCCCTTGTGGCTGGTAGCCACGGCCCTGCGTCGGTATTGATGACGGCAGTTTCGTCCCCCCAGTGGATCTCGGCATCTTCTTCCTTGGCGCGCAGGGAAATAGCCGGATAGTGTTCATCAAGCCACTGCTTGACGGCCTCGGGACGCTGCTCGTAGGCGCGCGTAATCGGTTTGCGGCGTAAAGCCCCAGCGCTTGAGGTATTCGCCCATGGTGCGAATGGGAAGTTCGATGCCGAACTCTTGCTGTACCAGCAGCATGACCGCCGCTCGCGTCCACAGCGCAAAGGACAGCTTCAGTTGTTCCGGGCGGTGCTTGCAGATCTGCCGCTGAATGTGCAGTTCCTGCTCGGATGTCAGGCGGCGTTCGCCCACAGCGCGCCCCGTAGGCTTGGGCTTCAGCGCGTTGACGCCCCCTGCGTCGGACGCCTTGACCGCGCTGCGAACCGTTCCCTCTGCCATACCCAGCATCCTGGCAATGTCCTTGAATGGCGTGCCTTTCCGGTGCAACCTCACCGCTCACGCCGCTCATGCTGTGCTTCCCGCGACAGCTTGCGTCCGTCTTCTTTATCCATGCGAGAAAGGTGGGGGCTGATCTTCAAAAATCAATACTTAGTTGCCGGGTGAATAATCGCTGGTTTTGCACATGCAGAAACTCGTGAGCCGTCGCCGTGGCAGGTTGGTGGTGGTCTTGGGTTGACCATGGGCGGTGATGAGCTGGGTAGTGTGGATATTTACAACAGCGAAGGCAAACGGGTGCAAAGTGAAAACATCCGTGCCGGTCGCCTGTTCCGCAGCTTACGTTCGGCTATCACTACAATGCGGCCAACGGCAAGGATATGGCAACCAACACCGAGGATGTCAGCGTCTATTTTGCGCGCTATCCGCTGGAAATCCTGCCTTCGCTTCGTTTTGACCGGCATTCGCTTGGCTTGGGATTTCGCTACGATTTCAGCCCAACAGCGTCTGCGCCCAGCAGTAGCCCGGCCAAGTTCAAGGATGCGCCGGGCGGCATTGTTGAATATGGCTATTCGCCAAACGAGAATGTCACGCTAGCAGGCTGGTGAGAAACTCCTCAACCGAGTCAAGACGCGGGTTTTGAGGCAGAATGGGGGCTTGAAACCAGCCCCTATTTTTCCCGATTTTCCATGCGCGGCCAAGAGAATCCCCAACTGTCGATGTTCAGCTATCTCAGCCTGGAACATCGCATCCCCGCCGATCATCCACTGCGCCGTTTGCGCTTGCTGGTTGATGGCATCCTCGCCAACATGAGTACCCTGTTCGATGAGCGCTATTCGCATACCGGTCGTCCGTCGATTCCGCCAGAGCGCTTGCTGCGGGCGTTGTTGCTGCAGATTTTGTTCACCGTGCGCAGTGAGCGGCTGTTGATGGAGCAGTTGGACTACAACCTGTTGTTCCGCTGGTTTGTCGGTTTGAGTATGGACGATGCCGTGTGGGATCGGACCGTATTCAGCATCAACCGTGACCGCCTACTGTGTACCGGCATGGGTCGGGAGTTCTTTCAGCGCGTCCTCTATCTCGCCGAATGGCAGGGCTTTGTCTCGGACGAGCACTTCAGCGTCGATGGCACCATGATCGAAGCCTGGGCCAGCCACAAAAGCTTTGTGCGCAAGGATGGCAGCGGCCCGGATCAACCGCCGGGGCGCAATCCCGAAGTGGATTTCAAAGGCGAGAAACGGAGCAATGCCACCCACCAAAGTAGCACCGATCCCCAGTCGCGGCTGTACAAGAAAGGCGAGTTCACCGAAGCCAAGCTGCGCTATATGACGCACGCGCTGGCCGAGAATCGCAATGGATTGATCGTCGACGTGGAAACCACCCAGGCCAATGGCCGGGCCGAGTGGGAAGCGGCGCAGGCGATGATTGCGCGCAGCGTTCGCAAGCCCGGTGCCTCGGTGGCTGGCGATAAGGGCTATGACACCGACAGCTTTGTCAGCTACCTGGAAAGCCGGGACATCAAGGCACATATCGCCCGCAAAAGCACCGGCAGTGCCGTCGATGGCCGCACCGCACGCGGCAAGGCTTACGCCATGAGTCTGCGCCGCCGCAAGATGATCGAAGAAGCGTTTGGCTGGATCAAGACAGTAGGCGGCTTGCGCAAGACCCGGCACAAGGGACTGGAAAAGCTCTCCGGCCAGGCGCTGTTTACCTTTGCGGCCTATAACCTGACGCGCCTGCTGAATCTGATGCAAAAGGCAGCATAGGGATTATTCCGTCTGCCAGCAGGCCAATGGCAGACGAAACAGGCGAATTCGCCCAGTTACACTGGCCGCGGCGTACTTCCTGCGCCGAAAAAAACAGCAGGAAGAACAAAATCCGCAGGGAATGGGGTGTTTCTCACCAGCCTGCTAGCCCACATTTTTCACAATAAAAGATCGGCGGATGGCTAAAAGCCGCATAGGATAAGGTTTCCAGACCCATTCCCATGTCACTCCGCCGATGCCAGATTGTACCGTACTCTCCGACCTGTTTCCGCCGCTGCGTCGCCGTCGTATCGAGCTCTCCTTTGAAGGTGGCGATATTTCCTCCGATGCCGGCCTGTTATTGCTCCAGCGCGTCGATCAACGTCTGAAGCTCACCGAACGCATCGCGCCGCATCTGCCCGATGATCGCGATCCGGCGCGGATTACGCATCCCACGCTGATGCTGTTGCGCCAGCGGGTGTACGGGATCGCGCAAGGCTACGAGGATCTGAACGATCATGATCGCCTGCGCCACGATCCCTTGTTCCAGACCGCATTGCAGCAGCTGGCGCCGGTTGCCTCCTCACCCACCCTGTGCCGCTTCGAGTTGCGCGAGAATCGTGCCGCGGCCTGGGCCATCGCCCGGGAGCTGGTCGAGCAGTTCATCGCCAGCTTCGCCGTGGCGCCCGAGGCGCTGATCCTGGATTTCGATGCCACCGATGATCCGGTGCACGGACAGCAGGCGGGGCGCTTCTTTCATGGCTATTACGGCCATTACTGCTTCCTGCCCTTGTATGTCTTCTGCGGTGAGCAGTTGCTGGTCAGCTATCTGCGCCCCAGCAACATCGATGCCGCCACCCATTCTGCGGCCATCTTCAAGCTGCTGGTCAGCCGTCTGCGGCAAGCCTGGCCCGGTGTCCGGATACTCTTTCGTGGCGACTCGGGCTTTTGCCGCCAGCGGCTGTTGAACTGGTGTGAACGGCATGGCTGTCATTACATGCTCGGGCTGGCGAAGAATTCACGTCTGCAGCACTTCAGCCGCTGGACGATGAGTGCCGCGCGCGAAGGTTGGGCGATGACGGGAGAGAAACAACGCTGCTTCGGCCACTACTGGTACGCCGCCGGCAGCTGGAAGCGCATGCGGCGGGTGATCGCCAAGGCTGAAGTCACCAGCTTGGGCGAGAACCCGCGTTATGTCGTCACCAACCTGGATGGCGACGCCCGTCAGCTATACGACGACGTGTATTGCGCCCGGGGCGAAATGGAAAACCGCATCAAGGAATGCCAGCTGGGTCTGTTTGCCGATCGCACCAGCAGCCAGCATTGGTGGGCCAATCAATTCCGCCTGCTACTGGCCTCGCTGGCGTATGTGCTGATCGAACGCATGCGCACGCTGGCGCTGCACGGCACCGAACTGGCCCGGGCACAAGCCACGACCTTGCGCAGCACGCTGCTGAAACTGGGGGCGGTGGTGATCCGCAATACCCGCCGCATCCGCATTCTGGCGTCTTCAGCTTTCCCGCTGCAGAGCGTCTTTGTCACCGCACTGACTCGTCTGGGCTCGGGATAGCCATGGCAGAGGTGCCCCGGTGCTGTTGATCACTGGGGGAAAGGGGGAATTACGTCCGGAGAAGGAATAAAACACCGGAAAACCGCCATGATCAGACGCAAAGGCTTTGCTCATTGCTGAGTGTCATTACTGGGCGGGGGGCGATGGTGGTTGGTGAAAAATGTGGGCTAGGGCTGCGTTACGTCAAAATCAAATACAAATTACGTGACGACGAGAGCGTGTCGCTGGAAGGCGACCATGTCGGGATCAACGCAAAGTTCTGGTTCTAAGGGGTTGGCTAGGCGGTGTTCACGGTTTTTGCACCGTTCTGGCCGCTCAGCATTATTCACCCGGCAACTAAGTATTGATTTTTGAAGATCAGCCCCCACCTTTCTCGCATGGATAAAGAAGACGGACGCAAGCTGTCGCGGGAAGCACAGCATGAGCGGCGTAAGCAGGCGGTGAGGTTGCACCGGAAAGGCACGCCATTCAAGGACATTGCCAGGATGCTGGGTATGGCAGAGGGAACGGTTCGCAGCGCGGTCAAGGCGTCCGACGCAGGGGCGTCAACGCGCCGGAAGCCCAAGCCTACGGGGCGCGCTGTGGGCGAGAAACGCCGCCTGACATCCGAGCAGGAACCGCACATTCAGCGGCAGATCTGCAAGCACCGCCCGGAACAACTGAAGCTGTCCTTTGCGCTGTGGACGCGAGCGGCGGTCATGCTGCTGGTACAGCAAGAGTTCGGCATCGAACTTCCCATTTGCACCATGGGCGAATACCTCAAGCGCTGGGGCTTTACGCCGCAAAAACCGATTACGCCGCCTACGAGCAGCGTCCAGGCCGTCAAGCAGTGGCTTGATGAACACTATCCGGCTATTTCCCTGCGCGCCAAGGAAGAAGATGCCGAGATCCACTGGGGGACGAAACTGCCGTCATCAATACCGACGTGCAGGGCCGTGGCTACCAGCCACAAGAGCAAACCCCGGTTGCCTATGCGGTTGGCGGCCATCGCCACAAGTTATCGATGATTTCCACGGTCACCAATCAGGGGAAGACCCGCTGGATGATCGTGGACGATGCCTTCAATAGCGACAAATTGATCGAATTCCTGGAGGCCCTGATCAAAGATTCGCCAAAGAAAATTTTCCTGATTCTGGACAACCTGAGAGTGCACCACAGCAAGCCAGTCAAAGCCTGGCTGGCCGAGCGTACAGCACAGATTGAAGTGTTTTACCTTCCCAGCTACAGCCCGGATCTCAACCCTGATGAACGCCTCAATGCCGATCTCAAGCATGCCTTGGGTTCACGGGTGCAAGAGCGAACCAAGGATAAGCTCAAGGACGCGACCAAGGCGCATATGGAGATGTTGCGAGAACACCCGGAGCGAGTCCGGTCATACTTTGGCGATCCTCGGGTCAAGTACGCCGCATGATACAACCCTTAATTGCCGGGTGAATAAGAGCGTGGGAACGCTTAGCATAACGCCCGGATATTGGCGGGAACTTCAATACTGCCGCCATTGAGGTAATCCACCCACACCAGTACCACGTGCCCGGTGGCATAAATCGTTTGGTCATCGCCTGCCAGCAGGAATTCATGATCCATTTTCATGCTGGTACGGCCAAGGTGTGTAACGTAGCTATTAATCACTACGTCTGCCGGATAGACCAATTCCTTTTTGAAATCACAGGCAATGTGCGCGATAACCGGGCCGGTTTTATTGGGCTCCAATGGCGCATTGATGCTTTCCAGCCATTCCAGCCGCGCCGTTTCCATATAGCGAAAGTAATAGGTGTTGTTCAGATGCCCGAGTGCGTCCATGTCGCCCCAACGCATTTTGATCGTGGTGGTGTGCAGTAGTTTGCGGGTAGTAGTCGACATGATCTGGTCAGATAGTGGGCGGAAATCCAGCCAAGTTTAACTGAATGTAGGTCATGAAACTATTGCAGCTATAATGCCCGACTCTTGCAGATGGATACGGGCGCAGCGCGATGAATGTGTTTTATGAAGAAGACGGCGGTTTCAAGGTTGGCAGCATTCTGACCACTACCGAAGCCTCGCTGCAGGTTGAGGCGGCCCATGGCAAGCGATCCAAAATCAAGCTGGCCAACGTACTGCTACGTTTTGAACGCCCTTCCCTGACTGAGTTCATGGAGCAGGCCGAAGCCATTGCCGCAGACATTGATACCTCCTTCCTTTGGGAATGTTGTGGTATTGACGAGTTTGGCTTTGAACAACTGGCAGAAGACTACGTTGGTCACAAGCCCTCTCCGATCGAAGCGGCGGGCGTTGCCATGCGTCTGCATTCGGCGCCGATGTACTTCTATCGCAAGGGTAAGGGGCGCTACAAGGCTGCTCCAGAAGAAACGCTGAAAGCAGCGCTGGCCGGCCAGGAAAAAAAGCGCCTGCAGGCCGAACAGGTGGCGCGTTATACCGAACAACTGGCGCGTTTTGAACTGCCGGAGAGCTTTCCGCCGCTGGTGATCTCGCTTTTGCACAAGCCGGACAAGAATTTGCTGGAATACAAGGCGCTGGAACAGGCTTGCCAGCAATTGCAATTGTCGCCATTACGCCTGATGGAGCGTTGCGGCGCCCTGCCCAACGCCCACGACTATCATTTCCAGACTTTCCTGCTGGAGTATTTCCCCAAAGGCATCGGTTTTGGCGAGCTCGAAGCCCCGTCGGAACCGACCGGCCTTCCGTCTGCAGGTGTGGCGGCATTCAGCCTGGATGACAGCAGCACCACCGAAATCGACGATGCCCTGAGTGTTAATCAGCTTGAAAACGGCAATTGGCAGGTTGGGGTGCACATTGCCGCGCCGGCATTGGGAATCGAGCCGGGCAGCAAGCTTGATCAGCTGGTGATGCAGCGCCTGTCGACGGTTTATTTTCCCGGCAACAAGATCACCATGCTGCCGCAGCAGGCGGTGGAGGGCTTTACCCTGCAGGAGGGGCGCGATTGTCCGGCACTGTCGATGTATATCGAATTGACGCCGGAGCTGGAGGTGGTGGGCACCGAGAGCCGCATCGAGTCGGTGCACATCGCGGCCAATCTGCGTAACGAGCAGCTGGAAAAGCATTTCAACGACGAAGCATTGGCTGCCGGCACGGATGGCGATTACCCGTTCAAAGCCGAGTTACGCCTGCTTTTTGATTTTGCCCGCAAGCTGGAAATCGGCCGTGGCAAGGCAGACCCGAACCGCCCACCGCAGGTGGATTATGCGTTTGCCGTTGAGAATGGCCGCATCACCATCAGCAAACGCAAGCGCGGTGCGCCGATCGACAAGCTGGTGTCGGAGCTGATGATTTTCATCAACTGCCGCTGGGGCGCGTTGCTGGCCGAGCACAATGTGCCGGGTATCTATCGTGCCCAGTCGATGGGCCGCGTGCGCATGACGACTTCGCCGGCCCCCCATCAGGGGCTGGGTGTGCCGCAGTATGCGTGGTCCAGTTCACCATTGCGCCGCGCGGTCGATCTGATCAACCAGCGCCAGTTGCTGGCCATCCTGCGTGAAGAGCCTGCTCCCTACCCTAAGGGTAGCGGTGAGTTATTTGCCGCGATGCGCGATTTTGATGTGACCTACAATGCTTATCTTGCCTTCCAGGATCGCATGGAGCGTTATTGGTGCTTGCGTTGGCTGGAACAAGAGCAGGTCAGCGAAATCGATGCCGTGGTGTTGCGCGATGGCGCAACCGTGCGTTTTGACAGTTTGCCGTTTTTCAGCAAAAACGTGATTGGCCTGCCGGAGCTGGCTCCCGGTCGCAAGATTCGCCTGCTGCTGGGGACGATCGACTATCTGGGGCTGGAAATCGAGGCCCGTTTCATCAGCGTCGCCACCGACAGTGTGGAGGTATTGCCTGAGGCGGATGAAGAGGATTATCAGACTGAAGCGGCTGAGCCGGTTGTCGAAGAGCAATTCGCTGCCGCTCCACCGGTCCTGACGCCGACGGATAACGCCGACAGTGCGCCAGAAGCGGTGTGACAAGGCGGTGGCTTTTGCCTACAATGGGTTGATCTTAGGACAATGTCTTGCTGAGTAGAGAGCCGTGCTGAATTCGATGCGTCTGGCCATGGAAGGCCCTGATCGTTCCAATGTTTATCTCAAGCTTGCCTTGGGCGTGTCAGTGGCTGCGCACGTGGTGCTGTTGTCGGTCAAATTCGTTTATCCGGAGCTGAAAAAGCTATCAAATACTGTGCCGATTGACGTGATCCTGGTGAATAGCAAGACCGTCGACAAGCCAACCAATCCGCAAGCCTTGGCGCAGGCCAATCTGGACGGTGGCGGCAATACCGACGAAAACCGTCGCATCAAGACTGCGCTGCCGATGCAAAAAGACGCTGATGTTGCTCAGGAACAGGAGCTGCAGGAGGCCACCAAGCGCCGTACGCAGCTGGAGGCAGAAGCGCAGAAGTTGATGTCGCAGCTGAAGTCGCCGCAGAAACTGCCCGCCGCCGATCCGACCACTAAACCTGAGCCGCAGCAATCCAGCGGCGAGGCCGCGCAGGATCTGGTGCAGAAAAGTTTGGCGATGGCACGTCTGGAAGGTCAGATCAGCAAGGACTTCGACGCTTATCAGCAGCGCCCGCGCAAGAAATTCATCGGTGCCCGCACGTCCGAAGCAACCTACGCCCGCTACATCGAAGACTGGCGCATCAAGGTTGAGCGTGTGGGTAGCAATCTCTACCCGGACGAAGCCAAGCGTAACCACATTTATGGCAGCCTGCAGATGACTGTGGAAATTCGTGCCGATGGCTCAATTGCCACGCTGGAAATCAATCGCTCGTCGGGCCACAAGGTGCTGGATGAAGCTGCCAAGCGGATTGTGTTCCAGGCTGCGCCTTATGCTGCCTTCCCGCCAGAAGTACGCAAGAACTACGAAATTCTCAGTATCACCCGCACCTGGACGTTCACCACCTCCGACAAGCTGGAAAGTCGCGATTGATTGAGCCCCTGCTTGGCTGCCGCCATCAGGCCGCGAGCTGACTTGGGGGGGGGCGAGTATGTCCACGCTGCAATCTGTCGATCTGTTCTGCAAGGTTATCGACAACTATGGCGATATTGGCGTCTGTTGGCGTTTGGCGCGCCAGTTGCGCCAGGAGCATGGCCTTCAGGTGCGTTTGTGGGTTGATGATCTCGCGAGCTTCCGTCCCTTGTGTCCGGAATTGCACATTGAGCGGTCTGTTCAGCAATGTCGTGGAGTCGACATCTATCACTGGCAAGGCCCATTGCCGGCGGTTTCGCCGCATCAGTTAGTGATCGAGGCTTTTGCCTGTGACTTGCCGCCAGAGTTTGTCGCGGCGATGGCGCAGCAGCCTGAAAAACCCATCTGGATCAATCTCGAATACCTGAGCGCCGAGCCCTGGGTGGAAGACTGCCATCAGATGGCATCGTTGCAGCCTCGTTGGGCGCTCACCAAATGTTTCTTCTTTCCTGGCTTCAGTCCTGCTACCGGCGGTTTGCTGTGCGAGCAGGAATTGCTGTCGCAACGGCGCCAATTCCAGTCAGACCTGGCTATGAAGGCTGAGTTCTGGCGCTCGCTGGGCGTGCCCATGCCGCAGAAGGATGAATTACGCGTCTCGCTGTTCGCCTATGAGAACCGGGCAGTAGCCAGTTTGTTGCAGGCGATGGCTGCGGGAGAGCGGCGTGTTACCTGTCTGTTGCCGTTGAGTCGGGTTGCGGGTGATGTATTTGATTGGCTGGGTGTGGCCGTGGCGCAGCCCGGACAACGATTTGAGCGCGGTGCGCTGACTGTGCAGGTCTTGCCATTTGTAGAGCAGCCGGTTTATGACCGGCTGTTATGGGCCTGCGACATCAATTTTGTGCGTGGCGAAGATTCGCTGGTGCGGGCGCAATGGGCTGCCCGCCCGCTCATCTGGCACATTTATCCGCAGGAAGAAGGCGCGCATTGGCCCAAGCTTGATGCTTTGCTGGAGCGTTATTGCCAGCAAATGGATAGTACGGCTGCCGCCGCGCTGCGTAGCTTGTGGCATGCATGGAATCAGCAGAGCGACGTTGCCGATGCATGGCGACAGTTGTGCCTGCAGCAAGCGGTTTTGAGCGCCCATGCAGATAAATGGGCTGACTATCTGGTGGGCCTGGGCGACCTCGCTGCTAACTTGCTGCATTTTTGTAAAAAAATAAGCTAAAATAAGCGGTTTTTTACTGTAAGAGCCTATCCCGATAGCCGGGCTGGTTTCCTCCAGCTGCTAACGGGATAGGCTGTTGGCAAATTTATCTAGGTAGCGAAGACACATGAAAACTGCACAGGAACTGCGCGCTGGTAACGTGGTAATGATCGGCAATGACCCGATGGTTATCCTGAAAACCGAATACAACAAATCCGGTCGTAATGCGGCTGTGGTTAAGATCAAAATGAAAAACCTGCTGACCGCTTCGGGTGCCGAAAGCGTTTACAAGGCAGACGAAAAGTTTGACGTTGTCGTTCTGGACAAGAAAGAGTGCACCTATTCGTACTTCGCTGACCCGATGTACGTGTTCATGGACACCGAATACAACCAGTACGAAATCGAAGCCGAAAACATGGGCGACACGCTGAACTACCTGGTAGACGGCATGGAAGACGTGTGTGAAGTTGTGTTCTACAACGGCAAGGCGATTTCGGTTGAACTGCCGACTACCATCGTGCGTGAAGTTGAATACACCGAACCGGCTGTTCGTGGCGATACTTCGGGCAAGGTAATGAAGCCGGCCCGTCTGAAAGGCACTACTTTCGAACTGCCAGTGGCAGCATTTGTTGAAATCGGTGACAAGATCGAGATCGACACTCGCACCAACGAGTTCAAGAAACGCGCCTGATCCATCTCAGGATCAATAAAAAAGGCCGCCGCGAGGTGGCCTTTTTGTTTTGTTGGCGCGTGGCTTACAACACGTAACGCGCCAAGTCTTCGTCAACGGCCAGCACGCCCAGTTGCTGATTGACATACGCCGCGTCAATCACGATTTTACCGTTGATTTGCGCGCCAGCCTGGAAGGATACTTCTTCCACCAGCTTTTCCATGACCGTATACAGGCGACGTGCGCCGATATTTTCGGTTTTTTCGTTTACCTGATAGGCAATCGAAGCGAGGGTGCGGATGCCGTCAGCAGTAAACTCCAGTTCGACACCATCGGTTGCCAGCAATGCCTGATATTGCTTGGTCAGACAGGCATCGGTGCCGGTCAGAATCTGTTCAAAATCATCCACGGAAAGTGAAGACAGCTCTACCCGAATCGGCATGCGTCCCTGCAGTTCAGGGATCAGGTCTGAAGGTTTGGATAAATGAAATGCGCCGCTGGCGATAAACAGGATGTGATCAGTCTTGATCATGCCGTATTTGGTGGTAATGGTGGTACCTTCCACCAATGGCAGCAGATCGCGTTGCACGCCCTGTCGCGACACTTCGGCACCGTTCCCCTCGGAGCGGCTGGTGATCTTGTCGATTTCGTCGAGAAAAACGATGCCATTTTGTTCAACGTTGCTCAGGGCCTTGGTTTTGACCTCATCTTCGTTGAGCAATTTCAGCGCTTCTTCGTCGACCAGCATCTTGAATGCTTCGCTGATACGCAGTTTGCGCTGTTTCTTTTTGCTGCTACCCATGTTCTGGAACATGCTCTGAATCTGTGAGGTCAGCTCTTCCATGCCGGGTGGGGCGAGAATTTCCATCTGCGCTTGCGGCAGCATCAATTCAATATCGATTTCCTTATCGTCGAGTTTGCCTTCACGCAGCATTTTGCGAAATTTCTGGCGAGTGTTGCTGTCGTCAGTGGTTTCTTCTGTGCCGCCAGCAAAACCGCGCGCCGGCGGTAGCAGAACGTCGAGAATGCGGTCCTCGGCCATATCTTCGGCGCGATGACGTACCTTTTTTGCTTCCTGTTCACGCGTCTGTTTGATGGCAATTTCCACCAGGTCGCGGATGATCGAATCCACGTCACGGCCAACGTAGCCAACTTCGGTAAATTTAGTGGCTTCCACCTTGATGAAAGGTGCGTCTGCCAGTCGCGCCAGACGACGTGCAATTTCGGTTTTACCGACACCAGTCGGCCCGATCATCAGGATATTTTTCGGGGTGATTTCCTGCCGTAACGGATCCGTTACCTGTTGCCGGCGCCAGCGATTGCGCAAAGCGATGGCGACGGCGCGTTTCGCTGCTTGTTGGCCGATGATGTGTTTATCCAGTTCGGAAACAATTTCCTGCGGGGTCATTTGCGTCATGTTGATCAACCTTGTTTGCCGGCATCCCATGCCAGCGATTCGAGGACGTGATTCTGATTGGTGTAGATACACAGATCGCCGGCGATCGTCAGCGCCTTCTTGACGATTTGCTCCGGTGGCAGGTCAGTGTTTTCAAACAAGGCGCGCGCAGCAGCCTGGGCAAACGCGCCACCGCTACCGATTGCGGCAATTCCCTGCTCTGGTTCCAATACATCGCCATTGCCGGTAATCACAAGGGTTGCTTCCTGATCGGCAACAATCAGCATCGCCTCCAGGCGACGCAACATACGATCGGTACGCCAGTCTTTGGCCAGTTCGACTGCGGATCGCAGTAGATGCCCCTGATGTTTTTCCAGTTTGGCTTCGAAACGTTCAAACAGGGTAAAGGCATCGGCGGTGCCGCCCGCAAAACCTGCCAGCACTTTGCCGTGATACAGCCGGCGGACTTTGCGGGCACTGCTTTTGATGACGGTGTTACCCAACGTAACCTGCCCGTCACCACCTACGGTTACTGCGCCGTCGCGTCGCACCGATACAATAGTGGTGCCGTCAAATTGTTGCATGTCAGATTTTCTCCAAGCTTGTCAGGTGCGGGACAGGCCGGCAATGCCTGAAGGCGGCCGGTTGTTGCGGATTCGACTGGAGATGGGGGCGCGGAGAGGAAAAACAAGTCCGCCACGGTTCTTTGCCGTGGCAATGATGGGATTTATTTGCGTTTATTTACGGTGGCCATTTCGCTGATGCCCATGATCCGGAACAGGGGGCAAATCAGCGCACTGACGCCGTCAAAAATGACTGGTTTGCCTTGTTGTGCAATATTAACCAGAATATTCAGCATATTACCGGCAGAGACAAAGTCAATCCGATCCAGCTCACTGATATCAACGTGGACCGTATTGTGGCAGTCGGCAAACTGCGTCAGTTTTTGCAATTGATCGCCTGTCTGATCCGTAATCACGCCGCGCAGGATGCATACATCGGAGATATCCGGCGCTGCTTCTGGAACCGACTCTTCCATTTCATCATCAGCATCAGCCTGTGCAACGACTGGAATTTCCCATGACGGAGGGGAAACCTCATAGGTAACTGCGTAATCAACCGCAAGATTTTCAAAGGTTTCCTGTTGGCCAAGTGCCTGATAAACCTCAAGCAGCAGTAGCCAGTAAGGAATCTCGCCATCTTCCCTGCGCATCATTTCGATGTGTGCGTGCAGCCAGTCAATCAGGCGTGGGGCTGCGATAAACTGTACTGGCGTCTTGGCTTTGCGACAGGCCTGCAGGGCTTGTTGTAGCGTGTGGCAGGCATCAGGATGAACTGCGTCGAACTTGGAAAAGTCGAGGCGAATTTTTTCGCCTTTATTGGCTGCTGCGGCGAAGTCGTTGATTTTGCTGTTGCCGGACTCGATGTTGGCAACAAAGCTGAAATAATTGCTTTTGGTAGATGTTGGCGCAGGAGCGTTATGTGTAGCTTGGCTCGTATTGTCACGCCAGACAGGGGCGGTGCGCTCGAATTTCAGCACAAACTGCATGGCCAAGTCATCGTAAGCGCGCTTGGCGGACTGTTGCTGATACAGCTCAAACAGCATCAGCCATGGTTCATCACTGTTCTGGGTGGGATGGCTGGATAAATAGCCACTCAGTACCGCAATGGCAGGATCCAGCTGGTCGTTGGCGTAAAGCATCGCCGCTTCTTCAACAACCGGTTCCAGTCCTTCGCTGACTTCAAATACTTCTATCTTTGCCGGCGCAAACGACAGCGAGTCGCCAAAAATGGTTTCTTCACTCGGCGCTGCGGGCTCCGCAGCAACGGGCTGTTGGCCTGCTGGCAGCTTGATGGATGGCTGCTTGGGCAGGTCGTCAGCTTGATCTTTCTTTTTGAAGAAGGAGAAAACCACAAGAAATCCGCTGCGAAGGAAAATTCAATTAAAAAATGACAAAAGTATTCAGAGTGTAATTATGGCATATTTTGCCAGCAGGATTGCGGTTTGCAGGGCATATGTCCGCTTTACATCGTACCGCCTTTATTCCACAGCCTTCTGTCTCCGAAGGCTCATGATGGGCGCAGGCAAACGCTCTGTTTTTAGATGTATTAACTCCGCTGGAGTTCCATTTGGCTATCAGTTGAAATTAGTTGAAGCTCGAATTTCGAGTGATATGCAAAAAAGTCGCCCTTTGTTGAAGGGCGACTTGGTTGTTGGCAGGGAACTAATCCGCATATTGCTTTTTCATTCGCTCGCGTCGTTCCTGTGCTTCCAGGCTCAACGTTGCTGTCGGGCGTGCCATTAGGCGCTGCAGGCCAATGGGCTCGCCGGTGTCTTCGCAGTAACCATATTCTCCATGGTCGATACGAGCCACGGCCTGATCGATTTTCTGCAGGAGCTTGCGTTCGCGATCACGAGTACGCAGTTCCAAAGCGTATTCTTCTTCCAGCGTTGCCCGGTCAGCTGGGTCCGGCGTGGCTTCCTGCTCCTGCAAATGCTGACTGGTCGCGGTTGCATTGGCGATCAGCTCCTGTTTCATCTGCAGCAAGCGCTGTTTAAAAAACTCAAGGTGCTCAGGGGTCATGTAATCTTCGCCCGAGTCATTGAGGATATCTTGTTCTGTCAGCACTTTTACCATAGTCCTACACTTTCAAAGCATGTTCGGTTATGTGAATTGTCTCCCCGAGCCGGCGGCTGGCACGCGGCCGGCGGAAAGATTAGCGGAACAACTGAGCAGTGTGCAATAAGTATATGTCAGTTTGCCGGCAATAAAAGTTGACAGTAACAAAAAGGCAACGAGCCGGCACATGGGCCGGCTCGTTTTAATTGCTTATTTCTGCGACAGAATCCACTGAACCAGTGCCTTCATGTCTGCATCGCTAACCTGCGGGTTAGGCGGCATTGGTACTGCGCCCCAAACACCCGAACCACCCTTTTTGATCTTTTCCGCCAGTTTGGCAGGTGCTGCAGCGTCACCCTTGTATTTTGCTGCAACAGCCTTGTATGCGGGGCCAACGACTTGTTTGTCTACTGCGTGACAGGACAGACAGTTGTTTTTCTGTGCCAGTGCTTGGCTGGCATGTGCGCTACCGGTGGCCAGAAGACCAACTGCGGCGAGGCTCAGCAAGATTGCTTTCATGGAAACTCCTTGAGGGTTGAAGTTGTGTTGATGCTGTAAACAGCAGCTACCAGTATACAAAACCTGCTTGCATCGCGCCTTGAGCTTGAACAGGATTTTTATAGCGAGCCATAAGAATGTAGTCCGGAAAGCCACATGTTTACGCCGAGGAAAGCAAACGTCGTAACAAACAAGCCAATCGTTGCCCACCAGGCCAAGATTGCACCGCGTAAACCTTTCACCAAGCGCATGTGCAGCCAGGCCGCGTAGTTTAGCCAGACGATCAATGCCCAGGTTTCCTTCGGATCCCATGACCAATAGCCACCCCATGCATCCGCCGCCCACATGGCACCAAGAATGGTGGCAATGGTGAAGAAGGCGAAGCCGATAGCGATCGATTTATACATGATTTCGTCGATCATTGCCGGGTTGGGTAAAAAGCGGCTCATGCGGCCACGATTGGCTTCCACCAGCAGCAGTATGGCAATGGTGGCAGCGCCTTTGGCCCAGTAATCCGCATTCGGCACGATCTGCAATAGTGGCAACAGAATGGCAACTGCGATGAAGCCGCCGGCTACCAGCCAGAAGGGCTTTTTCGCATTGTCAGATGGCGTTGCCAGCAGTTGAGCAATACCCAGCATCGCCGATAGCGAGAAGGCGCCATAACCGACAAAGTTGGCAGGCACGTGTAATTTCATCCACCACGATTGCAGGGCCGGAATCAACGGCTGGATGGTATGCGCCTGGCGCTCCAGCATGTACCACAGCAGAAAGCCGACAGCCGCGCTGATCACCAGCAGGACGAAAGCGCCCAGTTGGCGATTGGCGTAGCGTTGTTCGTAATACAGGTACAGCAAGGCGGTAATCAGGCAGAAGAGAACGAATACTTCATACAGATTGCTGACGGGAATATGGCCTACGTCGGCACCCAGCAGGTAGCTTTCATACCAGCGCACCAACATGCCGATGAACCCCATGCCTGCTGCTGCCCATGTCAGAGCGCTGGCCGTTTGTCCGGCAAAGGTGGAGCGCGATATGAGTGCTAGCCAGTAAGCGCCGGTGGCGAGGAAAAACAGCGCGCTCATCCACATGATTGCGGGCTGGCTGGCGATCAGATATTTGAGCCAGAATGCCGTGCTGGCCGCTGCCAGGTTGCCAGCATATTGTTGTGTGGCGAACAGTGCGATCCCGCCAACAATCGGCATGAAGAGGCGCAAGGGTTTCCAATACCAGCCGGTGGCGATCATGCCTGCTGCGGCGAGCCATAGAATGCCCTGTTCGTAGCCATCCATGTACACGTTGTAACGTTGCCAGGCAAAACCTGCAGCCAGCACGATCAATGCTGCAAACATCCAGTCCTGCAGATTCAGGCGCTGTAGCAGGCTGGGTTCGGTATAGCGTTCGGTCAGTTGCATGCGTTTATTCCTGTAACAATTGTTGCAGTTCCTGGCTATGCTGCCGGAACTCTTCATCCAGATCCATGCTCTTGCGGTTGGCTGCCATGGCAAACAACACCGAATCGGTTTTTACCAGCAGCCATACACGGCGTTCCTTGATGTAGAACATCGCGAATACACCCAGCACCAACATCAGCGAGCCGAGATAGACCAGATTCTTGCCCGGTGATCGGGTTATCTGGAAGCCGCTGGCTTTGACCTCGTCGAAGCCACTAAGTTGCAGCAGTACAGGTGCGCCGTAGTCAAAGCTGGTGCTGATGGCAACCAAGCTGTCGATAATAAAACGGAACCGATCCTGATTGATTTCCTGGCGCGGCTGCCCCATCCGGACTTGCGCCCGTTGATAGGCCTCAACCGCAATGCCCTGAATCAATCGAATATAGGTTTTAGCCACCAGCTCACGTTTATCGGCCGGTACACTGCTTTGCAGGAAACGATCAATTTCCGGAAACCCCCCGGCTGCAAAACGTTCTATGGCCCATGCCACGCTTTGGCGGAACTGGGTCTTCAACGCCGGATTCGCGTTATTTTCGCTACCGCTGGCAGTTGCAACGATATCGGCCAGCTGCTGTGCTTGCGCTTTGTCCAGCAAAATGGCCTTGAGTTGCATGTAAGTATCGATTTTGCCGTTTTCATCGGCGGGAATGCGCAGATAGGAAAACGGCTCTGCCGGAGAGCTGCGAACGCCAGACAGAAAATAAGGGCGCCCTTCGATGACCACCGGCTGCATGTAATTCAGGAATTCTTTGGCCTGGCCTTGCTGGTCGCGCAGTTTGAATTGAATGCTCGGCCCGATATTCTGGGCTTTGCGCTCTGCCGTTACCGACATGGCATTTTGCATGCTGTGTTTTGGCTTGGCTCCATTGTCGTCAACATCTTCAATGTTGAATAAACGGAAATCGCCGACTTCCAGCTTATAGTGCCGTTGCCCGAATTGATAGGCGAGGTTTTGCTGTGAGCGGGCAGTTACCGGAACCGCATTGGTATTGGCGCCCAGCAGATCCCATTGCGTCAGATCGAGTTTTGAGCCGCCATCACCGAAGCTGGCCTGGTAAATGGACACACCGTTGAAAACCAAGGGGTGATTAACCTTGATCGTAGTTTGCAGCGATTTGCCAGTAGTTTTGTCGGTAACCGTGACATCGCTGGCAAATAACTTGGGCTGCCCTGTCGGATAATGTTCAATATGGAAGCGATCCAGTCTCAGGTCGAACGGCAGCTCTTGCACCATGTAACCATCGCCAGTATTGAGAAATACTACATCCACCGTGGCGCCAGTCGGTACTGTTACATTGCCGCGATAAGACAGATTGCCCGGCCCCAGGCGGCTGGCGGCAGGAATCTGGCTTT
This sequence comes from Chitinivorax sp., assembly GCA_046347685.1. Classification (GTDB taxonomy): domain Bacteria; phylum Pseudomonadota; class Gammaproteobacteria; order Burkholderiales; family SCOH01; genus CALMFQ01. The sequence continues at coordinate 45,962 of JAXMFR010000003.1, forward strand.
GGGGCAAGTCTCGGGTTTCAGCGCGTTTGTTGCCCAGCACCTGCTGCATTTTCAGCAACACGTTGCCGTCCATTAATCCGCCAATACAAATCAGCACAATCGCTGCATGGGCGAGGAAATAGCCCAATTTTTGCAGACTGCCGATTTTGCCTGCCAGCAATATGCTGCCGTCGGCACGTTCTTGCTGCTTGAAGACATATTTTTTGGCCTGCAGCCATTGCTGCAGTTGATTAATTTTCGCCGGTCGCTCGCTGTTGAAGGGCAGCGTACTTTGATGTGCGAACGCTTTCAGCGAGTTCTCACCCGCATTTTCACGGAAACTGCGCATTTCGCGCAGCATGCCGGGAGTGTTGCGATAGATGCACAGCGTGGTGGATGTCACCAGAAACAGCAGGATCAACAAGAACCAGCTGGAGTGGTAAACGTCGAACAGGCCCAGCCATTCAAAAATGGTGAACCAGAACTGGCCGAATTCAACCACATACGAAGGATAGGGTTCGTTCTGCTTTAAAACGGTGCCAATAATCGAAGCAATGGCAATCACGGTGAGCAGGGTGATGGCAAAGCGCATCGAACTGAAAAGTTCGAACAAGGCCCTAGGTGCAGATAATCGTCGCACTGTATAGACGTCCCGGCGGAGTGAATCGGATTCAGTAAAACAAAAGGTGGCTTGCGCCACCTTTTTTCAGTACATGGCGCTGTCCGGCAAGCTTAGCGCAGACCAACCACGTAGTTCGATACCGCTTCGATTTCCTTGTCGTTCATCTTTGCGGCGATCTGTTGCATGGTGTTAGCCGGATCGTTGGCGCGCTCACCTTTGCGGAAGGCCTGCATCTGTGCCTGAACGTATTCGGCGTGCTGACCTGCCAGACGTGGGAACTGAGCCGGCATGCCGTTGCCTTTCGGGCCATGGCAAGAGGCACAGGCCGGAACGCCGGTGGCCGGGTTGCCAGCCATGTAAATTTTCTTGCCCAGATCCTGGCTGGCGGGTTTGGTGCCTTCGTGCAGTTTCGGTTTCTGTGCGCTGAGGAAAGCGGCGACATTGCGCATGTCATCTTCGCTCAATGGTGCGGCCATGCCTTGCATGATCGGGTTCTTGCGCACACCCTTCTTGAATTCGCTCAGCTGTTTTACCAGATACTCGGGATGTTGGCCGGCCAGGCTAGGGTTGGCCGGAGCCGAACTGTTGCCATCTGCGCCATGGCAGGCAACACATACCTGCGCAACGATTTGCTGCCCTTTGGCCGGATCGGCTTTGGGCGCCTCTCCTGCGAAGCTGAAGCTGGCTGCAAACGCACCGGCTGTCGCCATCACCATACCAAGTTTCATAAAACGGCTCCTTAAAATAGTTTGCGTGCGAACGCTGTATTCACAGGCGTCTGTTGACTGAGTTGCGCCGTGTCGGCTTCGCAGACACGCGATAAGCGGTGGTTTTCGCTCAAACCTGTTATTCTAACGGAAGTTTTTCCCCCTGTCCGCTCTGCGGAATCTCCTGAGTACCTTAAACGATGTCATTGTTCCAAAAGCTGCGCTTTCATATCACCGTCAACCACATGCGCGATTTGCCGGATACGCGCCGCGAAATTGCGTTTGTCGGCCGCTCCAACGCAGGAAAATCGAGTGCGCTCAATACCTTGGCTAATCATGTTCGCCTGGCATACGTGAGTAAAACGCCTGGGCGCACCCAGCACATCAATTATTTTTCACTGGGTGATGACTTGTATCTGGTGGATCTGCCTGGTTACGGTTATGCCCAAGTGCCTGTCGCGGTTCGCGCGCATTGGGAAAAGTTATTGGGTCAGTATTTGCAGACCAGGCGTGCGCTGATCGGTTTGGTGCTGATCATGGATTCTCGGCATCCACTCAAGGAACTCGACTGGAACATGCTGAATTGGTTTTCTTCCACCGGCAAACCGGTGCATCTGGTTTTGACCAAGTCTGACAAGCTGACGCGGCAGGAAAGTAGCAAGGTTTTGCAGCAGGTAAAAAATGCGGTGGCAGATTTGCCGCATTGCTCTGTTCAACTGTTTTCGAGTCTGAAAAAACAGGGGGTGAAAGAGCTGGATGATGCCTTGTCCAAATGGCTGCTGGAGCCAGATGCGGAGGAAGATGAGGATGAGGAAGTCTTTGATGAGTAATGATTTTGTCTGGATTTTTTCGCGCCCTCGCTGCTGATTTTCTTGGGTTGCCACTGTTTTTTTGACTATGTTGAATTCAGGCGAACGCTTCGCCTCCCGCTTCTCCTCCCTGAGCGGGTGCCTTTAATTTAAGGCGTTTTACCCCGGCTTTTATCCCCTTTAGGCCGGGGTTTTCTTTGTCTGTTGTCTGCTTTTGCCACCATAATGTGATTTGCTACCTAATTTTCGCTGAATCTGGCTTTGTGCTTGGTTTTGCGAAAATTTAGTGTAATTACGTTACTATGGCTGTTTGATGCCGGCTTGGGTTGTAAAAGCACGGTGACTGCGGCGTTTGCCCTTGCGCTGCGCTTGCGAATTTCATACAACACTTATACATGCACAGTTGCGGGAGGCGGTGTGACTGGTTCAACCGAATTGAAGGGCGTTAAGGTAATGGTGATTGATGACAGCAACACCATTCGCCGGAGCGCGGAAATTTTCCTGGGGCAGGCCGGGTGCGAAGTCATTCTCGCGGAAGATGGCTTTGATGCCTTGGCGAAGATTGCTGATTTTCATCCGGATTTGATTTTTGTGGATGTGATGATGCCACGGTTGGATGGTTACCAGACCTGTTCGCTGATCAAGAAAAACCCCCGGTTCAAGTCAACCCCGGTGATCATGCTGTCGAGTAAAGATGGCCTGTTTGACCGCGCCAGAGGCCGTATGGTGGGCTCCGACGAGTATTTGACAAAGCCATTTACCAAAGATAGCTTGCTCCAGGTTGTTAATGCCCACGCCCGCGTACCTGGTTAGCGCGCCGTCATTAGTTAGTTGATTAGGGAATAAAAATGCCGATTAAGAAAATATTGGTGGTCGATGATTCGCCTACTGAGCGTCATTTTCTGTGTGAAATTCTGGCAAAGAACGGTTTCGAGATTTTTACCGCAGAAAGTGGTGAAGAAGCAGTGGTTCGATCCAAAGAGGTATTGCCGGATTTGATTCTGATGGATGTGGTGATGCCGGGCCTGAATGGTTTTCAGGCAACACGTACCATCACCCGGGAAGAAAAGACCAAGCACATCCCCGTGATCATGTGTACTTCCAAGGGGCAGGAAACAGACAAGATCTGGGGCTTGCGTCAGGGCGCCAAGGATTACATTGTCAAACCGGTCAATTCTGCGGAATTGCTACAGAAAATTGCGGCGCTCGGCTAAGCCATGGCTAAAAAGATCAGTCTTCGCGAATATCAGGAAAGCGTAGTCGCACGGCTGCAGTCGTCGTTGGCAGGCGGTGGTGGCACTGCATCCAAATTGGGGATTCAGGCTGGTAACGACCTGTGGCTGGTGGATTTGCAGGATGCCAGCGAAGTGGTTGCTGTGCCGGAACTGGCCGCGGTACCACTGACACATTACTGGTTCCGCGGTGTAGCCAATGTACGCGGCACCTTGTACAGCGTGGTTGATCTGCCGATGTTTAATGGTGGTGAGCCGACCATGCTGACTGCATCCAGTCGCCTGTTGCTGGTCAACAGTAAGTTTATTGCCAACTCTGCGTTGCTGGTGAACAAGATGCTGGGGCTGCGCAATATTGAACAATTTCAGCCAGAGCGTGTCTCCGAGCCGATGCCGGCCTGGCAATCAGGTGCTTACCGCGATGCCGAAGGCAAATTGTGGAAAGCCCTGGATATGGCCGCATTGGCCGCCAACCCGCAGTTCTTGCAGGTGGCAACAATATAAATTGCTCGAAATAGCTTGAAGATCCCCGACGCGATCGGTGAGGGAGAATTGTATGGCGTTTAATCTGAACAAGATCAAGTCCATGTTTGGCGGCGGTGCTGCGTCCGCGCCTGAAGGTGGTGCAAATTTCGATCCGTCGCGCACGGTATCGATCATCGAGAAACTGCGTACAGCCGGCGAAGGTGATGCTCCCGATCCGTTGCCGCTGGTAGGGCACCTGCCCTCGCGTCGGCAGATGACTATTTTCATTGTCTCGATTGTGGTTTGCCTGGGATTGTTCCTGATTACGGTGCTGGTCAATATCCGCTCGTCCAATCACAACGCTGTTTATCGTGCCACCTCGACCGAAATGCAGATGTTGTCGCAACGTATTGCCCGTGCCGCTGGCCAGGCTGTACAAGGTAACGAGCAGGCATTTGAGACACTGAATTCCGCATACAAGAAATTTGACGCCAACCTGACGCTGTTGATCGATGGTGGTAGTGGCTTGCCTTCGTCGTCCGGCCATGCGGCAGACATCCTTAAGGACATCAAGAAAGTTTGGGACGCATCGTTCCGCCCGAACAACCGGGTGCCGACGGTTCAGACCATTCTCGACAACAAGCAGGTTATCGTTACCGTTACCAAGAGCGTAAGTGCGATCAATATCAATGATGCCAAGCTGTTGGAGCAGACTCAGCAACTGGTGTCGCTGTTACGTGAAAATGGTGCGTCGGCGCACGAAATCGATAAAGCCCAGGAAATGGTGCTGTTGACCCAGCGCATGTCCAAAAACGCCAACGCCATGCTGGCAGGTGAAGTGATCAACCCTGAGGTTGTGTTCCTGCTGGGCAAGGACACCAATACCTTCCGCGATACCTTGAATGGCCTGGCGGATGGTAGCGATGAGCTGCGCTTGCAGGCTGCACGCAGTCAGGAAGTGAAAGCCAAACTGGACGACATCAAGAAGCTGTTCAAGGAATTTGAAACTGTCGTTAGCACCTTCTCTCGCAATATGCAGAATCTGGTGAAGAGCCGACTGGCCAACCAGACCATTTTCGAGAAAAGCGAAGCGCTGCTGAATGAGTCGGTGCAGCTGGCAGAAGCTTATCAGTCGCAAGTTGGCGGCATTGTCGCGCTGATCTTTGAATTGGTGTTTATTTCCGGCGCCCTGTTTTCCCTGTATCTGCTGATCCGCGTATACGGTGCCGAAGCGCAGCGTCGTCGTCTGGAATCTGAGCGTGAGAACAAGCGTAACCAGGAAGCGATTCTGCGTCTGCTGAATGAAATGTCGGATCTTGCGGATGGTGACTTGACCGTGAAAGCATCGGTGACCGAAGACCTGACTGGTGCGATCGCTGACTCGATGAACTACACGATTGACGAGTTGCGCAAACTGATTTTCGGTATCAACAAGGCGACTGAACAGGTGACCCTGGCAACGCAGACCGCACAAAACACCTCCAACGAACTGCTGGCTGCAGCGCAGCGCCAGTCGGAAGAGATTGTGGGTACCAGCAGCAAGGTACAGGACATGGCGCGTTCGATTGCCGAAACGACTGCCAGCGCTGTTGAATCAGCCAAGGTTGCGGAACAGTCCCTGACTGCGGCGGAAAAAGGTACTCAGGCGGTAGAAAACCAGATCAAGGGCATGAACGAAATTCGCGAGCAGATTCAGGAAACTGCAAAACGAATCAAGCGTCTGGGTGAAAGCTCGCAAGAGATCGGTGAAATCGTGGAGCTGATTTCCGACATTACCGAACAGACCAACGTGCTGGCGTTGAATGCTGCGATTCAGGCAGCATCGGCCGGTGATGCCGGTCGTGGCTTTACCGTGGTTGCCGAAGAGGTGCAGCGACTGGCGGAGCGTTCTGCCGAGGCAACCAAACAGATCGGCGCAATTGTGAAAACGATTCAGTCCGATACCCACGATGCAGTGGCTGCGATGGAGGTTTCGACCCAGGGTGTGGTCGAAGGCGCCAAGCTGTCTGATGCTGCGGGTAAAGCGCTGCAGGAGATTGGTGTGGTGTCGCAGGAACTTGCACAGCGCATTCAGAACATTTCGGCGCAAACAGTCGAGCAGCGCGAAGTGGCAGAAAGTGTGTCGCAGAGCATGACCGATATTCTGAAAATTACCGAACAGACTACCGCCGGCACCAAGCAAACCGCTGTGTCGATTGGCCAGTTGACGGGTCTGGCTGCAGAGCTGAAAGGTTCTGTTGCAGGCTTCAAACTCTCTTAAGCAGGCGGTGTCATGGGTGCACACAACGAGATTGATGTCGGTTCGCTGGTCTGGGTCAAGGGAGAAATTGACCAGGCGATTGAGCGGGCCCGCCAATGTCTGGGGCAGTTCCAGCAGAATCCAAGCGATGCGTCACAACTGAAATTTGCCCGGACCCATCTGCATCAGGTGACTGGTGCGGTGCAAATGGTCGGGTTGGATGGGGTAGCCCGCTTTTGTGAAGAAGTCGAAGCTCTGGTCAGTGCATTTGAAAAAGCCGAGGCTGAGGCAAGCGCCGATCATATTGCGGCTGTCGAGCAGGCGCTGACGGATCTGGGGATCTATCTGGAAGATTTGATCAATGGTGCTCCAGATCACACCCTGAAGCTGTATCCGGCCTACGAGCGACTGAAAACCGCACGTGGCGCGCAGAAATTTTCTGCCAGCGAACTGTTTTTTCCAAGCCTTGATGTCTTTACCCTGCCCGCCAATCCTGCACCATCGGTTGCCGAAGCGGAATTGCCGGCATTCGTTAAGGCACAACGCACTCGTTATGAACTGGGTTTGTTGAAGTGGTTGCGTGGCTCAACCGACGACGGCCTGCTGATCATGAAGCAAACGCTGGAAGCGATCAGCCAGGCGGTTAAATCGCCACGTCAGCGAACCTTCTGGTGGACCGCGAGTGGCCTGATCGATGCGATTCAGCACGACGCACTGAATATTGATTACGCCGCCAAGCAAATTTTTGCCCGTATCAATATCCAGCTGCGGCGCTTGGCTGAAGGATCGCAAACGGTGGCAGACCGTTTGCAGCGCGATATTCTTTATTTTCTGGCCAAGAGCCAGCCCTCGGTTGATAGCGTCAAGCAGATTCGTGAATCGTTCGTGCTTGATGAGTTGATGCCGTCCAGTGTTTCGATTGAGCAGGGTGATTCAGCGTCGGCGCAGAAAGTAGCACGTGAGTGCAAGGAGTTGTTGAATCAGGCGAAGGAGGCCTGGATTCGCTACACCGGCGGCAACGCGGATCGCCTGCAGTCGTTGCGTGAATTGCTCAGCCAGCTGCGTGATGCCAGCGAAGGCCTGCAGATTGCCGGCTTGTCGGCCATGTTCCATGCCTTGGCTAATGCGATTGATGCGGTGCCCGCCGAGCAGCTGCAGGAATCGGCGGCAATGGACGTTGCCACTGCTTTCCTGTTGCTCGAAGGCATTTACGATCGTCCTAACCAGTTGTCTCCTGATTTGCCGTTGCAACTGGATGCGATGACCAAGCGCCTGACCGCGCTGGCCAATCCTTCTGTTGACGTCCAGGATCTGCCGGATCTGCCGCAACTGGATCAGCTCAGCCGTGATGCGCAAGAGAAAATGCTGCAATCGCAGCTGATGCATGAAGTGCAGGTCAACCTGCAGCACATCGAGCAAGTGCTGGATGCTTTCTTCCGCGACAATAGCAAACGCGACGAATTGCCAGGCTTGGCCAACTATTTCCGCCAGATCTTTGGCGCGTTGACCATGGTTGAATTGAGCAAGGCAGCAGAATTGTTGCTGCTGGCTCAGGATGCGGTACGCCACTACGAAGACAGTAGCGTCGAAGTTGACCGTGCGGATCTGGAACAGATTGCCGAAGCCTTGTCAACCTTGGGTTTCTACGTCGAACAGGTGCATTTCGACAAACCCAACAAGGACGACATTATCGATCCGATCCTGCGCAAATTGCGTGGTGATGTGGAAGAAGAACTTGTCGAAGAAGCTGTTGAACAAGTCACCGTTGAATCCGAAGTGGATCAGCAGAAGCAGCAGGCTCAAGAGCTGTTGCAGTCGCTGCGCGACAATCCGGAAGATGCCGCGGTACAGCAGCAATTGCGTTCTACATTGCAAACGCTGCAGCAGAATGCCGATTTGATTGCCGACAGCGATCTTGGTGCTCAGAGTGCTGCTGCACTGGATGTGCTGAAGGGTGATGGTGGCGCATCCAGTGAGCAACTGGTGGCTGCCGTGTCCGAATTGGTGGGCGAGCGCCCGCAGGCAGAGTCGGTATCGCGCCCGGCACCGGTGAGCGACGAGGCAGTTGATGCTGAGTTGCTGGAAGTGTATCTGGAAGAGGCCGTAGAGGTTCTCGCCAATATTCAGGCCAACCAGGAGGTGGCGCGCCATAACCCGCGAGACAAGGAAGCGCTGACAGTAATTCGCCGCAGCTTCCATACCCTCAAGGGATCGGGGCGTATGGTGGGCCTCAATCATCTGGGCGAAGTGGCATGGGCTGTCGAACAGGTGATGAACAAGTGGCTGCAGGATGATTTGCCTGCTAGCCCGGCATTGCAGCATCTGATTTCGATGGCACATCAGGGTTTTGCCGGCTGGGTGGCGGAATTGCGCGAGCGCGGTAGTGCGGCTGTCGAGGCCAGCGCAATTTTCGAACTTGCCGAAGCACTGAAGAATGGCCAGGAACCAGCTGTGTTGCCAAGCATGGCTGCGCCGGTCGCCGCGGTTGTTGAAGAAGAGTCCGCACCTGCAATTGTGGAGCTCGAACCACAAGTGACTGTGAGCGAGTTGACGCTAGACAGCCTGCCTGAGCTGGATGAGGTTGCCGAACCGTTGCCGGAAGTGAGCACAGAGCCGGAACTGATTTTGCCGCAGGAAGAGGCTGTAGCTATCGATGAGGGCGTTGTTGAAGATATTCCTGTTCTGGATGTTGCCTTTGACGAGCTGCCAGCCTTGGGGCTGGAGCCTTCGGTAGAGGCTGAGCCAGCAATCGAACCCGTGGCCGAAACGCCGCTGGAGTTTGAGCAAGCTGCCGTCGAAGCAGACGTTGCTGATGCTGAAATCCAGATCGGGCCAGTCAGCATTTCGCCGGTATTGTTCGATATCTTCTCCAAGGAAGCAGAGCAGCGCCTGAAGAAGCTGAACGAAGAGTTGCAATTGCTTGGAGATACGCCGGGAGCGGCCGCATCCGAGCAGCTGCTGCATGCGGCGCATACCATGTGCGGTATTTGCCGCACCGCTGGTTTCAGTGACATGGGTGATCTGGGGCATGCGCTGGAGCTGTGTATTGCCGCGCAAAGCAAGGCCCCTGAGTTGTTTGACGCACCTGACTTGGCTCTGTGGAATGCCGCGGCGGATAAGCTGGGCGAGAATCTGTCGGCGATTGCCAATAAACAGGCACCGGAAAGTGCTCCGCAGCTTATTGAACAGTTGGAAGCGCTGACGCAAAAATTGCGCGCACCTGCCCATATCGAGGAACCAGCGGCAAATCTCGAAGATACAGTCGTTCTTGATCTGGCCCAGGAACCCGAGCCGGAGCTTGCTGCGGAGGCGGTTAACACCGATGAAGCAGAACTGGCGCTGGACGAACTGGTAGTCGATCTGGATGTGCCTGTTGTTGATATTGTTGAAGCTGAATCTGCCGCATTCTCGGTGCCGACCCTCGAGGAAGCCGAAGTTGTTGAGCTGACACTGGATGACACCGCGGATGTTGCTGTTGAGGCCTTGCCAGTTGCCGAAGCGCCAGAAACAGAAGAGCTGGTACTGGAGTTGGATGAGGCCGCAGTCGAGTCCGTCGCCGTAGAAGAGATGGCGCCTGTACTCGAGGTAGACACAACAGCAGAATTGACGCTGGAAGCGGATGTTGGCGTTGAGCCGGCTGTCGAGGCTCCCCAAAGTGAGCCTGCCGCCACCGATGCGGTGCTCGATCTTTCCGCACTGGCGGCCACAGAGCCCGCAGCCAGTGAGGCCACAGCGCTGCATGATGTCGGTGTATCCACTGCCGAAGCCGCATTTGCGGTGCAGGATGATATCGACGAACAGTTGCTGGATGTGTTCCTGGAAGAGGCCAACGAACTGCAGCCAAGCATCAGCAAGATCCTGCGTGACTGGCGTCAGCAGCCGGATTCAGACGCGTTGTCGCAGTCGCTGCAGCGGGTGCTGCACACACTGAAGGGCAGTGCACGCATGACCGGTGCAATGCGTCTGGGTGAAGCGACGCATAATCTCGAAGCGCAGGTGATTGCGCTGCAGGGCAAAGCGCTCAGCAATGATCAGTTTGACGAGTTGGAAGCCGGCTTCGACATCATCAACGAGTTGCTGGACATGCTGCAAGGCAAGCCGGAAGCGGCCGCTGCTGTTGCCGACACTGGTACCACAGCCGCTGCTGCGGTGGCTGCTACACCCCCACCGGCATTGCCTATGGGTGGGCCATCCGAAGCAGAACTGGCAAAAACCACGCTGCGCGTGCGTGCCGATCTGGTTGACCGACTGGTGAATCAGGCTGGCGAGGTGGCGATTGCCCGTTCGCGCATGGAAGCGGAAATGCTGGCGCTGAAACAGTCGCTGCTGGATCTGACCGACAACGTATCGCGTTTGCGTGGACAGTTGCGCGAGATCGAGATTCAGGCGGAAAGCCAGATGGCTTCGCGCTTGTCGCACATCAAGCAAGAACACGACGAATTCGACCCGCTGGAGTTCGACCGTTTTACCCGTTTGCAGGAACTGACCCGTTTCATGGCCGAGAGCGTCAACGACGTGGCCACGGTGCAGCACAACTTGCTGAAGAATCTGGATGAAACCGAGTCGGCGCTGTTGTCGCAGGGGCGCATGACCAAGGATCTGCAACAGGAATTGATGCGCATCCGCATGGTGCCGTTCTCCAGCGTTTCCGAGCGTCTCTATCGTATCGTGCGTCAGGCAGGTAAAGAGGTCGGCAAGAAGGTTAACCTGGAAATTCGTGGTGGCCGTGTCGAAATCGACCGTTCGATGCTGGAGAAGCTGACCGCGCCGTTCGAGCACATGCTGCGTAACTCGATTGACCATGGCCTGGAAGCCAAGGACAAACGTGCCGAGATCGGCAAGCCGGAAGTGGGTGAAATTGTTCTCAGCCTGAAGCAGGAAGGCAATGAGCTGAATCTGACGCTGTCGGATGACGGTGCTGGCCTGAACCTGCCGAAAATTCTGCAGAAAGCTCGCGAAAAAGGGCTGGTTAAACCGGATGAGCAGCTCTCCGATGAACAGATCATGTATCTGATCTTCGAACCGGGTTTCTCCACTGCCGATTCGGTAACGCAGCTGTCCGGTCGCGGTATCGGCATGGACGTAGTGAAGAGCGAGATCAGCGATCTCGGCGGCCGTATTCAACTGGATTCTCAGCCAGGTCAAGGCTCTACTTTCACCTTGCATCTGCCGTTGACCCTGGCGGTGACGCAGACTGTGCTGGTGATGGCGGGTTCGCGCAGTTATGCGATTCCGTCGGTGATGGTCGAGCAGGTTCAGGAACTGAAACTGTCCGATCTGGAAAAGCTCTACGAAAACAAGAAAGTGAGCTGGATGGGGGCGGATTATCCGTTTGCCTATCTGCCGCGGCTGTTGGGCGACAATGAGCACGTGCCGGAAACCAAGCGTTTCAGCACCGTGATGCTGTTGCGCAGCGGTAATCAGCGTATCGCGCTGCACGTGGACGAACTGGTGAAAAACCAGGAGGTGGTGGTCAAGAACATTGGCCCGCAACTGGCGCGTGTGCCGGGTATTGCCGGTGCTACGGTGCTGGGTAATGGCGAGGTGGTGTTGATCCTCAATCCGCTGCTGCTGGTTAACCGGGTTGAGGCTGTTACAGCATTGAACCTGGCTGCCGGTGCTACGCCAGTTCAGACCCAGGCAGAACATCTGGCGATGGTGCCGGTGGTGATGGTGGTGGATGATTCGCTGACGGTGCGCAAGATTTCCGGCCGTTTGCTGACACGCGAAGGTTATCAGGTGGTGACCGCCAAGGATGGCGTCGATGCGTTGCAGCAGATCATGGATGTGGTGCCGGACGTGATGCTGGTGGATATCGAGATGCCGCGTATGGATGGTTTCGAGTTGACACGACATATTCGTGCCGATGAAAAGACCCGCAACATCCCGATCATCATCATCTCCTCGCGGACTGCAGAGAAACATCGTAATTACGCCAAGGAGCTGGGCGTGAATGTGTTCCTCGGCAAGCCATATCAGGAAGAAGAATTGCTCGGCCACATCGAGCACTTTGTTGCCGACAAAAAGAACCGCACCCGTTGATTTGAATTGATCGCAGCCAATAAAAAAAGCCTCGCAACGCGAGGCTTTTTTACGCCAACCGGAATCGATTGACCCGGTTGGTATGTTGCCGTGAATTATTTCACCAGCTGTGCCAGCTCACCCTTGGCATATTTGTCCGACATTTTTTCCAGCGAGATCGGGTTGATCTTGCTGGCCTGACCTGCTGCACCAAAGGCTTCGTAACGAGCGATACAGATGTCGCGCATCGCAGTAACGGTTTCCTTCAGCCATATGGGTCGAATTCAGTACGGTTCTGTACAGGAAACGACGGATTGCGCCGGTCGATGCCAGACGCAGGTCGGTATCGATGTTGACCTTGCGCACGCCATATTTGATCGCTTCAACGATTTCTTCCACCGGCACACCGTAGGTTTCCTTGATGTCGCCACCGTTCTCGTTGATCACCTTCAGCCATTCCTGCGGCACGCTGCTGGAGCCGTGCATCACCAGATGGGTGTTGGGGATGCGTGCGTGGATTTCCTTGATGCGGCTGATTGCCAGAATGTCACCGGTTGGCGGGCGGGTGAATTTGTAGGCGCCGTGGCTGGTACCGATGGCGATAGCCAAAGCATCCACACCGGTATCCTTGACGAAGCGTGCGGCTTCTTCCGGATCGGTCAGCAACTGGCTGTGATCAAGAATGCCTTCTGCACCAACGCTGTCTTCTTCGCCAGCCTGGCCGGTTTCCAGCGAGCCAAGGCAGCCGATTTCACCTTCCACCGATACGCCGCAGGCATGTGCCAGCGCCACCACGTTTTTGGTGACGGCTACGTTGTAGTCGTAATCGGTCGGGGTTTTGCCGTCTTCAGCCAGCGAGCCGTCCATCATCACCGAGCTGAAACCCAGCTGGATCGAGCGTTGGCAGATGGCCGGGCTGGTGCTGTCCTGGTGCATCACCACCGGGATGTGCGGGAATTCTTCCACCGCCGCCAGATCAGGTGGCGGCGGAACGGTGCGCCGGCATATTTGCGCGCACCAGCCGAGGCTGCACGATCACCGGGCCGTTGGTCTTGTCAGCCGCTTCCATGATGGCGCGCATCTGTTCCAGATTGTTGACGTTGAACGCCGGCAGACCGTAGCTGAACTCAGCAGCGTGATCCAGCAGCTGACGCATCGAAACGAGAGCCATGTTATTTCTCCAGAGATTTTATCGGGTAATCAGTTTGCCGCACGGGTTTCGAGGATCTCGACGGCCGGCAGAATCTTGCCTTCGAGAAACTCGAGGAAAGCGCCACCACCGGTGGAGATGTAGCCGATCTTGTCGGTGATATTGTATTTGGCAATAGCGGCCAAGGTGTCGCCACCGCCGGCAATCGAAAACGCCGGGCTGGCGGCAATTGCTTCTGCCAGTGTTTTGGTGCCATTACCGAATTGGTCGAATTCAAATACGCCGACCGGGCCATTCCAGACGATGGTGCCTGCCTTGGCCAGGATTTCAGCCAGTTGCTGTGCCGATTGCGGGCCGATGTCGAGAATCATGTCTTCGGCGCCAACGGTATCGATAGCCTTGGTGGTGGCAACGGCGGTGGCAGCGAATTCGGTGGCGCATACTGCGTCAGATGGCAGCGGTACATCGCCGCCACGGGCGCGCAGCTTGCTGATGACTTTTTTTGCTTCGTCCAGCAGCTCTGGCTCTGCCAGCGATTTACCAATCTGCTTGCCTTCGGCTTGCAGGAAGGTGTTGGCGATACCGCCACCCACGATCAGCTGATCGACCTTGTCGGCCAGCGATTCGAGAATGGTCAGTTTGGTCGATACCTTGGAACCAGCGACAATCGCCACCAGCGGGCGTGCCGGTTGCGCCAGTGCCTTGCCCAGCGCATCCAGCTCTGCGGCCAGCAGAACACCGGCACAGGCGACCGGCGCAAATTTGGCCACAGCGTGGGTCGAGGCTTCGGCGCGGTGTGCGGTGCCGAAGGCATCGTTGACGAATACGTCACACAGCTTGGCATAAGCCTGGCCCAGCTCGTCCTTGTTCTTTTTCTCGCCGACATTGCAGCGCACGTTTTCCAGCATCACTACTGCGCCCGGCTCAATGTTCAGGCCATTCTGCTGCCAGTCAGCAACCACCGGCACGGTTTTGCCCAACAGTTCGGACAGACGTGCGGCAACCGGCGCTAGCGTGTCTTCGGCAGTCAATTGGCCTTCAGTCGGACGGCCGAGGTGGGTCATCAGGATCACGCCGGCACCTTGCTTCAGGCAGTGCTCAATCGACGGTAGCGAGGCGCGGATACGGGTGTCGTCGCCGATCACGCCGTTTTTCACCGGCACGTTCATATCAACGCGGATCAATACACGCTTGCCAGCCAGCTCAAGCGCAGTCATTTTCTTGAAGTTCATGGGAGCTCCGGGTAATGCTGAAAAACTGAGTGCAGAGACAGGAAAAGGGCGACTTGTTGAAGTCGCCCGATTGAGCCTTACTTGGCTGCCATCATTGCCTTGGTGGTGTTGAGCATCTGTACCGAGAAGCCCCACTCGTTGTCGTACCACGACGAAACTTTAACCAGATTGCCGTCCATTACCTTGGTCAGGGTCGAATCGAAAATCGATGCTTCGTTGGTGTGGTTGAAGTCGATCGAAACCAGCGGCAGATCGTTGTAGCCCAGCACGCCTTTCAGCGGCCCTTCGTTGGCAGCGGCGCGCATCAGCGCATTCACTTCGTCCTTGGTGGTATTGCGTGCCACCATCACCGACAGGTCAACCATCGATACGTTGATGGTCGGTACACGTACCGCGAAGCCGTCCAGCTTGCCGTTCAGTTCCGGCAGTACCAGACCAACCGCAGCTGCAGCGCCGGTTTTGGTCGGGATCATCGACTGGGTAGCGGAACGGGCGCGACGCAGATCCTTGTGGCGTACGTCGGTCAGTACCTGATCATTGGTGTAGGCGTGGATGGTGGTCATCAGGCCTTTGACGATACCCAGGTTTTCATGCAGCACCTTGGCAACCGGTGCCAGGCAGTTGGTGGTACAGGAGGCATTCGACACCACGGTCATGTCGCCACGCAGCACGTCGTGGTTCACGCCGTAAACCACGGTGGCGTCCACGTCCTTGTCGCCCGGTGCCGAAATCAGTACTTTCTTGGCGCCGGCATCCAGGTGGGCCTGGCACTTGGCCTTGCTGACGAAAGCGCCGGTACATTCCAGTACCACGTCGATACCCAGATCGCCCCAAGGCAGTTCAGCCGGGTTGCGGGTGGAGAAGAACTTGATGTTGGTATCGTTGACACGCAACCAGCTGCCTTCAACGTCAGCTTTAACATCGGCGTTGAAACGACCGTGAACGGTGTCGAACTTGGTCAGGTGCGCGTTGGTAGCCAGATCACCCGAAGCGTTGACCGCTACCACCTTGAATTCGCTGGTCAGGTTCAGTTCGTAGATTGCGCGCAGTACGTTGCGACCAATACGACCGTAGCCGTTGATTGCGATGCGGATTGCCATGTCAAAAATCTCCTAATTGACTCGTTGATTCAGTAAGTTATTTGCTTTATTTATTATTCAGTACGGTTTTTACCGTATTGACGATGTTCTCAGTGGTAAATCCGAATTCGCGGAACAGCTCGCTCGCCGGTGCCGATTCGCCGAAGCGGTCGATACCGATCACGCCGCCTTCGAGGCCGACATATTTGCGCCAGAAGTCCGACACACCGGCTTCGATGGCGACACGGGCCACACCTTTTGGCAACACGCTGGCGCGGTAGGCTGCATCCTGGCGATCAAATACATTGGTCGATGGCAGCGATACCACGCGCGCGCCGATGCCTTGCTCAGCCAGTTGCGCCTGGGCTTTCAGCGCCAGATCGATTTCCGAGCCGGTTGCCAGCAGCAGCACGTCGAGTTTGCCGGTACTGCTGTCGCGCAACACGTAGCCGCCCTTGGCGATATTGGCTTGTTGTTCGGCGTCGCGGGCAACAAACGGCAGATTCTGGCGGCTGAGGATCAGGCTGGTCGGGCCGTTGTTGCGCTCGATGCCGCTCTGCCATGCAACCAGCGTTTCCGCCGTGTCACACGGACGCCATACATCCATGTTCGGGATCAGGCGCAGCGTGGCGGTTTGTTCCACCGGCTGGTGGGTCGGGCCGTCTTCGCCCAAACCAATCGAATCGTGGGTGAACACGAACACCGGGCCGATTTTCATCAGCGCGGCCATACGCAGCGCATTGCGGGCGTATTCGGAGAACATCAGGAAGGTGCCGCCATAAGGCTTGAAGCCGCCATGCAGCGTCAGGCCGTTCATGATCGCCGCCATGCCGAATTCGCGCACGCCGTAATACAGATAGTTGCCGCCTTCGGCGCGGCTGACGCCTTTCGAACCTTTCCACAGCGTCAGGTTGGAGCCGGCCAGATCGGCGGAACCGCCCAGCAGTTCCGGCAATGCCGGTGCCAGTGCGCCAATCGAATTCTGCGAGGCTTTGCGGGTGGCGATGGTTTCTGCCTTGGCGTTGACTTCAGCCAGTGCCTGCTGTGCCGTTGCTGCCCAGTTTGCCGGCAATTCACCCGCCATGCGGCGCAGGAATTCGGCTGCCAGCTGCGGATGTGCCTGCTGATAAGCGGCGAAGCGCTGGTTCCATGCTGCTTCAGCGCTCTGGCCTTTAGCTTTGGCATCCCAGCCGGCATACACGTCGGACGGAATCTCGAACGGGCCGTGGCTCCAGCCGATGTTGGCGCGGGTTGCGGCGATTTCGGCGTCGCCCAGCGGCGCGCCGTGGCAATCGTGGCCACCGGCCTTGTTCGGGCTGCCCATGCCGATCACGGTCTTGCAGCAGATCATCACCGGCTTGTCGGTGCTGGTCTTGGCTTCGGCAATCGCCGCGTCGAGCGCGGCGAAATCGTGGCCGTTGACGTTAGGAATCACTTTCCAGCCGTAGGCTTCAAAGCGTTTCGGCGTATCGTCGGTGAACCAGCCTTCAACGTGGCCGTCGATCGAGATGCCGTTGTCGTCGTAGAAACAGATCAGCTTGTTCAGGCCCAGCGTGCCGGCCAGCGAGCAGACTTCATGCGAAATGCCTTCCATCAGGCAGCCGTCGCCGAGGAACACGTAGGTGTAGTGGTCAACGATGTCGTGGCCCGGCTGGTTGAATTCGGTAGCCAGCAGCTTCTCTGCAATCGCCATGCCGACTGCGTTGGAAATGCCCTGGCCGAGCGGGCCAGTGGTGGTTTCGATACCCGGTGCATAGCCATATTCCGGGTGACCCGGGGTTTTGCTATGCAGTTGGCGGAACTGTTTCAGATCGTCGATCGACAGATCGTAGCCAGTCAGGTGCAGCAGCGAATACAGCAGCATCGAGCCGTGGCCGTTCGACAACACGAAGCGGTCGCGGTCAGCCCACTTCGGGTTGGCCGGATTGTGGCGCAGATGGTGGTTCCACAAGGCTTCGGCGATATCGGCCATGCCCATCGGCATGCCCGGATGGCCGGAGTTGGCTTTTTGAACGGCGTCCATGGCCAAGGCGCGGATTGCGTTGGCGAGGTCTGTGCGAGTTGCCATCGAGAGGGGGCCCCTGTTACGCTGCTGCTGCAGGTTCGAAACAAATGTGGAGGCCGTTTTCCTGCGCTGCTGGCCGGCTTGAACCGCAAAAATCGGTGCAAATCAGCATGCTACAGAAACTTCGGCCGCTAAAAATCGCGCAATTATCGCTGAGGCGCCGATTTTGAGCAAGGATAACGGTCTTTTATTGTCGAGTAATCGGCCTAAAAACAAAGGCATACATTCGTTGTACGGGTTGTTTTCCGGTATTTGATCAATTTGCCGCTGCTGCACCTGCTTTTAGACCATTGGCATGGTGCGCCGGCCTGATGTGGAAATGGGGATAGAACATGGCCGAATATCAAGGGATTGCCGAGCGTCAGCCGAATGCGGTGCCGCCGTTGCCGGAGCCGAACCGCCTCTCGGCTGATCGCGGCTGGCACTGGATCATGGATGCCTTCCGCCTGGTGAAGCCGTATTTTGGCGTGTGGTTTCTGTTGTGCCTGATTTTCTTCATCATCATGATGGTGTTGAGCGCCGTTCCCGCCGGCTCGTTTGTCTGGATGTTGCTGCAGCCGATTCTCGGTGCCGGGCTGATGTTTGCCTGCAGTGAGCTGGAGCGTGGCGAGGAGCCGGAAATCGCGCACCTGTTCATCGGCTTTCAGCGCAACCCAACACAGCTGGCGCTGATTGGCGTGATCGGTTTTGCGGTCAGCATCGGCATTGTGCTGCTGGCAATGGTACCGCTGTGGTTGCTGGGTGGCATGACGGTGCTGGCGGCGCTGGCCAGCCCCTCGGCAATGGCCGGGCTGGGCGGTACGGCGCTGCTGGCGGTGATGCTGTTCTTGCTGATTTTGCTGTTGCTGCTGATGCCGCTGACCATGGCGATGTGGTTTGCCACGGCGCTGGTGTTGTTCGACAACCTGCCGGCGTGGCAGGCATTCAAGATCAGCTATCGTGGCTGCATGGCCAATCTGATGCCGTTTCTGGTGTTTGGCCTGATCGGCATGGTGTTGTGTGTGGTGGCTGCCATGCCGCTGGGGCTGGGCTTGTTCCTGCTGGTGCCGGTGTTGTTTGCCACTGGCTACACCAGCTATCGCGATGTGTTTGGCGCCGAGCCGTTGTGAGGCACAAGCGATGAGCCAGATGCTGGAAATGCTGCGCGCCACCATTGGCCAGCCAGCCGGCCCGCTGGCGCCGCCGTTCAGCCAGTGGCTCGGCGGCACGCTGCGGGCGCTGGACGAGCGCAGCGCCAGTGTCGAGTATCGGGTGCGCCATGACATGACCAACCCCGGCGGTCTACTGCACGGCGGGGTGCAGAGCGGCATGCTGGACGACGTGATGGGCATGCTGGCAAATGCGCTGGGGCGGGAGTTTTTTCTTGCCTCGGTCAATCTCAGTATCGATTACCTCGCTGCCGCCCGGGAAGGCGATCAGGTCACGGCTACCGCCACGGTGCTGCGCAACGGCAGCGGCATCGTCAACATGAGTGGCGAACTGCGGCATCAGGATGGCAAGCTGATCGCCCGCGCCAGCTCCAATCTCAGCAATACCCGCCTGCCCAATCCCTTCAAATAGCCATCGGCCTGCAACCCGCTCTGCCATTGCCCTGCAGGCACGGCTGCGAGGCAATAGGGGCGCGGCTTGCAGGCCGATTGATTGCAATATTAATCACGCAGTGGTCGATACAATTGTTGTCTGACCGCTGCAGCCGTCTGGCGTTGCGGTGCCTTGCTGAAGAAGTTGTCCGCCGCCACTTTGCCGGCATCCAGCGGCAGCACGGCCAGAAACTTGCCACGCAGCCCGGCGTGTTCACCGTCATCGTTGCGGGTTTCCCACATGTGCAGAAATTGCTCACGCGAATAGCTGCGGTTGCCCAGCGAGGGATCGGCCAGCCAGACCGTGTTGCCATCAATGCCGCGCAACACCGAAAAATGATCGTCCTTGCGGTGCTTGAGGTACACCACCACCGGCATTTTCAGCCGCGCCAGCTGTGCATAACTCGCGGCAAAGCCCTGCGCCTTGAAGCCAAACGCCGGCAAGGCACGCTGCATGTCGTCAAACGATGCCCTGCCATCGCCCTTGTCCATCGCCTTGAGTAACTCGGCCTCGCTTACCGGCTGGCGGTAATATTCGCTCAACAGCGTAGCCAGCGCCGCCGCGCCGCAGGAATAATCCAGATCCTGCTTCACCACCCGTTCATCGCGCAGCGTTTTCCAGCTTTTTAGCGGCACCTGGCCGGTAAGCAAGGGCGTACTGACAATCGCATCTTCGGCCCACCCCAACGGCGCCAGCGTGGCGAGCACCAGCCATAGCGCTGCCCGCATCGGCATCACGCGGCAACCGGTGCCACAATGACACCACCGGCTACCAGCGCAAACGTAGCCGCCCCCATCGCCACCCCCGCAACCAGCATCGCCGGTAACAAACTGATAGCGATGCCGCCGATGGCATAACCCAGGCTGGCGCGCGGAATCGCACTGCTGATCGCATTGGCGCCGACCCAGATCGAATACAGCCACAGCGGAAAAGTCAGCAAGGGCGGCACACCCAATGCTGTGGCACCGGCCCCCAGCACGTCTGCCACCAGCCACGAAGCCGCCACCAGATTGAACAAGTCTCCCCGGCCATCCCAGCGTTGACCGCGCTTCAGCCACCATTTGAGCAAGCCGACAATCAGCAATACGCCAGCCCAGATACTGATCAAACCCAGCAGCAAAGCGGCGTACAAAGGCATGACCGGCGCACCGTTGCCGCCATTGCGCAGTGCAGGGTCAAGCCCGATCAACACACCAATCAGGCAAATCGCCAGCACCGATTGCCAGCGTGGAAAATCAAAACGGGAAAACGGTAATTCCTGCAAGGTGAACAATGCGAAAGCGGGTTTGAACATAATCAATCAATTCAGTGTGAGTTGAAAAATAGAAACCAATTGCCGGCAATGGCCAGTCAAATCCACTGCCAGCCAATAGCTATCCAGATGCAATAAAGCATCAGCCAGCCAAACCACGGGTCTTCCAGCAACAAGCTGGCAGACAAGCGCCACTGGCGCGGCAGATAACGATTGCTGCAATAAATCTCATCCAAAAGGCGGTATGTCACGATCAGCAGACTGCCAAGAAGGTGATATGCACGATTTCCTGGCAGGGTGAAAGCCATTGCCGCCAGCAAAAGCAAGCCTGTCGCCTTGAGCTTGAATTCCGGGCTTTGTGGAAAATGAATCAACGCCTTTTCCCGAATCTGTCTTTGAGAAAGAAAATCAGCAGAAACAAACAACCCGCTGCCATGCCAAAAACCAATGCCATGGCAAAACCGGCAAGCATGCCTTTCTCTGACGGAAAGAGCATGACATAGACAGAAAATATCAAAAAGAAAGTGGTTGCTGGAATCAGGAACATCTTCCACCAAGGCCATTTATTTCTTTGCATACGTTCTGACAGCATGCCAGCAACCATGCCGGCCAGCTCAATAAACAAGTTCATGCGTTTCTCTTTTAGTACGTGGGCCCAAGATTATGCCCACGTACTACCTTAAATATTTACCAGCCGCGGTAGCTACGGTATTGCCCGAAACTGAAATTTGCCGCTTGAATATTTGGTCGCCAAGCTATATTGCCGGCGATACCTCCACCAGATGCTCGGATTAATGCACCACCAATTCCACCGGTTAGCGCGCCTGTTCCAGCTGAATACAATGATCCCTGCCATGTGATGGGGCGATCACTGTACCAACTCTGAGCCGCGTACATTCCGAAACCCATAGCACCTCCAACGATAAAGTTTACGAAAGCCCCCTCTGTTGCTTTCATTTCCTTCTGAGACAACTCAGCCATCTGCATCGGCTGCCCATCGTGCTCAAACAACTGCTGCGCCTCAGTGCTGGAGAACTGCACAGCGGCATGGTCGGCGTTGTTGGCGAAGGCTGCGCCATGGCTGGCTGCCAGCAGGCTGGCGAGTATCACGACTTGTTTTTTCATTTCAGTTTTCCTCTATGAGTTTTCATTTACTGCTGGGTTGCTTCTACCGGTAGACGGGATAAATCCGGCGTTTTGCCGAATTTGTAATACAGGTGCAGGCCAATTTCGGCGCCGCCGGGGCCGGATGCCTGATGTTTGCTGTTGAGAATCAGCGTCAACTCGTTGGACCAGGCATAAGCCAGGCTGCCGGTGACGGCGGTGCTGGTGCTGCGCAGGCCGACAGATTGGCCATCGATGCGGTCTGGCTGCTGATTGCGCCAACTGAGGCCGGCGCTCAGGGTGACATCGCTGTTGGCGGCAAAGCCGACGCTGGGTTGCAGCAGCAGATAGCCACCCGGCTGCAGGCGCTGGGCGCCGGCATCACGCGGCAGGTTGTAGCGCCACGCACCGGTGAGAGTGAGCACCAACGGGTCGTTGGTTTTATAGCTGGTGAACCCCAGCAGCATGGAGCGGCCATAACTTTGCTGGCCATCGGCACTGCGTTCGGCCAGCGCCAGCTCGGCCACGCCATACAGGGCCGGGCGTTTGCCTTCGGCGTTCAGCTCATAGTTGGCGCCCAGCCAGATGTCGTTCCAGCGTTCGCTGCTGCTGCTTTCGCCACCCTGCAGCCCTTGGCTGCGACGTGATTCGTAGAGCGCACTGCTGCGGCCATACAGCTCCAGCTTGCCGGTCAGGCCGTAATGCAATCCGGCGCTGCCGATCAACACATCGGTAAATTGCCGGCTTTGCCCCACTGCGGTTGGCACGCTGACAAACTGGCTGGGGCCAACCTGCACCTGCAGCGGTGCAGCGGCATCAATGCCGCTGGTTTCGGCATTGGCGTAGTCCAGGCCAAGGTTGACGCGCCACTGGCCCTTGGCAGTGAGGATGTCTTCCACTGTCAGCGGCAGGTCGGCATGGGCCGGCAGGCAACACAACAGGCAGAGAGTGAGGATTTTGCGGTACATCCGGCATCAGTATCATTTCAGAGAAGCCCGGATGATATCGGCATAACAATGCCCGGATAAATACGCCAAACGGAGCATTCTGCCAGCTCCAGCATCTGCGGCAGTGCCAGGCACCCCAGCCAGCGCGACAAGGTGGCGACAATCTGGGCGCGGGTTTTCACGCCGAGTTTGGCGCGGATGTTTTGCAGGTGGGTTTTGACGGTGAGCTCGCTCAGGTTGAGGATTACTGCGATTTCCCGGTTGTTTTTGCCTGACTGCAGCCATCCGGCAATCTGGCGTTCGCGTTCGCTCAGCGGGCAATCCGGGCCAGCAGCCTGTCGGACTTGAGACTGATCTGCTGCGCCAGCGGTAAAAGCGGGCAAATCTGGTCTCGTTTTCCCACTCGGCTCGCGACGATCGCTCAAGCCCGACAGGCTGCTAGCGCGTGTATTATCCAATTTTGAAACAGGAAGGAGTGGCCAATGATTGAATCCGTCGGCAACGGCTGGATGTGGGCCGGTTTTATTGTCTTTGTGCTGGTGATGCTGGCCGTGGACATTTTTGCGCTGGGCGGCAAGAGCGCTCACAAGGTGTCGGTGAAAGAGGCGCTCGGCTGGTCGATTGTCTGGGTCAGCCTGGCGCTGTTATTCAACGCCGGCTTGTGGTGGTATCTCGACGTCAATGTCGGCCGCGAAGTCGCCAACACCAAGGCGCTGGAGTTTCTGTCCGGTTATCTGATCGAAAAATCACTGTCGGTCGATAACATTTTCGTGTTCCTGATGGTGTTCAGCTATTTTGCCGTGCCGGCGGAATATCAGCGCCGGGTGTTGCTGTACGGTATTCTCGGCGCGCTGGTGATGCGTGCCATCATGATCCTGCTGGGCGTGTGGCTGGTAACGCAGTTCAGCTGGGTGTTGTACCTGTTTGGTGCGTTCCTCGTTGTTACCGGCGTGAAAATGCTGATTTTTGCCGATCACGAGCCGGATCTGGAAAAGAACCCGATCCTGCGCTGGTTGCGTGGCCATCTGCGTATCACCAAGGACTATGAAGGCGAGCGCTTCTTCACCGTGCGCAATGGGCTTACCTATGTCACCCCCTTGTTCCTAGTGCTGATCCTGATCGAGGCAACCGATCTGGTGTTTGCGGTGGACAGTATTCCGGCGATTTTTGCGATCACTACGGATCCGTTCATCGTCTTCACCTCCAATATTTTCGCCATCATGGGTCTGCGGGCGCTGTATTTCCTGCTGGCCGACATGGCCGACCGTTTCCACCTGCTGAAATACGGTCTGGCGCTGGTGCTGATCTTTGTTGGCGGCAAGATGCTGGCGGCGTACTGGTTCCACCTGCCAGTGCAGTATTCGCTGGCAATCGTCGGAACCATCATCTTTGGTTCGATTGTGCTGAGCCTGAAGCTGAGCAAGCCGCAATCACCCGGACATTGATTGTGACAAGCAATAAAAAAAGGCGCCTCGGCGCCTTTTTTTATTGCTGAAAAATTCAGTCAGATCTGAAAGCGTGCCACCACCTGCTGCATGCGGTGCGCCGTTTCGTTGAGCGCCGCTGCCGCCGCCGAGGTTTCGTTGGCGGTGTGGCTGGTCTGTTCCGCCTGGCTGGATATCTGTTCGATTTTCACCGCTACGTCGCTCGATGCCATGGATTGTTCGCTGAGTGTCGGGTCAAGCTCGCGCACAAAGGCTGACACGTTTTGTGCCATGTCGCGCAGATTGGTGATGGCATCGCCGGCCTTGTGCGCCAGTGCGACGCTGTTGTCGACCAGATGGACCCCTTGATCAACTCCGCTGACCACCTGGGTGGTGGATTGCTGAATCGCCGCTACCATGTGCGAAATTTCGCCAGTCGAGTGTGCGGTTCGCTCTGCCAGCTTGCGCACTTCATCGGCCACCACGGCAAAGCCGCGGCCGGTTTCGCCGGCGCGGGCCGCTTCGATGGCCGCATTCAGCGCCAACAGATTGGTTTGATCGGCAATTTCCTTGATCACGGCGACAATGTGCGAAATCTTTTCCGACTCGTTTTTCAGTTGGCCGATCTGGCTGGCCGCCGTACGTACCACTTCGGCAACCTGGCCAATCTGGCTGATCAGGTCGCGGATAGCCATGTCGCCTTCACGTGCCTGATCGTCAGAGGCTGCCGCCAGCTTTGCCGCATCGCGGGTGGTGTCGGAGATATGGTTGATGGAGACCACCAGTTGTTGCACATTGGCGGCAATTGCCTGAGCCGCCGAGCTCTGCGTGTGCGAAGCGCTGTTGATCTGCTGCGCCGTCTGGTTCAGGATGCTTGACGAGTCCAGCACCGCATCGGCGTTATGCAGCGTGTCGCCGATCGCCTGTTTCAGTGCCTGTTGCATGTCATTGACCGAAACGATCAGGCGGCCGACTTCGTCCTTGCTCGGGGCCGGTAACGTTGCGCGTAGATCGCCCTGGGCAATCTGCCGCGCTGCCTTGACCACGCCGTTCAAGCGTTGTTCGATCTGTTGCGCCAGCAGCCAGGACAGTAGCAATGCCACTGCGGTGCCAGCGATCAGGGCGATGATGGTGGCGCGGGTGGCATGGTGCACACTTTCGCTGGCCTGCGTCGCTGCCTGGTCGGCTATTTCGCGGTTGATCTTGACCAGCAGGTCGGTCTGGTCGCGCAGGTAATTGGCGGTTTCCACCCATTTGCCTTTGCGCAGTTGTTGCGCCCCGTTTTCGTCGCCGGCCTTGACCAGTTCTACCGCGGCGTTGACGGCATCGCGATAGCGTTGCGATGCAGTCAGTGCTTCGTCAAACACCTTGCGTTCCTGCTCGCTGGCGATCAGCGGCTGGTATTTCTTGAAGGATTCTTCCACTTCTCCAGCCAGCTTGTTCATTGACTTTTCCAGCTTGGCTTTTTCTTCCGGCGTGCCGGGCAGCAGGTATTCCAGACTTCGGACGCGGTAACGCAATCGCAACTGGCTGATCTCTCCCACCAGTTGCATCGAAGGTAGGGCATTACTGGCGATGACTTCCGTTTTTTCGCCAACCTCGTGGGTTTGCGCCAGGCTAAACAGCAGCGCCAGAACCAGCACGCCGCCAGTCAGCAGAAAATTGATGACCAGTTTGTATCGCAGACGAATGTTGTCAAACCATGCCATGTATGAATCTCCGGAAAATTGCTTTGGGAATGGGCTCGGAAGGGAGTTACGATGCTTTGCCTCAATATAGATCAAATCGTGGGTGGGCGCTGTGGGGCCAGCTGCAGGCAGTCGCCGTGCATCAGCCGCGCTGCGGGCGGCGTTGTTGCGGGCTTGCTGGCAAGGCTGTCAGCCGCTATGCATGCGGCCTGCAGACTGATGATGGGGCTGAGTGGCGGGCCGTGTTGGCTCAGAGGGCGGCGATGCCGGGCAGTCGTTGCGCTCGATACGCGTCAAGATCCGCGTCTGCCTGATCGATGTGAGCGATGAAGGCATTGCGTTCAAACCAGATTACTTCCAGATCGTAGAGACAGAAGGAATAACGCCGGGCATCTTCAACCCAGCCTTGTGCTGTCAATACCGAGACTGAATGGAACAATTCGTTGTCGTTGCCCCACCAGCACAGCACCAGATACAGCATGCTGGCGCCGTGATGGAAAATCGCGAATGCGGGCAGATGCTGCCAGTCGAGTGCGCGCTCAGCCTTGACGGTAGCCAGACGGGCGAGGAATGGCTGCGTTTCTATCGGCTGACCGCTGGCCGAAATCGCATACAGCTTGATCTGCTGCGGATCGGCGCAGTCGGTCAGCGGCCAGGTTTTGCGTGGCTGGTACATGGCTTATGCCTTGCCACTCAGGGTGTACCAGGCCAGGCCAAGCCACTCGTGCAGCGCGTAATAGCTGCGCAACAGGCCGGCGACGCTGGGGATCAGGTCGAATGCATTGTGCGGCTTGTTGCTCAGGCCCATGGTCGGCGCAGGAATCACTTCAAAGCCGGCTTTGCGGAAAGTCGGCACTGCCCGCGCCATGTGCCAGGCGTGGGTCACCAGCAGGATGCGGCGTTTGCCGGCTGGCAGCAGGATGCGTGCCGAGAGCGTGGCATTTTGTGCGGTGGTGTTGGAGTGGCCTTCCTGCCAGGTGGTGGGCACATTGAAATCATCGCGCAGCACGTCGGCCATCAGTTTGGCTTCTGCGGCGCCTTGTTCCGGGCGGCCGCCGGTGGTGAGCAAGGGCAGGTGGGTGGCGCGCTGCAGGCGTGCGGCGTAGCGCACCCGTTCCAGAGTGAAATGTTTCAGCGTTTCACCGCCATATTCGGGGGCGCCAAAATGCACGCCACCGCCCAGAACCACAATCGCATCCGCGGCGGGAATCGAAGCCGCGTCCAGTGCCGGGCTGGTTTCCAGCGTGCGCAGCAGAGAACTGCCGACCAGTGGCACCGATAGCAGCAATAACAACAGCAGGCTGAGTGTCGTCAGCATTTTGCCTCCGCGCGGAAAACGGCGTTGCAACAGCCAGCCGGCCAGCGCCAGCAGGATCAGGTTGAGCGGGGGCAGCAACAGCGCGCCGAGCAGTGCCGACAGCAGCCAGTCCATCACTCGCCCAGATAGGCTTTGCGCACGCTATCGCTATTGAGCAATTCGCTGGCGCTGTCGCTGAGGGTGATCTGGCCACTTTCCATCACATAACCGCGCTGGCTGATCTGCAGCGCCGCCTTGGCATTTTGTTCCACCAGCAGGATGGTGACACCTTCGCTGGCGACTTGTTTGATGGTGTCGAAAATCTTCTGCACGATCAACGGCGCCAGCCCCATCGACGGCTCATCCAGCAGCAGCAGTTTCGGCCGGCCCATCAGTGCGCGGGCAATCGCCACCATTTGTTGCTCGCCACCTGAGAGGGTGCCGGCCAGTTGTGCGTAGCGTTCCTTCAGGCGCGGGAACAGGCCAAACATCTTGTCCAGATCGGCAGCGATGTCGGCTTTGTCGTTGCGGTGATAGGCGCCCATCTGCAGGTTTTCGGTAACGGTCAGGCGCGGAAAAATGCCACGGCCTTCCGGCACCAGCGCCAGCCCTTTGCCGATCAGCTGATGGCTGGCCAGCTGTTGCAGATCCAGCCCGGCGTAACTGAGCTGGCCGCCGCTCGGCTTGAGCAGGCCGGCAATGGTTTTCAGGGTGGTGGTTTTGCCGGCACCATTGGCGCCGATCAAAGCCACGGTTTCACCCAGATCGATATGCAGGTCGATGCCGCGTACTGCCTGAATGCCGCCGTAGGCCACCTGCAGATTGGAAATTTCCAACAGACTCATACCGGCGCCACTCCCAGATAGGCTTCAATCACTTTCGGATTGTTTTTCACATCCTGCGGCACGCCCTCGGCAATTTTCTTGCCGTAATCCAGCACCGCGATGCGGTCGCACAAGCCCATCACCAGTTTTACATCGTGCTCGATCAGCAGGATGGTGACACCATCGCGGCGGATTTTTTCCATCAGCGCGCGCAGGCCTTCAGTTTCGGTGGCGTTCATGCCGGCAGCGGGCTCATCCAGCGCCAGCAGTTTCGGCTCGGTAGCCAGCGCACGGGCGATTTCCAGACGGCGTTGATCGCCATATGACAGATTGCGCGCCTGAGCCTGCGCATGGCCACTGATACCGACGTACTCCAGCAGCTGCAGTGCGCGCTGGTGGATTTCCGCCTCTTCGCGGCGGGTGCCCGGGTCACGCAACATGGCGCCAAACACGCCGGCGCGGGTACGGCTGTGGCGGCCAACCTTGACGTTTTCCAGCGTGCTCATATTGCCGAACAGGCGAATGTTCTGGAAGGTGCGGGCAATGCCGGCCTCGACCACGGTGTGTGGCTTGGCGCGGAACAGGTCGCGGTCATTGAAGCGGAATTCACCTTCGTCCGGAACATATAGTCCAGTCAACACGTTGAACAAGGTGGTCTTTCCGGCGCCATTGGGGCCGATCAAACCATAGATTTCGCCACGCTGAATCTGCAGCGATACGTCGCTGAGTGCCTGCAGTCCGCCAAAACGTTTGTGGATGTGATTGATTTCCAGCAGGGCGTTCATGCTGCATCCTCCGCTGCGTGCAGCTCTTGCTTGCGGCGCGACGACGGCCACAGGCCTTCCGGCCGCAACAGCATCACCAGGATCAGCGCCAGGCCGAACAGCAACATGCGCAGGGTTTCCGGATCAACCAGCTGCTTGCCCCACAGATTGTTCTGCAGCGGCACCACGTCGCGCAGCAGCTCTGGCGTCAGCGTCAGCAGCACCACGCCGAGAATGATGCCGGGGATATGCCCCATGCCGCCCAGCACCACCATGCACAGCACCATCACCGATTCCATCAGGATGAAGCTCTCCGGGCTGACAAAGCCCTGGAAGCCGGCAAACAGGCCACCGGCCACACCGCCGAAGCTGGCGCCCATGGCGAAAGCCAGCAGCTTGATATTGCGCGTGTTGATGCCCATCGCCGCCGCGGCGATTTCATCCTCGCGGATCGCCACCCAGGCGCGGCCGATGCGTGAATCCTGCAAGCGCACCGACACCAGCATGATCAGCAGCGCCAGCGCCAGGAAGAAGTAGTAATACAGATACAGGCCAGGGATATCGATACCGAACAGGTTGATGCTGCGCGACAGCGGCTGGCCGAACAGCGTTACCGGGTCGATCATGCTGATGCCCTTGGGGCCGTTGGTGATATTCACCGGGCTGTCGAGATTGTTGAGAAACAGGCGGATGATTTCGCCGAAACCGAGCGTGACAATCGCCAGATAGTCACCGCGCAATTTCAGCGTTGGCGCGCCGAGGATCACCCCGAACAGGCAGGCGAGCATGGCCCCCAGCGGCAACACCACCCAGATCGGCACGTGCATTGCCCACGCCGGCAAGGATGCCGCCAGGTGCGGCGAATTCAGCAGGGCGTAGAAATAGGCACCAACGGCGTAGAAGGCGATGTAGCCCAGATCCAGCAGGCCGGCATAGCCGACCACGATATTCAGCCCCAGCGCCAGCATCACGTACAGCAGCGCAAAGTCCAGCGTGCGTACCCAGGCATTGCCGAAATGGCTGCCGACCACAAATGGCAATACCGCCAGCACCACGCCAATCAGCAGAATGGCGGCGAGATTCTTGATTTTGTCGTTCATCAGGCGCGCTCCGCCATTTTTTCACCCAGCAGCCCGGAAGGGCGGAACACCAGCACCAGGATCAGCACCAGAAACGCAAAAATGTCCTGATACTGGCTGCCGAGCACATTGTTGGTCAGCGGCCCGAGATAACCGGCGCCGACGCTTTCGATCACGCCCAGCAAAAAGCCTCCGGCCACTGCGCCGCCGAGATTGCCGATGCCGCCCAGCACCGCAGCGGTAAACGCTTTCAGGCCCACCAGCGTGCCCATATAAGCCTGCGCCTTGTGATCGTTGGCGGCCACCATGATGCCGGCCACCGCCGCCAGTGCCGAGCCGATGATGAAGGTCAGCGACACCACGGTGTTGATGTTGACGCCCATCAGACCGGCCACTTCCGGGTTCTGTGCTGTGGCGCGCATCGCGCGGCCGAGGCGGGTTTTCTCGACTACGATCAGCAGGCCGATCATCAGCGCCAGCGAAATCAGGATCATGCCGATTTCCAGATCGGTGATGGTGGCGCCGGCGATGTCGATGCTGGTGCGCTGGATCACGTCCGGAAACGGCCGGTGATCGCGGCCCCAGATGATCACGGCGGTTTGCTGCAGCACAATCGACATGCCGATGGCGGTGATCAGCGGCGCCAGCCGTGGCGCCTTGCGCAAGCGCCGGTAGGCCACCCGTTCAATGGTGTAGCCGAGCAGCATGGTTGGCGGCAGTGCCAGCAGCAGCCCCAACAGCAGCAGCGTGTAGCCGGACAGCGGCAGATGCATGCCGGCCAGGAAATTCACCGCCGAGAAGGTGATCATCGCGCCGAACATCAACACCTCGCCGTGGGCGAAGTTGATCAGGTTGAGAATGCCGTAAACCATGGTGTAGCCGAGCGCGATCAGGGCGTAGATCGAGCCGATCACCAGGCCGTTTATCAATTGCTGCAGAAAAATGTCCAAAACCGCTTACTCCGGCGTGTTTGGGGTAAAAGAGAGCGATTGCTTTAAAACACGCAAAACCGCGCCATTCTACCGATAAAACGCTTCAAAACCCAATCGCTGGCGCGGTTTGCGGCGGTTTTTTGCTCTCTGCTGCAGGCCCGTAATGGCCGCGGCCCTGCAGGCCGCATCCAGACCTGCTTGCAGGCTAGGCTGCAGGGCTCGCCAGTATTGGTTTGCAGGCCAATGGGCAGTAAAAAACCACGTTCGTAGATTACTGGGCGGGGGGCGATGGTGGTTGGTGAAAAATGTGGGCTAGCGGCCCTTCGGAGAAGGCCCGCTCTCCTGTTCCAACAGCAGCTGTTGCTGATGCAACTCTTCCTTCTCTTGGAACTTCACGTACTTCTGAACCATCTCGCTGTTCAAACCCACAGTGTCCACGCAGTAGCCCTTGGCCCAGAAATGGTTACCCCAAAAGGGTTTCTTCCTCATATATGGAAAAACATTGAACAGCCTGATGGCGGTACGTCCTTTCAGGACGCCCATCAACTCAGAAATGGCCAGCTTCGGTGGTACGTTAACCAGCAAATGCACGTGATCCACCTGCACATTCAATTCCACCACTTCGCATCCCAGTTGCTGACAAAACACCATCACACACTTGTATACCTCCTTTCCCACCGCGCCTTTCAGAACACGGAATCGGTATTTCGGAACCCATACCAAGTGATATTGACAATGCCACAGCACATGCGATGCTCTTTGAAACCTGCTCATGTTTGCTTCCTTTCTCAACGTTGTGGGGACAACGCTTGAAAGGTACTTCCATGGGCAGGCCCTCGCTCTAACAGGCAAAGCCAGTTAGGCGATGACCACGTCCATAGGACGTGGTTTTCAAGTTAGCAATAAACAAACGGCACCCGTGGGTGCCGTTTTTGCCGTATCGCTACAAGGCTTATTTTTTTGCCGCTTCGGCTACCGGTGCAGCCGCAGCCGCGCCACCCACGGTGGTCAACACTTCCCATTTGCCACCCTTGGCCTGGTAGATGGTGACCGAACCGCCGACAATATCGCCCTTGTCGTCAAACTTGATCGGGCCGGATTTGCCCTGCATATCGGTTTTCGCCAGTTCTGGCAGATACTTCGCCGGTTCTGCCGAGCCGGCACGTTTCATCGCTTCCACCATCACTTTGACCGCGTCGTAGGTGTACGGTGCGTAGATCTGGATTTCGCTGTTGAATTTCTTCTTGTAGGCCGTGTTGAATTCGGCAAAGCCTGGCAGTTGCTCTTTCGGCATGCCAGGGCTGGATGCATATTGGCCTTCGGCCGCATCACCCGCCAGCTCGATGAATTTCGGCGACTGGAAACCATCGCCACCCAGCAGCTTGGCGCTGATGCCGAGCTGTTTCATTTGCTGCGCCATCGGGCCGGCCTGGGCGTCCATGCCGCCAAAGAAGACGATGTCCGGCTTCTTGGCTTTTACGTTGGTCAGAATCGCCTTGAAATCGGTCTTGTCGCTCTGGGTCGATTCGTGGGTGACAATGGTTGCGCCCTTTGCCTTGGCAGCATTCTCGAATTCGGTAGCCAGACCCTGGCCATAAGCGGTTTTATCGTCGATCACGGCGATGTTCTTGGCTTTCAGCGTATCCACCGCAAACCCGCCCAGCGCCTTGCCTTGTGCCACGTCGTTGGCGATTACGCGGTAGGCGGTCTTGAAGCCGGCGCGGGTGTAATCCGGGTTGGTGGCCGAAGGCGAAATCTGTGGAATGCCGGCATCGTTGTAGATTTTCGATGCCGGGATGGTGGTGCCGGAATTCAGGTGGCCAACCACGCCCGCCACTTTCGCATCGACCAGACGCTGTGCCACGGTGGTGGCGGTTTTGGCATCGGCTTGATCGTCTTCGGAAACCAGCTCCAGCTTGACCTTTTTGCCGCCGATTTCGACGCCGGCTTCGTTCAGCTCGTCGATTGCCAGACGCGCGCCGTTTTCGTTGTCCTTGCCCAGGTGCGCAATCGAGCCGGTCAGCGGTGCCACGTGGCCGATCTTGATCACCGGCAGGGCTTCGGCTGCTGGAGCTGCAGCGGGGGCTGCGGTGCCGGCAGCAGGCGCTTCTTCTTTCTTGCCACAGGCTGCCAGGGTGGCGACTGCAGCTGCAATCAGCGTCAGGCGAGCAAAAGTCATGATGAGTCCTCTGGATGTGAATGATTATTTTGAATATCTGCGGGAGTGGTTGCCCGATTTGAAATGCCGCGCCTGGCGAGGCCGGGCGCGGCAAGCAGCCTATTTTATAGCGGGGAAGGGCTACACTGCCAAGTCGATTTGCTGCACGCTGCCAGCCTGGCCGTCTTCTTTCAGAAACACGCCACTGCTGCGCACATCGCCATTATTGTTGTTATTGGCATCGTTGAGCTTGAAATCGCTCTTCAGCGCACCGAGAAAAATCGCACCGATCTTTGCATCGCTCAGGTCGATCAACGAATCCTGGCCTGCGCCATCCTTGAACCAGATTTTCAGTTTCTTGAATATCGCGTCGGCCTGATCGATCCAGTTGTTGCCGTCGTCGTCAAACTTGGCCAGATCGGCAAAACCATTGCCGCTTTTTGCACCAAACAACTCGCTGCCATTGTTGACCTTGCCGTCGTTGTTCTTGTCCAGCGCCAGGAAGCCGCTGCCCGGCTGCAACATCGACACTTTGTCGGCCTTGCCGTCACTGTCGATATCAAAATCGAATTTCTGGTCGGTGAGTTGCGCTGCCGGGGCGTTGACATTGAGCACCAGCGGATCTTTTGTTTGTTGCGCGGCGTTGCCAAGCTGGATGTGCTGATCGGTCTGGAACGAGAAGCTGCGTTCCATCGAAATATCCAGACTGAACTGCAGTTCGCGGCCATCGGCGGTTTTTACCGTGCCACTGGCGGAAAAATCCAGCGATTCGGTTTCGGTGTACGAAGCGTGATACTGGTAATCCACGCCATAACCGGCATCCACCTGCTGGCTGGCGCTTTGCGATGCGCTGATGCTGTGTTGTGCATCCAGCGCAAAATCCTTGAGGTTCACCAGTTTGATTTCCTGGCCGGTGAGCGACTCGATCGCCTGCTTGATCAGCTGCAGCTTTGGATCAAGCTGGTCGTCCTCGTTGTCGTCTTTGCCGCGCACGCGCTGTGCCTGGCGTGCTTCGTTGGCCGCATGGGCCTGCTGCGACATCGCCTGACCGCGTGGCGACAGCGATACCCGATCACCGCCACGGTTGCCTTCCGCCTGCTGCGGGCGCGGGCCCACCCAGCTCTGCAATTGCTCGTTTTGCTGCAGACGCTGCATGGCTTGGTGCTGGCTGGCCATGCCGACATTACTTTGCTGGATAATCATGATGAACCTCCGATCCACCTTGGCCGGTGGCAGCTTCACTGTGTGGGTGATTTATTAAGCGGGATTAACCACTTATCGGCGGTTCGGGAAATTTCTTTAGCAACATCCAGAGCGCAAGCTCTATTGTTTTGCACCCCGCTGCTGGGCGCGCGCCAGACGGTCGTCAGCGGCCAGTTTTGCGGTCTGGGCATCAAACGCCGGGTCGATCCAGCCGGCCAGATGCGGCTCGATGATCTGGATCACCGCGTCCACCCAATAGGCTTCGTCGTTGAGGCAGGGGATGTAGCGGTATTCCTTGCCGCCGGCGGCGAGGAAGGTCTGTTTGCCTTCCATTGCGATTTCTTCCAGCGTTTCCAGGCAATCGGCAACAAAGCCGGGGCAGATCACATCCAGTTTGCCGGTGCCGGCCTTGCCCAGCCGTTCCAGCGTTTCCACCGCGTAGGGTTTGAGCCATTCGGCCTTGCCGAAACGTGACTGGAAAGCCACTTCGTATTGATCCTTGCTCAGGTTGAGCGCCTCGGCCAGCAGGCGCGCGGTTTTGTGGCATTCGCAGTGATATGGATCGCCGCGATCGAGCGAGAATTTCGGCACGCCGTGAAAGCTCATCAGCAATGTGTCCGGCCGGCCGTTGCGTTGCCAGTGGCCCAGCACGCGCTGCGCCAGTGCCTGAATGTAGGCTGGGTGGTCGTGGAAATGCTTGATCACGCGCAGTTCCGGCATATTGCGCAGGTTCTGCAACACGCGATACAGCTCGTCCAGCGCCGAAGCGGTGCTGCTGGCCGCGTATTGCGGATACAGCGGCAGCGCCAGAATCTGCTGGCAGCCCTGGGCCTTGAGGCGCATCACCGCCGATTCCACGGACGGCTGGCCGTAACGCATGGCGTAATCCACCACAATCGGCTGGCGCCGGCTATTGCCCCAGAATCCCTGCACCTGCCGCGCCAGCTTCTCGCTGTAAACCTTCAGTGGCGAGCCATCCTTGCTCCAGATCTGGGCATACTTCTCTGCGGATTTTTTCGGCCGGGTGTTGAGAATGATGCCGCGCAGAATCGGCTGCCACAGCCACTGCGGAATCTCCACCACGCGCGGATCGCTGAGAAATTGCCGCAAATACGGCTTGAGCGCCGCAGCGGTGGGGGCTTCGGGCGTGCCGAGGTTGATCAGCAATACGCCGACGCGGGTCGGGGCATCATGGCGGTAGGGCGGTTCTTGCAGAAAGCGGTCAGACATGGCGCAAATACGGTCACAGTCGATAAAGTGCGGCAACTATAGCAAATCCGCGTGCTTGGCTGGGGTTGACGTGTGTTTGGGGTGCGCAGCCATGATTGTTGTTGGTTGGGTTTCAACCCGATGCTGTCGGCTACGTTGAGCTCCGCGTTGGCTTGAAACCCGACCTACATTTGCATATGCCTGCAGCCCGCTCCGGTATTGGCCTTGTATCTTGTGATTAGCAATGATTAGCTACCATTGCCGGAGGCCGCTTGTAGCAGTGCTCAGTCGCGGTAGGGGTCGGGATAGAGACAGGACAGCAAGGCCGGGCGCTGGAACGGTTGCCACTCGCCCTCGGGCTGGGCGAGGCGGTCGGCGATTACATACAGCGTCAGCGGGTTCATGCCCATGCCCAGGTGGCTGGCTTTGACTTCGATGCTTTCCGAGTGCTCGGTGGGCAGTTCCCGGCTGCAGTGCCAGGAGACAATGCCGTCGGTGCGGCTGAAAACCGAGGTGGTGGGGACCGGTGGCGGGGTGCGCAGCGGTTCGTGCAGGTCGTCGTCGCCGATTTTGTGGCCGGTGACAAATTCATACACGCGCCAGGCATTGGTGGCTTTCGGGTGGCCGGTGAACGGCGTGCCCATGGTGATCACGCTGCGCACCGCATCCGGCAAGGCTTTGGCCAGTTCCCGCGCATACAGCCCGCCGAGGCTCCAGCCGATCAGGCTGACGCTGCGTTCGTGCTCCAGATAAATCGATTTCAGGCGTTCGATGCAGGCTTCGATCACACCTTCGCGCGGGCCGAGATTCAGCCCCTGGTCCCAGCTGTAAGGGGTGTAGCCCTGACGCTTCAGATAACGGCGCAAGGGGCGGGTGGTCAGGTCGCCGGCGAGCATGCCGGGCAGAACCAGCACCGGGTGGCCGTCGCCTTTCGGTGCCAGGCTCAGCAGCGGCCGGGCTGCCACGGTGGCGGCGTATTCCCAGCCGAGGCGTGTTTCCAGCGCCAGTTTCAACATGCCCGGCGGACGCAGGGCGCTTTGGTACCAGTGGTGAGTGGACATCCGGTTTCCTTCCGGTTGGCCGCCCACCTGAGCCTGATTCAGGTGCTGGTGGGCGTTGTTGTGGTTTGTCTGCGTTTGCGTTTTACCGCCGGTTTGGCGCCGGCATCGTTGCTGGCCGTGTTGGCAGCTGGCGTGTCGGGCGTTTCCGTTGGTAACTGCAATAGTTCTTCATAGGACTGATTTAACATTTGCGCCAGCAGATATACGTCAGGGAGCGCGTTGCTGGCCGCAGTCAGACCAAAATCCAGCGAATCGCAATAGCTGACCAGCGTGATGTTCAGCCCCAGGCCGTGTTCCACAATGCTTAGTGGCCAGTAGCCGCTGATTTTGGCACCGGCCACGTACAGTGGTTGTTGCGGGCCGGGAACATTGGATATGGCGACGTTGGCGATCGGCGGCATCACGCTGGCCAGCTTGGAGTAGCCATACAGCGAGGCCAGCCCGCCCAGCAGCCAGGGCACGCCCAGCGACGGAAAATCAGTGGGGATCACGGTTTTGGCGTTCTGGGTCAGCGATTTGGCGGCACCGGCCGCCTTGCAGATGGCGTGCAGGCGTTTTTGTGGATCGCTGATATGGCTGGCGAGGCTGACCAGTGTCAGCGTTGCCTGGGTGGTGGTGGCGGTGTTGCCGGGTTCGCGCAACGACACCGGAACGGTGGCAATCAGCGATTTGCGTGGCAGTTTGTGCTTGTGCTGCAGGTAGGAGCGCAGCGCACCGCTGCAGATCGCCAGCACCACATCGTTCAGCTTGGCGCCGTGGCGTGCGCCAATCTGCTTGATTTGCGCCAGCGGCAGCGAGGTGCAGGCAAAGCTGCGCTGGCCGGTAATCGGCACGTTGATCGGCGTTTTCGGGCCAAAGGCAAAATTCTGCCCGAGCTTGCCCTTGATGTGATCAACGTTGGCCGCGCTCGGGCTGAGCATGCCCGATACCAGATTCATCACGTCGGGCAGGCTGCGTGCCAGTTTGCCGTATTGTTCTGCGGTTTGTTTGAAGGCAGCACTGACCAGCTCGAACATGCCCTGAGGTGCTGCCGGGGCGGGGGCCGGCTCGAGGGGGTGTGTGTCCCTGCCGTTGGCGTCACTGTCGAACAGGGTTTTCGCCAGCGCAACGCCGGATGCGCCATCCAGCGCGGCGTGATGCACCTTGAAATATAATCCCACCTGGCCGCTGGCCAATCCGTCGATCACCGTGACTTCCCACAGCGGGTGGTCGCGGTCAAGCAGCGTGGAATGTAATTCACCGACCTTGTCCTGCAATTGCTGCATGCTGCCGGGTTTGGCAGCAACACCTGGCGCAGGTGGTAGGCCATATTCGGCGCCTGATCCTCGATCCACACCGGGTTGGTGCAACCGTAGCGGCATTCGCCAGGCGCGCACGAAAAGCCGATTGCGCCAGACGCGGCGCCAGGCGTTGCTTGATCGCCTGAAATAGCTGCCGCGCTGGTCGGCTGGCCGTTCCAGCAGATACAGGGCGCCCACGTGCATCGGTGTTT
The DNA here is from genome assembly GCA_046347685.1 of Chitinivorax sp. Taxonomy (GTDB): domain Bacteria; phylum Pseudomonadota; class Gammaproteobacteria; order Burkholderiales; family SCOH01; genus CALMFQ01. The sequence continues at coordinate 83,577 of JAXMFR010000003.1, forward strand.
CTTCGGTTTCGATGTGCAGGAAGGCGCCGTCCAGGCCGCTCATGGTTCTCATCTATTTACCCTCGTTTTGCTATCTTGTGAAAACCCGCCGCGGTGGCGGGTTCTTTATTTTGTATCCGTTGCTTGCCGCTAGCTTCTGGCAGGGCGATGTCAGCGCACCGAGCGCGAAGTGTGGCACCAGCGCGTCAACCAGTAGCTGGCATACACCCGGCGGCAGATCGTGGCCCATGCCTTCAATCTCCACCATGCGGGCGCCGTAACTGGTGCGTATCGTAGCCGCAGGCGATGGGCACCAATGGGTCCTGTTTGCCGTGTATCACCAGCGTGGGCTGGCGGATCTGCTGCAGGATCGGGCTGCGATCCGGCCCTTGGGCAATCGCCAGTAATTGCCGCAACACGCCTTCCGGGTGGATGGAACGATCCAGCCCGCGACGGATGCGCGCCCGGCGGGCGTCTTCGCTCATCGGAAACGCCGGGCTGCGAATCACCCGGCTGTTGTTCAGATAATGCTCCACCAGCCGGTCACGCTGGGCCGGATGATAGGCGCCTTTGGGCGGGCGCTTCAGCAGCGCTGCCTGTGCCCGTGGCGTGGGTCCGGGCAGGCCGGGGGCGCCACTGGAGCTCATGATGCTGGTCAGGGTCAGTACTTTTTGTGGCGCCATGCCGGCTACCAGTTGTGCAATCATGCCGCCCATCGAGGCACCGACCACATGCGCCTGCTCGATTTGCAGCGCATCCAGCAGTGCCACCGCATCCTGCGCCATGTCCGCCAGCGAGTAGGGCGCGCGGATCGGCAGGCCGATGCGGCGTTTCAGCAGACCCCAGATCAAATTGGGTTTGCCCAGGTGATCCAGATGTGAGGAGAGGCCGATATCGCGGTTGTCAAAGCGCAATACGCGATAACCGGAGTTGGCCAGGTCCTGGCAGAAGTCATCGGGCCAGCCGACCAGCTGCATGCCCAAGCCCATTACCAACAGCACCGTCGGGTGCGCCGGGTCGCCGAAAAATTCGTATTCGATGTGCAGGTTGTTGGCGTGGATCTTCGGCATCGTGTTCGGGTTTTATCTTTTGGGAAGCGCTGATCTATTCACTGCCGTCCGCTTCGGGTTGTTGTGCGTTGCTGCCGTAATGTTTGAATTTCTCTTGCACCAAGGCCATCTCGGCATCGCTCAATAAAATCGGCTGGCCAATTTGCAGTGTACGCCAATACATCTCGCACAGTGATTCGACTTCAATCGTCAGCGCCAATGCGCGTTGCAGTGTTTCACCGAGCACAATCAGGCCGTGATTGCCGAGCAGGCACGCTTTGCGCCCTTGCAGGGCTGCCAGCGCCAGATCCGACAAAACCTGGGTGCCGAAGGTGGCGTAGGGTGTGCAGCGGATTGAGTTGCCGCCAGCCATGGCGATCATGTAATGAAAGGCCGGTATATCGCGTTGCAGGCAGGCCAGGGTGGTGGCAAAACGCGAGTGGGTGTGAATCACCGCGCCGATTTCCGGGCGTGAGGCGAGAATGTCGTGGTGAAAGCGCCATTCGGACGAGGGCTTACGCCGGCCATCGACTGCACCGTCGAAACCCATCCAGACCATGTCCTCCGGCGTACATTGGTCGTAAGCCATGCCCGATGGCGTAATCAGATAGCCATTGTCGCAGCGCACACTGAGATTGCCCGACATGCCCTGATTCACGCCTTTGGCATCGAGCAGCAGCGCGGCATCGATCAATGCCTGGCCGAGGCTGTTGCGATCACTCATGATGCGTGCTCCGGAAACAGTTGCAGCAGGCCGGCTTCGCTGGCGGGGCATATGCCGCGTTCGGTGATCAGGCCGCTCACCAGCCGCGCCGGGGTGACATCGAAGCCGAGATTGAGCGCCGGTGTGCCATCCGGCGCAATCCGCACCTGTTGCAACTGGCCTTGCTCATTTTTGCCTTGCAGATACAGCACTTCATCTGCAGAACGCTGCTCGATAGGGATTTTACTCAGTCCGTCGCGAATCTGCCAGTCGATGGTGGGCGAGGGCAAGGCCACATAAAACGGCACGTCGTTATCGTATGCTGCCAGTGCCTTGAGGTAGGTGCCAATCTTGTTGCAGACATCGCCGCAGCGGGTGGTGCGGTCGCTGCCGACAATTACTAGATCGACTTGCCCATGCTGCATCAGATGCCCGCCCAGATTGTCGGCTATCAGCGTATGCGCCACGCCGTGCTGGCCCAGCTCCCACGTGGTGAGGCTGGCGCCCTGGTTGCGCGGCCGGGTTTCATCCACCCACACGTGTAGCGGAATGCCGGCATCAAATGCAGCATAAACCGGCGCCAGCGCGGTGCCCCAGTCGACAGTAGCCAACCAGCCGGCATTGCAATGGGTAAGGATCTGCAACGGTCGCTGCAACGCTTGCCAGCGCTGGCGCAGCAGCGCCAGCCCGTGCTGGCCAATTGCGTGATTGATGGCCACGTCTTCATCGGCAATCTGTTGTGCTGCTTGCCATGCCGCAGCTGCACGTTGCGCGGGCGGCAGCGGCGATACCTGTTGGCTGACGCGTTGCAATGCCCAGCGCAGGTTGACCGCTGTCGGCCGTGCTGCCTGCAGCGTGTTGACTGCCTGTTGCAGCGCGCTGTCGCAGGCATCCTGCTGCAGCGCCAGTGCCAGACCATAAGCGGCAGTGGCGCCGATCAAGGGGGCGCCACGTACGGTCATGTCATGAATGGCGGCGGCCACTGCATCCAGTGTCGCCAGGGTGACGATCTCGAAGCGATGCGGTAACAGCCGCTGATCGATGACCTGAATTGTGTCGCCATCGTCACCGGGCCAGATGGTGCGAAAAGCTTGGCCGCCAATATTCATGCTGTATCAACCTTCAGAGTGGGCAAGCGGCATCAGGCTTTGGGCGGTGTTTCGCCACCCAGCGCCTCGATCAGCTCCGGCAGCAGTTTGTCCAGCTCTCCGGTCATGATCGCAAGATTGGCATCAAACTGCTCGTCGTCATCGACTGCGCCAGCGCTCTTGGCCTCATCCTGCAGCAAGTCCAGATAACCCAGACGGCGGATCACCAGGTCTTCGGTCAGCACAAAACTCATCCGGTCGGCCCAGGTCAGCGCCAGTTTGGTCACGCATTTGCCGCTGGCCAGGTGGTTGCGCACTTCATCGGTATGTAAGTCCTGACGCAGGCAGCGCACCACTGCGCCGTCTTCCTCCGGCAGTTTCAGTTCGCACTCGTCTTCAATGCCGAAATTGCCAAATGCCTCGCCTTCCGTCAGCCAGCCGGTCATCACCACTTGCGGGCTCATCTGTGTCGACAGCGGCCGTACGGCCAGCGCTTCCACTGCCTTGCGCAGCCATTCCAGCAGCTCATCGGCTTTATTTGCCGAGGCCGAATCAACAATCAGCCAGCCGGATTGCGGCATCAGCATGGCGGTGGTCTTGCGGCGGCGGGTGAAGGCGCGCGGCAATAATTCGTCGGTCACGCGCTCGGTGATTTCCTTGCGTTCTTTCTTGCCTACCTTGCGGCTCTGCTGTTCTTCGATTTCCTGAATCTTTTGCTCGGCGAAATCGCGAATAACGGTGCTGGGCAGGATTTTTTCCTCGACACACAGGCTTACCAGCAAATTGCCGCCTACTGCGTGCACAAAAGGTGTTGCCGCGTGGCGAGCCGGCCGGCTGAAACCGATGCTCTGCCGTTCCATCTTGCCTACCGGCTGAAACTGCGCCGCTTCCAGCTTTTCCGAAAGGGCTGCGGCATCCAGCGCAAACGGCTGAACAAAACGGTAAACCAGCAAATTACGAAACCACATTTAATACAGTCTCCAGTTGATTCAATGTTATCCATCGGGGTTGCCAGCATCATCGTACTCATAGCCATGCTGGCCTGGCCCTTGTCGCGCAATTCAGCCTTGTGAGGCCTGGCCCGGCTGGCTGGCATCGCCATACAGCCGCTCCCATTCCGCCAGATCGCGCCGGTATTTGGCCAGCTCTTCGGTATACAGATCCATGATGCATGGCTCGCAACCGCTATTGCAGCATTCTTCCGGCGCTGGGGCTTCGGGCGCCTGCGGGCGGGGAGGTGGGGTAAGCATAGACAGGTTCTCGCAGAAACAGAGGGGGCAAAAATTTTGCTCATTATATGTCGTGAAAGCCCGCCAACGTTGTCCTGTATGGCAAGTCTACGCGACGGTTGAGCTATCTGCCTGAGCCGACGCGAATTATGCTTGTAAACTGTAATAAGGTACAGTATGCTGTATTCAAATACAGTGAAGGAGCGATCATGAAACATCAGACCCGTAGCGTATCGGCTTATCTGGAACACTTTGGCTTGCCTGCTGACAACGATGATGCCGTCTTTGTTTATCGGCTGGCGCTGGGCAGCGTGGGCGCCGTGCTGGCCATGCTGTGGCTGGCGATGCTGCCGGCGTGGACGGAAACCTTTATGCATATGCGCGCCGGCGCTGCGATCCAGATGTTGATTCTGCTCTCTGCTGCGGTGATCGGTAGTGCCGCCATCGCCTGCGGCCGGTTGGCTGTGCGTGGTCTGGCACGAAGTCAGGCAGTCATTGGCAGTTATGGCCTGACCCGGGCGAGCCGGGGGCCCACACCGGCTTATGGCATGACGTTACGTCGTTTGAGCCTGTTTCAGCGCCGTACACCGGCTCCGCAATCTTGCCAGCGGCAGCGCGCCTGATTCGTTACAGCGCTGTCGCCGTTGTCCTGCCAATACTGGGCAAAAGCGGCTGCAGCGCATTAAACTTGCATTAAATAAATGAGGTAATCCCCCGGCTTTGCCGGGGGACTCCTTGAGGTTTGACCGTGTGAAGCGGTCGCTGGGAGCCTTCTGTCTCGACCAAGAGATAGGAGTAACCCGATGAGAGATTACCAGAGCCTTGCGCACACGACATGGGACTGCAAGTACCACATTGTCTTCATCCCCAAGGGACGAAAGAAAGCGATATTTGGCGCGATTCGCCGTCACCTTGGGCAAGTGCTGCATGAGTTGGCGCAGCAGAAGGAGTGCAAGATCGTGGAGGGTCATTTGATGAGTGATCACGTGCACATGTGCATCAGTATTCCGCCAAAGCACTCGGTTTCGTATGTGGTTGGCTACATCAAAGGCAAGAGTGCGATCTCGATCGCGCGACGCTTCATGGGCAAGACGAGGAACTTTACGGGTGAGAACTTCTGGGCCCGTGGGTATTTTGTCTCGACAGTGGGTCTCGATGAAGAGATGGTGCGTGCGTACATTCGGCATCAAGAAAAGGAAGATGAGCATTACGACCAACTGAAGCTGGGAATGTAGTGGCTGCCTTCAGGCGGCGCCAGCTTCTTGCCCCTTTTAGGGGCTAACAAACTAAAGCCCCCGGCTTTGCCGGGGGATACTTACTTCGTTATTTGACTTCTCCGGGAAACAACCATGCTGACGGCAAGACAGACAGTAGTGCTGGATTTCATCAAGCAGTTTGCTGCAGAAAACGGCACACCTCCCACTTTTGCCGAAATTGCGGACGGGCTGGGTTTCAAATCCGTGAATGCTGCGGTGGAACATGTGAAGGCACTGGCAAAAAAAGGGGTGCTGGAGCTGCAGTCCAACGTGGCGCGCGGTATTCGTCTGAAGCAGGAAGAGCTTGCTCCGGGCGTGCCTTTGGTCGGGCGAGTCGCAGCAGGCTCTCCGATTCTGGCCACCGAGCATGTTGAATCGCGCTTTATGCTTGATCCCGCCTTGCTGGGCGGTGATGCCGATTATCTGCTGCGGGTGCGTGGCAACAGCATGATCAATGCCGGCATTCTGGATGGCGACCTGATTGCCGTGCGGCAGACGCATCAGGTGAAAGAAGGCCAGCTGGTGGTGGCGCGTTTGGGCGAAGATGTGACCGTCAAACGCTGGCACCGCGAAGGCAAACAGGTACAGCTGATCGCCGAGAACCCGGATTATCCGCCAATCAATGTGGATCTGGAACGAGACCCGCTGGAGATCGAAGGGGTGTGTATCGGCGTGATCCGATCGCTGGGTGTGCATTAATCACAACAGATGGCAGCCGTGGTGGGCTGTCTCTGCCTCGTAACGCCTGAATCGTCTTGAATTCAGGCGTTTTTTTGCTTAGCCTGATTGAGTTGTCCTCGCAGTCCCTTCTGTTGTCCTTCCCCATTCTTTCGTCTAGGAGTCATGCAATGAAAAAACTTTTGTTGTCGTTGGTTGCTGCCTTGGCATTTGTTTCATCGGCTTTTGCTGCAGTGGATATCAATACCGCAACGCCGCAACAGCTTGAAGCGCTGAAGGGTATTGGTCCGGAAAAAGCCAAGGCCATTGTGGATTACCGACAGAAAAACGGCCCATTCAAGACAACTGAAGATTTGATGAAAGTACCGGGCATCAAAGAGGGAACTTACGGCAAGATCAAGGCCGAAGTGACTGTGGGTGGCAAGGCCGCCCCAGCCGCCGCACCTGCAGCAGCAAAACCCGCTGCTGCGCCAGCCGCGGCACCAGCTGCCAAACCGGCTCCGGCTGCTGCGCCGCCAGCCAAAAAATAAAGTGGCGGATTACTGCCGAAACCCGCCGTTGTGGCGGGTTTTTGTTTTTTTGCGCACTGCAATTTGCCGCGTTTGCCTATAGAATCGCCGCAATACTCTGCCTGTCGCCAAAATATGTATAAAACGCTTGAAGATTTTATTGGTAACACCCCGCTGGTTCGCCTGAAACGTCTGCCTGGTAACACCTCGAATGTGATTCTGGTGAAGCTGGAAGGCAACAATCCTGCTGGCTCCGTCAAGGATCGCCCCGCATTTTCGATGATCAAGAAGGCCGAGGCGCGCGGTGATATACGCCCGGGCGATACCTTGATCGAAGCCACCAGTGGTAATACCGGTATTGCCTTGGCAATGGCTGCCGCGATGATGGGTTACCGCATGGTGCTGGTGATGCCCGAGCATTTGTCCATCGAGCGGAGGCAGAGCATGGCTGCGTTTGGTGCCGAAATCGTGCTGACGCCGAAAGCGATTGGCATGGAGGGCGCGCGTGATGTGGCAGAGGCCATGCGGCGTGAAGGCCGTGGTTTGATTCTGGACCAATTTTCCAATCCGGATAATCCACTTGCCCATTATGAAGGTACTGGTCCGGAAATCTGGCGCGATACCCAGGGCCGGATCACCCACTTTGTCAGCAGCATGGGTACCACCGGTACCATCATGGGTACCGGCAAGTATCTCAAGGAACAGAATCCGCAGATCGAGATAGTGGGGGTGCAGCCGGCCGACGGTGCGCAGATTCCCGGCATCCGCAAGTGGCCCGCCGAGTATGTGCCGTCGATTTGTGATTTCAAGCGGATTGACCGCATTATCGACGTGACCCAGCAAGATGCCGAAGAGACTGCCCGACGTCTGGCACGGGAAGAAGGCATTTTTGCCGGCATTTCTTCCGGTGGTGCGTTGGCTGCCGCGTTGCAATTGTCACTGCAAGTGGAAAACGCAGTGATTGTTTCGATTGTCTGCGATCGTGGGGATCGTTATCTTTCAACCGGGGTATTTCCGGCCTGATGGATTCCGGCCATCTCTTGTCGCACCAATTTGACGTAAGGGGTTGGCATGACCAAAGATATTCACGATGCCTTGCAGATACTGATCAAGGCTGAACTGGCAAGTAGCTGTTCGTTAACGCGCAAGCCGGTGGTGACGGTGTCGCACGACTATGGCAGTGGCGGCCGCGACATTTCCAAAGGTCTCGCAGAAGCGCTGGGCGTGCCTTGTTATGATCGACAGCTGGTGGATGCCATTGCTGCAACCTCTGGTATTGATGCCGAATTGTTGGCACGCTTGGATGAGCAGGCTCAGCTACATTGGACCCAATGGCTACATGGTTTCCAGTCGCTGCATCGTCTGGAGCAGGCGCAGTATTACCGGCATCTGGTGAACCTGTGTCTGAATATCCTGCAGTCTGGCGGGGTGATCGTTGGCCGTGGCGCCCATATCATCCTTGCCAACCACCGCGTGTTCCGGCTGCGCCTGGTCGGCTCGCTGGATCATTGCGCGGCACGGATTGCCAGCCGCGAACGTATCGAATTCAGTGTCGCCCGCGAAAGGGCTGCCAAGGCCAACGAAGGCAAGCAACAGTTTATCTGGGATTATTTTCACCAGCAGCTGGATGATCCCCGGCTGTTTGATCTAGTCATCAACTCTGACCGGCTGGAGATAGAACGGCAGATGCCGATGCTGGTTGCCGCTATCCGCTCATTTGATTCGAGGCAACCTTGAGCGCCACTGGCAGCGGACGTTGCCTGCAAGTCAGCATTGTTTCTGTGACCGGGCAGATCTATCAGGGCAGGGCACGTTTTGTTGCGCTGCCGGCGCGGGAAGGCGAGATCGGCGTATTGCCTCAGCATGCGCCGATGCTGGCCATGTTGCGCCCCGGCAATGTCCGCATTCACAGCGAATCGGGCGTGGTGGAGCTGATCTATATTACCGGGGGCTTGGTAGATATCCGGCCGGATGCCGTTTCCATTCTTTCTGATGTGGCATTTCGTACCGAGCAGAGTGAAAAGCTGGCGGCACAACATGCTCTGGCGGTAGCCGAAAAGGCCCTGCGAGATGGCCTGCCGATTGACGATATCGCCAAGGCGCATGCCCGCCTGCAGGCGGAATTGTCACTGTTACCGGTGTCACGCCTCGTTCATTCACGCCCGCGCTTACCCAAATGAGCCTTGAAACCCTGATCGGCATGTTTGCCGGAATTCTTACTACGATTGCTTTTGTGCCGCAGGTGCTACAGGTATATCGATCCCGCTCAGCCAAGGATATCTCGCTCGGCATGTATGCCATTTTTGTCAGTGGCGTGCTGCTGTGGCTGGTTTATGGCTGCATGATCGGCGCCATGCCGGTGATTGTCGCCAACGGCGTGACCTTGTTGCTGGCGGCGGCGATTCTTATTGGCAAGCTGCGTTTTGGCTGAGATGTGCTGAATAGGATCAGCAGTCGGGCAATGTGCGGTAAAATGGCCGATTTTCCGACGCTTTAGCTGCCCCATGCCTGTTGCCAATATTGAATCGCTTGACCACGAAGGCCACGGTATTGCCCGTGCCGATGGCAAAACCCTGTTTATCGATGGCGCCCTGCCGTTCGAACAGGTGGTGTATCAGTCCTACCGCAAGAAACCCAATTTCGAAAATGCGCAGACGATTCAGGTGCTGCGTGAAAGCTTCGTGCGCACCAAGCCGCAATGCCCGAATTTTGGCGTCTGTGGCGGTTGTTCCATGCAGCATATGGAAGCAACGGCGCAGGTCGCGGCCAAGCAGCGGGTGCTGGAAGACAATCTGTGGCATATCGGCAAGGTGCGCGCAGAGTCGTTGCTGCCGGCGATCTATGGCCCCAGCTGGGGCTATCGCTATCGCGCACGCATGTCGGCACGTTATGTGGCGAAAAAGGGCGGCATGCTGGTTGGCTTCCATGAAAAGCGCTCCAGTTTCATTGCCGATATGACCGAGTGCCATATCCTGCCGGCGCGTATTTCTGCACAATTGCCGGCCTTGCGCGAGCTGATCGGCCAGCTCAGCATTTTTGATCGCATGCCGCAGGTGGAGCTGGCGATTGGTGATCAGGTGGACGTAATGGTGCTGCGTATCATGGAGCCGTTGAACGAAGCCGACGAGCAATTGCTGCGCGACTATGCCGACCAGCACCGCGTGCAGTTCTGGTTGCAACCAAAAGGCCCGGACACCGCTTATGCGTTTTACCCGCTGGATGCGCCGGCGCTGACGTATTCCCTGCCAGAGTTCAAGGTAGTGATGCCGTTCCGCCCGACCGAGTTTACTCAGGTCAATCCGCAGATCAATCAGGTACTGGTCAGCCGTGCGCTGCGTCTGCTCGACCCGCAACCGGGCGAGCGGATTGCCGACATGTTCTGCGGCCTGGGCAACTTTACCTTGCCGATTGCCCGCCGTGGTGCAACTGTACTGGGCATGGAAGGCAGCCAGGGGCTGGTGGAACGTGCACGCGAAAATGCGGCATTGAATGGCTTGGCAGAGGTCACCGAATTCAAGGTTGCCAACCTGTTTGAAATGACGGAAGAAGCCTTGGCGCAGCTTGGGCCTTTTGACAAGATGCTGATTGATCCGCCGCGCGATGGCGCCATCGAGCTGATTAAGTCGCTGGGCGAGAATGGCCCGTCGCGTATTGTTTATGTCTCATGCAGCCCGTCCACGCTGGCGCGTGACGCTGGTGTGCTGGTCAATACCAAAGGTTATCGCCTGCTGCAGGCGGGGGTTGTGAACATGTTCCCGCACACCGCGCATGTGGAGTCGATTGCCGTCTTCGAGCGTTAAGCTTCCTTCCGGATCGCGACACGAATGTGACATTCATGCCACATTCGTGTCAGCCTGTATCGTATTAGCATCAAATCCAAGCCGCTGGCCCGGTGTGCTACGTTACAATTCAGGGCGCTCCCTTTTCCTATCGTGATGACTATTCAGCAAAAAATAGCGATGTTCCTACGCCATTCCGGCAAGCGGCTTCTGGTCTGGTTTCTGCGGGCCATGCGCTGGCATGCCCGGCTGCTGGCAAAGCTGTTATTGCTGACCGGTGTGCTCGCTACGGCCATCTGGGCTGCTGCCACTTTCTGGCTGTTCCCGTCCATCAATAACTATCGCCACGATGTGTCGCAACTGGTTGGCGAGCTATCTGGTCTGCATATCAGCATTGGCGAGATCGAGGCTGGCTGGGAAAACCTGGATCCGGCTTTTTTACTTAGCGATGTCACGTTGTATGACCCGCAAGGGCAGCCCGCGCTACATCTGGATCGGGTGCGTGCCAATTTGTCCTGGCTCAGCATCTTGGTTCTGGATGCGCGCTTTTCGCGCATTGTGCTTGATACGCCGGAACTGGTATTAAAACGAGATCTGCAGGGGTTGATTCATCTGGCGGGGCTGACACTCAATGGCCCCGGTGAGGGCCGTTTTGGCAACTGGATACTGCGCCAGCATCGCATCGACATTGATCAGGGGCGCATTGTCTGGATTGATGAGCGGCAGGGCGTACCCGCGCTGCAGGTGGAAAAGGTGCGGCTGCGCATCAGCAACCTGTTTCGTGTCCATCGCGTGGAGCTGAGTGGTACGCCGCCGCCGCATCTGGCTTCGGCTATCAGTCTCAATGGCACCCTGCGTGGCAGTGATCTGAATCAATTGCCGGACTGGTCGGGTGATCTGAAGCTGGACCTAGCTTATGCCGATATCGCCGCATGGCGGCCGTGGTTGTTTCTGCCCAAGCAATTGTTGCAGGGCCGGGGCGGGGTCAGCACCTGGTTTGCCTTCAAACGGCAGCAGTTGTATCAGGGGGTGCTGCAGTTGAATGTCGCCGACGCCGCGCTGCAGTTTCAGCCCAGCCTGCCGGTGTTGCACGTTAACCGTTTACAGGGCAAGGCTACGCTCAGCAGCAAGGGGCTTGCTAATTCGCTGCTGCTGCAGGATGTTGCTTTGACCATGGGTGATGGCCAGCGTCTGCAACAGGACAAGTTGCTGCTGGAGCGTCAGCTGGATGACAAAGGTGAGCTGGCGGCGCTGAAATTGTCGGCCGATGAATTAAAGCTGCATGACTGGATGAGGCTGACGCCTTATTTGCCGCTGCCAGAGTCTGCCAGCAGTTATCTGAGCGGATTGCAGGCCAAGGGGCTGCTGCGGCAATTCAAATTGTCATGGTTGTATCCTTCCTTACAGAATCAATCATTTGAGCTGAGTAGCAGCTTCAGTGATTTGTCGCTGTTGCCGCTTAAGCCGGCCAATGGCGTCAGCAATCTGGCGGGCAATCTGGTTTTCGGGAGCAAGGGCGGTGCGTTGAACGTGGATTGTCAGCGCTGTGCCATATCCTTGCCCACACTCTTTATCGAGGATCTGCGTTTTGACCGGCTGCTGGGCAAAACCAGCTGGCGTCGGCTTGGCGAAGGCTGGAAGGTTGATATCAGCCAGGTGCGGATGAACAATGCCGACGTCGCCGGTGTGCTCAGCGGCACCTATAGCAGCGCAGCGCAGGGAGCGGGGCATGCGGATTTGCGCGCCGAACTGGTGAATGGCCGGGCCGATGCGGTCTGGCGCTATATCCCGCTAACCGTTGGTGATGCCACGCGTGACTGGCTGCACAGCAGCCTCAAGGCGGGCACTGCCAGCCGGGCGGTGATGGTGTTGCAGGGGGCGCTGGATGATTTTCCCTGGGATAAACGCAAGACTGGCCGTTTCCGGGTGGATGTGGATGCACATGATGTCGATCTCGACTATGCCGATCACTGGCCGATGCTCGCCCGTATTGGCGCCAAGCTGGTGTTTGAGGGGGATCAACTGCTGATTCATGCGAATCAGGGCAATCTGATGGGGGTGCGCTTGAATCGCGTGCAGGCACAGATTCCGTCGCTGGAACGTGGCGAACGTCTGCTGATTGATGGCGATACTTCCGGCCCGTTGATCAATTACCTGCGTTTTGTTGATGCCAGCCCGGTTGATAAGGCGCTTGCGGGTTTCACCAACGGCACGGGGGGCACGGGAGATGCCAGCTTGCGTCTGAAGCTGGATGTGCCGCTGGATAACGCCGATGGCACCAAGGTGAATGGCCAACTGCATTTCAATGGCAATCAGTTGTATCTCGGACGTGGCATCCCACAACTGGAGCAGGTTCGTGGCAGTGTGCAATTCACCGAGCGTAGCCTGAAAGTGCCTGCGATCAGTGCGCGTGGCCTCGGTGGCAAGCTGACGCTGAGTGGCGATACCGCTGCAGATGGCAGTATCAATCTGCTTGCCACGGGCAGTGCTTCCGTCCATGGCCTGGCGCAGGCCTATCCCGATCCGGTCTGGCGCTATGCCCGTGGTGAGGTGCGTTACAACCTAGGTATCAGTGCGCGTAAGGGCAGCGCCGATTGGTGGCTGGAAAGCAACTTGCAGGGCGCGCAACTGGATCTGCCGCCACCCTTGCGCAAGCAGGCTGCCGACAGTAAGTCGCTGCGCATTCAGATGCGTTCACTGGCAGATGATCAGAGCCGTTGGCAGATTCGTTATGAGCGGGCAGTGCTCGCCGATCTGCTTTATCAGCAGCGGCGCCTGCTGCGTGGCGCAGTTAACCTGAATCCAGTCAATGAAGCGGGGGGGCGTTCAGGCAGCGCCATAGTTTCGCAATTGCCGGGCAAGCCTGGCCTGGCATTGAGTGGCAATTTGCCGTACGTCAACCTGGATGCATGGACGCCGGTGATTGGTGCGCTGGGCAGTGCCGGTGGCGGCAGTGTTTATGCCAGCGATTTCCGCGTCAGCTCGCTGGATGTGTTCGGCAAGCGCTTGCACGATCTGCGTTTGTGGGTAGGGGCGGATGGTCAGACCTGGTCGGGCGCGCTGCAAAGCCGTGAAATGAATGGCTCGTTCTCCTATACCGATCAAGGCTCCGGACGACTGCTTGCACGCCTGAAGCGCCTCAGCTTGCCAATGGCTGAAGCCCCGGCGGCAGAGGCTGGCGTCCCCGCGCCTGAGCGTGGCAATCCATCCTGGCCGGTTGTGGATGTTGAAATCGAGAATTTGCAATATAAAGAAAGAAGCCTCGGCAAGCTTGAGCTAAAGGCTTCACCCAAGGGTGAAATCCTGCAAATTGATCGTTTTGCGACTATCGCCGCAGATGGCCGTATGGAACTGGATGGAATCTGGGACTATCGCAGTCGTCAGCCCACATCAAAAATGAATGTGAAGCTGGAAAGTGACGATGTCGGCAAGTTTCTCGGCCGATTTGGCATGGCGGATACTGTGCGGCGCGGTGGGGCAAAAGTTGCAGGTCAGTTGACATGGAGCGGCAGCCCGTATGCGCCTGATCTGGCGAGCATGAGCGGCAACTTTGATCTGGAAGCGAAAAGTGGCCAGTTTGCCAAGGTTGAGCCGGGGGTAGGCCGACTGTTGGGGATTGTCAGCCTTCAGGCTCTGCCGCGGCGGATGACGCTGGATTTTCGTGATGTGTTCAGCGAGGGCTTCGCCTTTGATGCGATTGCCGGTCGCTTCGACATTAATCGCGGCGTGATGCATACCGACAACTTCAGTATTGTCGGCCCGGCTGCCGTGGTTAGCATGAAAGGTGATATCGACCTGCTGAACCAGTCGCAATTGCTGAATGTGAAAGTGGTGCCGGTGATTGGTGACGGCGTATCGATTGCCGCTGGTTTTGTGGTCAGCCCGGTGATTGGCCTGACTGCGTTGGTGTTGCAGAAAATGTTGAAAGACCCCTTGGGTCAGTTGATGGCTTATGAATATCGCTTGAGCGGCAAGTGGAATGACCCGAAGGTTGAAAAACTCGGCAGTGCCGTATTGAATTCCGGTAAGGATGCCGCAGCTGAGGCGGCCAAGAATAATTCACCCTACAGCAACTGAGGATTCAGAAGATGTCGACCCGTGCACGCAGTGCCAACGCCAGCAAGAAAACCCGATCCGGTGCTGCAACCGCCGCCTTGCGTGTAGCCGCCATCCAGATGGCGTCTGGCCCGAGTGTCGCGGCCAATCTCTCCGAGGCTGAAATGCTGCTGGAAATGGCTGCGCGTCAGGGGGCCAAGCTGGCCGTGCTGCCGGAGTATTTTGCCATCATGGGCATGCGGGACACTGACAAGGTCGAAGTCAAGGAAGCCGACGGCAAGGGGCCGATTCAACGTTTTCTGGCAGAGCAGGCCAAATTGCACGATATGTGGATTGTTGGTGGTTCGGTGCCGTTGGCGTGTGATTCTCCGGGCAAGGTGTTCAACAGCTGCCTGGTTTATGACAACAAAGGCAAGCGTGTTGCCCGTTACGACAAAATTCATCTGTTCGGCTTGCAAATGGGCACGGAGCAGTATCAGGAAGAACGCACCATCCAGTCGGGCAATGAGGTCGTGGTGCTGGATACACCGTTTGGCCGTTTAGGTCTGTCAATCTGTTACGATCTGCGTTTTCCCGAGTTGTATCGGGCGATGCATCCGGTTGATCTGATCGTGGTGCCGTCTGCATTTACCGAAACCACCGGCAAGGCGCATTGGGAGGTGCTGGTGCGGGCGCGGGCCATCGAGAACCTGGCTTATGTCATCGCCGCCGGGCAGGGAGGCTATCATCTCAATGGCCGAGATACCCACGGCAACAGCATGATCGTTGACCCCTGGGGTGTGGTGCTGGATCGTCTGCCACGTGGCTCGGGGGTTGTGATTGCCAATATCAATCCTGAGTATCAGCAACGTTTGCGAGATAGTCTGCCGGCGTTGCAGCACCGAAGCTTGTAATATGCGGATTTTTGCTGTCGACCCAACCCACTTTGCCGCCAGTCAGTTACGTTTTTTACATCTGCTGCGTCGTTACTGGTGGCTGCTGTTGTTACTGAATCTCGCTCTGCTCTTGCATACCATGCGCAATGCCCCGGTATTGCCGCTGCTGGTTGCTACATCTTTGTTGATCGGGGCTGGCAGTTATTTCCTCTTGCTGCGCTTCGACCTGACGCTGAATCGCCCCAGTGTGGCATTCGGGCTGCTGATTTTCATGGCCATGTGGCCGGTCAAGCATCTTTCCGGCGCAGTGCTGCTGGGCTGGGAGATGCAACTATTGCTGACCCTGCGCTACCTTGCCGGCATTTTTATTGCCTGGAGCGTGGCGGTGCCGCTTACCCGGCACAGCATTAACAGGTTAATATCGCAGAAAACTGCCTACCTGCAGCAGGGCGAGCCGGATACGCCGGAATATCAGCCGCTGCGCCCCACCCTGGATTTTGCCCGATTGCGCCGTCATCGTGATCGGCTGGAGTAATTATCATGAGTCGCCACACCGTAACTTCGACTGAAAGCGGCATATACATGCCCAGCCAGCAGTCTCTCTACAATACCGCACATGCTTGCCTGCTGACTCCGTACGGATTGGACGATCGTCAGCTGGATGATGTTTTTGCGCAAATCATGACCCACCAGGTGGATTATGCCGATCTGTATTTTCAATACAGTCGTGCAGAAGGTTGGAGCCTAGAGGAAGGGATCGTCAAATCTGGCAGTTTCAATATTGATCAGGGGGTCGGCGTAAGGGCTGTAGCAGGGGAAAAAACCGCCTTTGCCTATTCCGATGATATCAGTCTGCCTGCCTTGTCGCAGGCGGCACAAGCCACACGTGCAATTGGTCGCCAGGGCGCCGGCCGTGCATTGGGGGTGCTGAACAAACCTTCTGCCCGTGAGCTGTATTTGCCAAACGATCCGATTGCGAGCCTGGCGGATGCCGACAAGGTGGCCTTGCTGGAGCGCCTGGAGCAGATTGCCCGCAGTCTGGATAGCCGGGTCACGCAAGTGATGGCGCATCTGGCGGCTGAATATGAGGTGGTGCTGATTGCGCGCCATGATGGCCTGCGTGCAGCGGATATCCGCCCCTTGGTGCGACTCGGCTTGCAGGTGATTGTTGAATCCGGTGGCCTGCGTGAGCAGGGTAGCGCTGGTGGTGGTGGCCGTTTCGATTACGCCTACTTTACCGATGAAGTGTTGCGCGATTATGCGCAGAAGGCCGTACATCAGGCCGTAGTCAATCTGTCCGCAAAACCTGCGCCAGCGGGTGAAATGACTGTTGTGCTGGGCTCAGGCTGGCCAGGTATTCTGCTGCATGAAGCGATTGGCCATGGACTCGAAGGTGACTTCAATCGCAAGGGGAGTTCGGCCTTTTCCAATCGTATCGGCGAAAAGGTGGCCGCAGCGGGGGTCACGGTGGTCGACGATGGTACCTTGGCCCGCCGTCGCGGTTCCTTGAATGTTGATGACGAAGGGAATCCGACGCAGTGCACGGTTCTGATCGAAAATGGCGTACTGAAAGGTTATCTGCAGGATTCCCTCAATGCCCGCCTGATGGGCGTGCCGGTGACGGGAAATGCCAGGCGTGAGAGTTATGCGCATATTCCGATGCCACGCATGACCAATACCTACATGCTGAACGGTGACAAATCGCCGGAAGAAATCATCGCCTCGGTTAAACATGGCATCTACGCTGCCAATTTTGGTGGCGGTCAGGTCGATATTACCAGTGGCAAATTTGTCTTTTCCGCTGCAGAAGCCTACATGATTGAAGATGGCAAGATTAGCTATCCGGTTAAAGGCGCAACCTTGATTGGCAATGGTCCCGATGTACTGACTCGGGTCAGCATGATCGGCAATGATATGCAGTTGGACCCTGGTGTTGGCACTTGCGGTAAAGAAGGTCAGAGTGTGCCGGTTGGTGTTGGTCAGCCTACCTTACGTATTGATGGTGGCTTGACCGTGGGCGGAACTGGCTGACTTACCGATCATCCTCGTCGTACTTCTAAAGCCCATAAAATTCATGGGCTTTTTATTTTTCTGAGGCTTGGTTTCAAAGTGTTTATGTTTGGCTATAACTCATCTATGCACTGGGGTTGAAGGATTGCGTGTCGCCAATCCTGCTTAGGTGCATTAGTTTGTCTTGCGGGATTGTTTGTCATCACAGAAGAGGGCGATATGCGGAAAATACCAATAGCAGCCGCAGTGGCAGGAGCGCTGACATGTGTCGCGTTGCCGGTGCAGGCCGATGAGGGCGGAATGAATGTCCGCTTCAGTGGCTTTGGCACGGTGAGCGGCGTTACGAGTGATACGAATCAAGTGCAGTACACGCCTTATCCTGGCGCTCAACCCAATGGCGTGGAGAAAAGCTGGTCATGGGATATCGATACATTGATTGGCGCGCAGGTGAATGCCAATTTGACCGACCGATTGTCCGGTGTCGTGCAGGTGTTGTCTAAACGCAATGCGGAAAATACCTATCAGCCTCAGGTTGAATGGGCGTTTGTCAGCTACAAGGCTACGCCTGAGATACAACTACGCGCAGGTCGTTTGGGTTCCCCGTTTTATATGGTTTCCGATTATCGTAACGTTAACTATGCCAATCCCTGGGTAAGGCCGCCAGCGGATATCTATGGCCAGGTTGCCTTTTCGTATCATGACGGCATCGATTTACTGATGCAAAAACCCATCGGCGATTCAAATCTGACGGTGCAGCTGTATGCGGGAAAGTCGGAGAATCGCTTGTGGGCGCCGTATTCGACCTTTGATCTGGAGCTAAATAATCGCCTGGGTGGCAATATCTCTTTTGAAACGGGGCCGTATAGTGTGCGTTACGGCTATCATCAGGGTAAGTTATGGGGGGAGTCAGATCGAGTTGCTGGCGTTAGCGATGCCTTGATTAATACACCTAGCCCCCGGATTCCCTCGGCCGTCTGGGCGTTGGCTTGTCCCGGTTGTGCTGAGTCAGGCGAGGCCTTGTCAATGAACTATAAGGCGGCCAGCTTTCAGGGCTTGGGGCTGTCGGCGGATTGGGGTAAATATTTGCTGATGGCAGAGTACACGATGCGCCGTACTGAAACAAATGCCCTGGCTGATACAAATGCGTGGTATGTCACTGGTGGTACTCGACTGGGGAAATTCACTCCTTACGCCACATATTCCATCTTGAAGCAGACAAGTCCAACCTCTGATCCGGGTATCGCCACGAGGTCAAGCAACCCTATTATTGCCGGGACGGTGGCGGCTCTTTCGTCGGCAGTGAGTGGTCAGGTGATGGCTGATCGTGGTCAGAAAACCTTCAGTCTGGGGGTGCGCTACGATGTGATGAACAACATGGCAATCAAGGCACAGCTAGATCAAGTGCGTATGACCGGGCCGGAGCATTATGGCCTATCGGCGGTGACCCTTCCCGACAGGGAGTTTGATTGGAAACTCAATTTGTTCAATCTTAGCGTCGATTTTGTGTTCTAAGGGAGAGCAAAATGAGAACCATACATAAATTGATTATTGTATCTGCCGCCATGATTTGCTCTTCCTTGGTGAGGGCCGACGTAGTTGTTGTGGTGAGCGCCAAGAGCCCGGTAGGGAATCTGACCTCGGAACAGGTGTCGCAATTGTTTCTGGGCAAGGCTTCTACTTTTCCGGGTGGTGCGCAGGCCATGCCGATTGATCAGGCCGAAGGGCAGCCACCGCGTGATGAGTTTTATACCAAGGTTACGGGTAAGTCCGCCGCGCAGGTGAAGGCATACTGGTCAAAAATCATCTTTACCGGTAAGGGACAGCCACCGAAAGAGGTGCCGAATACCACCGAGGTGAAAAAGCTGGTCAGCGGTAATCCGAATACCATTGGCTATATTGAAAAATCGGCAGTGGATTCCTCGGTGAAGGTTGTATTCTCTGAGTAAGGCTGGAAATACTGTTATAAGAAAGCCGCCGTTTCTTTCGGCGGCTTTTTCTATTCTTGGCTTGTTTTCCATGGATTCAACAGCTTGGCGCAGGGCGTGACTTTTTCTTTAAAATTTTCTGCAAAACGGTATTGACGCTTTGTAGGTGGATGCGTATAGTTCGGCCTCTCTGCAGCGACGCAGTTGCAGCGCAGTTAGTTGTGAATGATTAACTGATTGATCTTTAACAAAATACAGTACAGCCGATAGGTGTGGGTGCTTGTA
>JAXMFR010000030.1:0-39411 GCA_046347685.1 Chitinivorax sp.
ATTCTCGCCAACCCCAACGCCAAACAGCCGTGGGATGCCGACGGCTACAAAATGCCCGGTGGCACGCCCAGCGCGCCGAAAGTGGCACAGATGCTGGCGATTGCCCCGGCCATGCTGCGCGCCAAAACCAGCGGCTGTTATCCGGCGCCGGAAGCGATCATGTCCGCCGCAGTCGAGGGCGCGCAGGTCGATTTCGACACCGCCAGCCGCATCGAGTCGCGCTATTTCGTCAAGCTGGCAACCGGCCAGATCGCCAAGAACATGATTGGCAGCTTCTGGTTCCAGTTGAACGAAATCAAGGCCGGCGGCAGCCGTCCGAAAGACATCGCCAAGTCCAAAGTCAGCAAGGTGGCGGTGATCGGTGCCGGCATGATGGGCGCCGGCATTGCCTGGGCCACCGCCAGCAAGGGCATTCCGGTAGTGCTGAAAGACGTATCGCAGGAAGCCGCCGACAAGGGCAAGGCCTACAGCAAAAAGCTGCTGGATAAAAAAGTCAGCCGTGGCCAGATGAGCCAGAGCAAGGCCGACGAGATTCTTGGCCTGATCCACGCTACCACTGATGCTGCCGATTTTGCCGGTTGCGATCTGGTGATCGAAGCGGTGTTCGAAAACCGCGAGCTGAAAGCCAAGGTGACGCAAGAGGCAGAGAAATATCTGGCACCGAATGCGGTGGTGGCATCGAACACCTCGACGCTGCCGATTACCGGTCTGGCGCAGGCATCGGCCAACCCTGCCAATTTCATCGGCCTGCACTTCTTCTCGCCGGTCGACAAGATGGAGCTGGTGGAAATCATCAAGGGCAAAGACACCACGCCGGAAACGCTGGCGCGTGCTTTCGACTACGTGCTGCAGATCGGTAAAACGCCAATCGTCGTCAACGATAGCCGTGGTTTCTTCACCAGCCGCGTGTTTGGCACCTACGTCAACGAAGGCATCGCCATGTTGGGCGAGGGCGTCTATCCGTGGGGTATCGAAATGGCAGCGGCCAAGGCCGGCATGCCGGTCGGCCCGCTGGCGGTGACCGATGAAGTCAGCCTCAGCCTGTGCCAGCATATCCGCGACCAGAGCCGTGCCGACCTCGAAGCCGAAGGCAAGCCATGGCAGGCGCATCCGGCCGAAGCCGTGATCGACCAGATGCTGGGCGAATACAAGCGTGCCGGCAAGGCCGCCGGCGCCGGCTTCTACGATTACCCTGCGGGTGGCAAAAAGCAGCTGTGGCCGGGCTTGGCCGAGCATTACGTCAAGCCGGAGAAACAGATCCAGTTCCGCGACATGCGTGACCGGCTGCTGTTCATCCAGGCGATCGAAACCGTGCGCTGCTTTGAAGAAGGCGTGCTGGAATCGGTGCGTGATGCCAATATCGGCTCGATTTTCGGCATCGGCTTCGCGCCGGTCGGGTGGTGCCATCCAGTACATCAACCAGTACGGCGTGGCACAGCTTGTTGAGCGCGCCAAAGTGCTGGCAAAACGCTACGGCGCCCGCTTCAACCCGCCGCAACTGTTGCTGGATAAGGCTGCCAAGGGCGAGCTGTTCCGCTGATTCTCCTGCGCAATAGTGATCAAAAAAGCCGCCCTTTGCCGGGCGGCTTTTTTATGTGCGTTGACTGCCTGCTGTGTGTTTTACCGGCTGTTGCCGGCCGAAAGCTGAAGATCGTTGGCTGGCTGCTTGAGCCTGATTTGGGCGGGAGAGCTGACGCTTAACGTTTGAGCTCAGGCCGCCGCCCATCAGGGAAGTCGGCCTGCTGCGAGTTGTTAGAGCCCAGCGTGACATACTGAGCTCTTTGTTCAGCCCAATCTTCGCCGGATAGGTTTCTCATGATCCAGCGCTCAATGGTCGCTAACGATACATCTGAGATTCGCAATTCGGTGGCTCCCTGCTCCCGCAGTTCTTGGGCTCGCTCATGGCTGGCTTGGAACATTGACCAGGTAACGATGTTTCCCCAGTGATCTATCTTGTGGTCAATGCTGTCTTCAATTGCTTGATGGGATCGGCTTAACGACGGAAATATGAAGCCGCTTCCACTGGCGTACCCATCATTAATGCGTATGATGTTCGGCCATTTAGCAACATACGCTTTATGAAGATCAGCAACGTTCATTTCTATGGCCTCTGACCATGGGCTGTGACCGGTGGCGCTTTTGCGCCGAATTAGAGGTTTGGATGAATTCGTTAGATGTCATTTTTGGACAGCTCAACGAACTGAAAAATGTGGAAGCCAGAGTAAATGCGGCCACTATGGTGCCCTACAAAAACACCGTGCTCTGGCATGTTTGGAATTTCACCAAGAAAGATAAGTGGCATGTCATCAATGAATGGGAGATCTTTCGACGCCGGCTCGGTCGCCCATTTCTTCTTGAGCTTTACTAGACTGAGTTTGCGAGGTGACTTAGCCATCAATTGAATACCTCATAATGGTAAACGACTACGCTTTAATATATTGATTAATAGCAATAGTTTATTTGCGCTGTCCGCCAAATAACACTGCTGGTCGCGGCAAAGCGGAGACAGTGTAGCGCACCCCGCTTGGTTATGCCTTTTGCTCCAATCTGACACAGAGTTGAGTGGCGTGGCACGATTTGCTACCGGTCGGCGTGCGACCTATCTGCCGTCACTCGCATCTGGGGTAGCGTTGCCTCGAAAAAAGCCGCTTCAGAAAAGCGGCTTTTTAGTTTTTACTGCGGCTTGGCTTTTACTCGCGGAATTCCAGATCCACCATTGCGGTTTCGGTTTTGCCGGTGCCTTCGTAGCGCCACTTCTTCAGCGACCAGATGGCAGGGCGCACAAACAGCCGGTTCGGCTTGGATTCGACAATCTGGATGTCGGCCACATTACCCGCTTCGTCCAGCGTCAGCCTGGCTTTGACCTTGCCACGGCGCACGTCGCTGAGCAGCGCTTCCGGGGGGAAATCCGGTGTTTCGCGGTGTAACAGCTTCAGCTGCTTTTTCTCGCTGGCCGCGTCGCTGGCGGGCTCGCTCGGGCGCGCTGCGGAGGGCAGCGGTGTTGGCGCAATCGATGCGACGACAACCGGTGCTGCCGCAGGCGTAGCCACTGGCGCTGCCGCAGCAAATACCGGTGCAGCGGTGCTGGCAGCTGGCGGTGTGGGCGATGCTACGGCTGTCACCGGGGTTACGCTATTGCTGGCCGGGCGCTGCACACTGCTCTCAGCGATGGCTTCATTTGCCGCCAGCGGCAGAGTGCCACGTGGTGCGCCACTGGCCTGTGCCAGCGGTGCTGCGGGAGCAGGGCGGAGATCAGCGGCATGTGCCGTCTTGATTTCCTTCGCTTTGGCTTCTTTGGCCTCTTTTTCGAGTCTGGCGTGTTTTTCCGCCTCACGCTCGCTGTTGTTGATCTTGCCGGTTTTTACGTTGGCAGGTGGTTCGTCGCTTTGACGAATGTAGTTGGCCCATGCCTGCAGATTGCTGTCTGGGCCATCGCTGTTTGCATCGGCAAACATTTGCTGATCATTGGCGGCGTGTTGCCCGATGCGCGGAGGCTCCGCACGGTTGGCCCAGATCATGCCACCGGCGGCCACCATGATGCCGGCAAAAAAGCCGCCGACTACTTTCGGGCGCAGGGCACTGGTTTTCGGGCGCCGGGTGGCTGCAGGCTTGATGCCGGCATCGGCATACACGGTGGGCGCACTGGCAACGGGCTTGGCCGGTGCAACCTTGATTGCGGCCGGGGCCAGCGGGCCGGCGTTGCTGTATAGCAAGCCAAGCTCAACCATGCGGTCAAGATCCTGCAGGAAACGCTCGCGGCCATAATGCGCGGTTTCGCCGGAAAAGAGTTGTTCCAGTTCCAGCAGGTGGATTTTCTGGGTACAGCTGCGCAACATTTTGCGCTGGGGCAGGCTCAGGCCAAGCTGGGGCAATTCCAGCTCATCGCTGCCTGCGGTAGTGCGGTAGAACACGATCGCAGCACGCGAGGTCATGGTTGTTTCTCCTCTGTATGTCACATGCCGTCAACCACACATCTCCTGATGTCTGCGGTCGAAAGCCTGCGGGGAGCCCCGGTGGTCTGCGTTAGCCAGATTGGCCGATCTTGTCGGCTATTTGGAAGGCGCGATTTATTGGCTGCGCGGGCGAATCGCTGCGTCACGCGGTGCTCGAAAGTTCGCCTATCTAATGATATGTCTCGCTTTCTGCGCGCCGGGCTCCTTGCGCTTCATCCCGCTCGCCGAATATCTCAGCGCTTCCTTTTGTCTTTCGCGGGGCAAAAACGGCATGCCCAAATGTCATGCCGCTTGCGTGAGTATTTTATCTCACTTGGCTAGAGATAATACTCTAGTTTTGCCCGGGTGCGAATGCTTTGTGACTGATTTCAGTGGGAAATCAGCTTGAGGAAGTCCAGGTTCATCCAGCCGTCTACAGCGCCATCGCCCTGCAGATCAACTGCAGCCCAATTATCTTTTTCGCGTTGCACATAGACCCGTGTGCCGAACGGAACCAGCTGCAAAACGTCAAATTGCACCCCGGCTCCGGCGCGTAAACGTAGTCCTTCACGCGCTGTCACGCTGTAGATATGTCGCTCATCATCGGCTTGCACGCTCTGCGGCATCTCGGTGCTGTTGGCGAAGGCATCGTTGTCTTCTCGCTGCAGCCATAACACGCCTTCTGCTGCGCGGCGCTTGACCAGCCCCGGCAGGCTGATGCGTTGTCCGGTACGTGGATCTGTGGCTTTTACCCATTTCGCCAGCTCGCTTGGCACACACTGATAGTCGCCGCCATTCAAGCGCCGCAACAGTGTGCTGCCCGCCAGACTACCGGCGCCAACGTTGAAGACAAAACTGGCCAGTGCGGCAAACTGATGATTGTTGAGCGGCACTTTCACCAGCCGGCCGACCTGCTCACCGGCTGCGGCCAGATCGTCCTTGAGATATTTCTCGGCTTGCTTTTCGCTGATGCTCATGCCGGGCGTGACGCCGTCGGTGTGGCCGTAACCAATCGTCCACACGCCGGCGGGGCAACGATAGGCCTGGGTATACAAGCCCTCAAACTGTTTGACCAAGGCAATGCCATCGGCGTCGATGACTCGGGACATGCTGTGCTCCTTCAATCGGTGAGGTTGAAAGCGTAACGACGGTTGATCTGCGCGATTTCCACCGAGTAGGCGCGATACCAGCGCTCTCGGCCGTATTGCTGTGCCAGCAAGTGATCGCTGGCCTGTTTCCAGTTGCGGATTGCGTTTTCGTCCGGCCAGTAGGAGAGGGCAATTTCACTGTTGCCTTCACTGACTGCGGCAAACTCCAGGCAGCCGTAGTGATCCAGCGCCAGACGCCGCAACTGGCTTGCCATGGCGGAATATTCAGCATCCAGCGTTTGTACCTGAGCGCGAAAGATCACTATGTACATGGCGGGCGCTTAGTAAGCGCTGATTTATTGGCTGCGCGGGCGAATTGCGGCGTCGCGCGGTGCTCGAAAGCTCGCCTATCTGAAGATATGTCTCGCCTTCTGCGCGCCGGGCTCCTTGCACTTCATCCCGCTCGCCGAATAAATCAGTGCTTCCTTACTGAATCACGCCGCAAACAATGCGCGCTCCGCCACCGCCGAGTGGTGCCGGGTGGTCGGCATGATTGTCGGCACCGGCGTGGATCATCAGCGAGCGACCTTTTACATCGGCCAGCTTCAGGCGTGGCGCCAGAACTGGCTGGTTGGCATTGCCGCTGGCATCCACATACAGTGCGGGCAGATCGCCCAGATGGCCATCACCCCAAGGCGTGCCGTGCTTTTTGCTGCCGGCCGGATCATAGTGGCCGCCGGCGGCCAGTGCCGCAACCTGCTTGCCGTCTTTTTCCTTGGCGGCACAGCTGGGGTTTTCGTGCACGTGGAAGCCGTGCAGTCCCGGTGGCAAACCGGTCAGGGCTGGTGTTAGCACCAGGCCGTAACTGGTTTGTTCCAGGCCGATCTGGCCGGCGCTTTTGCCATCGGCATCGGCGAAGTTCATGGTTACGTTATCGGCGGCAAAGCTGCCTGCCGACAATAGCAGCGCGCTGCAGCTGATGATGCGGAACAGAGAGGTTTTCATGGTGCTTGTGTCCTTGTGGTTGTGAATTATGTTTATGTCTTGCTGCCGGATGCAGCGGCGGCTGTGCTGAACTGCAGATCGCCGTGTTCGGAAAAACTGAAGCCCGGGCCCCAGGCCACCTCCCAGACATGGCCATCCAGATCGGCGAAATAGCCGCTATAACCGCCCCAGAAGGTGTCTTGTGCCGGTTTGAGGATTTTAGCTCCCGCCGCAGCGGCCTGTGCCAGCACCGCCCGTACGTCCTCCGCACTGCGCGCGTTGTGGGCTAGCAGCCTGTCGGACTTGAACCAACCAAGTTGAAGAAATGGGGCTAGGAAGGCTGAAATTGGCTGTTTTTTGCCTCAAAACGCGAGATTTCCCGCTTTTCTTGCTACTGCAGGCGCAATACGGCCATGCGCTTCACATTCCACGCGAGGCAAACCAGCATCCATTCTCCCGACACTTTCTCCAGCCCGCGCAGGGAGAACTGGCGAAACCCCAGGACGGATTTGATGATGCCAAAGACAGGTTCGACGGTTTGCTTGCGCAGGGCGTAAAGGGCTCGGCCTGTCTTGGTTTTCAGTTTGTGCGCCATGGCCTGCGCAGGGGTGGCATCCGCCGGCAGGGCTGCCGGTTCGGTAAAGCGCTCATGCGGGGCTGGATGGTGTGCATCGCGCTTGACGGCAATGAACGGGTCAATCCCTTGCGCCTGACAGGCCTGGACATTTTTCGCGCTGTAAAAACCGGTGTCGGCCAATAGCTGTTCCACCTGCCCGAGTGCGTCAGGCAGCGCCGCCAGTTGCGCCAGCATCGGCACGACCTGCTCCTTGTCATTCGCGGCTTGCGTAACCGCAGGGGCAACGACCAGCAGGCTCGCGGTGTCGACCGCAGCCTGGGCGTTGTAGGCTTGATCAAAGCCGCCGCCGGCGACCGGCATGATGCGGGATGCTTCGTCGGTCAGGTTGATCTGGTCTTGCGCTTTGGGTCCGGCTACCGGAGGCTTGGGCGGTTTGCCACCGGGCGGCTTGCCGCTTTCCCTGGCTTTCTGCTCACGCCGTGCCACCCTGGCTTCAAATTCGGCCTGCTCTTTCTCGAACCGGACTTTCGCCCGTGCATCGATCTTGGCTTTGGCCGCAGCCATGGCATCGAGTCGTGCCTGGCGGCGGGCAATTTCCGCCGGCAGGTCCATGCCGTCCGGCACGGCGGATTGGTCGGCTTGTTCGGCCTGTGCCAACAGGGATTTGACTTCTGCCGTGAGCTGGACTTCCAGCTGCTCGATATGCCCGTGTGACAGGGCGCTGTGGCGGGAGGCATTGGCCTTGATCCTGGTGCCGTCCAGGCTGATCGTGCCCAGCTTCAGCAGTTTCATTTCCCGCGCCATCTCCAGTACTTGCACGAACAGCCCGGCCAATTCATCGAGAAAGCGTCGCCGGAAGCTCGCCAGCGTGTCATGGTCAGGGTGCGTGCCAGCGGCAATGAAGCGAAACGCGATCGAGTCGTAGCTCGCCCGCTCGATCTTGCGGCTGGAGAACACGCCATTGGCGTAGCCATAGACCAGCAGTCCCAAAAGCACCGAGGGGTGATACGCCGTGCTGCCCCGCCCGGCGTAGGCTTTCTCCAGTGCGCTCAGGTTCAGCCCGTCAATCACCTCGACAATGAACCGTGCCAGGTGGCCTTCCGGAAGCCAGTCATCGACTGACGGTGGCAGAAGGTAGCCAGTCTGGCGGTCAACTGGATGGAAGCGGCTCATTTCTCGTCATCGTTTGGCTAGACAGGATGCAATTATCCCATGAGTGGCGGAATAGTCCGACAGGCTGCTAGTCTTACTGTGTCAAATTTCATGACTACCTCCGCCGCAACAGGGGCATCGACGGAACCTGCTGATGATGGCTTGAGCAATGAGGATGCGCAAGGTTGAAATCGAGTCAGGCACATGGCGCTGCGCTCGTCCGCCGGCCGCGAGGGACGTAATCGTTGGGTAAGGCAGACGCTTCTGGTTGAGCGAAGTTTTTTTTGGAGCCTCCGTGTTTGAGGCGCTGAGCAACAAGATAAGCGTAGGCGGCGATACACAGGGTGGCGTGATGATGGAACCCCAGCCAGCCTCGGCCCTCGTAATGGGAAAGACCGAACTCCTGCTTGAGCTCCTGGTAGTCCCGCTCAATGCGCCAGCGCATCTTGGTGACGAAGACCAGTTGCTCCGTCGTGGCGTCGGCCGGGGCCGTCGAAAGAAAATACTTGGTCGGCTCGGCTTCTCCGTCGGGCCATTCGATCAGCAGCCACTCCTCCGGGCGCATCTCGGTGCCAAGGTAATCCCGGTGTGCAGGACGGACGCGCAACGCGGCGAAACGGGACGTCAGGTGGTTGTTGGTGCCTTCCCGCCAAGTGACCGAGCCGTACGCCTCTGGCGGCAAAGCCATCGCCAGCGCCTTCACGGCAATGGGTTCGTGACCCGGCTCCCGACGCAGTCGGGTCGGTCGAATACCGCGACCGACCCAGGGTTTGGGTGGCAGCGGTGCCGTCCCCGGCGCCCAAACCGTGGTTGCGGGTCGGATGCCGACTGCGTAAAGCATACCCAAGTCCGTGATGCCGTCGCGAAAGGCTGTTTCATCCCCATACCCGGCGTCCGCCAATACCACGCCCGGTTGCATCGCCGTAGCTGGGCTCCATCGCCTGACGCATTTGCGCCAAGGCGATTTCAGGCTTTGTGGCGAAGGCAATGTCTGAACGCCGGCCGTCTTGCGTCGCGCCGGATCGGCCGCCCAATCCTTGGGAAGGTAGAGTTGGTACGCAATGGGAACGCTGCCTTGCTCGCTCGCCAGCGACAAGCTGACCGCCACCTGGCAGCGACCTTGTTGCCTGTGCCGTTCGCAGTACTGCCGGGCAACGCCAACCGAGTGCCTTTCTTCGGAAACCCCGTGTCGTCGATGATCCAGTAACAGCCGTTTTCGAGCCCCAGTGTTGAAACCACCCAATCGCGCACGCGCCCCATGACAGCGGCGTCCGACCACTCGGACTTGGCGACAAAATGGTGCATCGATTGGTGCTTTGCCGCGACATGCAGCGGATCGGAGCAGGCCGCCAGTGGTTCGACGCTCTTACGGGCAATCGGCAGCATCAGCCCTCGACATTGCATCCGCTCAATCCAGTGCTTCGTTCAACCCGGCGCAGTACCTCGCACAGGTGATCAAGATATTGCTCAAATTCCGCCAGTTTCGCCATCACATCCTCCCGCCGACATGGATAGCATCCTTATCGGCAGTAAATACACGAAGCTTGACACAG
Source organism: Chitinivorax sp. (assembly GCA_046347685.1). Lineage (GTDB taxonomy): Bacteria > Pseudomonadota > Gammaproteobacteria > Burkholderiales > SCOH01 > CALMFQ01. The sequence continues at coordinate 9,287 of JAXMFR010000030.1, forward strand.
TAAGACTCAGGGTGATGCCACCAAAGCCGGCGCGTTGTGCCGGAATCTCAGGGCCGATGTCCTTGGCCAGATCGGCCAGCGGACAGAGCGATAACCATACTCCCGGCAGCTCGATGAAGGCTACACCGCCATAGCTGGTGTTGGGCTCTGTGCCTAACACCTGAGCGTAGAATGCGGTGGCTTTTTGCAGATCGGCAACGCCGAGGGTGATCATCGACAGACGGGGGATTTTCATCTTGCTTCCGATCAGGAGCTGGCAACAACTGCCAGCATAAAGGTTTGGCCTATCTTGCCGTATCCACGGTGCTTGCCACAAGATTATGGCGTTTGGCGCATGGATATCGGGCCAGGCTTGGCCATGGGTCTGCAGCGCACGCCCATATTGCCTTGCAGGCGGCCTTGCGGGCCAATACGGATGTGCTGTTCAGGCATGGCCGGTGTTGGCGCTTATCCGGCGTTTCGGATGCCCATGACCCGTTCAAACAGCGCATAACGTCCTGGCGCGATTTTGCCAGCCGCCAGTGCTGCCTTGATCGCGCAATTCGGCTCTGACAAGTGCCGGCAGTTGGCAAAGCGACATTCGCCGATATAGGGGCGCATTTCCGGAAAGTGGTGCGCCAGGTCGGCGGCTTCGATCTGCTTCAGGCCGAATTCCTGCATGCCCGGCGAGTCGATGATGTGGCTTTCGCCATTCAGGTGATAGAGGGTGGCGTGGGTGGTGGTGTGTTTGCCCGAGTCCAGCGCCAGCGAGATGTCGCCGATACGGGTCTGCACCTCGGGCAGCAGCGCATTGATGATGGTGGATTTCCCCATGCCCGACTGGCCAATCAGCACATTGGTATGGCCTTGCAAAAAAGGGCGCAGCGGTTCGACACTGTCGGTGGCGCTCAGGCACAGCAGCCGGTAGCCAAGCTGCTGGTAAAGCGCCAATGCCTGTTTGGCTGCCTCGGCCTGCGGTAGATCACATTTGTTGAGCAGAATCAGCGGTTCGATGTCTTCCGCTTCACAGGCAAGCAGGCAGCGGCCGAGAAACTCGTCGCTGTAACTGGGGAAGGTGGCGAGCACGATAATCACCTGGGTGACGTTGGCGGCCACCAGCTTGGTGCGCCAGTCGTCCTGCCGATACAGCAGGCTGCGCCGGGTTTCGGTGCCCTCGATCACCGCCTGCTCGGCATTCAGTCGCCGTACTTTGACGTGGTCGCCACAGACAATGTCGGTGCGTTTGCCCCGGGCACTGGCTTCAACGATTTCGCCATCGCTCATTTCTACGCGGAAGGAGCGGCCGTGGCTGGCGGTAACCAGGCCGGTTTCGATTGGTGCGTTTTTAGCCATCAGATATCAAACAGGGCGTCGACTTTGGCGGCGCAGATGAAATCGTTTTCCGACAGACCCTTGATCGCATGGGTGCTGTAGCGCACCACACAATCGCCCCAGCCTACCTGCAAATCCGGGTGGTGGTCTTCCCGGTGTGAAATCCAGGCCAGCGCGTTGACGAAAGCCATGGTCTGGTAATGATCCTTGAAACGATAACACTTCATCAGCTGGCCGTTGTCCAGTTGCCAGTCTTGCAGTTGTGCCAAAAGCGCCTGGACTTCGCTGCTACTCAAGGCCGGCACGCCGCCCTCGCAGGCCTGGCAGTGGCGGGTTTTCAGATCGCAGCTCTGGGTCATGCAGAGGCTCCTTGCAGGTGCTGGATACGAATCGCTGCCGGTGGATGGGAATCGTAAAAAGCCGAGTGCAGCGGGTCGGGTGTCAGGGTCGAGGCGTTATCGCGATACAACTTGACCAGTGCGCTGACCAGATCGCTGGCGCTGGCCTGGCTGGCGGCGTAGGCATCCGCCTCAAACTCGTGTTTGCGCGAATACAGGCTCGACAGTGGCGTCAGCGGGAACAGGAATACCGGCAGTACAAGCATGAACAATACCAGCGCCATGGCGGTGCCTGCCTGATTCACGCCCAGCCCCTGGAAAAACCAGGGTTGCAGCATCAGCTGCGCCAATAGCCATAAGAAACCGGTGCTGGCGGCAAAAGTCCAGACAATGCGCTTCAGTACGTGTTTGTGTTTGAAGTGGCCCAGCTCGTGCGCCAGCACGGCCTCAATCTCGCCCGGTTCCAGCTGCTTCAGCAAGGTATCGAAAAACACGATGCGTTTGCTTTTGCCAAAGCCGGTGAAATAGGCATTGCCGTGGCTGCTGCGTTTCGAGCCATCCATCACGAACAACCCGTTGCTGGCGAAACCGCAGCGCGCCAGCAGCGCCTCGATGCGTTCGCGGGTCGGGCTGGCTTCCAGCGGCGAAAATTTGTTGAACAGCGGTGCGATAAACGTCGGATAGATCGCCAGTAGCAGCAGATTAAAACCGATCCACAGGGCAGCGACGTACATCCACCAGTTGTCGCCCATTTGCGCCATCAGCCACAGCACCGCCCACAGCAGCGGTATGCCGAGCAGGGCGCCGAGCAGTGCCTGTTTCAGCATGTCGCCAATAAAGGTGGCGAGGGTGGTCTGATTGAAGCCGAATCGCGCTTCCAGCACAAAGGTGCGATATAGCGACATAGGCAAGCCGATGATCGATGTCAGCACGCTCAGCGCCATCACCAGCGCCACGCCTTGCCATAAAGGATCATTGATCTGGCTGCGGCAGAGGTTGTCGAGCCACTGCAAACCACCGCCGAGGGTGAAAAAAAGCAGCAAAAGCGTGTCAATGGCGGTATCCAGCAAGCCAAGCCGGCCGCGGGCAATGGTATAGTCTGCGGCCTTGTGATGCGCTTCCAGACTGATGCTGGCGGCAAAACTGGCAGGTACCTGAGCGCGGTTGGCGGCAACATGACGCATCTGGCGTACAGTCAGCCATACACGCAAACTGGCAGTCAGCAATACACAGGCTACAAATAATTGAGTGAACAGAGAAGTTTGCATAGACGAAGACAGTGCGCATTGCTCATGACGTTGTAATGCGATCTGTGAGAAAATTAACGGCCTGATTCAAATCCGGGCCAAATGAATAGGATTTCGATTATGGCACAAGATCAGAACCGCCTCATCTGGATCGATATGGAAATGACCGGCCTGGTGCCGGAGTCGGATCACGTGCTGGAGGTGGCCGTGGTAATTACCGACAGCGAGCTGAATACCGTGGCGGAAGGCCCGGTGCTGGTGGTACATCAGGACAATGCGATTCTGGATGGGATGGACGACTGGAACAAGAACACCCATGGCCGCTCCGGACTGATCGACCGGGTGAAGGCGTCGGTGCTGAGCGATGCGCAGGTTGAAGCGCAGATGATCAGCTTCCTGCAGGAATATGTGCCGTCTGGGGTGAGCCCGATGTGCGGCAACTCCATCTGCCAGGATCGCCGCTTTCTGGCGCGCTGGATGCCACGCCTGGAATCCTATTTCCATTATCGCAATCTCGATGTCAGCACCCTCAAGGAGCTGGTGAAACGCTGGAAGCCGGAGATTGCCAAGGGTCTGAAGAAACAAGGCAAGCACGAGGCGCTGGCCGACATTTATGAATCGATTGAAGAGCTGAAGTATTACCGCGAGCACTTCATCAAGCTGTGATCGCCCGCCGCAAATCTACCGTGGCTTTGTCGACTGCGCCTTGCCGTGCAAATGCACTGCACCACAGGCATTCCCGCTGGTCATCTGCGGCTTGTCTTCGCGCCCCGGCGGATTTGCGGCAGGCGATATAGCATCGTTTTGCCGCTGAAGAGCGTAGAAAAATGCAATGAAAGATATATTTAATTCCCCGCAGGCGGCCTCTTGGCTGGCCTTGTGGCGCCATCAGCAACAGATGGCCGACGTACACATGCGCGATCTGTTTGCCATCGATCCGCAACGTTTCGAGCGTTATTCGCTGCGTTGTGGCGATCTGTTCCTCGATTATTCGAAGAACCGCGTGGCCGATGAAACCATGCGGCTGCTGGTTGATCTGGCTGAAAGCGTCGATCTCGCCGGCTGGATGCAGCGCATGCGTTGTGGCGACAAGATCAACCTCAGTGAAAATCGTGCGGTGCTGCATACGGCATTGCGCAATCGCTCGAATACCCCGGTGCTGGTTGATGGCGTGGATGTGATGCCGGAAGTGAATGCCGTGCTGGCGCAAATGCGCGGCTTTGTTGATCGGGTGCGTAGCGGTGAATGGCGTGGTTACACCGGCGAAACCATTACCGACGTGGTGAATATTGGCATTGGTGGCTCCGATCTGGGGCCGATGCTGGTGGCGCGTGCCTTGCGACCTTATGGCGACAAGATCACGCCGTACTTTGTTTCCAACGTCGATGGTGCCCATCTGTTCGGCAATCTGCAGCGCTTGGACCCGAAGCGTACGCTGTTCATTGTGACTTCCAAGTCGTTCACCACGCCAGAAACCCTGCTCAATGCCAATAGCGCCAAGGATTGGCTGCTGTCGCATCTGCAGGACCCGGCTGCGGTGGCAAAACATTTTGTTGCGGTCTCGACCAACACCCAGGCGGTGAGCGCGTTCGGTATCGATACTGCCAATATGTTCGGTTTCTGGGATTGGGTGGGAGGGCGTTACTCGTTATGGTCGGCCGTTGGCCTGGCAATTGCCGTGGCCGTGGGCATGGACAATTTCGAGGCGCTGCTTCAGGGCGCGCACGAGATGGATCGGCATTTCTTCGAACAGCCGTTCGAGCAGAATATTCCGGTGATTCTGGCCTTGTTGGGTGTGTGGTACAACACCTGCTTCGGCGCCCATTCACACGCAGTGATTCCATATGATCAAAGCCTGGCACGTCTGCCGGCGCATTTGCAGCAGCTCGACATGGAGTCCAACGGCAAGCGCGTGACGCGCGACGGACATACGCTGGATTTCGATACCGGCCCGGTGATCTGGGGCGAAACCGGTGTTAATTGTCAGCATGCATTTTTTCAATTGCTGCATCAGGGTACACGCCTGATTCCGGTCGACTTCATTGCGCCGCTGCGCAGCCATTTTCCGGTGGGTTCACATCACGAAACCCTGATCGCCAACATGTTTGCCCAGGCTGAGGCGCTGATGCGCGGCAAGTCACGCAAAGAGGCCAAGGCTGAGCTGGAAGCACAGGGTCTGAGTGGTGCGGCCTTGTATTCCTTGTTGCCGCACAAGCTGTTTCCCGGCAATCAGCCGTCCAACACCATCCTGCTTGAGCAGATTACGCCGCAGACACTGGGCAGCCTGATTGCCATGTATGAACACAAGGTGTTCGTGCAGGGCATTATCTGGGGACTCAATTCGTTCGATCAGTGGGGGGTGGAATACGGCAAGCAATTGGCGAAAGCCATTCAGCCCTTGCTGGCTGGCGAGCAGCCGGCAGAAGGACATGACTGCTCGACCTCTGGTTTGATCGATCTCTATCGCCGGGCGACACGTGGCTGATCTGTATCCGCTGGCGCAGCAGCTTGGGCAAGCCATGCTGTCTCGCGGCTGGGTACTGGCCACGGCTGAATCCTGTACCGGCGGTGGTATCGGTGCGGCGATTACGGCGGTGCCCGGCAGTTCAGCCTGGTTTGATGGCGGCGTGATCAGCTACAGTAACCGCGCCAAACAGTGCTTGTTGGGGGTGAGTGCCGAATCGCTGGCTGAATCTGGTGCCGTCAGCGAGCCGGTGGTCAGGCAGATGGCTCAAGGCGCGCTTCAGCGTTGTGCCGCAGATCTGGCCGTGGCCGTCAGCGGCATTGCCGGGCCGGATGGGGGTTCTGCCGAAAAGCCGGTAGGCACTGTCTGGATTGCCTGGGCGCAGGCCAATGGCAAGGTAACTGCCAGCCATTTTGTGTTTGCCGGCGATCGCCAGTCGGTGCGGCAGCAGACGGTGGTGGCGGCCTTGCAAGGCTTGCTGGTGCTTGCTGGTAACGCATTCTGCTGAATTGTGCCTATACTGAAACCCTTGCTTGTTGCTGCCGTAATATCTGTTACGGTTTATGTCTCCGATGAAGAAGTCCAAAGCCATTCACTATCAGCTTGATCCGGTCAATGCCAACGCCCATTTGTTGCATGTCAGCTGCCAAATACCTCAGCCCGATGCAAATGGTCAGCAGCTGTCGTTGCCGGCGTGGATTCCCGGTAGTTACCTGATTCGCGAGTTTGCCCGGCATATTGTCTGGCTCAAGGCTGAGTGCAACGGTCAGCCGGTGGCCGTGGAAAAAATCGACAAGGCGACCTGGCGCTGTGCACCGGTCAAGGGCGAATTGTTGATCCGCTACGAGGTCTACGCCTTTGATCTGTCGGTGCGTGGCGCCTATTTCGATAGCCAGCGTCTGTTTTTCAACGGCACCAGCGTGTTTCTGCAGGTGGCTGGCCAGGCGTCTCGTCCCTGTGTCGTCGATATCCGTTCTCCCAAAGTCGATGGCGGCAAGGGCTGGCGTGTTGCTACGGCGTTGCCACGGCTGGATGCGCCAAAGCATGGCTTTGGCACCTATATCGCTGGCGATTACGACGAACTGATCGATCACCCGGTAGAAATCGGCGATGTTGAGCAGATTGAATTCAAGGCCAATGGTGTTCCGCATGAGCTGGTGATCGCCGGCCGCCACAATGCCGATCTGAAGCGCCTGGCCAAGGATATGAAGAAAATCTGCGAGGCGCAGATAGACTTTTTTGGCGGCAAGGCACCGTTTGAACGTTATGTGTTTCTGGTACTGGCGGTGGGCGATGGTTATGGTGGCCTGGAACACCGGGCATCTACCGCCCTGATTTGCAGCCGCGACGATCTACCGCGCAAAGGGCAGCACGACATCAGTGATGCTTATCGGACGTTTCTCGGGTTGGTCAGCCACGAATATTTTCATACCTGGAACGTCAAAAGGATCAAGCCGGCGGCATTTGTGCCGTATGAGCTGAGCCGCGAAAACTATACGCGTCTGCTGTGGGCGTTCGAAGGTATTACTTCCTACTACGATGACCTGTTTTTACTACGCAGTGGCTTGATCGGCGTTGACGATTATCTGAAGTTGCTGGCGCAAACCATGACCGGCGTTCAGCGTGGTGCCGGGCGTCTGAAGCAAACGCTGGAAGATTCCAGCCTCGATGCCTGGAGTAAATATTACCGGCAGGACGAAAACTCGCCCAACAGCCTGGTGAGTTATTACACCAAGGGGTCGTTGGCCGCGCTGCTGCTAGATTTGCACATCCGTCAGCAAAGCAGCGGCCGCAAGTCGCTGGATGATGTAATGTACGGCCTCTGGCAACAATCTCTCGATTCGCCTCGCGGAGTGGGCGAGACCGAGTGGGAGCAGCTTGCCGAGCAGATCACCGGCCTGCCATTGCAGCCCTTGTTCGAGCGCCTGCTGCGCAGCACCGACGAATTGCCGCTGGCATCGACCTTGGCTTCGGTTGGCATCGAGTTGCAATTACGTCCTGCCGAGTCCAATGCCGACAAAGGCGGCAAATACCTGAATGATGATTTGAGTCGACTGGCGCAACGTCCGGTATTGGGCGTGCGTACAGCAAGCGATGCCGGAGCGGTGAAATTGACGCACGTGCTCGACGGCGGTGCTGCACAAGCCGCAGGACTGGCTGCCAACGATGTGCTGATTGCACTGGATGGGCTGCGGGTTACGCCAGCCAACCTCGATAAGATGATTGAAACCCGGTCGCCTGGCGATACCTTGCTGGTACATGCCTTCCGCCGTGATGAATTGATGACTTTCAACCTGACCCTCAAGCCCGCTGCTGCCGATACTGTGGCGCTGCGACTGGCAGATCAGGCCGATGCCGCACAACTTGCGTTGCGGCAGGGCTGGCTGGGGCAGACCGATAAACAAGCGAAATCCGAATAATGTCCGCCAGTACGCCTTCCACTATTTATCTGCATGATTACAGCCCGGCTCCTTATCTGATTGACCGGGTGGATCTGCGTTTTGAAATTCATAACGATTACACCGAGGTGCATTCGCGGCTGGTAATCAAGCGCCATGAAATGGCGCAGCCGGAGACGCCGCTGGTGCTAACTGGCCAGGAAATGGAACTGCTGCAGGTAAAGCTGGACGGCGAGCCGCTGGCGCCAGCGCAATATCTGCTGGATGACACTAGCCTGACCTTGCCGCAGCTTGCCGACAGTTGCATTGTGGAAATCGTCACCCGTTTGCAGCCGCAGTTGAATACCTCGCTGATGGGCTTGTATGCGTCGAATGGCAATCTGTTTACCCAGTGTGAAGCGGAAGGTTTCCGCAAGATTACCTATTTCCTCGACCGCCCGGATGTGATGGCGCGTTACACCACGACCATTGTTGCCGACAAGCAGAAGTTTCCGGTCTTGCTGTCGAATGGCAATCTGGTGGGGCAGGGCAGTGTCGACAAGCAGCGTCACTGGGTGAAATGGGTGGATCCGTTCCGTAAGCCTTCCTATCTGTTTGCGCTGGTGGCTGGCAAGCTGGTCAAGCTGGAAGACCAGTTCAAGACCCATTCCGGTAAGTCCGTTAAGCTGGAAATCTACGTCGAACCCGGCAATCTGGATAAATGTGCCCATGCCATGAGCTCGCTGAAAAAAGCGATGAAATGGGACGAGGATGTATATGGTCTGGAATACGATCTGGACGTGTACATGATTGTCGCCGTAGGCGATTTCAATATGGGGGCGATGGAGAACAAGGGGCTTAACGTATTCAACACCAAATACGTGCTGGCCAAGCCGGAAACCGCCACCGATGTTGATTACGAAGGCATCGAAGCAGTCATTGCCCACGAATATTTCCATAACTGGACCGGCAATCGCGTGACCTGTCGCGACTGGTTCCAGTTGTCGTTGAAAGAAGGCCTGACCGTATTCCGCGACCAGGAGTTTTCTGCGGATATGACCAGTCGCGCGGTGCAGCGTATCGAGCAAGTGCGCACCCTGCGTAATCTGCAGTTTCCGGAGGATGCGGGACCGATGGCGCATCCGGTACGTCCTGCTTCTTATATCGAAATCAATAATTTCTACACGGTGACCGTGTATGAAAAAGGCGCGGAAGTGGTGCGCATGTACCAGACCCTGTTTGGTCGTGTCGGTTTCCGCAAGGGGATGGATCTGTACTTCCGTCGCCATGATGGTCAGGCGGTCACCTGTGATGATTTCCGCTTTGCCATGGCTGACGCAAATGAGGCGGATCTGAGCCAGTTTGCACTCTGGTACAGCCAGGCGGGCACCCCGGTGGTTCAGGCTTCGGGCATGTACGATGCCGCCCGCCAGTGCTATACGCTGAACTTGCGCCAATCCTGTCCGGTAACGCCGGATATGGCGCAGAAGCAGCCTTTCCTGATCCCGCTGGAGCTGGGCTTGCTGGATGCGGATGGTAACGATATGCCACTGCAGCTGGCGGGTGAAGAGCAGCACCAGGGCACATCACGCGTATTGCGGCTGACGCAGCGTGAACAGCAATTCGAGTTCATTAACCTGCCGCAGGCACCGGTGCCGTCGCTGTTGCGCGGTTTCTCCGCCCCGGTCAAGCTGGAAGTGGACTTGAGCGACGAGCACCTGATGTTCCTGATGGCGCATGACAGCGATTCGTTTAATCGTTGGGAAGCAGGGCAGACGTTGGCGTTGCGCATCATGCTGCGTTTGATCGACGACTATCGTCAGGGTAGCGCCTTGCACCTGCCGCAAGGGTTTGTCGAATCAATGCGCCGCACGCTGACCGATGGCGAACTGGATGCCGCGCTGATTGCGCAGGCGCTGACCTTGCCGACGGAGGTCTATGTTGCCGAACAGATGGCGCAGATTGATCCGGATGCAATCCACGTCGTGCGCGAGTTCATTCGTCACGAGCTGGCCAGTGCGCTGCAGGCCGATCTGGTGGCGGTGCATCAGGCCTGCCAGAAGCCGGGCGCCTATCGTTACGATGCGGCTTCGGCCGGGTTGCGAGCATTGAAGAATACCTGCCTTGCCTACCTGTTGCTGATCGAAAGCCCGGAAGCGCGGCAGTGGTGTGTGCAGCAGGCCAATGCGGCAGACAATATGACCGATAGCCTGGCTGCCTTGAGTGCGTTGACGCATTACGCCTGCCCGGAGCGTTCGCCAACGCTGGATGCATTTTTCGAGCGCTGGAAAAACGAACCGCTGGTGGTCGACAAATGGCTGGCGCTGCGTGCCAGTGCCACTTTGCCCGGCACGCTGGATGATGTGAAATCCCTGGTCAGCCATCCGGCTTTCCAGATACGTAATCCGAACAAGGTACGGGCATTGCTGGGCATGTTTGCACACGGCAATCAGCTACGTTTCCATGCCGCCGATGGCGAAGGCTATCGCTTCATTGCCGAACAGGTGGCAGTACTTGATGAATTGAATCCACAGCTTGCCGCAAGAATGGCTTCTGCCTTCAACCGCTGGCGGCGTTTTGATCCGGCACGCCAGGCATTGATGCGGGAGCAGTTGCTGGCATTGATGGATCGCCCGAAACTGTCGAGCGATGTATTCGAAATCGTCAGCAAGAGCCTGCAGTCGTGATGTTTTGCGGCTGCACAAGAGAAAAACAAGCAGAGAAAATTGGACGTTTGTGTGCTATTGACTAGATATGGAATTCAAATGACAGCCGGCCCCGGAGGCCAATCAATGAGAACCTCAACCATTCTGCTCGTCGAGGATAATCCGGACGACGAGATGCTTGCATTGCGGGCATTCAAGAAAAACAACATTACCAACGAGGTCAACGTCGCGCGCGACGGGGTCGAGGCGCTGGATTTCCTGTTTGGTCGCGGCGCCTACCAGGGGCGGGATCTGACCCAGCAGCCTTCGCTGATCCTGCTGGATCTGAAACTGCCGAAGATGGACGGCCTGGAAGTGCTCAAGGCTTTGCGTGCCAACGAACATACCAAACTGATCCCGGTGGTGGTCATGACCACTTCGAAAGAAGAGGACGATCTGGTGCGCAGTTATAGCTATGGTGCCAACAGTTATATCCGCAAGCCGGTCGATTTTAACCAGTTTATCGATGCTGTACGCCAAGTTGGTCTGTATTGGCTGGTGTTGAACGAACCTTTGCCTGCGCACTGGAGTTGATTTTGTCCCCTCTACGGGTGCTGCTGGTTGAAGATTCGGAAGACGACGCATTACTCTTGCTGTTGCAGCTGAAGCGTAGCGGGCAGCAGGTTGAGCATATGCGCGTCGATACCGCCGATGCCATGCGCACGGCCTTGCAGCAGCAATGGGATGTGGTGATTTCCGACTTCACCATGCCGCGTTTTTCAGGCGAAGCCGCGCTGGAAATTTTCCGCGAGGTGGGGCTGGTATGCCCTTTCATCATCGTTACCGGCACCATTGGTAAAGAATCAGCCGTGGCGTTGATGAAAAAGGGCGTCAGTGATTTTGTCTTAAAAACCAATCTGCCACGTTTGCCCGGGGTGGTCGAGCGCGAGCTGCGCGAATCACAGCTGCGCCGGGAAAAACGCACTGCGGAAGAGGCACTCCGCATCAGCGAAGAGCGCTACAAACTGGCGATGCAGGCTGCCAATGACGGCCTGTGGGATTGGAACATCCGCGATCATTACGTCTACTATTCGCCACGCTGGAAGGCCATGATCGGCTTCGGCGAGGACGAAATCAGCAACAGTCCGCATGAGTGGTATGACCGCTTGCATCCGGATGAACGCGAGCAGTTCCGGGCGCGCCTGATCACCTATTTCAAGCGGCTGACTCCGCATTTCGAGCTGGAGCACCGGGTCAAGATCAAGGATGGTAGCTATCGCTGGATGTTGACGCGTGGCTTGGCGTTGTACGATGAAAAAGGCCGTGCTTATCGTATGGCCGGTTCACAGACTGATGTCACCGAGCGCAAACGTGCGGAAGAACAGCTGCTGCACGATGCGTTTCATGATGGCCTGACCGGTTTGCCAAACCGTGCGCTGTTTACCGATCTGCTGGGCTTTTCGCTGGAACACCGGCAGCGTAATGCCAATTATCTGTCGGCCGTGCTGTTCATCAATCTTGAACGTTTCCGCTTCGTGAATGACAGTTTTGGCCATCGCATCGGCGATCAGTACCTGATTGAAGTCGGCGAGCGCTTGCGCGCCATTCTGCGTCCGGGTGATGCCGCTGCGCGTTTTGCCGGCGACGAGTTTGCAATTCTGATGGATGACGTGCGTGAGCCGTCAGAAGTCACCCGCTTTGCCGAAACATTGCAGAGTGTAATTGCCAAGCCTCTGGGGCTGGGTGGGCATGAGTTTTTCCCCGGCTGTTGTATCGGTATTGTGTTCAACTCCACCGATTACCGCGCCCCGGAAGACATGTTGCGTGACGCCGATACGGCGATGCATCGCGCGAAGAAAAAAGGTGCGACCAAGTTCGAGGTGTTCAACCGTGATATGCATGCCAGTGCGGTGACCACGCTGCAACTGGAGCACGATCTGCGGCGTGCCACCGAGCGTCATGAATTCATCCTGCATTATCAGCCGATCGTTGATTTGCGCTGTGGCCGTTTGGCCAGTTTTGAGGCTCTGATTCGCTGGCAGCATCCAAATGGCAAACTGGTTTCGCCGATAGAGTTCATTCCGCTGGCGGAAGAGTTGGGGCTGATCAACCAGATCGGTCGCCAAGTGCTGGAAATGGCCTGTCGCCAGATTGTGGAATGGCAGCAAAGTCAGCCGGGTTATGCGCCGATTCCGGTAAGCGTGAATCTCTCCGGCAAGCAGTTGGGTCAGCCAGGGCTGGTGGAAGAAATCGAGCAGATCATTGCCGAGACTGGCCTGAGCGCGCCGAGCCTGAAGCTGGAAATCACTGAAACCATGCTGATGGAAAACCCGGAGATGGCCAGCGAGATTTTGTCGCGCCTGCGTGCCAAGAACATCAAGGTGTTGATGGATGACTTTGGCACCGGCTACTCCTCATTGAGCTATCTGCATCGCTTCCCAAGCGATACCTTGAAAATTGACGGCTCGTTTGTCCGCCGCATGACTGAAAGCCGTGATGGTCGCGAAATCGTCCGTACCATCATTTTGCTGGCGCACAATCTGGGTATGACCGTGATTGCCGAATGTGTTGAAACCGAAGAACACGTGGCGCTGTTGCGTGAATATGGTTGTGACTATGCGCAGGGTTATTATTTTGGCAAACCGCTTCCCGCTGATTTGACTGCTGAATTGATCCAGTCCAACCCCACCTGGGAATGATTCAATACTCATAGCGAGACAACGCCCCGGCCATCACCGGGGCGTTGTTTTTTATATGTCCATTGTTGCTGTGTCGGGTGTGGAAAGCAAAAAAGCGTGTGGCCACAAGACCACACGCAGTACACGACAGGAGTGTGTAGAGGAGCTAAGGGAAACTCAGTTCACCGCCTCTTGCAATTGCTGCAGGATGGCCGGGTTTTCCAGGGTCGAAACATCCTGGGTAATCTGTTCGCCTTTCGCCAGCGAGCGCAACAGGCGGCGCATGATTTTGCCGGAGCGGGTTTTCGGCAGGTTGTCGCCAAAACGGATTTCTTCCGGCCGTGCCAGCGCACCGATTTCGTGGCTGACCCATTCGCGCAGGTTTTGGGCGATTTTCTTCGCTTCGTCCGGGCTGCTCGGGGTTTGTTTCAATACCACGAACGCTACCACGGCTTCGCCCTTCACCTCATGCGGTTTGCCGACTACTGCGGCTTCCGCTACCAGCGGGTTGGCCACCAGCGCCGATTCGATTTCCATGGTGCCAAGGCGGTGGCCGGATACGTTCAGCACATCGTCAACGCGGCCCATGATCCAGAAGTAGCCATTTTCATCACGGTGCGCCGAGTCGCCGGCCATGTAATATTTGCCGTTGAACTCTTCCGGGAAATAGGTTTTCTTGAAGCGCTCCGGATCGCCCCAGATGGTACGAACCATTGACGGCCAAGGCTTTTTCACGACCAGGAAGCCGCCTTTACCCGGTTCAACTGGTGCGCCGGATTCATCAACAATATCCATGATGATGCCCGGTACCGGCAGCGTGCAGGAGCCCGGTTTGGTTGCCACCGCGCCCGGCATGGGGGTCAACATGTGGCTGCCGGTTTCGGTTTGCCACCAAGTGTCAACGATCGGGCAACGCTTCTTGCCCACTGTTTCGTAATACCACATCCAGGCTTCCGGATTGATCGGTTCGCCTACCGTGCCGAGCAGGCGCAGGCTGCTCAGGTCGTATTGATTTGGCAGATCGGCACCGAGCTTGATCAGCGAGCGGATCGCAGTAGGGGCAGTGTAGAAGGTGGTAACCTTGTGCCGCTCGATCATCTTCCAGAAGCGGCCCGCATCCGGGTAAGTTGGCACGCCTTCAAAAATGATCTGCGTTGCGCCGACTGCCAGCGGGCCATAGGTCACGTAGGTGTGGCCGGTAATCCAGCCGACATCGGCGGTACACCAGAACACATCGTTCGGTTTGTAGTCGAACGACCACAGCATGGTGTTGATGGCACCCAGCAGATAGCCGCCAGAGCTGTGCTGCACGCCTTTGGGTTTGCCGGTGGAGCCGGAGGTGTAGAGGATGAACAGAGGGTCTTCAGCGTTGACCCAGGTCGGTTCACATTCTTCCGACTGGCCTTCGGTCAGCTTATGCCACCAGATGTCACGTTGCTCATCCCATTTGGCGCAGCCATTATTGGTGCGTTGATATACCACCACTTTTTCAATGGATTCGCAGCCACCCAGTTCCAGTGCTTCATCGATCACGGCTTTCAGTGGCACCGCTTTGCCGCCGCGCAGGCCTTCGTTGGCGGTGATCACCAGCTTGGCGCCGGCATCAACAATGCGTTCCTGCACCGATTTGGCAGAGAAACCACCAAATACCACCGAGTGGATCGCGCCGATACGGGCGCAGGCCTGCATCGCCACGACAGCCTCGATGCTCATCGGCATGTAGACCACCACGCGGTCGCCTTTCGCTACGCCAAGGCTCTTCAGACCATTGGCAAACTGGCAGACGCGGCGATACAGCTCGGCGTAGGTGACACGGGTCACTGCGCCGTCATCGGCTTCGAAAATCAGCGCAATCTTGTGTGCCAGCTGCGCCAGATGGCGATCGATACAGTTGTAGGAAACGTTCAGCTCACCATCGTCAAACCATTTGAAGAACGGCGGATTACTTTCGTCCAGCACACGGGTGAACATTTTTTTCCAGCTGATGCGTTCACGCGCCAGCTCGCCCCAGAAGCCCGCATAGTGTTCATTGGCCTGATCACACAGACGGTTGTAGGCATCCATGCCGGAGATGGTGGCCTTGCGACGGAATTCTTCGGTCGGCTCGAACACGCGGGTTTCTTTGAGGATCGAATCAAGGGTGGCCATGTGAAACTCCTTCTCAGTGTCGTTAGTTAGCAGCGTTGTGCCATCGCTTAGCCGGCTCGGGTTTTACGCAAACCGGCTGGGAGATAGCCCCTCCCGCGAGGGGAGGGGATGATACCTTAGTGAGCCGCAGCTTTGGCTGCGCCGATGCCGGTGTTCTGACGAACGTAGAGTTCTTCCCACATTTCTTCAGAGCGACGGTCACGGAACAGCAGGGAGCCGATGATCACTGCCAGGAAGCCCAGCGGAATCGAGATCAGGCCCGGGTTTTTCAGCTTGAACCACGGCTCTTTCAGGCCGGCCATGCTTTCAGTCTGACCTTCCACTTTCTTCAGGTCTTCTTCTGCCTTGGCCTTGTCCTTCTTCATCTTGGCCAGATCTTTTTCTGCCTTGGCTTTGTCAGCTGCGTCGGTAATCGTCGGCAGCTTTTCTTCCGCCTTGGCGATTTTCTCGATCAGCCCCGGTTGTGCCGGTTTCGCCTCTTCCGCCGCCTTGGCTTTCACCGATGCCTTGCCCACGGCGATGATGTCGGAGAAGAAGTACTCGGCCGGTTTGGCTTCTACCGCCGGTTTGGCTTCGCTTGCCGGCGTACCGTTCAGCAGCTTGTTGGCATCCTTGCGTACTTTTTCCGGGTAGGTCATGTTCGGGCTGACCATTACCAGCGAGATCGCGGTAAAGGTGCCAATGATCATGCCTGCGACGATGCCGCCGGTGTTGCACTTCTTCCAGTACAGGGTCAGCAGTACACACGGCAGGTTGGCCGAAGCCGCTACTGCGAAGGCCAGCGCTACCAGGTGAGCCACGTTCTGGCCCTTGGCTGCAATACCGATGGTGATGGCCAATGCGCCGACAATCACGGTGGAGATACGCGCTGCAGTCACCTGTTCGGCAGGGGTGACATGCTCGCCGCGGATCACGCCTACATACAGATCGTGTGCCATTGCCGATGCGGCTGCCAGCACCAGGCCTGCGACCACTGCAACGATGGTGGCGAATGCAACCGCAGCAACAAAGGCCAGCATGAAGTTGCCCAGCATCGAATCCGCGCCGCCACCGATGTACTGCGCCAGCAGCGGCGCTGCCATATTGCCGCCCTTGTCGACACCGGCGATGGTAGCCGAGCCAACCTTGATGGCCGAGCCCATGCCAAGGAACAGGGTCAGGACGTAGAAACCGCCGATGATGGCCATTGCCCAGATCACCGATTTACGTGCTTCCTGTGCGGTCGGCACGGTGAAGAAACGCATCAGGATGTGCGGCAGACCGGCAGTGCCGAACACCAGTGCCAGACCCAGCGAAACCTGATCCAGCGGATCCTTGAAGAACAGGCCAGGCTCCAGGAAGCGTTGCCCCAGCTCGGCCGCCGACATGTTCTTGGCCGGGTCGCCCAGCAGTTTGGCGACTTGTGCCTGTACCTTGGCATCACCCACCACCGATTCGAGGAAGCCCGGCAGGCTGAAACCGTACGGTGCCCATACGGTGATCACCAGCACGATCGATGCAGTTACCAGCAATGCGGCCTTGATGATCTGCACCCAGGTGGTGGCAACCATGCCGCCGAACAGCACGTAGGCCAGCATCAGCACACCCACGGTAACCACCGAAATTTCGTAGTCGATACCGATCAGTGTTTTCACCAGCACACCACCGCCGACCATTTGCGCGGTCAGGTAGAAGGTGGATACGGTAATCACCGACAGGGCGCCGACGATACGGGTGGCTTTGGGGTTGTTGCGATAGGCAAGAATGTCGGCCAGCGTGTATTTACCGATGTTGCGACACGGCTCGGCAATCACCAGCAGCACGGTGATATAAGCCACCAGCCAGCCTACCGAATACATGAAGCCATCGTAGCCATACAGCGAGATCAGGCCGGCAATACCGAGGAAGGAGGCTGCCGACAGATAATCACCGGCAATCGCCCAACCGTTCTGGATGCCGGAGATGCCACCGCCGGCGGTGTAGAAGTCGGATGCGCTGTGCACCCGCTTGGCGGCCATATAGGTCACAAACATCGTCAGGCCGATAATGGCACCGAACACGGCAAAGGTGAGGAAGCGGTATTCCGGCGCAACGGCACCGGCATCCGCCGCCAGCGCGGGCTGGGCCATCAGCCCCAGCAGGGTTAGCAGCGAGAATGAGCGTTTCATTTTTTTCCTCCGATCTGCTGGGCATTGGCAATGATTTCGGCGGCCAGCACATCAAACTCCTGATTGGCTTTTTTCGAATAAATCACCGCAATGCTCCAGGCGACGATGAATTCGGAAAGCGCAAATACCAGGCCGATATTCACCGGACCCCAGATTTTGGTTTTGAACAGCTCCTGGTAATACGCCGCGCCGATGGGCAGCAAAAAGTAATAAAACACGGAAAACGCCATCAAGCCCCAGAGAAACCGGGACTTGCGCCGATGCAGGTTCTGGAACTTCGGATCAGCTTCGATCGCGGCCCAGTTAAGGTCAGTGCTGCTCATACTCGCCTCCTTCATGGTCGAATGTTCTATGACTCAATCCTGTGAGCCTGGCTTAACAATAAAAATATTAGAGTTGCGAATCTAATCGCAATTTTTGATGCCAAAAATAAGGCAGAGCGATGGAAGTGTTGAATTGATATTTAAATCAATGGGATGGGGTGTGTTATTAACAAAATTGATCGATCTGATCGTATTTGCTGGGCTGCACCGGCCAGGGCTTAGCGGCCGCGCGTTAATTGCCGGTGTTGCCGCTGCTGCGCGGCATACAGTTGCAGATCGTGGCTGCTACGCACCCCGGGTGGCAGATGGCGCAACAGGATCAGGAACAGTTCGGCGGTCACCCATGCGTCGGCCAGAGCGTTATGCCGTTCGAAGGCTTGCAGATCGAAGGCGGCCAGCCAGTCGTCCAGCGTTTGCCGACCCGGCGCCAGTTGCGGAAACAGCGCGGGGCAGAGATCTGCAAGGTCAATCCAGGCCAGTTTGGGTTTGCCGAGGTTTTCTGTCAGCGTGCGTTCGACCAGCGTACGGTCAAAATCGGCATGAAAAGCCAGCAGCGGGTCGCGCCGCGCAAAATGCAGGAAATCCAGCAGCGCATCGCTCGCAGGCTGGCCCTTGCGTTGCTCGTCGGCACCAATGCCGTGAATCAGGATATTGTCTTCGCTACTCACCTGCTGTTGCTGCAGGCGGCAGTCAAAGTGCTGCGCCACATCGATGCAGCCGCGCTCCACGGCAACCGCAGCAACCGATAACAGGCGATCGCTCTGCAGATTGAGCCCGGAGCTTTCGCTGTCCAGCACCACCCAGCGCTGTTGCAGCAATGGAGTGTTTTTGCCCGGCAAGGGGAGTTGCTGCCATTGCTGCAGCCGCCGCAGTTGTGCCGGGGTCAGCGCAGCGGCTGGCTGCGCCCGGTTGAACGGCCACCAGCTCATATGCGGAAACTTTCGCTGAGCTTGCTTTGCAGCTTGCGTGCCTGGCGCAGGGTTTCCTTGAGAATGCGCCGATCCAGACCGGAGAGGGTTTTCGGATCAATGGTGTTGTCCGGCTCCTGCTGTTGTTCCAGCGCTTGCTGCTGATGTTGCAGCCGCAACAGCAGCAGGAAGTGGAATGCCTGCACCCAGCCTTCGACGGTTTCCGGGCGCACGCCGGCCTGCTCGCCATATAGCCGCAGCCGTTGCGCGGTGCTGTAGGCATCGATGCCGTGCGCCAGGCTGAGAATGCGCGCCGCATCGACAAAAAATACCGTGCCGTTGACCTTCAGATCCAGCCCGGTCTTGCCATCGTGGGTGCTGAGAATGAAATCACCGAGCAGGCTCAGCGGTGGTTTATATTCCAGCGTGTTCTGTGTCAGCAGGTGCAGGAAACGCGGCCGCTGTTTGATCGCTTGCAGCAGGTGTTCGCGGATTTCATAAGCCATCCAGAACTCGCCCCACACCGGGCGCATGTCGAAGTAGATCTTGGCATTCAGCAAATGTTGCAGATTGCCGCCTTCGATCCAGTCGCCAAACTGCAATTGCCATTCATTCAGCGACAGGCAGCATTCCGGGTTGCTGGCCATGACATTGCCTTTGCACAGTGGAAAGCCGCATTGCGCCAGCCAGTCGTTAGCGCGTTTGGCTGCAGGCAGCAGAATCTCGCGTGCCTCGGCGTTGCTCATGCCGTCCGGTGCCTGAAAAACGATGCCGTTATCCTGATCGGTGCCGATGGTCTGCTCCTGCCGGCCTTCCGAACCGAACGCCACCCAGCAGAAATTGATGCCTCGCAGCTGGGCGCTGTCGAATGCCTGTTCCACCACCCGTTCGATCAAACGGTCGTTAAGCGTGGAAATCAGCTGTGTCAGATTTTCCGGCGCCACACCCTGCGCCAGCATGTTGGACGCCAGCTGGCGGATATCGCGGCTGATTTGTCCCAGTGTCTCGACATCGTGGGCGTGATCGAGCGCGGTCGCAATTTCGTAAACCCCGATCCGTTGCAGGCTGAACAGATCGCGTTCAGCAACAATCCCCACCAGCTTGTCGCGTTCCACAATCAGCAAATGGCGGATGCGGTGCTGCGCCATGGTCAGCGCTGCATCAAAGGTGAGGGCGCTCGGTGGCAGGCACACCAGGCCGGTCGACATGATCTCGCTGATTGGCGTGTCGTGCGGGGTTTGCCGGGTGGCGTGGGTCAACACATCCACCAGCGTGAATATCCCCAGTGGTTTGTGCGCCTCGTCGACCATGATCATCGAGCCGATCCGCTGCGCTTTCATTTGCCGTAACACCTCGCCCAGCGGCGTGTCGGGCGGGCAGGTAATCGGCTTGTGCGCCAGTTCACCGAGCGGCGTATCGGTATGCTGCTGATTGCTGCGGGTGCTGAGCGCGCTCTGGATGCGTTGCCGCGACAACTCCAGCAAATGTGCCAGGCGGCGGGTGCCAAACGCGCGGAACGCTGCGCTGCGCTCCAGCAGTTGCTGAAAGTCGTTACTGCTGAGCTGGTAGACAAAGGTATCGGCACCGGCGCGATAGTTGGAAATCACCGGCCGGCGCGACAGCAGTGCGCCAATTGGAAACATCTCGCCTTCGTGCAGCTCCAGATAAGGGGTGTTGCTATTGGCATCCTCGCTGCGGACGATACCTTTCTTGATGATCTGCAAATCCGGTTCGCCATTGTCCTGCGGCGAAATCAGCAGTGCGCCTTCCTCGAAATATGCCACTTTCAGGCGCTGCACCATCCACAGCAGATCTACTTCTTCCATCGCGTCGAACGGCGCGTGCTGGCGTAGTTCGCGGGCAATCTGGGCGGTGAGCGAGGTGGTGTTCATGGGGCGATCCGGCGGGGTGACGTTTCAGTTTAGTCAGTTCCTGATGAACTTGCCGCAGCGGGTGTTGTCTATATGCGGCTTTGCGAAACTATTTGGTGGCTTTGGCGGTATGCACTATCGTTGTGCGCCAAAAAAATAATATTCAGGGACGAGACAATGATCAAAGAACGCCGCCGCTTTCCGCGGACGTTTGTATTCTGGCGCGCCGAATTGATGCTGGACGGGCAATCCGGCCCCACCTCACTGCATGCTACCGAAGTATCCGATATCGGTATTGGTCTGGTGGGTGAAAACGCCTTGCCGGTGGGGGCAACCTGCACCCTGACGCTGGAAATGGAAGACTGGCAGGGCTTGCCGCAATCGCTGACGCTGGCAGGGGAAATCGTGTTTGCCGCCAAAAGCGGCTGGACCTATCCATTCCGCGCGGGCATCAAGTTTCTGCAGCCATCGCGCGACAAAATCGAAAAGCTCAAGCAAACTCTACGACAGCTCGATTGCGCCAATGGATCGGGTGTTCCTGAATTTGCATGACAACGCTAGCCCTGCAGGCCGAAGTTTTACAGCTGTGTATGCAGGGCGCGATGATATTCAATGTTGACTACTGCACGCTCCGTCAAGTCGTGGATGCCGCCAAGCTAAAGCGCTTTGCGCACTGCAGGCTAGATAAACGCCAATGGCATGTGGACGCGCGCGGGGTACCGAGGGGAGTCAGCCTCCTCTGGCAACGGTCTCTGATAGCTCCTGAATCACGCTGACCACGCGGCTGGCGCCGTCACGCATCTGTTTGATCACTTCGCCGGCGTTGTTGGCCAGGTCCACCCCCTGAGCCACGGCGCCGAGGCCGCTGTTCATGCTGGCACCAACGGAAACCGTTTCCGACTGAATTCGTTCGATCATCTGGCCGATTTCGCTGGTAGATTTGGTGGTGCGTTCTGCCAATTGCCGCACTTCATCCGCCACCACCGCAAAACCGCGGCCGCTTTCCCCGGCGCGTGCGGCCTCAATGGCAGCGTTCAGCGCAAGCAGATTGGTTTGGTCGGCGATTTCCTTGATGGTATTGGCAATCGAGTTAATCTGTGCAGTTTGCTCGCCTAGCGCGCCAACCAGACTTGCCGACTGCCCAACGATGTCGGCAATCGACTGCATTTTTGCCACGGTGTCGAGGATGATGCTTTCACCGCTTTGCGATATAGCCCTGGCTTCCTGTGCGACATCGTAGGCAGTGGCAACACTCTGCTTTTCGGCTTGGTGGCGCTGCACTTGCTGAGTAATATCGCTGGCAAATTTGACGATCTTGCTGGCCTTGCCATCCGGACCGAACACCGGGTTGTAACTGGCTTCCAGCCAGATATCCTGGCCACGGCTGTTGACGCGGGCAAATTGCCCGGACACAAATTCCCCGCGCCCGAGATTGGCCCAGAAGCGGCTGTATTCCTGGCTATGGGCAAAATCGCTGGCGCAAAACATGCGGTGGTGCTGACCGACGACCTGTTCCTGGCTGTAGCCCATGGTTCGCAGGAAATTGTCGTTGGCGCGCAGTACGATGCCATCCAGCGTGAATTCGATCACGGCCATCGAGCGTTCGATGGCGTCCACCATGGCGCGCATGCGTGACGCTTCTTCCACCTTGTGTGTGACGTCATGGGCAAATTTCACAACTCGGCTGATTTTGCCGGTGGCATCCAGCACCGGGTTGTAGGTCGCTTCCAGCCAGATGGCCTGGCCGTTTTTGTGGCGCCGCTTGATGGTGCCCTGATAGAACTCGCCGGCACGCAGGCGGGCCCAGAAATCGGTGTATTCGCTGCCATGGGCAAAGCTGTCTTCACACAGGCGGCGATGATGCTGACCCTGCAGTTCGCTGCTGCTGTAGCCCATGGTGCTGCAGAAATTCTGATTGGCCGCAAGAATGGTGCCGTCCAGCGCCAGTTCGATCACCGCCGTGGAGCGATCCAGCGCGCTGAGAACGGCATGGGCGTGGTCCAGCTGCTGTTCCAGCTGGGCAATTTTTTGCAGGTGTTTGCGACCAAACATGGGTGAGGCTCCTGAGGGTGTCCTCACCACAATATAGATGCCCGAGCCGGCAAATGGCAGCCCGATCGTTTATGCCGTCGCTCCTCACCTGTCGCTACCGCAGCCGCAACACCACGCTTACCAGCAGGGTTAGGCCGCGGTTTTGCGCGCCCGGAATTGCGCCAGCCCTTTGGCTGCCTGTTTGCGGATGGCATTGCCCACCAGCGGCGTCCAGCCCAGCAATAAGCCTTTCAACCCCAGCGCCTGATGTGCCCAGCGCCACAGATCAAAGCTGTCGACATGGCGAATGATCTTGCCATCGCGAAACTCGAAACGGGCCTGAATCCTGTTGACCACGGTGCGGCCGGTTTGCGAAAAGGTGTAGCTGGCGATCCAGTGGGCCTGGCCGCGCTGATCGTCGGCGCTGACATCGCTGAAACTGAGCGAAAAATCCTGTGCCCGGCTTGCCAGCATGCGCCACATGTCGGCGGCTTCGCTGCCACGCAGATCGGGAAAAGCCGGATCGGAGAAACGTACCTCCGGGTGATAACAGCTGGCCATGCGTTCCGCATCCAGTTGTTGAAACGCTTGGTAGAACTGCTGAATCAGGGCGGCGTTCGGGTGCATGGCGGGTTTCCTGTACGTGAAAGGTATGGCTGCATTATGCGTGGCCGCAGCCAAGGTTGTTATTGGCGATAATGACATTATTGTGGCTATAATCGCCAATCTGGGTTGGCTGGCGAGTGGCAAATGACATCTGTTGCGCTGTATCTATGTCCGCAAACTGTTGCCTCCAGCCTGGCGCTGGCCAGCGATGCGTTTCAGGCCGCCAATCTGCACGCCGGGCGCGAGGTGTTTCGCCTGCTCAAAGTCAGTGTAGATGGTGCGGCGGTGCCCAGTGCGCTGGGCAGTTTAAGCGTGGATGGTGATCTGACCTTGGCCTCGGAAGCAGATATCCTGCTGCTGCCGGCAATCGGCGCTCGCGTGGATGTCGCCCTGGCGCAGAATCAGCCCTTGCTTGACTGGTTGCGCCAGCCAGCGCCGCAGCAACAACGTGCCAGCCTGTGTAGCGCGGCTTTTCTGCTGGCGGGGGCGGGCTTGCTCGACGGACGCCGCGCCACCACCCACTGGGCACTGGCCTCGCAGTTTCGCCGGCTGTTCCCAAAGGTGGCTTTGCACATCGAGCAGTTGCTGACGCACGATGGCAATTTATACTGCTCGGGCGGTGCGCTGGCAGCGCTGGATTTATGCCTGTATCTGATTGCCCGCGAAGGCGGGGAATGGCTGGCGCGGCAGGTGGCGAATACGCTGGTGTTCGAGCATGGGCGAGGGCTGCAGACACAGTTTGCACCACGTCTGCCCGGCACCGAGCATGGCGATGCTGCCATCGCCAAATTGCAGCGCTGGCTGGATGGCGTGTTTGCGCAGCCGATCACGCTGGAGCTGATGGCGCAGCAGGTGTATCTGTCGCCGCGCACCTTGCTGCGGCGCTTCAAGCTGGCCACGGGATTAACGCCAAACGACTATCTGCAGCGCCTGCGCATTTGCGCTGCCGAAACGCGGCTAGCGCAGAGCGACGTGCCGGTGGAGCAGATTGCGCTGGGCGTGGGCTACGCCGACCGTGCGGCATTTGCCAAACTGTTCAAACGCATCACCGGCAATACACCGAACGAATACCGGCGCCGCGCCGACCGCCGCAATCTTGTTGATTAAGAATCAGGGAAACTTTATGAGTAGCGACACCGGCCTGCAGCAGGAATGGAACACGCTGCAGAACAATATCGAACGTTATGAACACTCTGCCTTGTGGCTGAAACTGGCGGCCATCGTGCTGACGCTGAACGCCGGCAGCCTGCTGCCTTGGCTGGTGCCGGCCTTGTTGCTGCTGCTGTGGCTGCAGGAGGGCATTTTCCGCACTTCGCAGGCGCGGCTGGGTGAGCGGATTGTACTGGTCGAGCAGATGCTGGCTGCCGGCGAGGCGGACGGTGGCAAGGCTTGCCAGCTGCATTCGCAATGGCTGGCACAACGCCCCGGCACGTTCGGGTTGTTGCAGGAGTACGCCCGCTCGGCGTTGCGACCAACGGTGGCTTTTCCCTATCCGCTGTTGCTGTTGCTGGCCGTGCTGTTGCGCGGATAAAACACATCGGGCTGTAGGGCAATCCTGGCGTGCGCTGCAGGCAAGGTTGCAGGCCGCTCCTGGATTGGCTTGCAGAGTTATTGTGTAACGGCCTTGGCTCTGGTCTTGGCTGGCTGCTGCCATTGGCCGTTGAGGTTGACAATGATGCAGCGGGCGATCTGGCCAGCCTGCTGGCGCGAGCGTTCGCAGAAGCGCATGGCGCTGTCGATGGCGTGCTGCGGACTGCTCATGGCCGTACCGCTATGCCCCCAAGCCCCATCGGCGGATGCAGCAAATGCCTTGTGTGGTTGGTAGCGCCAATAGCGCTCGGTAAATGCCGCCACCCCTTCCTGGCTGGCAATATACCGGGCTGTTTCAAACATATTGGGCGGGTCGCCGGGGAAATATTCGTCATAGCGCTCGTTACTGAGCTTTTTCAGGTGCACCAGTGTCGGCGGCGTTGTCAGCCGCATCGACATCAGTTGCCCATTCTGTGCCGGGTTTTGCCGCGACTGATAGCCACAAAAGGCAAAGGCCATATTCTGAATACATTCGAAGTGCGACTGTTCGCGCTCCATCGCGCTGATCAGCGTTTTGACGTCTGTTTCGGTTGAATCCTGAAGCCGACAGTTGCGGCCGCAGCTGACGTCCTTCCAACTGCCGTCGACATTGCGCTGCTCCAGGCGCCATTGGCCGTCTTGCTGTGATACATGAATCAGCATGTCGGTCAGGCGTCCGTCGCGGTGAATCACTGCATAACTGCCCGCATGCTGGCTATCTAGTGCGTGGAGGTTGCTGCCAAAGAGCGTGGCCAGAATGGCGAGGGTGTATCGATGCATCAGGTTTCCTGTGTGCAAAAACTCGCCGCCGGGCCGGTTCAGCCATGCCCCCGCGGCGGTTGTTGCCGGCTTATTTCAGAATCATCACTTCTTCGCTCTTCTGCTCGATCACTTCGGTGCTGCTGCGGCTGCTACGACGACTGGATGAGGAGTGTTTCACACTCGGGTCGAACTGTTCTTGCAACTGGCGCGCCACATCTTCGCCCAGCGATTTCGATACTTCCATGATCACCTTGCTGCGGTTGGGCACGGCAACATTGGTGCCGCTGAGGATTTTGACATCCTGGCCTTCGCCCATGGCGCTGAATGCGGCTTTCACTTCATAAGTTTTGGTGTTGATCAGGCTGAAATCGGCCACCAGTTCCAGGCTCAATACGTGGGTGGCTTTGCCCGCACCCTGCACCATGCCGCCTTCGTTGCGCCATTCCAGATTGCTGACGCTGCCGAACAACACATAATCGGCATTCGGATACATGCCTTTCTTGATGCGGTCGATCACGTCGTAGATTTTTTCCTTGTCTTTCGCGGTATAGGGCTTGGCCTGGGTGACGCGATAGACGCCGGATTTGAGCATTTCACCCTTGATGTCGGCGGTGAATTTGCGCAGCTCGCCGCGGTCGATGTAGGTGTAGGTGCCTTCGGCTTCAAAATACTGGCTTTCGCTTTTGGCGTTCAGCTTGCTACGGCCGGAAGCCGACGAGCTGTAGTCGCTGTCGCGTTCGCGGTAGCTTTCCGATGCATTGACGGAAGACTTGTTGCTGGCAGCCACTACACGGAAATACTGGCTGACTTTTTCTTCATAGGTCAGATCGGTGACGGCGATTTTCGGTTCGGCGGCATGGGCCACAGCAGTCAACAACAGGCCGCTCAGCAGGGCGGCGGTGCGTTTCAACATGGATGTATCCTTTACATGAAATTCAGCCCCGTCGAAGCGGGGCTGGCAAACCGGTCTGGCAATCAGCGTTTGCTGGTTTTGCGGATTTCTTTTTCATCCTGCCATTCGTCGATACCTTCCTCGACGTTCTTCAGCATCAGCGTGAATTTGTAGAACACATCCTTCACGTCTTTGTTCTGCTTGGTGATCGAGGTGATCTCACCGGTCAGCAGGTATTTGGCGCCTTGCATCTTGCCGGTTTTCGCCGATTTGCTCTTGGCGTACAGGCCCGACTGGTTCTGACGCATCAGTTCGTCAGTTTGTGCATCCATGGTGGCGTTATCGGTCACAAAACGTGCGCCGGATTTCATCAACTGGGTTTTGATCGAGTTGGTGATATTGCGGGTGTCGATGTATTCGCTGGTCTTGTTCTTCACTTCGGCCAGGGTGATGTACGGGCGATCACGCATTACCGGGTGTTGCGCCAGCGAGCGGGCCATGGTTTCGGCAATCATCTGCAGATCGGTCGAGCCGAACTCATTGCTTACGGTTTCAACCGCCTTGGCATCGCCGTAGGAAACATTTCCGCCGCCGACAGTTGGCGAGTTGGTGGCACAGCCGGCCATGATCAGTGCAGTAGTGGCGGCTGCAGTGGCCAATTTGAGGGTGTGTCGCATCGACATCGTAAAACTCCTGTTCAATTAATTTTGGTCGCTAAGTGATAAATCAGTTGCCGCCGCCGTAGCTGGACGAGGGTGGGCTGTTGTCGCTGCTGCCTGCGGAGTTCTTCGGGCTTTGAACTTCCATGCGGAAGTCGCTGGCGCGCGGGGTAGGGGCGATTTCATTGATCAGCTTCTTCTGCTTGCCGTAAATGATCACCGGTTTCCATGCTTCCTCGCCCCAGACGCTGAAGCCGGATTCATCCAGCCATTTGAAGCGGTAATACAGCTGCTGATTGCTGGAATCGGTATTGGTGACTTCCGCTTGCACTGCCAGCAGGCCATCGCGCTTGGCGACGCGCATTTCGGTTACCTTCAGGTAGGTCATTTCGCCCAGCTGTTCCAGCTTGTCGGCAATGCCCGCTGCCTGCACAGACAGGGAGAATGCAGCGGTTGCGGCGATCAGGGCCAGTCGGATTGCTTTCATGAATGCTTACTCCTGTTACTTGCCTATCGAAAAGGGGCTGATTACTTCTTCTTTTTCTTGCTGTTCTTGCCATTGTTGGTAGCAGCGGCGGCAGGAGGTTCTACGGGTTCTGTCGCTGCCATGGTCACCGGTGCCGGCACATTGGGCTGAGTCAGGTAAAGCGCACCAGCGGATGTGCGCAGCGGAATAATCGCATGTTTGCCGCCAATTACCAATTCACTGCTCTGTGGGCCGGTTGGTGTGGCAATGGTCAGCGTGTATTTGCCTTGCGGCAGAATTGCCCGGCCGATCGCCAGTTGCGATGGCAGCGAGCGCCACATGCGTTCATCGGCGCGTTCCGATGCGACCGAGGCAATCGTTGCAATCAGGCCGGCTACGGCACCGGCCCGGTCGTTGATTTCCTTGGTGGCGGCACCCTTGGCAACTGCGCGGATGGTCGAGCGCAGGATGATGCCCGGCATATCGTCCTTCAGCGCGCGGCGCGACATGGCGTCAATGCTGGTAATCGAGCTCAGCGGCACATTGCCTACACCACTCAGTTGCAGGCTGCCTGGCAATACCAGCGCGCTGTCCGGGCGAATCAGCGGGAACGAGATCGAGGTGGCATTCCATTGCCCATTCCAGCGGAACGGCAACGGAATATTCATCGACTGTCTGGCCGGGGCGTTACCTACGCCTACCAGGAACAAAACGTCTGTTTCGTTGGGTTTGATGCTTTTGCGGCGGCTGTCTACCTGCGCCAGTGCATCTTCAAGAATCTTGACGTTGGGGCGCAGTTCGATTGCCTTGCGGTAGCCCGGTGCAGCCAGGCTTGGCTCACCCAGTGCCTCATAGACGAAGCCGGCGAGATAGTGGCTGACAGCGCTCTGGTAGCTGTTCTTCAGCCCGGTGACTTCCGGGTCATCAAGGGTTTCCACCGGATAACCCTTGAGGTCCTTGTACTGGGTTTTCACGTCACGCGATTGCGCCTCGGCTTCTACCTTTTCAATCTGCTTGGCACGCATCTCGGCGATTAGCGCCTCGCGTTCGTGGGTTTTCTTGATTTCCACCCGTGCGTCGTCCAGGCGGCCCTGTGCCGCGTGATTCACGGCCAGCAGCGTCGACAGCATGACTTTTTCGTAGTCCTGGCCTTCGTAGCGGCGCGAGTTGTCATTCAGCAGATAGCTGGCAAAATCACCGAGCATCTTGTTCGGGTCGGTTTTGTACTCGTTTTCCCAAATGCGGATTTTTTCATCGCCGCCCAGCCAGGCGGTCGTACTCTCCGGCAAATCGCCTTTCAGCTGCAGCAACTGGCCTTTTTCCATGAAATACAGCAGCTCTTTGTCGTCGCCCTTGTTGTTTTCTTCCAGGCGCGTCAAGGCCAGATCAACCCGGCCGGTGCCCACGCTGGCAGTGGCGGCCGACATTTCATTATTGTAGCTGCGGAAGGTGCTGCAGCCAGACAGGCTCAATCCTGCCGCCAGCGTAAGCGACAACAGGGTCATTCGGAATGGATTCAAGTTTTTTCTCCGCCACTGCGCGGTCAGTGGTTTAATGAGTTGAGAAGCTGTCTCCGCCAGTGGGCGGGTAGCGATAAAATTCCATGCGCATATTTTAGCCGGCTTTGGCGGCGTCTGCAGCAACTTCAATATATGCAAAAGCTCTTGTTTGCGCCAAGGTGCTCGGCGCCCTGCAGGGCCTTATCAGGCAGCTTGCCTTTGTCGCGCCGACAGACCAATATACATCAATAAAATCAACGCAGTCGGCAATGTACTGGCTGCGGCTGCGATGTAGCCGATTAGCTGGAGGAGTGCACTCTTCGATGGAAATTTACCAATTGCGCACGTTTGTTGCGGTGGCGCAGCAGGGGCATTTGACCCAGGCTGCGGAAATCCTGCATTTGTCGCAGCCCGCCGTAACCGCACAGATCAAGGCACTGGAAGAAGAGCTGGGGTTGCCGCTGTTTGAACGCACTGCGGGCGGTGTGTTGTTGACCAAGGCGGGAGCGATGTTGCTACCCCAGGCTGAGCAGTTGATTGCCGGTGCACGCGGCATGTTGAAGCTGGCCAAGGGCATGCATGGGCAGCTGACCGGCAAGATTCGCCTGGGTACGGTGGGCGATCCCGACGTCTTGCGACTGGCGGATTTTCTGGTTGAATTGCATCAGCAGTTTCCCCTGCTGGATGTGCACACATTTCACAGCATTTCCGGCTCGGTGCTTAACGATGTGCGCAAGAAAAATCTCGATGCCGGTTTTTTCATCGGCAAGAACCCCTATGTCAATGTGCACAGCCTGGTGTTGCGCGAGCTGACGTTTTGCGTGGTGGCGCCCAGCGCCTGGAAGGAAAGGCTGCAATCGGCCAACTGGAAAGATGTCGGCAAGCTGCCGTGGGTCTGGATCAACCAGTTCAATTCCTACAACAAGCTCAGCACCGAGTTGTTTCGCGAAAAGAATATTTCACCGCAAAAGGTGTTCGAGCTGGATCAGGAGAGCACTACATTGGCGCTGGTGAAAGCCGGGGTTGGCATGTCGTTGATGCGCGAGGAGCTGGCGCAGGAGGCGATCAAATCCGGCGAAGTGATCGAGTGGGGCGATGTGCGCAAGACCACACCGCTCAATGTAAGTATCCCCCGGCAAAGCCGGGGGCTTTAGTTTGTTAGCCCCTAAAAGGGGCAAGAAGC
>JAXMFR010000031.1:0-38858 GCA_046347685.1 Chitinivorax sp.
CTTGCCGGTGAGCAGCTGAAACAGCGTGCTCGCCAGCGAAAACAAATCGGAACGGCCATCGACCTTCTTGCCTGACAACTGTTCCGGCGACATATACGATGGTGTCCCCAGCACCATGCCGGTTCTGGTCTTGCTGGCATCGGTAATCCGCGCCACGCCAAAATCGGTCACTTTGACCATACCTGCCTCGGGCTCATACATGATATTGGCCGGTTTGATATCACGATGCACCACATTCTGGCCATGGGCATAATCCAGCGCCTCCGCAACCTGAATCGCGATTTCCAGCGCGCGGCGCGCTGGCAGCAAATGATCCGATGCTGTAAACACGCTCAGATCACGCCCCTTGAGAAATTCCATGGCGATATACGCCAGATCATGCTCCTCGCCAGCATCGTAAATGGTGACAATATTCGGGTGGCTCAACCGGCCCGCCGTCTCTGCCTCGCGGAAAAAACGCTTGCGCACCTCATCCAGATCCGCACTGTCAAACTCCTCCGCCAGCGCCATGGTCTTGATCGCCACCACCCGGCCAATAGTCGGATCGCGCCCGAGATACACCACCCCCATTGCGCCTTTACCCAACTCTTTCTCGATCTGATAACGCCCGAGCTGCAACGTTTGGGCAGCCACTGCGGCTGGCTCAGATGAGCCCACTTTGGCGCCAACAGCGTTTGCTGGCGCGGCAGGTTTCTGCAGGCGCAGCATGCGCTGCGATACATCCCGGAAATCGCGGCGCAGACTGCTCATATATTCAAATACGTTCAGCGCCTGAGCTGACTGCCCTTTACGCTCGAATGCCAAACCGAGGTTATACAGCGGTTCCAACAGAGCTTCATCAAGCGGGCATTGTCGCAAAGCGGTAAATGCCGCATCCAGCTGCCCCCGAGCCAAGAGAGACTGAGCCACCAAGCGCTGACCCGCGTTTGTCGCCGGGCCGATACCGGCTTCGGCCATCAAGCCCCGAGCCAATAACAACATCACCTGCCCCAACAGCAACACACTGGCAGCACCACCTAACGGCAGCCACACACGCAGACTGAGCAACAGCAACAATTCAGCCAGCAGCAGCAATCCAAATAATAGTGAGCTACTCAACAGCCCAGCCACAGAAGAAAGGTGCGGCAACGCCAGCAGCAAGTATAAACACACTAGCAGCCCGGCTCCCAGCCCTGTCCAGTCGGCCCATGGCGGGCGACTGTAGCCATCCTGCTGCAATATGCTGGATACGTTATGTGCCAAGGCCACTACCGGCGACATATCGATTGCCAGCGGTGTTTTTACGGCCAATCCCTGGTCTGCCGAAACAGGGCCAATCAAAACAATATGATCGCGATATTTTTCAGCAGAAACCTTGCCACTGAGAATGTCACGGGATGAATCAATGGCAATAGCCGGCTTGCCCGACTGCCCGGCATAAAAACGTCCCCACATACGGCCAGCGTCATCAGTGGCGAACTTGAGCGCGCCAAGCTGCAGCCTGCGCTGGACCGGGTCAAAATGCATCTCGGCCAGCGGCAGATCGAGGCTGCGCGCCGCCAGCGCCAATGCCAGCGACGGCTGCAGCGGGGTCCCGTTGTGGTTCAACAGCGATTGCTGCCGCAACACCGAGTCGGCCGAATCCACCGTCTGCAACCAGACGGCTTGCCCCGCAGCGGCTTTGAGCAACTGCGGCAACTGAGCGTCGACAACCTGAGCAGCTTTTGGAACAGCTGCCAATGGCAGCCAGACGTTGCCTGCCTTGCTGAAACTGGCAGCCAGGCGAGTATCGACATCAAGCGCAAGACGCGCCTGCCGCAGCGCGGCCTCCATCTGCTCATACTCTGCCGGCAAGCGGTTCAGCCCGGCTTCGGCAAAACTGCGGCTGGAAGCGGTGTACAAACGCTGAATGCGCTCGATATGACTCAACCCTGACTCGGATTGGGGTATGGTCATCGGCGCGGTATACGCAATCACCTTGGCACCGGCGCTTGCCAGTCGCTCCATCAGGCGCGCCTCGCTTTCACGCGACCAAGCCCCCTGTCCGGGCTGGCCGTCACTATTCGCATCATTCGCTATCACCGCCACGCGCGGCGACGGCATCTCCGTCGCCAGCCGCATCGACTGATCGTAGAGCGTGCGATCCAGCATCGACATCGTTGGCGTCTGCCAAACCATCAAGCCGGCCAGCAGCAAGCTCAACGCGCCGGTTAAATAGTCGCTACGCGTGGGTTTATACATATGAAGGAGCAGAGTAGGCCATCGTATATGTATAGCCGGGAAACTGCTCAGACCAAAACGAGTGCGCACTTGCCACACATGAAAAAGCCCGGCAGAAGCCGGGCCTGAAGCAACAACAGAACAGGGGTTACTGTTTTTCAACCAGCTGCTTATTGATCGCCAGCAGATGTTCTTCCGTCAGATCACCAGACGCGGCAGCCAGAAACAAGGAGGCCATCAGATAATCGTAACGCGCCTTCTGCAGGTTAAAACGCGCTTCGTAATATTGCTGTTGCGCGTTCAGCACATCGACGTTGGTACGCACACCAACCTGCTGCCCGGTTTTGGTGGCATCCAGCTGGCTTTGCGTGGAAATCAGTGCCTGCTCCAATGCAGCAATCTGCGCCGCACCGTTGGTCATACCCAGAAATGCCGACTTGGTATTCTGCTCCACCTCGCGCCGCTTGGCTTCGGTCTCCATTTTGGCTTTTTCAAAGTTGGCTGCTGCCTCGCGGTCTTTTGAACTCAGCCCGCCACCGGTATACAAGGGCACGTTCAACTGCAGGCCGATCAGGCCAACGCGGGTCTGGTCAGTACCGCCATTTTTGGCGATACCGGCAATATCCCAAGTGTTGCCATAGCTGCCAACCAGATCCAGCGTCGGCTTGTGGCCATCCTTGTTGCGCTGAACCTCATACTTGGCGATCTGCTCCAGTTGCAATTGCGACTGCAACTGGACATTGTCTTTCAACGACTTGTCCAGCCACGCATCCACATTCGCAGGCGCTGGCAACTGCGGCTTCATCTTCTGATCCAGGCTCGACAACCAGCCCGGTTGCTTGCCAATCAACTGCGACAAGGCATTGGTTTTCACCACCAGATCGTTGCGCGCTACAATCTCCAACGCTGCGGTCTGGTCATAACGTGATTGCGCTTCATAGGTATCGGTAATGGTTGCAACCCCTACCTGGAAGCGCTTTTTGGCTTGCGCCAACTGCTCGGAAAAAGCCTCTTTCTGCGCAGCAGCCAGCGTCACCTTGTCTCGCGCCTGCAAAACATCCATATACGCCTGAGCGGTACGCAAAATCAGTTGCTGCTCACTCCCCTTGTATTGCAGCTCCGACAGCGAGACTGAGGCGCCGGCCTGATCTACGGCAACACCATATTGCGGCCGATAAAGCGGCTGAGAAGCCTGCACATTGAGGTTGCCGCTATTGCCTGAGTAATCAAATTTCTGCACGCGCAGCAGCGGATCAGGATTGCCCGGATCATAGCTGCCGTAAATGCGGTTCCATTTTCCGCCCAGCCCCACTTGTGGCAACAACTGCGATTTAGCCTGGCTTACTTTCTCGCGCCCGGCCTCCAGCCCGTAGCGAGCAGCGGCAAAGCTTGGATCATTGCGTTGCGCCTCACGGTAGATGCTCAGCAGATCGTCTGCCTGCGCCAGCGTTGAAATACCCAGTGCCGCAACAGTGGCAAGCACCAGCCGGGTTTTGCGGGTAGAAAGAGTCATGGATTTTTCCTGATTACAGCCATCAAACATTACGGCCAATTCGGTTGAAACACACTCATTCCGGCTTGTTGATGCGGAACCATGCCGCATACAACGCAGGAACAAACAACAGGGTCAGAATCGTCGCCACCAGCAAACCGCCAGTGATGGCAACTGCCATCGGCCCATAAAAGGTACTGCGCCACAGCGGAATCATACCCAGAACCGCCGCAGCTGCGGTCAATACAATCGGACGGAAACGACGCACCGTGGATTCGATCACCGCATCCCATGGATGCAGCCCAGATTCAACATCCTGTCGAATCTGATCGACCAGAATCACCGAGTTGCGCATGATCATCCCCGCCAGCGCAATCACACCCAGCATGGCGACAAAGCCAAACGGCTGATTGCCGATCAATAACGCGGCAGCCACGCCGATAATGCCCAACGGCGCAGTCAGCAACACCAACACAGTGCGCGAGAAACTCTGCAGCTGCAGCATCAGCAATGTTGTCACTGCCAGCAACATCAACGGCATCACCGCATTGATCGAAGCCTGCGATTTTTCGCTGGACTCCTGTGCCCCGCCGATCTCGATCTTGTAGCCTTCCGGCAAGCGATCGCGGATCGATTGCAATTGCGGATCAATCATCGCCGTCACGGTTGGTGCCTGCATATGATCAGGGATTTCTGCCCGAACGGTAATCTCCGGCACCCGATTGCGCCGCCAGATACCGCCCTCTTCCATATCGAAACGCGGCGTGACAATCTGCGATAGCGGCACGTAACGGCCATTGGCAGTGTATACGTTGATGTCCTTCAAATTGCCAAGATTGGTCGTCTGGCCATCCCGTGTTGCACGCAGCACGATATCGATCAATTTGTCCTTCTCACGCATCTGCGTAATCGGCACGCCATTCAGCAAGGACGACAGCGACTGCGACAGATTCTGGGTGTTCACGCCCAGCGCCCGCGCCTTGTCCTGATCGATTTCCAGGCGCATGTTTTTCGACAAATCGTTCCAGTTCAGGTTCACATCGCGGGTATGTGGATTCTTGCGCATCACTTCGGCAACGTCTGCAGCCAGTTTGCGCAACACAAACGGGTCATCCCCGCTGACGCGGAACTGTACCGGAAAACCAACCGGCGGGCCGTTCGGCAAACGCGCCACATGCGACAATACCTGCGGGAATTCCTTTGCAAACAAACCTCGCAGCTTACCCAGCAGTCGCTCACGGCTTTCGGTGGATTTGGCAGTGACTACGATCTGCACATAGTGCGGCGCCGAGGGCGGTTGATCCATTACCAGCACAAAACGGGTCCAGGCCGCACCGATGTACGCGACCATATTGTCGACATCCTTATCCTTGGCCAGCAGTTTTTCCAGCTTCTGCACTTCTGCCAAGGATGCTTTTTCCGATGAGCCTTGAGGCAACCACATATCCACCACCAACTCGGGGCGAGTAGAGGCCGGGAAGAACTGCTGCTGCACAAACTGGAACAAATAGATGGATGCCATGAACAGAGCGATCGTGGTTCCAATCACGATCCAGCGGAAACGCACACACCATTCGACCAGCGCACGGAAACGCATGTAGAAGGGCTTGCGGTACACGGCATCCAGCGCGTCGGCATCCACTTTATGCACTCGCAGAATGCGATAGCCGATATAGGGGGTAAACAACACCGCCACCACCCAGGACGCCATTAGCGCAATCGACACCACGGCAAACATGGAAAAGGTATATTCGCCGGCAGCCGATTTGGCCAGGCCCACCGGCAGAAAGCCGGCAACGGTGATCAAGGTCCCAGTCAACATCGGCATTGCGGTAGATGTATAGGCAAAGGTCGCCGCCTTGAATTTATCCCACCCCTGCTCCAGCTTCAGAGCCATCATCTCCACCGCAATAATGGCATCATCCACCAGCAGACCCAGTGAAATAATCAGCGCCCCGAGCGAAATTTTCTGCAAATCGATGCCAAAAATATCCATGGCAACAAAAGTCATCGCCAGCACCAGCGGAATCGCCAGCGCCACCACCGCACCGGTGCGTAAGCCAAGACTCCAGAAGCTCACCGCGAGCACGATAATCACCGCCTCGGCCAGGGTTTTCACAAACTCGTTGATCGAGGTTTTAACCACGCTAGGTTGATCATGGATTTTTGAGACCTCAATGCCCACCGGCAAGGAACGACGC
The DNA here is from genome assembly GCA_046347685.1 of Chitinivorax sp. GTDB lineage: Bacteria > Pseudomonadota > Gammaproteobacteria > Burkholderiales > SCOH01 > CALMFQ01. The sequence goes on from JAXMFR010000031.1 coordinate 5,893, forward strand.
ACGTCGGCAATGCGTTTTTCCAGGTTTTCGCCAAGGGCAATGATATTGCCGCCCGCCTGCATCGAGATCGCCAAGCCCAGCGCAGGTTTGCCGTTAAAACGCATGCGTGGATCAGCCGGATCGGAATAGCCACGGTAGATTTTGGCAATATCCCCAAGGCGGAAAACGCGCCCCTGAGCGGTAATACCGATATTGCGAATGCTGTCGAGATTGGAAAACTCACCTGTCAGGCGCAAATGCACACGATCAGTACCGGTATTGACGAAACCTGCCGGCATCAACACGTTCTGCGCCTGCAACGCTCCCATGATCAACCCGGGATCGATGCCGAGCATGGCGATTTTTGACGGTGCAACTTCGACGTATACTTTTTCGTCCTGTACTCCGAGCACCTCTACCTTGGACACATCCGGCACTTTGAGCATGGTTTGCCGCGCGGCATCCACATAGTCCTTCAGCTCGGCGTAGGAAAATCCGTCCGCAGTAAAGGCATAGACGTTGCCAAAAGTGTCGCCAAACTCATCGTTGAAGAACGGACCGATGGCACCGGCGGGCAGCGTCAGTTTGATATCTTCAGTTTTCTTGCGCACCTGATACCAGGCATCAGCGACCTTTTTCGGATTCACATCATCACGCAGGTTGACAATGATGGTCGCTTCACCCGGAGCCGAATAACTGATCAGATTGTCCAGCCCCGGCGTTTCCTGCAACTTGCGCTCGATACGATCGGTTAGCTGCTGCTCCACCTCACGGGTAGAGGCACCCGGCCACACCACCCACACTACCATGGTGCGGAAGGTAAAAGAAGGATCTTCCGCCTGCCCCAGATGGCGATACGAGAACAGACCGAAAACCGCCACCACCACAATGAAGAATTGAGTCAGCGACTGATGTTTCAGCGCCCACTCCGACAGATTGAAGCCTTTCATCAGTGGGCCCCATCCATCAGTTTCACTTTCTGCCCTTCAAACAGTAATGCAGCGCCAGCCGTTACCACGCGCGCACCTTCCTGCAAGCCCGACAACACCATCACATCGTTTTCGATGTAATCGCCCACCTTGACCGGTATCGCGTGTACCTTACTGGTTTTGGCATCCACCACCCAGACCTGCGGCTGCTTGCCACGCTGAATCAAGGCCGACATTGGCAGTCGGGTTGCCGATACCTTACCCACCTCGCCCAGCAGCACATTCGCAGTCATGCCCAGACGCACCGAGGCGTCGGCATCAAGCATGGAGACTTTGGCAGCGTAAGTACGCGTCATGCGATCCGCATCCGGCGCGATTTCACGCAAGCGCCCGCTGTAAACCTTGCCGGGATTGGCCCACAACACCACCTTCAGGTTCTGCACGCCGCGCAGCTCTTCCACCCGCGATTCTGGCACACTGACCAGCACTTCTTTCTCATCCAGCCGCGCAACCCGTACTACGCTTTGCCCAGGTGCAACCACTTGCCCTACCTCAGCATCAACACCCGTCACGACGCCATTGTGATCTGCAACCAATGCGGAATACGCTGCCTGATTCGAATCAAATGACAATTGAGCCTCGGCCTGCTCATAACGCGAACGCGCAGCTTCGAAAGCCAAGCGACGCTGATCAAACTCGGCAGGACTGATGAATTTGCGCTCCAGCAAATGGGCATAACGATCCAGATCGGCCTTGGCCTTTTCAAAATCAGCCTTGGCCGCATCGCGCTGCGCCCGCTTTGCCATCACCGACAACTGCAGATCCTGTGGATCCAGTCGTGCCAGCAACTGCCCGGCTTTCACCTCCTGCCCCACCTCTACCAGCCGCGCGGTGATCTTGCCGCCGACCCTGAAAGCCAGACGTGTTTCGTAACGCGCGCGAACTTCGCCGGAATAACTCGATTCGCTAGCCAAAGGCTGCAGCTTTACCTGCTGGGTTTTCACCGGACGGATCTCGGCCGCGACTTCCTGCTTGCGCTCGCAACCGTTCAAGGCCAGCACACCCAATAACAACGCGCTCCACAACACGAGTGGTTGACGGCTCGAAAACATCTCAGTGCTCCTCATGATTTTTATTGTTTGGCTGCTGCAGCAGACCATGGCGCAGAAAATCCAGATAACAGGCAAAAAAGCGTTCTTTATCGATGGGGACCTGTTCACACTTGCCCAAAGAGTGCTCCCAGATCATCGACATCAATGCCGGTGCAAACAACACCCGCATCGAATTATTCACATCCATCTGCCGGAACTCGCCGCTGGCAACACCCTGCATGATGGCATCCTCGATCAGCTTCTGACCGCGTCCGACCACTTCCTGATAGAAAAACTGCGCCAGCTCGGGAAAATTGCCGGACTCAGCCACCACCAGTTTGCAAATACCACAAAACTGCGTCAGACAAATGCCTTCCCACCATCCGGTCAACACGCGTTCAATCAACTGGAACGCACTGCCTTCATGGTTACGCGACAAGGTCTCGGCACGCTCGAGATTCGGCAGCATCGCCTCACGCACCACGGCTTTGAAAATCTCCTCCTTATTGGAGAAGTACAAATAAGGCGTACCTTTGGTCACCCCGGCTTGGCGCGCGATGTCTTCCATCTTGGTCGCGACAAAGCCTTTTTCAACAAACAACGCCAACGCCGCCTCGAGAATTTCTCCCGGGCGGGCTTCCTTGCGTCGCACCCAGCGGGCCGACGAATCAACAGCAGAATCGGTGACAGACAATAGATGCGCCATTTCGCATAAAATAACTGAACGGTTATTTAGTAATTTAGGCAATTGACTCTACGCTGTCAATTGCTTTTCGCAAACATCAACTTTCCGTTCTGCGACGCAACATTTCACGTGTAAAATCCTGCCGTTCTGTTGCCTTCCAATAGGAAAACTCCATGTCGATTTCCCTGCAAACCGCCAGCGAAAAAGCCTCGATTCTGGCCGAAGCCCTGCCCTACATCCGTCGTTTCAACGATAAAACCATCGTCATCAAATACGGCGGCAACGCCATGACCGAAGAACACCTGAAAGACTGCTTTGCGCGTGACGTGGTGTTACTGAAACTGGTCGGCATGAATCCGGTGGTGGTACACGGTGGTGGCCCACAAATCAACGACCTGCTGGCACGCGTGGGCAAACAAGGCGAATTCATTCAAGGCATGCGCGTAACCGACCGCGAAACCATGGACATCGTTGAAATGGTATTGGGCGGACTGGTCAACAAGGAAATCGTCAGCCTGATCAACCAGCACGGTGGCCGTGCAGTAGGTCTGACCGGTAAGGACGGTGGCTTCATCAAGGCGAAGAAGCTGTACCTGCAAGGTGGCGACAGCGATGAACAGATCGACATCGGCCAGGTTGGTGAAGTGGTGTCGATCGACCCAGAGCTGGTTTCGCTGCTGGACACACGCGACTTCATTCCGGTAGTTGCGCCGATTGGCGCGGGCGAAAACGGCGAGGCCTACAATATCAATGCCGATCTGGTTGCCGGCAAGCTGGCGGAAACCCTCAAGGCAGAAAAGCTGATTCTGATGACCAACACCCCGGGGGTACTGGACAAGAGCGGCAAGCTACTGACCGGCCTGACCGAATCGAAAATCAAGGCGCTGGTGGCAGATGGCACGATTTCCGGCGGCATGCTACCGAAACTGGCCTCTTGCCTGGAGGCGGTACGCAATGGCGTCAACACGGTACAGATCATCGATGGCCGCGTAGAACATGCGCTGCTGCTGGAGATTCTCACCGACGAAGGCGTCGGCACACTGATCCGCGCGGAATAAGCGGCAACGGCTGCACTTGGCGTGCGCTTCGGCTATAGTAATTGCTGGTAGCCATACCACCAGCAATCGATAATCTTGAGGAGGACTATCGCATGAAAAACGCCAAGCAGCTGTTGCAGGACAAACTACGACCCGGCATTTTTGCGGTGTCGCCTGATTCCACCGTTTTCCAGGCACTGCAGTTGATGGCCGAAAAAGATATCGGCGCTTTGCTGGTAATGGAAAACGAAGTTCTGGTCGGTATCTTTTCCGAACGCGACTACGCCCGCAAAGTGGTATTGCAGGGCAAAACCTCGGCGTCGACACCGATCCGCGACATCATGACCGCCAAGGTGGTTTTTGCCCGCCTCGACAGCAGCATCGACGAATGTATGGCCCTGATGTCGGAGCGACGCATCCGCCATCTGCCGGTCATAGACAACAACAAAGTGGTCGGCGTGTTGTCGATTACCGATCTGGTACGCGCAACTATCGCCGAACAGCAATTCGTCATCGAGCAACTGGAACACTACATTCACGGCTGATAACGGCAAGCGTATCGACCAGTGGCCGCAATATCTGCGGCCATTTTATTTTGGGCCTTTTCATGTCGCCGACCTGGATTTTCGACCTCGACAACACGCTGCATCACGCCAACCCACACATTTTCCCGCACATCAACCGGGCAATGACGCAATACCTGCAGCAAGAGCTGAATCTTGACGAAGCGGCAGCCAACCAGTTGCGCATGGATTACTGGAAACGCTACGGCGCCACGCTCAGCGGACTGATGCGACATCATGGCACCAATCCGGAACATTTTCTCTGGCACACCCACCAGTTTCCAGCGCTGGCCCAAATGTTGCGCAGTGATCGCGCCTTGCGTCATTCCCTGCTACGCCTGCCGGGGCAGAAAATATTGTTTACCAACGGCCCGAATCACTATGCCGAAGCAGTGCTGCGGCAATTACGCATTGCCGATCTGTTTGCCGATGTGATCAGCCTGCAGTCTATCGACTATCGCCCTAAACCCGACCCGCATGGCTTCCGCTACATTTTACGCAAACACAAACTAAGCCCGGCAAGCTGCGTAATGGTGGAAGACAGTGCTGAAAATCTGTTTACCGCCAAACGACTGGGCATGCGCACCGTCTGGATCAGCGCCAGCCATGGCCGCCCTGCTTATGTTGACTGGCGTATTCGCAAGATTGCCGAACTGGCCCGAATCGTTGGACAATTACGCTAACCCTCTTACTCTCAGGCCACCATGCTGATTCGCAAGAAATTCGCTTTTGAAAACGCTCACATCGTGCGCAACTGCAGCTCTGACCGCTGCCGACGCTCGATTCACGGCCACAGCTACAAAGTGGAAATCCTGCTGGAAGCCCACGCTTTCGACAATGGCCAGATGGTCTACGATTTTGGCCTGATGAAAGGCACCATCCGCGATATCGTCGATGCGTTTGACCACGCGATCGCCTTCTGGGACAAGGATGACTCGGTCTACATTGATTACTGCAAGCAATTCTCGGCACGCTGGATCGCGATACCGGTATCGCCATCTGCGGAGCAGTTCTCGCGCCTGTTTTTCGTGATGATCGACGCAATACTCGGTAACACCCAGATGCAGAATGGCGAGCCAGACATCCAATTGCATTCCATCATCGTCCACGAAACCGAAAGTGGCTACGCCCAATGCTTCCGTGCGGACGCCTACAATCCGCGCATGGGGCTGATTCCACTACAGTCCATCGTATTTTCGGAGCAGGTGCAGCAGGAATGGAAAAACCCGGACATGTACCAGCAACTGTTGGCCGGGCAGCCGTTTATCAATCCGCAGGTTGCCCTGCAAGTGAACGTAGCGGACGATGAATAAGCCACGGACTTTGACGCTGGATGCTGCCGGTGTTGTTGAACAGGCACGCTTCATTGCCTCGCCCAACTGTGATCAGCGCCCGGCGGCAGGCGGCACCATCGAGTTGCTGGTGATCCACAACATCAGCCTGCCGCCACAGCAATATGGCGGCAATGGCATCATCGAACTGTTTACCAACCAGCTCGACCCTGACGCGCACCCCTACTATCGGGAAATCCATCAGCTACGCGTGTCATCCCATTTCCTGATCCGCCGTGACGGCGAACTGATCCAGTTTGTGCCCTGCAGCCAGCGCGCCTGGCACGCCGGTCAATCCACATGGAACAACCGGCAACGCTGCAACGATTTTTCGATTGGCATTGAACTGGAAGGTTCGGATGTCGAAGCATTTACTGACGCCCAATATCAGCAGCTGCACCAACTGACACAACTCTTGCAACAACACTATCCGCTACAGGACATTCAGGGACATTCCGATATCGCCCCCGGACGCAAAACCGATCCTGGCCCCTATTTCGACTGGCCACGATACCGTACAGCGCTGGCCGCCAAATAAAAAAGCGGCGTTAGCCGCTTTTTTCATTTACTACGGCAAACAGCCTTCAGGCCGTCAGCGACAATAACTTCTCGAAGGCCTCATCAAACAGCTGCAAGCCTTCCTGCTGCAACTGCTCACCCACGGCCTGCATGTCCACACCCAGCTCAGCCAGGCGCGCCAACACCGCATTGGCTTCGTCATGATCCTGCAACAAGCGAGCAGCCGATTCACCGTGATCACGGAACGCAGCCAAGGTCGCATCGGGCGCCGTATTCACCGTTTCCGGGCCGATCAACTCTTCCACATACAAAACGTCGCTATAGGCAGGATTCTTGGTACCCGTACTTGCCCACAACAGATATTGCGGCAGCGCGCCAGCGGCTCGCAGGGGGGCAAAGGCATCACCATTAAATAACCACTGATAATACTGATAAGCCCTTTTGGCCATGGCAACGGCAGCCTGACCTCGCAACACCAGCGCCTCATCCGAGCCCTGTTGCTGCAACAGTTTGTCCACCAGGGTATCTACACGGCTCATGAACACGCTCGCTACCGCCTTGATGCCGGTAACCGACAGTCCGTTTTCTAAACGTTGCTGCAAACCACGTATGTAGGCTGCAAACACTGCCTCGACATGCGATTGCGAAAACATCAGGGTGATATTGACGTTCAAACCCTCTGCGATCAATTGCTCAAATGCCGCCACACCGGCAGCAGTGGCCGGCACCTTGATCATCAAATTCGGGCGGTTAACCGCCTGCCACAAACGACGCGCAGCAACCAAGGTGCCAGCTTCATCGTTTGCCAGAAATGGCGACACCTCTAGGCTCACGTAACCATCCGCCTTGGCCGTTTGCTGATATTGCGGGGCCAGCAGATCACAGGCCGCCTGCACATCCGGAATCACCAGCGCCTCATAACGCGCCTCGGCACTGATCGGCTGCGCCTTCAATTCCGCCAACTGAGCCTGATAACGCGGATCTTTGGCAATCGCGTTATAAAAAATCGCCGGATTGGAGGTCACGCCAGCAATACCATCCGCGTCGATCAGTCGCTGCAACTCACCTTCCTGCAGCAAAGCCCGCGATAAATTATCCAGCCACACGCGCTGGCCGCACTCTCGAATCGATAACAATCTGCTCATTTTGTATCACCAGTAAATAACTCAGGGATTGTAGATGAAATGCGTGACAGCGAAATAAAAAAACGGCCATCAAAAGATGGCCGTTTTTTGTATCGTTGATACGGATCAGGCGCGGCGACGCAATCCTGCAACACTGATCAGGCCCAGTCCAAGCAAGGCCAGCATCGAAGGCTCAGGGATCGTGAAACGTGACTGCAAGACATCATTCGCACAACTCATGGTCCAGCGGGCGCTCAGATCAAGGGATCCACTCCGCAATTGACTATCCAGATTGTTGATACCAACATGCAGAAGACAGACGAGACATATCGAAGGTGTAAAGTCAGTTACCACCATCTCGAGAAACCCAACAGGTTATCAGTCGCCGCAGAGGAAATCAGTTTGCCTCCGGACTTATAGCCAACTTCCCAGCCATTACGACCGCGGTCTCCCGACCAGCCACTACCCGAACCACCTGGGGTAGACGTGTTACGGAAATTGCCCGGACCCGCGTACTCGATACCGAAGGTGCCACCATAAATCTGCTTGCTGGAGGTATCGAAGACAAAACCAAAACCGTCATTCCAATCAATGCCTTGGTTTGACTTCCGACAAATCCGAACGGTCTTTCAGAGAGTCCACACAACATCGACATTTATGCCGCTACCCAAATTGAAATGCAGGAACAAGTCACCATTGTCAATGCCAGCAGTGGTAGAGGTGTTGGGCGAAAAGCGCCCCGATCGACCAAACCGTCATCTGACGTGTTGCCTTGTCGTAATTGTATGCAATTGACTGAAGCATATAGGCGGCGGCACCATTAGGCAACACATCCGTTCGACTGGTATTCCAAGTGCCATCGGAATTCAATTTTGCGCCAATATAGTTGTCACTCATCGTCTTCAGCGCGGCGGAGTCGAGCTCAAAGGTCAGCGCAACCAACACTGCCATCATTTTTTCATTTCAAACCCCATAAACTTCGTAAACCGGACATCTGTTGCAGAAGCGCGGCTGTTCCCGCGGGTAAATATTGACCACCATACGCAAAGCAATATTTGTGCCCACACGCATATCCATTTGACATCTATAGACTTATTCCCTCCCACCCGATTTCAATGGAAGGTACCTGTAAAAAATACCGACACCATTAAAAATCAGAGCGATTTCAGCAAACGTCGCGCTTCTTCACTACCTGGGAAATCCCCGAGCCGCAACGCCTCTTCCAGAGCGGATTTAGCAGCGTCTTGCTGCTTATCCGCCAGCAAAGCGCGTCCCAGGTGATACCGCAACAAAGGATCACCTGGACGAAGTGCCGCAGCGCGCTGCAGCAGTGGAATGCTACGCCCAGTCTGACCGGATTCAGCCAGCATCCAGCCAAACGTATCCAGCACATCCGCATCGGATGGCGCCATGGCATAGGCTTTCTCCGCCCGACGCAGCGCTTCCGGCCGCTGATTCAATTGCCATAAGGCGTTGGCGCTATTGTTAAGAACATCGACATTTTCCGGATTCTTGCTCAGAACCTTCTGATACAGGTCACTGGCCAGCGCCACATTGCCGCGAGTCATCGCCAGATCTGCACTATATCGGAGGAAAGCAGCATCGGAAGGTGATTTTTTCAGCCAATCTTCCTCCAGCCGACGCGCATCGTCTTGCTTGCCGAGTGCCGTCAAAGTCCGGTGCAAGCGCACCACGGTGTCACCACTTTCACCATGCTGCTGTGCCAAACGGTAACTCTGCAAGGCACCGCTCCAATCTTTCGCTGCAGCCCGAGCATCGCCTTCCAGCACATAGCCAAGCGGATTTTTTGGCACGCTCTGCTGGATCTTGCGAGCAACAATCTGGGCATCTTGCGGACGATTTGCCGCTATCAAGGCTCGCACGTAGGCCTGCTGAACAGCAGTGGATTGCGGCGCCTGGGACAAGGCTTTCTGTAAAGTCTGCAAAGCCAATGCAGGCTTGTCTTGCTGCAACTGCAAATCAGCAATACGCAGATACACAACAGGGGCATTGCTGCGGTCAGTCTCCGCCAGTGCAAACAGCGTATTGATCGCCCGATCGAAATCCCCCCTGCTGTATTGCACCAGCGCAGCGCGCTGCAGCAAAACAGGATGATGCGGCTTGCGGGCCAGCGCTTTCTGCAGGATGGCATCCGCCTCTTTCAGCAAACCATACGCCATTTGTGCGTCGGCCATCTCGATAACAACATCCATATCATCGGGCGCCGCATTGTTGGCACGCTCCAGCAGCTTCAACACGCTATCCGGCGTCCCCCCTTGCTTACGCAACAAGCTAGCCATCGCGGCCAAAGCCTGCGGATGGGTCGGTTTTTTCGCCAGCAGTGCTTCGAAACGGGACATGGCCAATTTAGGCTTTTGGCTTGCCAAATCGAGGCTGGCTAACGTTCTGACAGCAGGGAAATACACAGGATCGATTTGCAGGCAACGATCCAATGCGCTGCGCGCAGCACTGATATCGCCCTTCGCGTACAAGGCAGATGCCAGAAAATAGTGACTCTCAGCCTTGTCAGGAGCAGACTCAACCATTTTTTGCGCCTGCAGCAAGGCCTGATCTGCCCTGCCATTGCGCAGCAGCTCTTCGACCAGAATCCGGCTGGCAGCCAGGGACTTTCCCTCTGCCGCCTGATTGAGGCCGACTAGTGCCTCTTCGGTCTTTCCTTCGCGCAGCCGCGCCAACGCTAATGCCGTTTTTTTGTCACTGCTATCCGGATCAAGCTTGGCCGCATGACTGAAAAACAAATCGGCATTACGAAAATCTCGATTGCTCAGAAACACTTCGCCCGCCAAGGCTGCCAGATCGGCATCGTTCTCCAGACCGGGGCGCAATACATAGGGCAACACCTGCGCAGCCCGGTTTGGCTGACCGAGACGCAGATAGGTGGCCATCAGCAATTTTTGCGCCGCAAAATGCAGGGGATTGGCCTCCAGCACCTGCCGCAGACGTGATTCGGCTCGCTGGTATTCCTGCAACTGGTAATCTGTGGCAGCGGCCAGAAACAATGCCGGAATGTGTTTAGCATCGCCGGTCAGTGCTATTTCGGCGTATTTGTGGGCTTCCGCATAATTGCCGTCCCGATAGGCCAGCAAGGCATACAGATAGTTGGATGCCAATGCCAGCGGGCTGCGCTTGCGCAATTCTGCTACCTGTTGCTTGGCTTCGGCGATCTGCTGCTGGTCAATCAATACCATCACCAGATTGGCGCGAGCATTGACATCGTCGGGCTTGAGTTTGAGCACCTGCCGATAATCGGCCGCCGCTTCGGCCAGTTGCCCACGCTCACGCAACATGCCGGCACGCAAAGCCAGCCCCTCGGCCATTTGTGGATTACGGGTCAGCAAATCGTTGAGAGAACGCAACGCAGCGTCCAGCTCGCCGTTTGCCATCATGATCCGCACCGCTCCCAGCATGGCAGCCGGCAGGGTTGGCTGTAACTTCAAGGCGGCAAGAAATTGCTGACTGGCCAACTCCTGCTCACCAAGCCCGAGGTAAGCCCGGCCAAGGCTGGCCAAAACCTCGGCCCGCGCAGCTGAATCATTCACGCGCTGGGCATCAATTTCTTGCACCAACTTCTTGAATTCGCCCTGTTCGATCAGAACCCGGGCCAGCATTGGCTCCACCCTGTCACGGGCAATACCCAGTTCCAGTGCCTTGCGCAATTCTTTTTCGGCGGAGACAAAATCGTTGCTCTCCAGCAAAGCGCCCGCCAGCAACAAACGCGCTTCGGCATCTTGCGGCTGAGCCTGCAGATAGGATTTGAGTGCAATACCGGCGGCCTGATATTGCTTGGCGGCCAGCGCCGACTGAGCCTGCTGCAACGATTGCTGCTGCGACGGAGGCCGATCGCCACACCCAGCTACTGCACTGATTACCAAAACGGCCATCAGGCCCTGCTTTACGATTCCGACAGACTGCCGCTTGCGCATTTCACCCTCAAGTCTTGACCAGACAACAGGTTTATTCTCGCACATTCAACGCAGGATGCCCGGCAGCTTGCAGCAGTTAGATCGGCACGCCGGCCAACACCAGTCGCTGCGAAGGAAAACAGGCGGCAAAGCGGCTGCCACGCCCCAGCTCCGAGGTAACCTCCAGCGTTGCCTGATGCCGCATCAAGACATGCTTGACGATGGCCAACCCCAAGCCGGTGCCACCGGTCTCACGCGAACGACCTCGGTCGACACGATAGAAGCGTTCGGTCAAACGAGAGATATGTTTGGCCTCGATACCGATGCCGGAGTCTGTCACGGCGAACTGGCCAGCACCATTGGCCTCACTCCAACTGAGCTTGATCATGCCGCCATCAGAGGTATAACGGATGGCATTGCTGATCAGGTTGCCAAAGGCACTGTGCAGTTCGTCATGACTGCCAATCAGCCAGCTGTTGCCATCTACAATCAGTTCGATCTGATGTCGCCCCTGGCTCAGGCCTTGCGCCTCAACCAGCAGCGTCTGCAATAATTGTGGCAGATTGATACGTTCTTCCGGCACGGACTGCTGATTGCTCTCCAGGCGTGACAGCACCAGCAGATCCTCCACCAGCCGATGCATACGCTGGGTTTGCGTCTGCATCATGCCCATATATTTGCGAATCTGCTCGCTATTCAAATCGGGCATATCGATCAGCGTTTCGAGAAAGCCCCCCACCACAGTCAGCGGCGTGCGCAACTCGTGCGAAACATTGGCAACAAAGTCCCGCAGCACCGTCTGCACCCGATCCAACTGCGTTACGTCACGACTCAACAGGAGTTTGCGCGAGACATCAAACGGTACCAGTTGCACCGACAAAACGGTTTCCTGGTTACGCCCGACGCGCATGCTCAGCGGATGACTGAAATCCTGCAGCCGCAGATATTCGACAAAATCGGGCGCACGCACCAGATAACTGATCTGCTGCCCCACGTCCTTTTTGCGGTCGAGATTGAAATGGCGCATAGCGAGAGGATTACACCATTCGATGCGATCCTTGTCGTTGAGCATCACCACACCATCAGGCATGGCCTCACCGGCGCTGACAAAGCGATCCAGCGTATTGGTCAACTTTTGCTGGCTACGGGATTGCTCACGCACCATTTGATACAACTGGTTGTATACCGTCTCCCAGGTTCCGAAACTTTCCGGCACCGTATCCAGTGAAGGCTGTTGCAGCCAGCGCACCAGGCGGGCGATTTGCCGCAAATGAAAGCCAAGCACGGCTAGCAACAGCAGGCAGAACAGCAGCGATACCCCCAAAGGGCCGAAGAATGGCCAGACAACCAACGACAATAACAACGCGATCAGTACAATCGCGAGCGAGCGGGCCCAAAAGGTCGACAAAGTAGATACCCTGCAATCAAGACAGCCGATTATCCCACGTCAACATGACGCGAAAACGGCAAAGGCAACAAAAGGCCGATCAGCCTTGCACCGAAAAACGGTAGCCCGCCCCCCGCACCGTCTGAATCAGATCGGCATGGCCAGACGGCTCAAGCGCCGAACGCAAACGACGAATATGCACATCCACGGTACGCTCTTCGACAAACACATGATCACCCCAGACCTGATCCAGCAACTGCGAACGCGAATGTACACGTTCCGAATGGGTCATGAAAAAATGTAGCAGGCGAAATTCGGTCGGCCCCAGTTCCAGCGGGCGTCCCAGCGCAGTGACGCGATGTGTGGTGGGGTCAAGGCGCAGGCTATTCACATCAACCACATCGTCGGTCATTTGCGGAGCGCGGCGACGCAATACTGCCTTGATCCGCGCCACCAGTTCACGCGGGCTGAAAGGCTTGGTGATGTAGTCATCCGCACCACTCTCCAGACCGGCAATCTTGTCCGGCTCTTCGGAGCGTGCGGTCAGCATGATGATCGGCACCGTTTTGGTCCGTTCGTCACTGCGCAGGCGCCGGGTAAAGTCGATTCCCGACACCCCAGGCAGCATCCAGTCCAGCAGAACCAGGTCTGGCAAAGCATTTTTCACCAGGCTCAGCCCCTGTTCCGCAGTATCAGCGCGCAACACATGATGGCCGGCCTGCTCCAGATTAAAGGCAATCAACTCCTGAATTGCAGGCTCGTCTTCCACCAACAGGATATTCGCGGGCATCGTTTTATATCTCTCTGACATTGAAAGCAATGTTGCGAGCTTAAGAAACAATTGTTACACAAAAATGAAAAGTCCCCGCCACCACAACAGTTTGTTGCCGGACTCAGCGATGACCAAAGGCTTTGTTGTACATCATATGCGGGCGGGCAAGGGATTTGATAAGATGCTGCATTCTGCGTTATCTGGTCTGATCATGGCGGGCTTGACCCCACACACCCCGATTCCGAGCGAAATCAAACTGCATCAGCAAACCCGCGAGCTGGAAATCAGTTTTGACGATGGCCAGCAGTTTCGTCTCAGCTGCGAATATCTGCGGGTATTTTCACCCTCCGCCGAAGTGCGCGGCCATTCCCCGGATCAGGCGACGCTGCAGACAGGCAAAAAACACGTAGCTATTGTCGACATCCAGCCAGTCGGCAATTACGCAGTCAAACTGGTATTTGATGACGGTCACGACTCGGGATTGTATTCCTGGGACTACCTCTACCAACTCGGCCGCAATCAGCAAGCCAACTGGCAGGACTATCTGGCGCAACTGGCCCGCGCCGGCGCCAGCCGCGAATGAAAGACACTCTCATGGACAAACAAACCCATTTCGGATTCCAGACCGTTGCCGAAGCCGACAAAGCACACAAGGTCGCCGAGGTTTTCCATTCTGTTGCCAAGAAATACGACATCATGAACGACCTGATGTCGGCCGGGATGCATCGACTGTGGAAAAACTTCACCATTGAAAACAGTGGCGTACGTAACGGCCAGAAGGTGCTGGATATCGCCGGCGGCACCGGCGACCTGTCGCTGGCGTTCAAGAAACGCGTGGGCAGCAGTGGCGAAGTCTGGCTGACCGACATCAACAGCTCGATGCTGACCGTAGGCCGCGACCGGCTGCTGGACAAAGGCGTGATCACGCCGGTGGCACAGTGTGATGCGGAAAAGCTGCCTTTCCCCAGCGAATATTTCGACTGCGTTTCGGTAGCATTCGGCTTGCGCAACATGACCCACAAGGATCAGGCGCTGAAGGAAATGCTGCGGGTACTGAAACCCGGCGGCCGTTTGCTGGTTCTGGAGTTTTCCAAGGTATGGGAGCCGCTCAAACCTGCCTACGACCTGTATTCGTTCAAGGCACTGCCACTGATGGGCAAGCTGGTGGCCAACGACGCCGAAAGCTACAACTATCTCGCCGAATCGATCCGCATGCACCCATCGCAGGAAGAACTGAAGCAGATCATGCTCGACGTTGGTTTTGACCGTGTCGACTACTTCAATCTGACTGCCGGCGTGGTTGCCTTGCACAAGGGTTATAAGTTCTAAATGCTCAATCGTCTGTCGGTCGCCACACTGAATCATCTGCTGGCGCAGCAACCGGAGTTGCCGCGCCGCCTGCAAGCCATGACCGGCAAGGTGGCGCGCCTGCTGCTACCACCACACGACATCCGCTTTGTTATTGGCAACGACGGCTTGCTCAGCGCCAGCGAGCAGGAAGCCAATGCGACGCTGTCGATCCCGCTGTCGCTGGTTCCGCGGCTACTGACGCACGATCAGGCCGCACTCAACGATATCCACATCGGCGGCGAATCGGAGTTCGCAGCCGAACTGGGCAAGGTGTTGATGCAACTACAGTGGGATGCGGTAGAAGATTTGTCACGGCTGGTCGGCGACATCGCAGCCAACCGGCTATCGCAAATCGGTCAGTCGCTATTCGGTTCACCCGGGCAGTGGCTGAAAAACCTCTCGGAAAACCTAGTGGAACACTGGACCGAAGAACAGCCACTGATTGCGCACAAGACGCAGATTCAGCAATTCATCAATGATGTCGACACACTGCGCGACGATGCCGAGCGGCTGGAAAAGCGGCTGGCACGGCTGCAGGCGCTCTCCTCCTCACACAAAACCTGAAAAAGCCCCCGCCAATGTTCCTGTTGCGACTGCTCAAAATCCTGCGCGTTGCGCTGCACTTTGGTCTCGATGAATTTCTGCTCGGCCATGAACGCCTGGTGGGTGCCCGCACCTTGCTGGCCCGCCTGCTGTTCTGGCGCGATCTAAGCCAGCCTCGGGCAGTACGCTTGCGCCTGGCACTGGAAAGTCTCGGCCCGATCTTCGTCAAATTCGGCCAGGTTTTGTCCACCCGGCGTGACATCCTGCCACCCGACTTGGCGGACGAACTGGCCAAGCTGCAAGACCGGGTACCGCCGATTGCGCCAGAACAAGCGCGGGCGGTGCTGATAAGCGCTTACGGCGAGGCACCGGAACAGGTTTTCCACAAATTTGATCCAAACCCAATCGCCAGCGCCTCGGTGGCGCAGGTGCACTTTGCCGAGTTGCCGGATGGCAAGGAAGTCGCCATCAAGATTCTCCGGCCAGGCATTCTGCCGGTGATCGAACAGGATCTGGCTCTGCTGCGGGCCATGGCCGGACTGGTGGAACGGCTATTTGCTGACGGCAAACGTCTCAAACCACGCGAGGTAGTGGCCGAGTTTGACACCTATCTGCACGACGAACTGGATCTGGGGCGTGAAGCAGCCAATGCCAGCCAGTTGCGCCGCAATTTCCTGAACTCGCACATGCTGCTGGTGCCAGAAATCTACTGGGACTGGTGCCGCCGCGACGTAATGGTGATGCAACGCATGTATGGCACCCCCATTGGTCAGATCGACAAACTGCTGGCAGATGGCATCGACCTGAAGCAACTGGGACGCTTCGGGGTGGAGATTTTCTTCACCCAGGTATTCCGCGATGGCTTCTTTCACGCCGACATGCACCCCGGCAACATCATGGTTGCAGCAGATGGCCGTTATATTGCACTCGATTTCGGCATCATCGGCACCCTCACCGACTACGACAAGCATTATCTGGCAGTCAACTTCCTCGCCTTTTTCAATCGCGATTACAAACGCGTAGCCAGCGCACATATTGAATCTGGCTGGGTGCCAGCCGATACGCGCGTGGAAGAACTGGAAGCGGCGGTGCGCACCGTTTGCGAACCCATTTTTGATCGGCCACTGGCGGATATTTCTTTTGGGCAGGTTCTGCTACGACTGTTTGAAACGTCGCGCCGCTTTAATGTCGAAATCCAGCCACAACTGGTATTGCTGCAAAAAACCCTGCTCAATATCGAAGGGCTGGGACGACAGCTCGATCCACAGCTTGATCTGTGGCAGACCGCCAAACCTTTCCTGGTGCGCTGGATGGATGAACAGATCGGCATGAAGGCTTTGCTCAACAACTTCAAGCGCGAAGCGCCGCAGCTGGCATCACTGATTCCGGTGCTGCCACGCAAACTGAGCGAGCTGATGGCGGCAGGCAACAGCGATACCTTGCATCAGGCCTATTACGCACTGATGCGCGAACAAAAACGACAGAACTGGCTGCTGGCAGTGATTGCAGCACTACTGCTGGTATCGATTCTGTGGCGCTGAACAATTCGGGGAACTGAAACGCCAGACAACAGTCGAATCGCTCGACGGCAATATTGCCAAGCTTTAGCGACCAGCAGCTCAAAATGGCGGGTTTGCTTGAATATTCAAGAAATTGCAAGGTTAATGGTTGTCATCGTCAAGCATTAACATTAATATGATATTGGTATTATTTCAAAAACCTATCGCTGCCAGCAGCAAGCAATAGAGAAAAATTAAGGAGTAGGTAGAAATGGAGAGAATCACCCGTAAACTGGTCCCGGTGTTGTGTGCGCTGGCGCTGTCGACCCCAGCCTGGGCAGACATGGACTCTGCCATCAAAGCCTACGACAGCGGCAAATACGATGTGGCATTGAAGGAATTCAAAACCCAGGCCAAACACGGCAAGGGTTTGGCCAACAACTACATCGGGGTGATGTATCTCAAGGGCCTGGGTGTCAGCAAAGATCTGAAGGCCGCAGTTAAATGGTTCCAGGCAGGTTCCGACATGGGCGACTCGCAGTCGATGGCCAATCTTGGTCGCCTGTATCGCATGGGCATCGGTGTCGAGCAGGACTTCGCCAAATCCTTCCAGTTGATGAACAAATCCGCCGAGCTGGGTAACGTTGACGCACAAACCTACGTTGGCTACATGTATTACTCTGGTCTGGGCACCAAACAGGACTACCAGAAAGCCTTCCAGATGTTCAACAAGGCGGCTGCCGCCGGGGATGCATGGGCAATCAACAATATTGGCGGCATGTATCAGGAAGGCCAGGGCGTGCCACAAAACTACAGCGAAGCGCTGCGTCGCTATCAAGAGGCAGCAGACAAAGGCCTGCCACTGGCAATGTACAACCTCGGCGAATTTTATGAAAAAGGCTGGGGCGTACAGAAAAGCTCTCTGAACTCGCTCAAGTGGTACAAAAAAGCGGCCGAAGCCGGCAATGAACAAGCGATGGAACGCCTCGGCGCCATATACGAAAATGGCGATCTGGGCGAAAAAGCTGATGCCCAGGCTGCACAACAGTGGTACGACAAAGCCCAGGCAGTACGCAATAACAAGTAAGCATAAACATCCCCGAAAAAGCGCCAATTATTGGCGCTTTTTCGTTTTGCCCCCTGCCGCAACATTTACGGGCAACGCAGACAACGCTGGCAGATCAGCATGGCGCATCCATACAGCTTAAAAGAGCTCAGGAGCAGACACCTGCAGATTGCGCTGAAGGCTTGATAAAAAAGCAGAAAATACCGTGCACAACTTCCCCTTATAGCCATTTTTGGTAAAATACGCCGCTCTTGATAAAGGGCGCGTGATGGCACTGCTGGAAATCAAAAATATCGTCAAACAGTTTGGTGATTTCACTGCTGTTGACAATGTCAGCCTGTCGATTGAGGCGGGTGAGTTCTTTACCTTGCTGGGGCCATCCGGGTGCGGCAAAACCACTTTGTTACGCATGCTGGCCGGCTTTGAACAGCCGGATAGCGGCGAAATCCTGCTGGACGGAAAAAACGTTGCCAATGTGCCACCGGAAAAGCGCCCGGTGCACACAGTTTTCCAGAGCTACGCACTGTTCCCTCACATGACCGTAGCCGACAACATCGCCTTTCCGCTGAAAATGGCGAAAAAAGACCCGGCCGAGATCCAGAAACAAGTCAGCAAACTGCTGGAAGATGTCCGCCTGGCGCAATTCGGCAATCGCTTTCCGCACGAATTATCTGGTGGCCAGCGCCAGCGCGTTGCGATTGCCCGCGCCTTGGCCAATCGCCCGCGACTGCTACTGCTGGATGAGCCGTTATCGGCACTGGATGCCAAGTTGCGCGAGCAGATGCAGATCGAATTGATCAATCTGCAGAAAGAAGTCGGCATTACCTTCATCTACGTTACGCACGATCAGGGTGAGGCGCTGGCGTTGTCGCACCGGATCGCAGTAATGAACAAAGGGACAGTAGAGCAGCTGGATATTCCGGAGAAGATTTACGGCTTCCCGAAAAATCGCTTTGTCGCTGATTTCATCGGCCAGTGCAATCTGCTTGATGGCACCATCGTCGAAGTCGGCGTTGACCGCATGAAGGTCGAGATCGCCGGTGTTGGCATCGCCGAAACCCTGCCGGCAGAGGGCGCCAAAGTGGGCGCCAAAGGCACCTTGGCGCTACGCCCGGAGAAAATCAAGATCAGCGCCAGCCTTCCTGCTGACGTGGCGGATGAAGTGCATTTCCGCGGCACGGTGCATGACTGCCTTTACCTGGGCGATGTCACTATCTACATCGTTGAACTGGAAAACGGCTTGCTACTGGAAGCGATGCTACCCAACTCCGCATCGGGTCAGGCCAAGTTCTTCAATGACAACGATGCAGTTGAAATTGCCTGGCGCTTTGATGCTGGCCACTTCCTGACGGAGTAAGCAGGTGCTCAAGAAAAATCTCGGCAAATGGCTGATCAGCTGGCCGCCCACCCTTTACCTGCTGATTTTCTTCGCCATCCCGGCGCTGATCATGGTAGTCGCATCGTTCCGTTTCCCTGGTGACTATGGTGGCCTGCTGCCGCTGTACCATATCGACGAGGCGACCGGGCAGACCGTGATCGACGTGACGCGCGACAACTGGCGCGATTTTTTCACGCTGGAAAACTACACCCGCCTAGCGGAAGACTCGGTTTACCTGCGCCTGTTCATCAAATCGTTTTATTACGCCGGCCTGACCACGCTGATCTGCCTGATCATGGCTTACCCGCTGGCGTGGCTGATTGCCCGCAGCAATCAGAAAATCCGCGACCTGCTGGTGCTACTGGTGATCCTGCCGTTCTGGAGCAATTTTCTGGTGCGAGTGTACGCCTGGATGATCATCCTCGGCCCCAATTCGGCTTTCACGAAAATCACCAACATGCTGCTGGGGCTGGTGGGGATCGCACCGCAGAGCTTCATGTTCTCCCCGTTCGCCGTGGTAGTGTGCCTGGTTTACGTACACTTGCCATTCATGGTGCTGCCACTGTATGCCAATCTGGAAAAGCACGACATGTCGTTGCTGGATGCCGCTCAGGATCTTGGCGCCAATGCTTGGCAACGCTTCTGGAAAGTGACCTGGCCACTATCACTCCCCGGTGTTTATGCTGGTGCGGCACTGGTATTCATTCCGGCACTCGGTATTTTCGCAGTGCCAGACCTGCTCGGCGGCACCGATGGCATCATGATTGGCAACCTGATCAAACAGCAATTCCTCGAATCCCGCGACTGGCCCTTCGGCAGTGTATTGTCGATTGTATTGACACTGTTTGCGCTGGGGCTGGCCGGATTGGCCGCATTGATTGGCCGGGCTTCGTCACGCTGAGGCAGAGATGAACAACAAGAAACTTTCCAAATGGCTCTGGGCGGCAGCAATTGCTAGCTACGCCTTTCTCTATCTGCCGCTGATCATCGTCATCGTTTATTCGTTTAATGATTCCAAGCTGAACGCTGAGTGGGTGGGCTTTACCTTCAAATGGTACAGCATCCTTTTCAACGACGGCCCGATGCTACATGCGGCGTGGAACTCATTGCTGATTGCGACGGCAACCAGTTTTTTTGCCACCATTTTTGGCACCCTGGCCGGGCTTGCTATGCACAAATACAAGCTCAAGCTATTGCCCCTGCTGGTTTTGACGCCGCTGGCTCTGCCGGAAATCCTGATGGGCGTCAGCCTGCTGATTTTCTTTGTGATGCTGAACCTGACACTGGGTATGGTTTCCATCACACTGGCGCACATTTCGTTCTGCATCGGCTTTGTCGCGATTGTTGTCCGTTCGCGCCTTGCGGGCATGGATGAAAGCCTGGTGGAAGCAGCACGCGATCTGGGTGCCTCACCACTGACCGCGTTCCGCCTGGTTACACTACCGCTGATCATGCCCGGAGTGATTGCCGGTGCATTGATGGCGTTCACGCTGTCGATCGACGATTTTGTCATCACCTTCTTTACCGCCGGTGCGGGTGCCTCTACCCTGCCGTTGCAGATTTACTCGATGATCAAGATTGCGGTAACCCCGGAAGTGAACGCCATTTCCACGTTGCTTATGTTGTTGACTTTGGCTTTAATAGTGGCTGCGTCGAAACTCGCTCCAGGCGCGTTCAAAGCCAATTGAACCAAGGCTGCGTATTGTATTCACGAAGCCGGCCATTGCCGGCTTTGTTTTATTGTCCGCCTACTCCAACGGGAGAAAAACATGAAAAAACTGCTGCTGTCGCTGCCCCTGCTGACCAGCACCTTCGCACTGGCTGCCGACGAACTGCATCTGTACAACTGGAACAATTACATTGCACCAGAAACCGTGCAGAAGTTCGAAAGCGAGTGCAAATGCAAACTGGTTCAGGACTACTACGGCAGTATGGAAGAAATGTTGGCCAAGCTGGCCGCTGGCGCCAAGGGTTACGACCTGCTAGTGCCCACCGGCTTTGCACTGGAACCTCTGCTGAAGCAAGGCAAGCTGGCACAACTGGACAAAAGCAAGCTGCCCAACCTGAAGAATATTGCCCCGCAATATCTGGATACCGCGTTTGACAAGGGCAACCAGTATTCGGTGCCTTATGCCTTTACCAGCACCATCATCGGCTACAACGATGCCAAGCTGAAGGAACTGGGGATTAGCGCCGATAGCTGGGCCGTCATTTTTGACCCGGCAGTGCTGCAGAAAATCAAAGGCAAGGTGACGGTACTCGACGATCCGCGTGAAGTGTTTGTCGCCGCCCTGAAATACCTGGGCCACCCAGCCAACACGACTGATGAGAATCACTGGAAAGCTGCGCAGAAAGTGATCCTGCAAGCCAAGCCTTATTGGGCGGCCTTTAACGCCCAGAGCTATATCAAGGAACTGACCGTTGGCAACATCTGGGTAGCTCACGGCTACTCAAATGACTTCTTCCAGGCCAATCTGGATGCCAAAGCGGCCAAACGACCGTTCTCGATCGTTCCCACCATCCCGAAACAAGGTGCCAGCCTGTCTCTGGACAGCATGGTCGTACTGAAGAATGCACCGCGCCCGGATCTGGCTTACAAATTCATCAACTTCATGCTCGATGGCAAGAATTCGGCGGTGTTGACCAATATGACCGGCTCAGGCAATCCGAACGCCGATGCGATGAAATACGTCAAACCCGAGCTGACCAAGATGCAACCCGTGTTTCCGGATGCCAGCACCTCGGCACGACTGGAAATGCTGAAAGATCAGGACGCCAAAACCCGCCGCCTGATGAACAAGCTCTGGACCGAGATCAAGGTAAAATAAGCCGAGGTAGAAATAATGGCTAGAAAACGGGGCGGAATGGCAATCTGCCCCGTTTTTTTATGCTGGCCAACGCGTATAATCCAAGCGACCTCTCGTTACGAGTCTTTATGCCCTGGCAACCGCCAATCCGCCTGCTAGCCCGTGGCACACAGCCGACCCGGATCGCCGGATTCTTTGTGCCACTGTATTCGCTGGTAATTCTTTCAGTCAGCCTCTACCCCTATATGGGCTGGCGCTGGCCAAACCATCCGGTCTTTGCCTTTCTCGGTTACAGCAACCCGTACTACGGCTCTCCGGTCGATGATGTACTGAACATCCTTGCCTACGTGCCACTGGGGGCGGGGCTGTTGCTCGGCTTGCGGCAACGGCTGCCACTGACGATCGCGTGGGGTCTGGCGCTACTATTGCCCGCTGGACTCAGCTTCTGCATTGAGACCCTGCAGGTATTCCTGCCAAACCGGGTCGCATCCAACATCGATATTGCCAACAACGCACTCGGCGCTGCAATCGGCGCAGGGCTTGCAGCCATGCTGGCAGCCAAACCCATCATGCACCGTCTGGCCATGTTACGCCAAAGCTGGTTTCAGGAAGGCAGCCATATTGATTACGGACTGGTGGTGGTTGGGTTGTGGTTCTTTACCCAGCTGGACCCATCCATTCCGCTGTTTGGCGTGATTGTTCCACCGCACGGCTTGCCCCAACCCTACGACGCCCCAATCGACGATGCCTCGCTGTTTTTACGCACACTGGAAGGACTGAATTCAGCACTGAATCTGATCAGCCTTTCTTTATTTGTCACACTGCTGCTATCGCACCGACGTTATATGTGGCGCGGAATTGGATTGCTGATTGGTTTGACGCTGCTTCTGAAAATGGCGCTGGCCGGCATGCTGCTCAAGCCGGCAGCCTGGTTCCAGTGGCTCAACTGGCCGATCGTGCTTGGCCTGAGCGGAGGATTGCTGGCGCTATTGCTGCTGATCCGGCTACACCGCCGCTGGCGTGCACTGGCCACCACCCTCGCGGTGATCACCAACCTCCTGGTGGGATGGCTGTGGCCGTTGCGCGAAATGCCGCTCTCATCTCTAGCGGCGTTCCGCTGGCGCGGACAACAATTGCTGAATCTGCAAGGAATGGCCCATACCATTGCGGACATCTGGCCATTCCTGTTATTGATTTTCCTGCTGCGTTACTTCCTTCTGGAGCGCCAGCGTCAGGATAAACACTGGCTCTAAGCCTCAGGACTGGCGACGAAAGCGGTGTTTGAGTGCTTCAAACACAATCGGCATGACCGAAAGCACGATGATCGCCAGCATGATCAGCTTGAGGTTGCTGCGCACCAGCTCCAGATTGCCAAACCAGTAGCCGGCATACACAAAACACGCCACCCACAACACGCCGCCCAGCACATTAAAGGTGATGAACTTGTAATAACTCATCTCACCAATGCCGGCAACAAACGGAGCAAAAGTACGCACGATCGGCACAAAACGCGCAACGATGATGGTTTTGCCGCCGTGTTTTTCGAAGAAGGCATGAGTACGCTGAATATGCGACTGTTTCACCCAGCGCGAATTCGGGCCAGCAATCACATGCCCAAAACGCTTGCCGATTGCATAGTTGAGTGAATCGCCAAGAATCGCAGCCAGCATCAGCATCACCGCCAGTCCATGCACCTGCATTGCCCCCTGCGCAGCGAGCGCACCGGCAACAAACAGCAATGAATCCCCCGGCAGCAGGGGCATCACCACCAGACCGGTTTCACAGAACACAATCAGGAACAGGATGCCGTAAACCCAGTTACCGTATGCCTGCACCAGTTCGATCAAATGGCGATCGATATGCAGAATGAAGTCGATGAGAAATTTGAACAGTTCCATGTTTTACCCGTAAACAAAACAAAGCCCTCCGGGCGGAGGGCTTGTACAGAAGCCTGCAGGCCTTACACCACGGCTTCTTCTTTTTTCTTGATCACCTTGATGAAGTGATCACGTTTAACACCCAACCACATGGCCAGCGGGCACGATACCAGCACCGAAGAGTAAATACCGAAGCAGATACCGATGGTCAGCGCCAGCGCAAAATTGTGCAGGGTTGGGCCACCGAAGAACAGCATGGAGGTCACCATCATCTGCGTACACAAGTGGGTGATAATGGTACGGCTGATGGTCGAAGTAATTGCATTATTGATAATGTCCTCGACACCACCCTTGCGCATTTTGTGAAAGTTTTCACGCACCCGGTCAAACACCACCACCGATTCGTTAACCGAATACCCCAGCACCGCCAGCACCCCCGCCAGCACCGGCAAATCGAACTCCCACTGGAACAACGCAAAGAAGCCGAGAATGATCACCACGTCGTGCAGGTTGGCGATGATCGCGGCAACCGCAAAGCGCCATTCAAAACGCAGGCTGAGGTAGATGACGATACCAAGGATCACCAGCGACAATGCAGTCATACCATGCGTCAGCAGCTCTTCGCCTACCGATGGACCGACGAACTCGACCCGGCGCAGCTCTGCTGCTGCATCATGCGTTTTCAGCTGCTTAAGAATGGTTTCCGACAACTGGGCGGAAGTGACACCCTGCTTCACCGGCAAACGAATCATAACGTCCCGCGAGGTGCCAAAATTCTGCACCACCGCCTCCGCAAAGCCAGCAGCCTTGACGTCTTCACGAATCTTCACCAGATCGGCAGCTTGTGGGTAACTCACCTCCAGCACGGTGCCACCGGTAAAGTCCACCCCCATGTGCAAGCCCTTGGTGGCGAGGAAGAAAACCGCAGCGATGAAGGTCACCAGCGAAATGATATTGAACTTCAGCGCATGGCGCATGAAGGGAATATCTTTTTTGAAATGGAACAACTCGAGCATGTTATTTCTTTCCCTTAAACTGCCACGCCCTTGAGCCGGCGGCGATATCCATAAATAACGTTGGTCAGGCCACGGGCAACAAACACCGCACTGAACATCGAAGTCAGAATCCCCAGGCAATGCACCACCGCAAAACCGCGGATCGGGCCGGAGCCAAAAATCAGCAGAGCCACACCAGCAATCAGCGTGGTTACGTTGGAGTCGAGAATGGTTGCCCAGGCACGCTCATAACCGGCATTAATTGCAGCTTGCGGCGACACGCCATTACGCAGCTCCTCGCGGATACGCTCGTTGATCAGCACGTTGGCGTCAATCGCCATACCCAGCGTCAGCGCAATCGCCGCGATACCCGGCAAGGTCAGGGTCGCTTGCAGCAACGACAACACTGCCACCAGCAGCATCAGATTGACGCCCAGCGCCATCACCGCCACAAAGCCCATCACGCGGTAATAAATCAGCATGAAGACTGTGATCGCGATATAGCCCCACAGTGTCGAATTGAACCCCTTCTGGATATTGTCTTTACCCAGGCTTGGGCCAACCGTACGCTCTTCGATGATGGTCATCGGCGCCGCCAGTGCGCCGGAACGTAGCAGCAGCGCGGTATCGTTGGCTTCAGCAGTATTCATTGAACCGGAAATCTGCACCCGGCCACCACCGATTTCACCGCGGATCACCGGCGCGGTCACCACCTCGGCCTTTCCTTTCTCCACCAGAATCATGGCCATGCGCTTGCCGATGTTGTCGCGGGTAACCTGCTTAAAGATCGCCGCGCCAGCGCTATCGAGATTGATGTGCACCGCTGCCCCGCCGTTTTCATCAAAACCGGCTTGCGCATCGTTGATGTTGTCGCCGGTCAGCTCGACTTCCTTCTTCAACAGGATTTTCTGGCTCTGGCCATTACGCACCGGTTCATCCAGCAATTCGTAACCCATCGGCACCACACCGCCTAGTGCCTCCTGCACCTTGGTCATATCGTCTTCTACCAGTCGCACTTCCAGCGACGCGGTACGACCGAGAATATCCTTGGCCTTGGCGGTATCCTGAACCCCAGGTAGCTGCACCACGATGCGGTCTTCGCCTTGCTGTTGAATGATCGGCTCGGCGACACCCAATTCGTTGACGCGATTATGCAGGGTGGTGATGTTCTGCTTCACAGAATCACCCTTGATACGCTTCAACTCTTCCGGGCGCAGATTGATGACCAGTTTCAGATCACCCTCTTCTTCCGCCTTCACCAGCAGCGCCGGCATGTCCTTTTCAATCAGGTTGCGGGCAGCGAGCAAGGACTCCTTGTCGCGGAATTTCATCTCCAGCGTCGTGCCAATACGGCGCACCTGGCCAAAACGAATCTTCTTGTCGCGCAGATCGCGGCGGATATCGCCGGCGTAACGCTCCATGGACTTGTCCAGGGCTGCCTTCATATCAATCTGCAGCAGGAAATGTACGCCACCACGCAAATCCAGGCCCAGGAACATCGGGCGGGAATGCAGACGAGTCAGCCACTCCGGCGTGCTCGACAGCAGGTTGAGCGCAACGATGTATTGCCCGCCCATTGCATGCTGCAGCACATCGCGAGCTTTCAGCTGGGCATCGGTATCCTTGAAGCGGGCCTTGATGCTGTTGCCGTCCAGAAACACGCCATCGGCGTTCAGCTTTGCATCAGCCAAGGCCTTTTCCACCTGCTTCAAGGTTTCCAGGCTGGCCGGATTGGCCGAACGCTCTGGCGAAACTTGCACTGCGGGGCTTTCACCGTAGAAGTTCGGCACCGTATACAAGGTGCCGAACAACAGCGCAAAAGCGATGATCACATACTTCCAGACGGGGTAACGATTCATGACAGACAACCCAAAAAGCGGGGCAAATGCCCCGCAAAAATTAAATATCTTTCAGCGTGCCTTTGGGCAACACAGCCTGAATGGCAGTGCGCTGGAACGTAATCTGAACATTGGCCGACAACTCCAGTGTTACATACTGCTCGCTCAGCTTGGCAACTTTACCCAGCGCGCCACCAGTGGTCACTACCTCGTCGCCTTTTTGCAGGCCGGCGATCATGGCTTGCAGTTCCTTGGCCTTTTTCTGCTGCGGACGTACCAGCATGAAATAGAACAGCACGAAAATGACAATCATCGGCAGGAAGGACAGGAAGTCCGTGCCGGCTCCTGCTGCAGGCGCCGCGTGTGCAGTACCGATAAACATACGGGATACTCCGAAAATAAATTACAAAAGAGGGGCATTTTAGCCCGAAGTCATGACAAATTCGAGCCACATGTCTAAATGGGGATAAAGCGGGCAAATACAAGCTTCTGGTTTATCATGGCAGCCATATCTTTCAGGAGTGATCCGCATGATTTCCAGCTCGTTGCGCCGCGTGGCCATTATTGGCGGCAGCCGTATCCCCTTCTGTCGTTCCAATACCGCCTACAGCGAACTATCCAACCTGGACATGCTCTCAACCAGCCTCAATGGACTGGTTGATCGTTTTGATCTGGCGGGTGTTGAAATCGGCGAAGTCGGCGCTGGCGCTGTCATATCACATTCGAAGGACTGGAATCTGGCACGCGAAGCCGTGTTGTCGACCCGTCTCTCGCCATTGACTACCGCCTACACCATTCAGATGGCTTGCGGCACCAGCCTGCAGGCAGCGCTGCAACTGGGCGCAAAGATTGCCACCGGGCAAATTGATTCCGCTATTGCCGCTGGCTCCGATACCACCTCGGATGCGCCAATTGTATTTGGCCGCAAATTTGCGCAGCGACTGATACGACTCTCCAACGCCAAAACCATGAGTGAGCGGCTGGCTGCATTCAAGGGCTTTCGCCCGGGCGAACTGACACCCCAGGCGCCCGGCGCCGGAGAACCGCGCACCAAGATGGCAATGGGCCAACACTGCGAATTGATGGCCAAAGAATGGGGCATCAGCCAGGCAGATCAGGATCTGCTGGCTTATCAGAGTCACAAGAAAGCCGCAGCAGCGTACGCCGAGGGCTTTTTTGATGATTTGCTGGTCCCGTGCGCCGGCATCCGCAAAGACAACCATCTGCGTGCCGATACATCGCTGGAAAAGCTCGCCACGCTCAAGCCAGCGTTTGACCGCAAATCCGGCAAAGGCACCCTGACCGCCGGCAACAGTACCCCGCTCACCGATGGTGCGTCGAGCGTGCTGCTTGCCAGCGAAGAATGGGCAAAAGCACGTGGCTTGCCGGTTCTGGCCTATTTGACCTACGGCAAAACCGCTTCGGTGGATTTTGTTGCTGGAGAAGGACTGTTGATGGCGCCCACCGTAGCCGTGGCACGCATGCTGGCGGATACCGGCCTGAGCCTGCAGGATTTCGATTTCTACGAAATCCACGAAGCTTTTGCGGCACAGGTACTGTGCACCCTGCGCGCCTGGGAATCGGATAAATATTGCAAGGAACGCCTGGGCCTGACGCAAGCACTGGGCAGCATTGATCCGGCAAAACTCAACGTCAAAGGCAGCTCACTCGCCTTCGGCCATCCTTTTGCAGCCACTGGCGGCCGGATTGTTGCCACACTGGCGAAGCTACTGGATCAACGCGGCAGTGGCCGCGGCCTGATTTCGGTATGCACCGCCGGCGGCATGGGTGTCGTTGCCATGCTGGAGAAGAACTGATCGCACGACCAGTGCGCTTAATCGTGCAGGCCGACTACTGGAAGATCGGCCTGCTGCGACGCATCGGGCGCGCCCAGCGCCCGTGCCATCATCGCCAGCAAACGCTGACGATTGGCGGGCAACTCCAGGCCAGCCGTATGCGGAACATTGGGTAACAACCACAGCTCTTTCGGAGCGCCGGCAGCGGCGTAAAGCTGCTCGCTATGGTGTGCCGGAACCACCCGATCACCACTGCCATGAATCAGAATGAGCGGGATTGGCGATAACTCAGCAACCGCATCCTGCGGCGCATAACGATCACTCAGCAGCAGATAGGGCATCCATTGCAGCGGCCAGGTCAACCACCAGCCGGCCATTTTTTCGCGGGCGATACCCTGATACGAGCTGAACGCACTATCCACCACCAATAATTTGACCTGGCTACGCCAAGGACTATGGGCCAGGTTGTAGATACCCATGGCACCGCCAAGGCTTTGAGCCAATATCATCACCTGTTTCGGCTCAACATCGGCGCGCTGCAAAAGAAAACCCAGCGCCGCGTCGATGTCCTGCTGTACGCCGGCCAACGACGGCTGCCCCTGCGAACGACCATAACCACGATAGTCAAAAGTGAGTACCTGATAGCCTGCAGGCGGCAACCAGCGCACCGCCCAGACATGATCGCCAATATTGGCTGCGTTGCCGTGTAAATGCAGCACAGTACCTTTAACCACGCCCTGCGCCGGCAGAAACCAACCGTGCAGCTGCGTACCATCCGCTGCGGCAAAAGACACATCCTGATACTGCAGACCAAGTTCAGCTGGCGTATGCTGCAATGGCCTGGACGGGAAGAAAAACAAGCTTTCGCAGCCCGTCAGCCACAAGATCAGCAGCAAACAAAGGCCACGACGCAGCATACTCAGTCGCCGCGCTGTTTCAGCAACTGGCGCTCGGCATGAAACTGGGCGACAAATTCCTCGTAACGATTCAGATCAATGGCAGCGCGTATATCGCGCATCAATTGCTGGTAATAATAAAGATTGTGAATGGTATTCAGACGCGCACCGAGGATCTCGTTGACGCGCTGCAGATGATGCAGATAACCACGCGAAAAATGCTGGCAGGTATAACAACCACAGGTTTCATCAAGCGGCTTGGTATCCAGCTTGTATTTGGCGTTGCGGATCTTGATATCGCCAAAGCGGGTAAACAGCCAGCCGTTGCGTGCGTTGCGTGTGGGCATGACACAATCAAACATGTCGATACCCTTACCCACCGCATACACCAGATCTTCAGGCGTACCCACCCCCATCAGATAACGCGGCTTGTCTTGCGGTAACTGTGGAGCGGTGTGGCTAAGGATACGTTCCATATCCTCTTTTGGTTCGCCCACCGACAAACCGCCAATCGCAAAACCATCGAAGCCAATCTGGCTCAGGCCCGCCAGCGACTCGTCACGCAGGTTTTCATACATGCCGCCTTGAACAATGCCGAACAGCGCGTTTGAATTGCCCTCATGTGCCTTCTTGCTGCGCTCCGCCCAGCGCAGACTCATGCGCATCGACTTGGCTGCCTCTTCACGCGTCGCCGGATACGGCGTACATTCGTCAAAAATCATCACCACGTCGGAATTCAGCACACGCTGGATGCGCATCGACTCTTCCGGCGTCAAAAACAGCTTGTCGCCGTTCACCGGGCTCTGGAATTTGACGCCTTCTTCGGTAATTTTGCGCAAGGCGCCCAGGCTGAACACCTGAAACCCACCGGAGTCAGTAAGGATCGGCTTTTCCCAGCCCATGAAACCATGCAGACCGCCATGCGCCTCAATCACTTCCAGACCGGGGCGCAACCACAAATGAAAGGTATTACCAAGCACGATTTGCGCGCCGATGTCGTGCAACTCGTGCGGACTCATCGCCTTGACCGAACCGTAAGTTCCAACCGGCATGAACACTGGTGTTTCGATCTTGCCGTGAATCAGCTCCAAGGTGCCGCGCCGTGCCGCGCCAGAAGTGGTGTGTAAGGTAAATTTCATCTAGATTCCTCAACCGAAGGTACAGTTCGGCAAATTGCAGACACACAATGGCATGCGCTGCTCGGGTGAGATTTTCTCACAAAGCACAGGGGATTCAGAGAAAAGGAAACTTCAGCAGCGATCAAAGGGGAGCAGCGGCTGGAATCAGAGCTACCAGTAGCGATGCGAACCATCAGGCAAACGCTCAACCAGCGTCAGCCGCATTGGCATACCGCTATCGCGATCTTCAACCCAGCTGTTGCCAGGATAGCCGGCGCCGGTATCAATACAGAAATGCGACTCAAGCAAAACCGGGCG
Source organism: Chitinivorax sp. (assembly GCA_046347685.1). Lineage (GTDB taxonomy): Bacteria > Pseudomonadota > Gammaproteobacteria > Burkholderiales > SCOH01 > CALMFQ01. Next base: position 36,714 of record JAXMFR010000031.1, read on the forward strand.
TGGCACGGGATTGTGGCCACAATAAGTCAGCGACAAGCCGGGATAATAGCCACCCTCAATACCTTCAATCGCAGCCCAACCTGCTTCAGCCCCCAGCACGCGGCTCCACATCAGGCGAATCGCATGGCTATCGGCATCCCCCCAATTTTGCGCATCAAGATCGGCATCTGAGTACTGGCGTGGCGGATTCAGATCCGCAAGCAATTGCGCATGAACAACGTGAAAACGTTGCGCACCTTCACCGACCACCAGCACATGTGGCAACGCCGCCATTAATTGCGCCAGTTCCAGCAGGATAGGATCCTGTTGCAAAATCATCGTTGCAGCCCATTCACCACCATTCAGGGAATGAAACAAAAACGACTGGCTGCGTCCCATGCCGGGGTCGGCCAAAGCATCCAGCAACATCTGATCGTGATTGCCGAGCACCGAAAAAAACCATGGCTCCTGCAACAGCTTAAGGCAGCCCAGCGAATCGGGCCCCCGATCGACCAGATCGCCGACGGCAAACAAGCGATCACCCCGCTCCGGTTCGAACGACGCGGAATTCAGCTTGTCCTGCAATTGATCCAAGCAGCCGTGCAGATCTCCGATCACGAAATCGCGCCCCTGCGAGTTGGCAGAAACACGCCGAATACGTGGATTCATGCTTGCTGTCGATCAATCAACATCGCGTCGCCATAGCTAAAAAAGCGGTAACGCTGTCGCACTGCATGGGCATAAGCGGCACGCATATGCTCAAAACCGGCAAATGCCGACACCAGCATCAGCAAGGTCGATTTCGGCAAATGAAAATTGGTCAACAAACGATCCACCACATTGAAATGAAAACCAGGAGTGATAAAGATATCGGTCTCACCTGCGCCAGACTTTAACTGCCCATCTCTGGCAGCCGACTCCAGTGCTCGCAGGGTCGTCGTACCCACCGCCAACACCCTGCCTCCCCGAGCCCGACAAGTCGCTATTTTCTCCACCGTTTCTTCCGATACGGAATACAACTCGGAATGCATCTTGTGCTCGGAAATCTGGCTGACTCGAACCGGCTGAAAGGTACCAGCACCTACATGCAAGGTCACAAATGCAGTTTGCACACCCTTGGACGCCAGTATTGCCAAGGTAGCTTCGTCGAAATGCAGCCCTGCTGTTGGCGCAGCCACGGCACCAGCATGCTGCGCATATACCGTCTGGTAACGCGTTTCATCCATGCCATCCGGGGTGTGCGTAATATAAGGAGGCAGAGGAAGGCGCCCGGATTGCTCAAGAATCTCCAGAACGCCACATTCGGCCAGAAAGCGCAGCAAGAACAAATCTCCCTGCCGGCCAATCACCTCTACATTCCAGCCGCCTTCGAGAATCAGCGCACTGCCAGCTTTCGGCGATTTACTGGCGCGAACGTGAGCCAGCACCTCATGATCATTCAACACCCGTTCAACCAGCACTTCCACCTGGCCACCAGTCGCCTTGTTGCCGAACAAGCGGGCCTTGATCACCTTGGTATTATTAAACACCAGCAAATCTGCCGCCCCCACCAAATCCGGCAATTCCAGAAACTGGCGGTCCGACAGCAATCCACTATTACCATCCAGCGTCAACAGACGACTACCGGAACGCGAAGCAGGCGGGAATTGAGCAATCAACTCATCCGGCAAATCGTAATCAAAATCATCTAGCTGCATGGCAGAGCGGGAAAACCGTAAAGCGCAAAGAGTCGGCAGTATAGCCGATTCATCAACTTCACCATATTGGCGAAGCAATGTATTGCCATTCCCGATATTTTCAGAGATAATTCGCGCCTTCTTCGCCGGGAACAAAAACCGGCATCCATCTGCCCAGGTGGTGAAATCGGTAGACACAGGGGACTCAAAATCCCCCGCCGCAAGGTGTGACGGTTCGAGTCCGTCCCTGGGCACCAAAGCAAAATCAAGCAGTTACAAAACTTTCCCGCGCATTCAATCATCCAGATCAAACCTTCGTGGGACACTGGCGGGACACTAATTCAGAAAAAACCAGAGCATTTACCCTCGATTGGCTTCGGCATTTTTCCCGTCGCTGAGCGACATACCTTATATATATATTTTCTCGCCCTCCTCCACCCTCGCACCAACCACTAAAACCCTCCCCTCAACATCACCAAAAATGCCCCAT
>JAXMFR010000032.1:0-37818 GCA_046347685.1 Chitinivorax sp.
CTCCGCAGCCACGCGGCACAGGCATCGGCGGCCTGAAGCGGCCACTCGACATGGATCACCGTCGTGCCGCGGCACACCTCAATCATGATGGGGCCGGCCTCGGATCGTGCGGGTGGCATGGCCACCGGCACGAAAGCCGGTGCGGCATCGACTTTCACTGCCGGCAGCCGGGATGGCAACGCCACACCCCGTTCCCGCAGCCAGCGTCGCACCTGATTGGCGTTCACGCCATGAGTCAATGCGACACCAGCGACAGAAGCGCCCGGCACCTGGCAGGCGTCGATCACGGATTGTTTGAAGGATTCGGTGTGTGTCCGCCGACTGCGAACAGGCGTGTTAATTTCCATCGATAGTGTCCACTTACAATTTAAGTGGACACTATCTTCCTCGATCTGAGACGGTCATGGCAGATGGGATGGCCGGACGCTTACGCGGCTTGTGGCTTGGTGCCGGTTTGTTCGGGGCGCCGTTCAGGGCGCTGTATCTGACTAGCCGTCGAGACAGCAAACAACAAGGGAACACGACATGTACCAAGACAAAGTGGTCTGGATCACCGGCGCGTCGTCCGGCATTGGGGAGGCGCTGGCTTATGAGTTTGCAAGGCAGGGCGCGCGACTGGTGTTGTCGGCGCGGCGGGCAGATGCATTGGAAGCGGTGCGTCAGCAATGCGCCCATCCGCAGCAACACCTGGTTCTGCCGCTGGACATGAGCGACAGCGCGGCGCTGCCGGCTGCGGTGCAACATGTACTGGCGACGTTGGGGCGGATTGATGTGTTGATCAACAACGCCGGTATCAGCCAGCGTTCTCTGGTGCAGGATACGGCGCTGGAGGTGGATCGGCGCATCATGGAGGTGGATTTTTTCGGCCCGGTGGCGCTGACCAAGGCGGTGTTGCCGCAGATGCTCGCGCAACGCAGCGGGCAGCTGGTGGCGGTGTCGTCGGTGGTGGGTGTGGTGGCCACGCCTTATCGCTCGGCCTATGCCGCCGCCAAACACGCCATCATCGGCTTTTACGACGCGCTGCGCGCCGAGGTGTTTGCCGCCGGCATTGGTGTGTCGGTGATTCTGCCGGGTTATGTGCGCAGCAATGTGTCGCTGTCGGCATTGACTGGCGACGGTTCGACGCACGGCGTGGTCGACCCCGGCCAGACTACGGCGATGCCGGCCGAGGTGTTTGCGCGCAAGGCAGTGGCGGCGCTGGCGCGGCGCGAGAATCGTATCCTGATCACCGGCGCGCGCGAGCGTTTTGGCGTGTTGCTGGGGCGCCTGTCGCCCAATTTGCTGGCACGGGTGATCCGCAATGCCAAGGTGACGTGAGCCCGGCACCTCCGCTGGGTTTTTTCGTCCCTTTTTGTCTGTGGCGGTTTAAGGCATTCAAACCCTGTTGGGTGGGGTATTTAACCTCGTAATTCCGCATCTGGCCTTGCTTTATTGATTTTGCATATCGAAAAAGTGCATACTCGCACTTAATCCTGAACTGATTCGAATCTCCTGCAATCGCCCTTTGAAGGTCCTCTCCATGTCTCACATTGTCTTGCTAAATAGTTGTCGCCTGTTATTGGCTGCCGCCGCCTGTTTACCGGTCTCAACATTGGCTGCAGACACGGCTACCTGGGCTGAAATCGGGCCATTTCAAGCACCTTTCGAGAATCTACACGGCGGTAGTGATGGCAAAAATTTATATGTCGTTCACCGTGGAGAGAAATTGTATGGCAGCCCTGATGGCGGCGTACATTGGGAAAACCTATGGAAGGGGCGCGCCCATGGTGTATGGAATGTCCTGGTTGATCCACTGGATAGCCGCAAGGTATGGGTGGTGGATGATAGCGGAACCCTGAGCGTAAGCAAGGACGCCGGCCATACCTGGAAGAGTGTGCTCAAACTTGCACTGGTCGAGGGCAGGCCTGGTGTTCCGCGCTTGCGCGTCGACTCTGCTAACCCGCGTCGTTTGTATGTGTTTTATCTTCCATCGGTATATAAAAGCGAGGATGGTGGGGAAAGCTGGGTTCAGTTTGATGCCAGTAGCGAAGTTTTCGCCGACAACGATGACTGGGCAGGGATCGTTTCAACCCCTGGCAACGGAGATTTGCGAGCCATCACTTACCGTGGGGGGGAGGCAATTGTCATTGTCAGCAAGGATCATGGCCGTACTTGGCAGGTAGAAGGACGTTCATCGATTGATTATTCCACGACGATTGACAGCTACAGTGCCAGCGCAAACGTTCGAAACATCTACTCACTAAATTATTCCAAAGCTGCTGATTTGTATCGTTGGTCTACGGAAATACCGCACGAATGGCTTTCTTTGTGGCCGCAAGCCGGGTCTGACTATATCTTGGCCAAGGAATCCGATGCCATTTTGAAAACACCGAAATTCTCAGGCCTTCTTCATTCTATAAGCCTGGATGGCGGTACTAGCTGGCAGTCTATTCGCTTGCCTTCAGGCTTGGCTAGTCGCTCGCTTTACGCGAATGCGAACGAAATCATGATTGGCGGCCGGCAACTGACCGCGAGCACAGACGGAGGAAATAGTTGGCATGTAAAGGCGACCACCACCGGCTTGCCATCAAATGTTCTATCTATCCGTCGCGATTGTCGAGGCCTGTTAGCCGAAACCGACGAGGGCACGTATATCGCAGGTACCGGTAAGGATTGGCAATTGCTCGATAGCGAGGCAGTGAATACCGCTGCCGTTGATGGCGGTAGTGGGATGTTGTATCGCACACGAAACACGGCCGTTGTGATTGATGGTATGTCTACGCCCAGCATTTCGGCACTGGAGATCAGTCGCGATTGTGGCAAGAACTGGCAGGTGATCACCTTACCTGGTCGTAGCGACAACTCCGATGCGTTCGAGAGCGTTAAACCGATTCTCGACGTCATCGATGGAAAAGAGCACTGGTATTTGCAAGTGCAGCGTGTACGACCGCCCAATCCGCGCCCGGGCCCCGTTAAGCTTGAACTCTATGATGGTGGCGCTGCTGGCGGTGCGTGGAAGTTGATTAATGCTTTAGAAAATATTGTGCGCGTTTATCACGATGCACGGCTTCCTGATAAATGGCTATTTGTGGGGCGTGCGCGGACCCCGAGCGGCAATCTATATAATTTTATACCTTACTATTCGGACGATGGCGGTAAGACAGTCAATCAGACATTTTCTGAGTCGGTTACCGACACACGCAACGTCATTCCATCTGACAGTGAACCTGGTGTTTATTACGCGGACGATCTGCGGACATCAGATAGTGGCGCTACCTGGGCCAAGTTTGTGAGTGCATTTAAGCCGTATTTGGTTCATCCGAGCCGTCCTATGGAAATGTACTCAATCGGCAATGATCAACAGATTTACCGCAGTATCGACCAAGGGGTATCTTGGCAGTCATTGCCAGCGTTGTTGGATATCCCGCCTGGCGTTGGCCCGATGAGTCTGAATCTGGACTCCGCTACCGACCATCTCATGGTGGCTACGGCCAATGGCATCCAGTCGCTGGATATTCAAGCCATGGCGCCTCCGGCCAATGGTGTCATCCAACCAGAGGTCCAACCAAGTGAGAGCGGCGGGTCGGGTGGCGGTTGCACCGTCGGTAAAGTTGGTAAAGGAATGGACGTTTCGTTGCTGGTTTTACTAGGCCTGAGCGCTTTCTGGTGGGGTAAACAAAGGAAACAATCACATCGATGATGCCCTGCGATTTTTTTGGGCGAACGTCGTGGGGCAGCCTGGGAAGGATGAGTTGCGTGTTCTTCCTGGTAATCTGGTTTCGGTTTTGTTGTCGTGCTTGCCCGGGCATGCTCTCCTGCGGCCTGGCCGATTTTGCATTCTGAAAGTGCATTTCCATGTCTCACATTTCCTTGCTAAATGCGTGCCGCCTGTTGTTGGCGGCAGCCACCTGTTTACCGGTCTTATCGTTAGCTGCCGACAAGGCGGCCTGGGCTGAAATCGGCCCGTTTCAAGCGCCATTCAAGGATTTGCGTGGTGGCAGCGATGGGCGGAATCTCTATTCAATGCCCAACAATTACACGCTTTACGCCAGCCGCGATGGCGGTGCGCATTGGGATAATCTGCTGAAAAGCCTGCCAGCGATTCCGCGTCTGCAGGATATCCTGGTGGACCCGCTGGACAGCAGCAAGGTTTGGTTATTGGATGTTGCAGGCACGCTCAGAGTCAGCAACGATGCCGGCCGTAACTGGAGGATCGCATTGACAACAGGTGAGTTGCCTTCCGATACCCTGTATGGGGCTAGCCTGCCATGTTTGCGTGTTGATTCAAGTAATCCCAAGCGGATTTACCTTTTTGCGTTTCCGACGGTGTATCGCAGTGATGACGGCGGCGAAAACTGGAGCAAATATGCTGCCGATTCGGAAATTACCGCCAGATACAATGGCATTCATACCGATGTTATTTCAAATCCAGCCAATGGCGATTTTCGGGCAATCATTTCGCGTGTGCCGGAGGATGTGGTTTTTGTTAGTAAAGATCAGGGGCGCACCTGGCAGGATGAGGGTAGGGTAACTAGTGACTTTACCCGTCTCGATTCGGCCGTTTCTCTGGTTAATGGCGCCAGGCACTTCTATTCCTATGCCGCCGGCAACAGTACCGCAACCAAAGGCCTGTATCGATGGTCTGTGGGTACGCCGAATAAGTGGCAGTTTCTGCTGCCGTTATGGTCGGAGCAGACGAAGTTTTTCCCGGCTTGGGAGTCGGACGCAATTCTGGCCAGCGCGACTGATGTCAACAAGGTGGGCCTGAGCCTGGATGCCGGTAGCACTTGGCGCACTCTGCAACTACCAGGCGGCTTTGAAAGCCGCTCGCTTTACGCCAGCAATAGCGAGGTGTTAATCGGCGGTCAGCAACTGCTCAGCAGCCGCGACAGCGGCCAGAGCTGGCAGGTAAAAGCATCTGGCGGGTTAGGTTCACTGGTTCAGGGCATCGGACGCGATTGTCGCGGCCTGAGGGCTGCGACTGATAGCGGCGTATATACCGCCGCCGATGGTTTGAATTGGAGTCTATCGACGACCGATCAAGGCGTGGTTGCCGCTGTCGATGGCCTTGCCAATACGTTGTACCGCACGCGAACCTCGCCGGTCACGCTGGCATATCGTTCCTCATATCAACTTACGAAAACGACTCCGAGTGTCTCAGCTCTGGAAGTGAGCCGCGATTGCGGCAAAACCTGGCAGACCGCCGCCTTGCCACCACGTAGCGAAGGTTCGCCATCGTTTGACCGCGTCAAGCCGATTGTCGATGTTGTTGCTGGGAAAGAGCGCTGGTATTTGCAAGTGTATCGTTCTGAACCGGACTGTTGTCCAAGCTCCCCGCGCCTTCCTTTTGAGCTGTATCAGGCAGAGAATGCCGTTGGACCGTGGTCGCTGAACGCTACCTTACAGGATATTGAGGTCGTGTATCACGATGCCCGTTTGCCGGACTCATGGTTATTTTTGGGGCAAAGGCGCTCTGGCCACGGCGGCCTTTATGGTGCGAAGCTTCTCCATTCCGACGATGGCGGCAAGAGCGTCGATGAAGTTGATCTAGACGGGCCGGAGCAGGAGGTAAGTTATATTACAATCAGCTCTGGCGGCGAGCCTGGCGTTTACTACGCACTGTTGTCGGCGTGGCAGGGAACATCTAATTACCGGACAAGCGACGGCGGAAAAACCTGGACTAAGCTGGCGACAACCCTGGAGTCACTGTTGATTCACCCGACACGCCCGTCGGAAATGTACTCAATTTTTGCCAGCGGGCGGATTCACCGCAGTAACGATCAAGGCGCAACATGGCAGCCGCTGCCAGCGTTGTCCGGTATCTATCCTGACAGGCCGATGGGCCTTTATCTTGATGCCGAGACAGACCATCTCATGATAAACACGGATGCGGGTATCCAGTCTCTGGATGTGCACCCGGAAGTGGCGGCTACGCTCAATGTAGAGGCTGGTTCAGGAGGTGGATGTACGACTGGCGGTGTTCGCGGCGGGGTCGATATTTCACTGTTGATGTTGCTTGGCTTGAGCGCTGTTTGGAGCGCACGGAAGTTGGCTCGCTGGCGTTGAAAGCAACCCTGAAGCGAGCCACGCCTCTGCTCGGATTGCCCGTGGGGAAGCATTTTTTTCCATTAGTGTGCTCGCTAACAGGCTGGTGAGAAACTCTTTTGTCTCCCACCGTACGGCGAATAGCTCGGAGAATCCGGTATAAATTGCACAAAAAAGTCGCAATATGCTTAAAAATTAAGCAGATTTTGCAAGTTTTGGGGGATTTGTCCCACGAAATATCTGGAGCAAAGAGTTTCTCACCAGCCTGTTAAACCCAATTGTTGTTGAGCCCAGCACAGACCGGCGATTGCATCTGTATCGTAGCGCCGGATCAGTTGCGCCGCCTCTGGCGTACTTTGCAGCATGATTGCCGCCTGATATAAATCACAATCCAGTAGCTCGCCGCCGACGTGAATCAGCTTGATGGGCTGACCGGCGAGTTGCGGAATCAGCTCTGCAAGCGCATCAACCTGATGCCCGCCATATTCCCGCATATCACGCTGAACCAATCCGGCAAATAGCGTTTGTTGTTCACACAACAAGGCGCTGACAATGTGCGGAAATAGCAGATCGCCGAGGTTGTGCCGATCGAAGGCGCCGAACAAAATCACAGGGCAAGTCGGTGATCTCAAGGGAATCGGTGTTACCTCTCCGGTGTAAAATCGATCACGATTATTTTGGGGGATCGACCGGTAAAGTGAAAAATTGTTGGTTCTTTATTTTTACCTGAAAGTATTTTTCTTCAAAAGGCGTTAACGTGCCTTCGTTGATTAGGGCCTCAAGCCTATCCAATGCGGTTGCTGGGTTCTCAAAATCAAGGTCGAGGGGTTGAATATTATATTGCCACCACCGTAGTCGTTGGATTCGCTCAATAATATCATCGCTAAAGCGCATGCGAATTAGTTTGGCAGGAGATCCGCCAACGATGGCAAAAGGTGGGACGTCTTTGGTAACCAGGCTACCTGCTCCAATAATTGCTCCGTCGCCGATGTTTACCCCCACTGCCGCGAAAATAAGCCAATCCCCAAGCCAAACAATCACTTGTATGCCCGATGGTAACGCGGCTTGGCCCGGTTTCGTTTTCTCGGCGGCGCCGTCCGGTCTGGGCGTTTGCGGGTGAGTTGGTAGAGAATGCCCTCAACCAGGCAGGTACACAGCGTCGCGATGTCGCCGGTTCGGTGCAGAAGTTGTGGAATCAGCAGGCGCAGCCACTGGCTGGCATGGGTCAGATTGACGTGTTGCTCGCTGCGTTCGGCTTCCGGCAAGGCCTGTAGCGCCTCCAGTCCGGCCAGCGTCGCCAGATTGTGCAGCAGGATGGTCGCATGAAACTCCTGGCGGATCGCGAGCGGGGTTTCGCCGCCGAAGCGTTCCAGCTTCAGCCGGCACTTGATGTGGCGGAAGGCTTCTTCGATGCGCCAGCGTTGCTGATACAACTGGCCGAAGACGCTGGCCGGATACTGCACCTCATCCAGCAGCGAGGTGGCCAGTACCTCGATCTGGCCGGAGGGCAGCACCACCCGCACCAATCGTAGCCGGAACGGCGTCAGCGGCAACTCATGTTCGGCAAACCCCGCATGGTGCGCCTGTGGCTGGCAGGTGATGATCGTGCTGTCCTGGCCGCTGCGGACAAAGGCCGCCACCTGCGGCGAATAGCTCAATGGCAGCCGGATACAGAATGCCCGCTGTTGCTGCCACAACAGCGCAAACAACCAATGCGCCGGATAACCGCGATCGAGTACCAGCAAATCGTCCGGCTGCATCGCAGACAACTGCGACACCAGCATGGCCCGCTCCCCCTGGCTATCCGAAGCCAGATCGGCGCGCAGAAACAAGCCGCTGGCCACATCCAGCAACGCTGCTGCCCGCGCCAGCGAATAGACACCCCCGGCCCCATCGTGATAATGGTTGAAGTGCGTCGCCGCAATGGTATCTGGATGCGTGGTGGGCAAATACAGCGTGGTGGAATCGGCGGCCAGCACCCGCCAGCCGTGCCAGCGGCTGGTCACGGCGGGCGCCTGCGCCAGCAAACGCTGGTTCAGATCGACAAACACCGACGGTTTGAGCTTCTTGCGCGCCATGCGGAACGCATCGTCGTGCGCCAAGCGGCCATCCGGCAACGGCCAATGTGAAAAGAACTGATCCAGTTCAGCCTGTAGCGAGCGTTGCAGCGTTGTCAGCAGAATGCCGACCACGCGGGGAAAGGTAAAAACGGTGTTGCGGGTGAAATCGACCGGCCGGTTACGATGGCGATCAATGAAAACCGGGTCGGATAGCGATGAAACGAGGGTGTTATAGAACTGCGAGGAATATGAAGGAGGTTGGTGTCATGGCTATTTTGTTATATTAATCAGATAATTAACATCGCCAATTATACCGTGGTGCTGCGCTGATTGGGGCTTATTTTCGCGGCAGTGCCCTGTAGCCCAGCCCATTTACCCAAGAAACAAGCGATACGCCGGATTCCCCGTTTCTTCCACATATTCATACCCCAACTGCTTGAGGAACTCGGCAAACTCGGCGTCTTCCTGCGGCGGCACCTGGATGCCGACCAAAACGCGGCCGTAGTCGGCGCCGTGGTGGCGGTAGTGGAACAGGCTGATGTTCCAGTTGAGGTTCATGCGTTCGAGGAAGTTGGTGAGTGCGCCGGGGCGTTCGGGAAATTCGAAGCGCAGCAGGCGTTCGTTTTCGACGTGTGGGGCGTGGCCGCCGGCGAGGTGGCGGATGTGGGTTTTGGTCAGTTCGTTGTCGGTGAGGTTGTAGGCTTCAAGACCATTGGCGTTGAGCTGGGCGACAATTTCCTCGCCCTCGCTGCGATGATTGACCTGTAGACCGCAGAGGAACACCGCTTCGCGCTTGTCGGCGTAGCGATAGTTGAATTCGGTGACAAACCGGCTGCCGAGCAGTTTGCACATATTGCGGAAGCTGCCGGGCTGCTCGGGGATTTTCACCGCCAGCAGCACTTCGCGCTGCTCGCCAACCTCGGCACGCTCGGCCACATGGCGCAGGCGGTCGAAGTTCATATTGGCGCCGGAGGTGATGGCCACCAGGGTTTTGCCGTTCACGCCTTCGCGCTCGGCCCAGGCCTTGGCGCCGGCTAAGGCCAGTGCACCGGCCGGTTCCAGAATCGAACGGGTGTCTTCGAAGACGTCCTTGATCGCAGCGCAGATGGCATCGGTATCAACACGCACGATTTCATCGAGGAACTGCTGACACAGGCGGAAGGTTTCCTGCCCCACCAGCTTGACCGCCACGCCATCGGCAAACAGGCCGACGTGCTGCAACTGCACGCGCTCACCGGCTTGCAGCGATTGATACATCGCGTCGGAATCGGTCGGCTCGACGCCGATGACTTTGATCTCCGGCTTGAGACGTTTGACGTAGGCGGCGATGCCGGCAGCGATGCCGCCACCGCCAATCGGCACAAAAATCGCTTCGATCGGGCGCGAATGCTGGCGCAGGATTTCCATGCCGATGGTGCCCTGGCCGGCGATCACGTCCGGGTCGTCGTAAGGGTGCACGAAGGTGGCGCCTTCCTGCTCGACAATGCCCATTGCGTGTTTGTAGGCGTCATCGTAAGAGTCGCCATGCAGCACCACTTTGCCGCCGCGGTTGGCAACGGCGTTGACCTTGATGCGCGGGGTGGTGGCTGGCATGACGATAGTGGCGGTGCAGCCGAGAATCTGCGCCGACATCGCCACGCCCTGCGCGTGGTTGCCGGCCGAAGCACAGACCACGCCACGCGCCAGTTCTTCCTGCGTCAGTTGCGCCATTTTGTTGTAGGCGCCGCGCAGTTTGAACGAAAACACCGGCTGCATGTCTTCACGCTTGAGCAACACCTGATTGCCGATGCGGCGCGACAGGATCGGCGCCGGCTCCAGCGGCGTTTCGATGGCCACGTCGTAGACACGGGCGGTAAGGATGCGTTCGAGGTAATCGTGTTTCATGGCCAATGCGATGCGTGCGTCAATTAAGCCGTCAAGAGTAACAGAAGCGCCATTGTGCTGCCATGCGCTTACGGCTATGCTTGCTAATGATATAAACGGAATAAACGCAATGACTCAAGACGAAATGAAACTGGCGGTGGCCAAGGCCGCCATCGAATATATTCCCGATGATTGCATCGTCGGTGTTGGCACCGGCTCCACTGCCAATTTTTTCATCGATGAACTGGCCAAGATCAAGGGTCGCATCGAAGGCACCGTGGCCAGCTCGGAAGCCAGCGCAGCACGCCTGAAAGCACACGGCATTCGCGTATTCGACCTGAACAGCGTCGACAAAATGCCGGTGTACGTGGATGGCGCCGATGAGGTGAACCACTATCTGCAAATGGTGAAAGGTGGCGGCGGTGCGCTGACGCGCGAAAAAATCGTTGCGGCGGTGGCCGACAAGTTCATCTGCATCGCCGACAAGAGCAAGCTGGTGCCGGTGCTGGGGCATTTTCCCCTGCCAATCGAGGTGATTCCGATGGCGCGCAGCCACGTGGCGCGCGAAATCCTGAAAATTGGCGGCCAGCCGACGCTGCGCGAAGGTTTCACCACCGACAACGGCAACATCATTCTCGACGTGTTCGGCCTGCAGATTGCCCAGGCAGCCGAGCTGGAAAAACAACTGAACCAGATCACCGGTGTCGTCACCAATGGTCTGTTTGCGGTACGCCGCGCCGATGTGCTGCTGCTGGGCACTCCGAACGGCGTGGAAGTTATGACATAATCATTGTCATCAGCACTTCACACACGACAGCTATAGTCGTCGGCCACGCGCCAGATTAGATTGATTGAGGAGAAACACAATGCCGCATGAGCATATATCCAGGCAGTTCGACAACGAACTGGAAACCGTGCGCTCACGCGTGCTGCAAATGGGTGGCCTGGTGGAAAAGCAGATCACCGATGCCATCGAGGCGATGAGCAACGGCGATCTGGAGCTGATGAACAAGGTCGAAGAAGAAGACCGCCGCGTCAACGCCTTCGACGTCAGCATCGATGAAATGTGCCAGCACATCATCGCCCGCCGCCAGCCCGCCGCCACCGATTTGCGGATGGTGATGACGGTGATCAAAACCACCACCGATCTGGAGCGGATTGGCGACGAGGCGAAAAAGATCGCGCGCATGAGCAAGATGATTTACGAAGCCGAGCGCATCAACATGCCGCGCTTCCGCGAAATCCACCATATGTCGACCCTGGTGCTGGACATGCTGCACAAGGCGCTGGATGCGTTTGCCCGCCTCGATCTGGCGGAAGCGGCGCATGTGGTGCGTGCCGACCTGCACGTGGATGAGGAATACCGCCTGATCATCCGTCACCTGATCACCTTCATGATGGAAGATCCGCGCACCATCTCCACCTCGCTGGAAACCCTGTCGATTGCCAAGGCACTGGAGCGGATCGGCGACCACGCCAAAAACATGTGCGAATACATTGTTTATCTGGTCAAAGGCAAGGATGTGCGCCACACTTCGGTTGAAGAAATCGAACGCGAAGCACTACAGTAAATAACAAGGCTTTTTACCGTTATGCCGCGTGCCTCACGCGGCTTTTTCATTTGGCGGGATCATGGAACATTCGACAATTGCCGCAGTTGACCTCGGCTCCAACAGTTTTCGCCTGCAAGTGGCACGGGTGGTGGATGACCAGATTTACCCGCTCGACACGCTGAAAGACCCGGTGCGCCTCGGCGCCGGTCTGACCGAAGACGAATGGCTGACCGAAGAAGCGCAGCAACGGGCACTGGCCTGCCTGCGCCGCTTTGGCGAACGCCTGCGTGGCCTGCCACGCGAGGCAGTGCGAGTGGTCGGCACCAACACGCTGCGCGTGGCGCGCAATTCAGCGACACTGATCCCGCAACTGGAAGAAGCACTCGGCGGCTTTCCGATCGAAATCATCGCTGGCCGCGAAGAAGCCCGCCTGATCTACCTTGGCGCCGCGCACAGCCTGCCGGCAAGCAAGGAAAAGCGCATGGTGGTGGATATCGGTGGCGGCTCGACCGAATTCATCATCGGCCAGCAGCTCAAGCCGCAAAAAACCGAAAGCCTGTACATGGGCTGCGTCAGCTACACGCTGCGTTATTTCCCTGACGGCAAAATCACTGAAAAAGCCATCCACGCAGCAGAAACTGCGGCCAAAATCGAGCTACAGAGCATTGCCCACGAGTTTTTTGCCGGCAACTGGCAGCAGGCAGTCGGCACCTCCGGCACCGCGCGTTCGCTGCAAGATATCTGCGAGCTGAACGATTTCAGCACCGGCGGCCTGACCTTTGAAGGCATGGAAAAAATCCGCGAGCTACTGCTGAAGCAAGGCAACATCCCGCAGCTGAAAATCAACGGCCTGCGCCCGGATCGTGCGCCAGTGATTGCCGGTGGCTTTTCCATCATGTCGGCGATTTTCAGCGAACTCGGTATCCGCAACATGACCTCTGCCAGCGGCGCGCTGCGCGAAGGCGTGATGTGGGATCTGATCGGCCGCCATCATCACAAGGACATGCGCGACGTGACCGTGGCGCAGTTCAAGCGGCGCTATCACATCGATAACGCACAAGCGGAGCGGGTGGAACTGCTGGCACAGAAGCTGTTTGCGCAGATCAAGCCGCAGACCATCCCTGCCAGCGAATACGATGCGCAGCTGATCAGCTGGGCTGCCGCGCTGCATGAAATCGGCCTCTCGGTATCGCACACCGGCTACCACAAACATTCCGCCTATATCCTGCAATACGCCGACATGCCGGGCTTCTCCAAGCCGGAACAGCTACAGCTATCGCGGCTGGCGGCAGCGCATCGCGGCAATCTGGCCAAGCAGCTGGAAATCAGCAGCAAGCAGGAATGGTCGCGCATCATCGCGCTGCGGTTGGCGGTGCTGTTTAACCGCAGCCGCAACAAGAGCGAGCTGCCGAGCATGCAACTGCAAACCAACGAGCAGGGTTTTGTGCTGCACATCAGCCAGCCATGGCTGGCCGCGCATCCGCTGACGGCCACGGCGCTGAAGCAGGAGGCCAACTTCTGGCACAGCGTGGGCCTACCTCTGGAAGTACGCGATGAAACAGCGGGTCACTAAACACCGCAAAAACAAGATCGGCCAGGCGCCCGGCGCGCTGGTGCATATCGGCGACATCAAAACCGCCGAACCGCTGGTGACGCTGATCGAATACGACATCGACGACTATTGCGAAACCCGCTTCAAGACACTGCAACAGGGCAAGCAACACCAGACGCAACACGAGACCTTATGGCTCAATGTGCACGGGCTGCAGGACATCTCGATCCTTGAAGAAATCGGCCGCCGTTTCAAGCTGCACCCGCTGGTTCTGGAAGACATTCTCAACACCGACCAGCGGCCCAAGGTGGAAGACTACGGCGACTACGTGTTTATTGTGGCCAAGTTTTTTGAATACGACGCCCAGAACCAGGCGCTGAATGCCGACCAGATCAGCCTGGTGGTCGGCAATAATTTTGTGCTGAGCTTTCAGGAACGGCCCACCGGCAAATTCCAGGCGATTCGCGAACGGTTGCAGGCCAACAAGGGCCAGACCCGCAAGTTTGGTGCGGATTACCTGTGTTATTCGCTACTGGATGCGATCGTCGACCACTATTTCACGGTGCTGGAATACCTGTCGGAAGAAACCGAGCACCTGGAAAGCCAGTTGCTGCTGAAAGCCGAAGTGAAAATGCTCGGGCAGATTCATAACCTGAAAATGGATACGATGCAGATCCGCCGCGCGCTGTGGCCGCTGCGCGAGGTGCTGAACATGCTGCAGCATGGCGAGGCGCGTCAGTTCAAGCCGGAAACACTGATTTATCTGCGCGATGTGTACGACCACACGGTGCATGTGATCGAATCGGTGGAAATGATCCGCGACCTGATCAGCGGCATGCTGGATATCTATATGTCCGCAATGTCTAACCGCCTGAACCAGGAAATGCGCGTGCTGACGGTGATCACCACCATTTTCATGCCGCTGACGCTGATATCCAGTATCTATGGCATGAACTTCAAACACATGCCGGAGCTGGACTGGTACTGGGGCTATTACGCCGTGCTGGGTGTAATGAGCAGCATCGCGGTGGTGATGAGTTTTATTTTCTGGCGCCGACGCTGGATCTAGGGGTTATTCAAAGGCAGGCTGCAGAGCGCGCTGGTATTGCCCTGCAGACCGGCCTACAAGGCAATACCAGCGCGGCTTTCAGCACATCAGTTGTTGCCCGCTGACCAGCTGCGTCAGTCGCCGATCCGGCAACAGGGCACGGATCTCGCTCATCACCCGCACCTCTTCGCCCGGCTCCAGATGCGAAATCAGGATTTCCACCCCGGCAGGCAGCAAAGACACGCCCTCGGCCAGGTCGGACGGACATAAATGGCCAAAGCGGCTGGCCTCGGCACGCCGCGCATCGGGGTAAGTCAATTCCACCATCACTTGCCGCAATAGCGGCTCAGCCGCCAGTGCCTGCCAGAACGGCAGATGCAGCGCAGTATCGCCGGAAAACGCAAACGCCGCTTCGCCATCCCGCAACAGATAGCCTTGCGCCGGCACGGAGTGGCGCACTGGCAGCGTCGTCACAGTCAGCTCATCCAGTTGCAGCGTTTGCCCGGCAAGCAGTGGCAGCAGGCGCAGATAGGGCTGCGCAGGGTTGGGGATCGCGGTGTAATCCGGCCAGAGCCGGTTGTTGAACATGTGAGCCTGCAAGTCCGCCAGGGTTTCCGGCAATGCATAGACATTGAGCGGCGCTGCACGCTTGCCGGCGCCGGCATCGGCCAGCATCGGCAACAGGCAGCAATGGTCGAGGTGTGCGTGGGTCAGCAACACCTGATTGATCGCCAGCAGTTGCTCCGGAGCCAGATCGCCCACACCACTACCGGCGTCAATCAGGGTGTGCTCGTTCAGCAGCAGGCTGGTGGTGCGACGAGGCGCCCCCAGCCCGGCACTGCAACCGAGCACGGTGATCTGCATCAGCCCTGATCCGGCTCGTCAGCACTCTGGTTGGACGTGGTTTTACCGGCAGCGGCTTGCGGTCGCGCGGCACTCGCCCCCTTGCTGGCTGCGGCCTTGGCTTTGGCTTTGGGCTTGGTGAGCGGCGCATCCGGGTCAATCACCTGGTCTTCCACCGACTCTTCATTGGCAACAAAATGCAGCGCCATTTCAAACGCTGATTTGGTGAACTCCAGCACTTTGTTGAAGCCTTCATCCGACAACTGGCGCACCGCGTCGTGACGGCGATAGATGTTAATGAATTCGCGCTCGCGCTCGAAATGCAGAATCCAGCGGCCCACGCCCCAGTCATCAAGCATCGCGCCCAGATCCGGGTAATAACAGCGGATCAGCTTCAAGGCTACCGGCACCGGATCATGCCGCGCCAGCACCGATGCCAGTCGCACGATCAATTCGAACGACAGCGTGGCGGTGCCGTTTTCCACGGCTTCCAGCAGGCCCTTGTCTTTCAGGTTGATTTCCTGCGCCAGTTCATCCAGCGTCACGCCCGCCACTTCGCGCAATTCGCGGAAAGTCTTGCCAGCTTTCTCAAGCACATCCGCCTGATCGGGCTTGAGCAGCATGGCCTTGCCCACCCGCAACGGCAGTTCGGTTTTCTGCACCACATAATTCAGGGCACTACCTGCCACCGAGGCGGGCAAATCCATCAGCCGGCTCAGCAGCGAGGGCTCTTCCACTTCTTTTGGCGGCAGCTTTTTCAGCGTGCGCACCGGCTTGGGTGCCGGTGGCGGCTCAACCACGGGGGGCGCCGGCGGTGGCGCCACCGGCTTGGCGGCAGGCTTGGCCGCTGCAGCCTTCTTGGTGGCACCGGCCATGGTTTTGCCGTTGCGCGGCGGAGTACGTTTGCGTTTGATTTCTTCTGCCATGTTTTCCTCGCTTCAAGCGGTCTTCGACAGCCCGGGCTGCCGCACAATTGTTGTCACTATAGCCTGTTGGCATGAACCACAGAAGGCTGGAATCAATGGCCAAACAACCAGGCCAGCAGGCTGCCCGCCAGATAGGCGCCGCCAACCCCCAAGCCCGCAGCCAAAGCGCTGCGTACTGCGGCATCCCGCGCATCGGCGCCAGCCAGCCGCGCACGCTGCCAGCCGAGCATGGGCAACAGCAGCATGCCGGTCAGCAGCAAGGCCAGCAAACGAAAACGTACCGGTGCCAGACTACCCGCCACAATCGGCGCCAGCGCACCGCCAGCAAACGCCAACAGCAGGCAGGCGCCACGCCACATCGGCCGCACTTGCGGCAACGGCACCAGGTTCAGGCGCCGGCACAGCGGCTCATCCAGAAAACGATCCGGATCCAGCAGCAAGGCTGCGGCACGCTCCGGGCCCACACCCACATGGCTCAGCCATTCGGGCAAATCACCACCGGCCTCTTCCTGCTGCGCCGTCCAATCCAGTGGCTCGTCGCGCAACAGGCGGTTTTGCTGTGCCAGCGCCGGCACGCTGCGAAACACCCCGCGCAAGGCAACATACACACCACCAAACGCCAGGCAGGCCATGCCCGCCACTTGCGCCAGGCCAGATTCGGGGCGGGCCGCGCCCATCGCCGTCATCAGGCACACATTCACCAGCAGGGCTTCATAGGCGGCCAGCAGCATGACATCTGCGGTGCGCGGCCAGACGCGCGCCACCGACGCAGAAAACGGTTCGCGCAGTGCCAGGCGATAGGGCAGCAGGCCCGGTAAACGCAACAGGCGCAGCAACAGCCAGCGCAGCAGCAGCGGCAAGTGCAGCAGCATCCAGGCCAGCAGGCGATCAACGCCAGTGGCACGCGGCAGGTACTCCAGCTGCAGCAACAGCCGTTGATCGGCCGCCCGTGCCAATGCCAGAAACCAGGTCTGGCGCGGCGTGCCGGATTCAAGATCAGACAGGGCGCGATACAGGCACGCAATGCGCCGGTCACGGCGCAGGCTGGATAAATTGGACATGCCCACCACACATCAGCTCAGAGGCGCAGCACAACGCTGCCTGCCGGACTATAACGAATTGACTTCCGCCAATCCACTCCCGCGCAGCCTACGGAGCCGTTCGATGCTTGCCAATTGGTCCATTCGTGTTCGCCTGATCGTTTTTGCCGCCCTCGGCATTGTGTTTGTGCTGGCGCTCACCGCCGTTGCGCTGCATGAGAGCAAGACGCAAAGCCAGGCCGGTGCTGCCACGCTGCAAAGCCTGCAGGCGATGCGTCTGCACATGCAGGCGGACATGATGCACGACGCGCTGCATTCGGATGTGCTGAATGCGCTGCGGCTGGCTCATCTGCCACAAGTGAGTGCCGAGCAGCGCAAACAGAGCGAGGACGATCTGGCCGAACATGCCGCGAGTTTCCGCCAGAGTTTGCAGGGCTTGTCCGCATTACGTCTGGGTGATGCGGAAACCCAGGCCATCAACAAAGTACGACCCGCGCTGGAACAATACATTGCTTCCGCCAGCACCACCGTCAAACGGGCGCTGGATCACCAGGGCAGCGACACCGACTACGAGCAGTTCAGCGTGCAGTTCCGGGCATTGGAAGATGAGATGGAACAGGTGTCGCATCTGCTGGAGCAGGTTGCCGCGAACACTCGTATGGCCTCGGCACAAAGCGGCCAGCAATCGTTCACCACGATCCTGGTGACTACCCTGGCGGCATTCGTCCTGCTGGCGCTGTGCTCACACCTGCTGATCCGCTCCATCCTGATTCCGCTGTATCGCATCGAACGCTTTATTGGCGGATTTAACGGCGATCTGCGCCAGCGCCTGCACAGCCAGGGCAATAGCGAAATCGACCGCATCAGCCACGCATTCAACCGCTATCTGGATCAACTGGCCGACATCGTCAGCCTGCAGCAACGTTCCACCGGCCAATTACAGGACACCGCAAACGAACTGCGACAGCTGACCCAGGTCTCCCGCGAGCGGGCCAGCAGCATTCAGGAACGGCTGCAACTCAACAGTGCCGCCGGCGAGCAGATGGCTGCAGCTGTCAGCGAAATTGCCAGCAATGCCTCGCTCTCGGCCAAGTTATCCAGCGAAAGTTCGGCAACCGCGCAGCTCAATATGGACAATATGCAGGCCAGCCTCAATCTGACTCAGCAAATTGTCGAATCGGTAGAACAGTCCTCAGCCATGGTCAGCGAGCTGAACCAGTCGGTGCAGACGATTGGCGATGTCACCCAGGTGATCAAGGAAATTGCCGACCAGACCAATCTGCTTGCCCTCAATGCGGCGATTGAGGCGGCGCGTGCCGGCGAGCAAGGGCGTGGCTTTGCGGTGGTAGCCGATGAAGTGCGCAAACTTGCGGAGCGCACCAGCAGCAGCACCAACGACATCTCGGCGATGGTCGGCCGGATTCGCCAGGAAACCGACGCCGCCGTGCAAGCCATCCGCGACGTGGGGCTGCGTGTTGATCAGGGCAAACAGAATCTGCAACAGGCCCGCGACTCACAGCAACAGATGGTGGATGCCACCACCGCAATGCTCAACATCGCCACCGATATTGCCGAACACACGCGCCAGGAAAGCCAGGCCGTTGAGGAAAGCGCACAGAATATGGAGCAGATCGCAGCGCTGGCGAGCGATAACAATCAATCGATCGAATCGGTTAGCCCACATTTTTCACAATAAAAGATCGGCGGATGGCTAAAAGCCGCATAGGATAAGGTTTCCACAGCGGCAGTTCCGCCTGTAACAGTTGAGGCGGTCAATAACATGCACAAAAAGCCCCGGTTTTGGCCGGGGCTTTTTTCGTCTACATGCAGTCAAAGACAATCACCGGGCTTTTTGTTGCGATGATGCATACTCAGAGGATATCGAGGTGATCGATACCTTCCATCACGTCGCGGTTCTTCGAGTCTTTGGAATCCAGCTTGATCTTCAGACGCAGATCGTTCACCGAATCGGCATTACGCAATGCGTCTTCATAGTTGATCTGGCCGGTTTCATGCAGATCGAACAGCGCCTGGTCGAAGGTCTGCATGCCCAGCTCGCGCGATTTGGACATAATTTCCTTGATGCCGTGCACTTCGCCCTTGAAAATCAGGTCGGAAATCAGCGGCGAATTCAGCATCACCTCTACTGCCGCCGCACGCCCCTTGCCGGATTTGTGCGGAATCAGGCGTTGCGACACAAATGCCCGCAAGTTGAGCGACAAATCCATCAATAATTGCTGCCGACGCTCTTCCGGGAAAAAGTTGATAATCCGGTCCAGCGCCTGATTGGCGCTGTTGGCGTGCAGCGTGGCCATGCACAGGTGACCGGTTTCAGCGAAGGCAATCGCATAATCCATGGTGTCACGGTCACGAATTTCACCAATCAGGATCACGTCCGGCGCCTGGCGCAGCGTGTTTTTCAGCGCTGCATGCCAGGATTCGGTATCGACCCCGACTTCACGCTGGGTGATGATGCAATTCTTGTGCTGGTGCACATATTCCACCGGGTCTTCGATGGTAATGATGTGGCCATAGGAGTTTTCGTTGCGAAAACCGATCATCGCCGCCAGCGAGGTCGATTTACCGGAACCGGTGCCGCCGACAAAAATCACCAGCCCACGCTTGGTCATTGCCACATCTTTCAATACGGGCGGCAACTTCAGCTGATCAAAGTTGGGTATTTCGGTGGTGATGGTACGCAGCACCAAGCCCACGCGCCCCTGTTGCACGAAGGCATTGACACGGAAACGACCAATCCCCGGCGGGCTGACGGCAAAGTTACACTCCTTGCTCGCCTCGAATTCCTCTGCCTGGCGGTCGTTCATGATCGAGCGCGCCAATTCTTTGGTATGTTGCGCCGACAAGGACTGATTCGACACCGGCGTCATCTTGCCGTCGATTTTGATTGCTGGCGGGAAATCAGTGGTAATGAACAAGTCTGACGCGCCTTTGGCGCGCATCAGCTTGAGCAGGTCGTGCATGAATTTTGTCGCTTGTTCGCGTTCCATTGCAGCTTGAATCCTGTGTGTTTAATCGGTTCGCGTCAGACGAACGAATCCTTGTTGGCGGCCTTGGAACGCGCTTCGTTCACCGACACGATATTGCGGCGCACCAGTTCCGTCAGGCATTGATCCAGCGTCTGCATGCCAACATTCTGGCCGGTCTGGATCGCCGAATACATCTGCGCAATTTTCGCTTCGCGAATCAGGTTACGAATTGCCGGGGTGCCAATCATGATTTCGTGCGCCGCCACCCGACCGTTTCCATCCTTGGTTTTCAGCAGCGTTTGCGAAATCACCGCGCGCAGCGACTCGGACAACATCGAGCGCACCATTTCCTTCTCGGCGGCCGGAAACACGTCAACAATACGGTCGATGGTCTTGGCGGCAGAACTGGTGTGCAGCGTGCCGAACACCAGGTGACCGGTTTCGGCTGCGGTCAGCGCCAGTCGAATCGTTTCCAGATCGCGCATCTCACCCACCAGGATCACGTCCGGGTCTTCACGCAGCGCCGATTTCAACGCATTGTTGAAGCCCAAGGTATGCGGGCCGACTTCGCGCTGGTTGATCAGGCACTTTTTCGATTCGTGCACGAATTCGATCGGGTCTTCCACGGTCAGGATGTGGCCGTACTCGTTTTCGTTGATGTAATTAATGATCGCCGCCAGCGTGGTCGATTTACCCGAGCCGGTCGGCCCGGTCACCAGCACAATGCCACGCGGATTCTGTGCAATCTCGGTAAACACTTTCGGCGCATTCAGGTCTTCCAGGGTCAGCACCTTGGACGGAATGGTACGGAACACCGCACCGGCACCCCGATTCTGCACGAAAGCGTTGACGCGGAAACGCGCCAGGTTCGGGATCTCGAAGGAGAAATCACATTCCAGCGTTTCTTCATACACTTTGCGCTGGCCATCGTTCATGATGTCGTACACCATATCGTGCACATCGCGATGTTCCATCGGCGGCAGGTTGATACGACGCACATCGCCATGCACCCGGATCATCGGCGGCAGGCCTGCTGACAGGTGTAAATCGGACGCCTTGTTCTTTACGGCAAATGCCAGCAGTTCGGAAATTTCCATCTATAATCCTCCGGGCCAAAACACGGGGCTGTGGCCGTCCTCGTCTTCAGAGTTGATTGTCAGCCAGATCAACGATAGCGCTGAAACGCGCTTCTGGCGGGCTCTATTAGAAAATAGAGATTTTCATTATGGGCACAATAAAATCCGCAATTCAAGGCGTGAGCGAACGCATCCGCCAGGCGGCAAGCGCTGCCGGACGAGACCCCGACTCGGTCACTTTGCTGGCCGTGAGCAAGACGTTTCCCGCTGAAAACGTACGCGAGGCCTGGCACGCCGGGCAACAGGCATTTGGCGAAAACTATGTGCAGGAAGGCATCGACAAGATTGCCGCATTGGCGGATCTGCCGCTGCACTGGCATTTCATCGGCCCGCTGCAAAGTAACAAGACCCGCCCGGTGGCAGAGCATTTTGATTGGGTGCACAGCATCGAGCGGCTGAAAATTGCGGAACGCTTGTCCGCACAGCGCCCGGCCAATCTGCCGCCGCTGCAGGTTTGCATCCAGGTCAACGTCAGTGGCGAAGCGAGCAAAAGTGGCTGTGAATTTGCCGAGGTTCCGGCGCTGGCAGAAGCAATCCGCCAATTGCCGCGGCTGCAGTTGCGCGGCCTGATGTGCATTCCGGAACCAACCGAAGACAAACAGCAACTGCACAGCCAGTTCGCCGCATTGCGCCAATGCCTGCAACAGCTTAACCAGAGCGGCATGCAGCTCGATACCCTGTCGATGGGCATGTCGGCAGACATGGAAACGGCCATTGCCGAAGGCGCAACCATGGTGCGGGTTGGCACCGCCATTTTTGGCGCCCGCAGCTACGCCCCGCATTAAATGGCGGGCACTGCCGGTCAGCAAGCCGGGTGTGTTAGCATCGGCAACAATTTGAAGCAAAGGATGATTTATCGTGCAGATCGTTTTTGTAGGTGGTGGCAACATGGCTACGGCATTGATCGGCGGCATGTTGCGCCAGGGTTTTGCCGCTGACGAAATCAGCGTGATGGAGCCGGATGCGGCCAAACGCGATCAATTGCAGCAGGAATTTGGCATCAAGACACTGGCCAGCGTGCCCGGCAGCGCCAATTTCGACGTCGTATTGCTGGCAGTCAAACCGCAACAGATGAAAGCCGTGGCCCAAGAATGGGCGGGTGTAGCCGCCAAGGCAATGGTAATTTCGATTGCCGCCGGCATCCGCACCGATTCGCTGTCGGGCTGGCTCGGCGGCCACCAGCGTATCGTGCGCGTGATGCCGAATACCCCCGCGCTGGTACAAGCCGGTGTTTCCGGCCTGTTTGCCGATAGCGGCGTGTCCGCAGCCGATCGCGCAGCCGCAGACAAGGTGCTGCGCGTCGTGGGCGAGGTGGTGTGGGTCGACACCGAAGCGAAAATCGATGCGGTCACCGCCATTTCCGGCAGCGGCCCGGCCTATGTGTTCTATTTCATCGAATCGCTGATGCAGGCAGGCACCGAACTGGGCTTTACCCCGGAACAGGCACGCCAGCTTGCTTACGGCACCTTCGATGGCGCGGTGAAACTGGCGCTGAATAGCCAAGACGACGCAGCCACGCTGCGCACCAAGGTCACCTCCAAAGGCGGCACCACCGAACGGGCGCTGGCAACCATGGAAGCAGCGGGCGTCAAGGCAGCCATCATCAGTGGTGCGCAAGCAGCCTGCCAACGCGGCAAAGAGCTGGGCGACGAATTCGGTAAGCTATAATCCTCCCATGCAACCACTTATCAGCGCCGTCCGCTTTCTGATTGAAAACATTGCCGGTTTTTTTGCGCTGGCCCTGCTCAGCCGGTTTTACCTGCAGGTCGCACGCGCGCCGTTCCAGCATCCTTTCCCGCAGTTTCTGCTGGCACTCACCAATTGGTGCGTGATCCCGGTACGGCGGATAGTCAAGGGGGTCGCTGGCTACGACACCGCTACCATCCTGCTCGGCTGGCTCACCGTATTCATCCGTGACTCGCTGCTACTATCGCTGCAAGGCGTGTCGCTGCATCTGGACATGGCCAGCGCCTGGATCGGCATGTTGTTGCTGAGTGTGACGCATGTGGTGCAATTGTCGATCTACCTGCTGTTTGGTGCAGTGCTGGTGCAAGCGGTGCTAAGTTTTGTGGCACCTTACAACCCGCTGGCGCCAATCCTCACCCGGCTGACCAACCCACTGCTGAAGCCGCTGCAAAAGCTGCTACCGCCAATGGGTGGTATTGATCTGTCGCCGATGCTGCTGATCCTGATTCTGCAGCTGGTGTTGATGGTGCCAGTGACTTACGCCGAAAACGGTGCCTTTGCCCTGTTGCGTGTTGCCGCTGCATTCTGATGAGCTGGTGGACGCAGCACGGCGAAGCGGTGCGGCTCACGCTGCACATCCAGCCTGGAGCCAAAAAGACTGAAATAGCAGGAGAACACGGCGACGCATTGAAGATTCGCCTTGCGGCCCCACCAGTGGACGGCAAGGCCAACGCTGCGCTGCTGGCTTATCTGGCGCAATGTTTTGGCGTGCCGCAACGGCAGGTGACGCTGAAACAAGGCGAAACCTCGCGCCGCAAGGTAGTCGAAATTTCTGGCAGCGCTATCGTACCTACCAGCCTGTTATCCTAGCCTCGTCAATCCAATGGCATAATAGTGTGGAACTCTGGGGCCGAACACCGGTCAATTGACGATACCCAACTGATTACCAAGAGCATTCAACATGAAGTCAAAAGTTATCCTGACCGGCAGTATTCTCGCCACCTTGGCACTGGTGGGCTGCACCGGACCACGCCTGAATCCGCTGCAGCAGGACTGTTTGACTCGTGCCAACTATGACGAGTTTGGCCGCTGCATGAAAAGCGCCACACTGATGGTGGCGCCGTTTACCAACCAGAACAATCTCGATCTGTACAAGCTGTATTCGGAACAAATCGACAAATATGGCCGCGATGTAGCGGACGGCATCGTTGAAGATCAGGCTGCGCGCAATTACCTGGGCGGCTTCTACCTCGATCTGGTGCACTATGCAAATACGCGTGCATTGAAGGGTGACATGGTTCAGGGCGCAATTCACCTGAACGACAACACCACGGAAATCATGCGGGTGCAGAACAACGATTATCAGAACAGGTTGATTGTTCCTCCTCCCGTGCCGCCCACCAGCAAATAAGTCTCCTGCCATGCGGCAGAGCCGCATTCAGGAAACGGTAAGGATCAGGACTTCAATCGGCTCTGCGGCTCCGTCACGCGCTGATATTCACCCTCGTACACATCGTCGGGGGTTGGCACCTTTAGCGGCTGCAGCTGCGGCCAAACCGGCAACAGCAGAATCAACGCCAGTACATCACTCAATACCCCCGGCATCATCAGCAACAAGCCCGCAATGCCCACGCGCAAGCCGCCCAGCAACAATGGCAACGGCGCATCACCGCGCTGCACCGAAGCCAGCAACTGGGGCAACAAACCAACCCAGTGGCGACGAATCAACAGCATCCCCAACGGCAACGCCGCCAGCAGCCACAGCCAGACAGCACCGCCCAGCCATTGTCCGGCCAGATAGGTAACGCTGATGTCCAGCAGCGGAAAAGCCAGTAGAATAAAACCCATCATCCTCAGCACTCGTCGCCTCCATGCAAACGCTGTTGATCATTACCAATCTGCCCGACCGCGATTCCGCCGAAAAACTGGCGCGGACACTGGTGCAACGGCACCAGGCTGCCTGCGTCAATCTGCTGCCACCGGTCAGTTCCGTTTACCGCTGGCAAGGTGAAATCGAAACCGCAGAAGAAATTCCGCTGTGGATCAAAGCCCCGGAAGACCGCTATTTTGAAGTAGAAGCGACCATTCGCGAACTTCATCCCTACCAGACACCGGAAATCATCTCGCTACCAGTGGGTCGCGGATTACCTGACTATCTGAACTGGGTGCTGGCGGAAACCCGGCACCCCTGATCACGGTCAAATACATATCGACAACCGCGTGCCATGCTAGGTTCCAGATGGTGCAATTTATGAAATATTCAATGCCTTACCTCGCTTTTTATCGTCTGCTGGGCCTGTTGCTGTGCTGGCTGAGTGTGCTGCCAGCCAGTCAGGCTGCCGATTTCCTGCCACCCCACAAGGCATTTGTTGCCAGTGCGCGCATGGCTGATGCGCAGACCATCGAGCTGCGTTATCAGATTGCCGATGGCTATTACCTGTATCGGGAGCGCTTCCGCTTTCAGCTGGAAAGCGACGTGCTGAAGCTGGGCGAGGCCCGTTTCCCGGCGGGCCAGATCAAGCAGGACCCCAATTTCGGCAAGGTCGAGGTCTACCATCGCGAACTGCGCATCCAGTTGCCGCTGAGTGCAGCGGCCAAAGGGCCGGTAACGCTCAAAGCCACCTCGCAGGGCTGCGCCGATGCAGGGCTGTGTTATCCACCGCAGACCCAGGCGCTCAAACTTGCGCCGGTCAACGCTTCGGTTGCAAAGGAGGTGGTCGGCGCTGATGCTGACAATCCCTTTCGCGCCAAAAGCTTCGCGGCGATCATCGGCTTCTTCTATCTGGCGGGAATAGGGCTGGCATTCACCGCCTGCATGTATCCGCTGATTCCGATTCTGTCCGGCATCATTGTTGGTGATGGCCACCAAACCGGCAAACTGCGCGGTTTTCTGCTGAGTTTCGCCTACGTGCAAGGCATGGCTGTGGCCTATGCACTGGCCGGCATTGCTGCCGGCCTGTCCGGCACCCTGCTGTCGACCTGGATGCAGAACCCTTGGGTGCTGGGCGGTTTCAGCCTGTTTTTTGTGGTGATGTCCGGCGCCATGTACGGCTTTTATCAAGTGCAGATGCCGAGCTTCATTCAAAGCTCGCTGACCGAGCGCTCCAATCAGCTCAAGGGCGGACGGATTCCGTCAGTGCTGCTAATGGGCGCGCTGTCGGCATTGATTGTCGGCCCTTGCGTGGCACCGCCGCTGGCATTGGCACTCGGCTATATCGGCCAGAGCGGCGACGTGGTCCTGGGTGGAAGCAGCCTGTACGCAATGGCGCTGGGGATTGGCACACCGCTGATCGCCGTGGGTGTATTTGGCGGGCATTTGCTGCCGCGCGCAGGCGCCTGGATGAATTCAGTCAAGGCCGTGTTCGGCACGCTGATGCTGGCCATGGCACTGTATGTCGCCACGCCTCTACTGTCGCCGCTTTGGTACATGCTGGGCTGGGCAACGCTGTTGATCGTCAGCGCGATTTACATGCATGCACTCGACCCCTTGCCCAACAATGCCTCCGGAACGCGCAAACTGATCAAAGGCATTGGCGTGATCGCACTGCTGGCCGGCGCCGCACTGCTGATTGGCGCGCTGGCAGGCAATCGCGACGTACTGCAGCCGCTGAAAGGACTGCAACTGGCGCAGGCGGAAACCAAACGGGAAACGCCATTGTTTCAGCGCATCAGTACCGTTGCGCAGTTGCAGCAACAGCTGGCCAACGCCAAGGGCCGGCCGGTGATGCTGGATTTTTATGCCGACTGGTGTGTGTCGTGCAAAGAAATGGAACGTTTCACCTTTAGTGACCCGACCATTCGCAGCGTGATGGCCAATATGTTGGTGCTGCAGGCGGATGTCACCGCCAATAGCGCCGACGACAGTGCGCTATTGCAACAGTTCGGCCTGTTCGGCCCGCCGGCAATCGTGTTTTTTGACGGGCAGGGCAAGCCGCTACCACAACGGGTGATTGGTTTTATGCCCCCCGAGCAATTGTTACCTGTTCTCAAACAGCAGCAAGGAGCGGCAGCATGAAACGACTGGCCACCGGGCTCATTGCGCTACTGCTGTGCCTGAACGCGCCGATTGCGCATCCGGCACCGCCGACAACAACGCCGGCGGCCAAGAAAACGCTGGATATTTTCAACCTCAGCCTGCCGGACCTCGACAACAAGCCGCGTAAATTGTCGGATTGGCGCGGCAAGATACTGGTGGTGAATTTCTGGGCCAGCTGGTGCGGCCCGTGCCGCGATGAAATGCCCGAGTTCATGCAGCTGCAAAATCAGTATCGCGACAAAGGTGTGCAATTTGTCGGCATCGCCGCCGATAACCCGCAGGCAGCAGCAGATTTTGCGCGCAAGCTGGGCATCAACTACCCGGTCTTGCAAGGGGAAGAAACGGCGCTGGAAATGATGCCACTGGCCGGCAACAATTTTGGCGGCCTGCCTTATACCTTCATCGCCAACCGCGAAGGCAAAATTGTCGCCACCGCACCGGGCCGTATATCGAAAAAACGCCTGGAAGCAGCGTTGCAACCGTTACTGGCGCAAAAGTGAAGGCACAACAACCCGAGTTTTCCCCAACTACCCGCCAGCTACGATTGGCTTGATACTTGAAGTGCCGAAACGCTACATTCCATTCGCATTTATGTGTCACGAACTTCGGCGAATGCTAGACAATTTAACGGAAACTGGGGCAAACTGCCCGCCATGACAACACCGTCTCAACGCAATACCGGCCTGCCGGCGACCCCGGATGTGCTGGTTTTGCACGGCCCAAACCTGAATCTGCTCGGCGTACGAGAGCCCCACATCTACGGCACAACCACGCTCGACGACATCCACCAGACGCTTGCCGGCATTGCCGGTACGGCGGGTTTGTCCATCGATGCGCTGCAAAGCAATGCCGAACATGTGCTGGTTGACCGCATTCATCAGGCCTGGAAAGACGGCACCCGCTTCATCATCATCAATCCGGCAGCCTTTACCCACACCAGTGTGGCAATTCGCGATGCACTGGCTGCCGTGAAAATACCATTTATCGAAGTACATCTTTCAAACGTCCACGCACGAGAACCGTTCCGCCAGCATTCGTATTTTTCCGATCTGGCGCTCGGGGTCATCTGCGGACTGGGTGCGCAGGGATACGAACATGCCCTGCAATCTGCCATTCGCCAACTGCAGGCGAATCGCTGAGCCACAAAGGCCCGCCCGAACACACAGAGGATTGCCATGGATCTGCGCAAACTGAAAAAACTGATCGAGATGGTCGAAGAATCCGGCATTGCCGAGATTGAAATCACCGAAGGCGAAGAGAAAGTTCGCATCACCCGCGCCAACCCACAGCCTGTTGCCTACGCAGCACCGCAACCTACCCAGATTTACATGCCCCAGGCAGCACCGATGCCGGCCGCTGCAGCACCCGTTGCGCCCGCACCGGCAGCGGAAGCCGCCCCCGCCATCGAAGGCGAAGCCATCAAATCGCCCATGGTCGGCACGTTCTACCGTTCCCCGTCGCCCGGCGCCAAAGCGTTTGTCGAAGTGGGCCAGCAGGTCAATGTCGGCGATCCGCTGTGCATCATCGAAGCAATGAAGCTGCTGAACGAGATCGAAGCAGAACGGGCCGGCACCATCAAGGCCATCTTGATTGAAAACGGCCAGCCGGTGGAATACGGCGAGCCCTTGTTCATCATTGCCTGAGGTCTGCCGCTGTCGAGAAGACAGCGCCAGCAGTTTGACCCGGCCCAGTAAAGGGTTCTGCCATGTTTGAAAAAATCCTGATTGCCAATCGCGGTGAAATTGCGCTGCGCATCCTGCGCGCCTGCCGCGAAATGGGCATCAAAACCGTTGTGGTTCACTCCGAAGCCGATCGTGAGGCCAAATACGTCAAGCTGGCCGATGAGTCGGTCTGCATCGGCCCGGCGCCGTCGGCACAAAGTTATCTGAACATCCCGGCCATCATCAGCGCCGCCGAAGTCACCGATGCCCAAGCGATTCACCCCGGCTACGGATTCCTGTCGGAAAACGCCGACTTTGCCGAACGCGTCGAGCAATCCGGCTTTGTGTTTATTGGCCCGCGTCCGGATTCGATTCGCCTGATGGGCGATAAAGTCAGCGCCAAAGATGCAATGAAAGCCGCCAAGGTGCCGTGTGTACCGGGCTCGGATGGCGCGTTGCCGGATGATCCGGTGGAAATTGCGCGCATTGCCAAAAGCATCGGCTATCCGATCATCATCAAGGCCGCCGGCGGCGGCGGCGGGCGCGGCATGCGCGTGGTGCACACGGAAGCGGCACTGATCAATGCCGTCAACATGACCAAGGCCGAGGCCGAAGCAGCCTTTGGCAACGCCACGGTGTACATGGAGAAATTCCTCGAGAATCCACGCCACATCGAAATTCAGGTGATGTGCGACGAATACGGCAATGCCGTGTATCTGGGCGAACGTGACTGCTCAATGCAGCGACGCCACCAGAAAATCATCGAAGAAGCGCCGGCACCGGGGATTACCGACAAACAGCGCAAGAAAATTGGCGAAGCGTGTGCCGATGCCTGCCGTCAGATCGGCTATCGCGGCGCCGGTACGTTTGAATTTCTGTTTGAAAACGGCGAGTTCTATTTCATTGAAATGAACACGCGGGTACAGGTGGAACACCCGGTTACCGAGCTGATCACCGGCATCGATATCGTGCAGGAGCAGATCCGTGTCGCTGCAGGCGAGAAATTGCGCTTCACACAGAAGGATATCGTGCTGCGCGGCCATGCGATTGAATGTCGCGTGAATGCCGAAGACCCGTTCACCTTCCTGCCCAGCCCTGGCCGTATCACCACCTATCATCCGCCGGGCGGGCCGGGAATCCGCATGGACACCCACATTTATCAGGGCTACACGGTGCCGCCGAACTACGATTCGATGGTCGCCAAGATCATTGCCTACGGCCACACCCGCGAGCAGGCCATTGCGCGCATGCGCATCGGCCTGTCGGAAATGGTGATCGAAGGCATCCGCACCAATATCCCGCTGCATTACGAGTTGTTGCACGACGCAGCCTTCCTGCGCGGCGGCACCAGCATCCATTATCTGGAGCAAAGGCTGGAAAAGCTGAAAAAAGCCTGAACTGCTTGATGTGCTTCAGATAAAATACTCTAGAAATTGATTTCAGCCGGCCTATGCCGGCTGAACCACATGTACGCCTCAAGCAGGCGAAAAACGAGAACGATACACGCATGAGCTGGTTGTCCCTGATTATCAACGCGTCGGCCGATACCGCCGAAACCCTTTCCGATGCCCTGTTCGAGCTGGGCGCCCTGTCAGTCAGCATTGAAGACGCACACGCGGGCACCGAGGCCGAGCAACCGATTTTTGGAGAGCCGGGCGAGCCGGTAGACGTTGTCTGGAATGACAGCAACGTCGTAGCGCTGTTTGACGTCGACAGCGATATTCAGGCCATTCTCGGCCAGGTTGCGGAACAGACCGGCATCAACGTCTCGCGCAACCGGATTGAGCAGGTAGCGGAACAGGACTGGGTACGTCTGACCCAGGCACAATTCGACCCGATCCAGATTTCCGAACGTTTGTGGATCACGCCAACCTGGCATCAACCGCCCAACCCACAGGCCATCAACCTGCAACTGGATCCAGGCCTGGCATTTGGCACCGGCAGTCATCCCACCACGCGCCTGTGCCTGCGCTGGCTCGACAACAATCTGCGTGGCGGCGAAACGCTGCTCGACTATGGCTGTGGCTCTGGCATCCTGGCGATTGCAGCTGTCAAACTGGGTGCCGGCCAGACGACCGGCATCGATATCGACCCGCAGGCGATTGTCGCCAGCAAACAGAACGCCGAACAAAACAATGTCGCAGCCGATTTCCGCCTGCCCGACAGTATGCTCAACCAGCAATTTGATGTGGTTGTCGCCAACATCCTCACCAACCCGCTGAAGGTGCTGGCGCCATTGCTGGCCGGCGCTACCCGCAGCGGTGGCCGAATCGCGCTGTCTGGCGTGCTGCAGGAACAGTCAGAAGAAGTGATGGCCATTTACCAGCAATGGTTTGAACTGGCGCCCACCGTATTTGACGAAGGCTGGGCCTGCATTTCCGGAACCAGAAAAGTCTGACGCCGATGAAAGTCACTCATTGTCCCAATTGCCAGACCTGCTTCAAGGTCACCGACGAACAACTGAAACTGTATAACGGCAAGGTTCGTTGCGGCCGTTGCGCCTTTGTGTTCAATGCGCTGAATCACCTGATCGAAGTGGAAGACATGTCGGCACAAACGCTGCACATGCCACCCAATGCCGTGCGCCAGGAAAAAGCCGAAAAGCCGGCTGACAAACCTGTCGAAACAGCACCAGCGGCTCCAGCTCCAGCTCCAGCTCCAGCTCCAGCTCCAGCCGAAGCTGAGCCGGAGGCGTCAACAGCCACAACAGAATCTGCCGAAACAAGCGCTACCGATACGGCCGCAACAGAAACCGAACAGCCGGCCGCGCCTGAGGCAGGCAATACTGCCGCAGAAGACGCGCTCGATACCAACCCATTCATCCCGCGTGCAGCGCTGCAGGAAGCACTGACGGGTGACCCCGATGGCCTGAATCTTGCCGCCGCCATGGGCAACAACGCCGAAGCAGAGGCCACGCAGGAAGAAGAGCCCTTCGCCGAAGAAATAGAAATCAAGGCGCCGGATGACGGGTCGAATTTCGCTCAGACAGCACTCGACGACAGCAGCCCCCAGGCCGCATCCACGGACACAACGGCGGCAACCGCCAAGCCTTTTTACGTGGAGCCGGAACTGGAGCTGGAGGTCTGCCCGCCGCATGAACTGGAAGAAGAGCCCCCCCAGCGACCTTCCCGCGTCTTCAAGCCGATCGCCGATCTGACCGCACCAGAACCGGTACTGATGGAAGCAGAAGATCGCTTGCGACCGCTATGGCTGGCAGGTGCAGCAGTGGCTGCGCTTTTGCTGGCGCTGCAACTGGTGTACATCAACCGCACCCAACTCACGGTCAGTTTTCCTGGCCTGAAACCGGCGCTGGTAGCGCTTTGCGGCGGCATCGGCTGCAGTATTCCCTTGCCAGCCGACGATACGCTGATCAGCATTGAGTCGTCCGAACTGAATCCGGATGCGAACCAGCCCAATCTGATTCGCCTGTCTGCCACCCTGCTTAATCGTGCCGATTTTGATCAGGCATTGCCAATGCTGGAGCTGACGCTGACCGATACCAATGACCAGACCGTAGTACGCAAGGTGTTCGAACCATCGAGCTATCTCGACAAATCACACCCGGCGTCGGCCATGCTGGCAAAGTCGGAGCTGCAGGCCAATCTGGCACTGGACATTGGCGATCTGAAAGCAGCGGGCTACCGCCTGTTCCTGTTCTACCCGAAATAGACGCCTGCTTGCTCTGCTTCAGTGGCGGGGCGAGCATGGCTTTTGTTGCCTATAATGACCCGGACACAGACAAACCGCAGCGCCTGATGCACGGCTGAACAGGACGAAAGAGGAGAATTAGCGATGGCAACGATTTTGTTGAATGGTGAACCGATCGGCGTAGGCGGCCGTTTTCCCCGCCCTGGCGATATCGCTCACAGCTTCATGCTGGTCGACAACGATCTGAAAGACGTATCTCTCAGTCAATTTGCCGGCAAACGCAAGCTATTGGCGGTAGTGCCCAGCCTGGATGCCTCGATTGGCTTGGCGATTGCCCGCAAGCTGAACGGCATTGCGCAGGATCTGCCGAATACCCGCACCATCGTCATCTCGGTTGACACCCCGTATGCTCAGGCACGGGTGACGGCAATGGAAGAACTGCGCAATATCGCCACCCTGTCGACACTGCGTGGCCGTGATTTCCACAAGGATTACGGGGTGATGATCACCGATTATCCGCTTTCGGGCATGATGGCCAGCGCCATCGTCGTGCTTGATGAACAGGATGAGGTACTGCATTCGGAACTGGTCAGCGAACTGACCGCCGAGCCGAATTACCAGGCGATTGTCGATACCCTGATCCCGCCACAAAAGTAACTCACTATTGCGACCCGCCCGTTCCGACAATTTTGTTGCGCCAGAATTTTGGCGCCCCGAATGGGCGGCAAGCTCCCCACTGTTTAACCCCATCCGCTGGCTGAATCAGCACACACCGCCTGATCGCTGGCCCGACCAGAACGATTACGATAGCTTGGCCAAGCTGCAACAGCAGGTTCCCGGCATCCGTTTTGTGTTACCGGAAAATCTGCCGGATACCGGCGAATACTACGAAACCCGCATCCACCGCAGCGGCAAGGTGCCCACCCGCGCCAACAACTGGCATGATTTTTTTAATGCCGCGATCTGGCTGACTTTTCCGCTCAGCAAACAGGCATTGAACCAACGGCATATCCTCGGCCAACAACACAGTGATAGCCGTGGACGCGGCCCGCTGCGCGATGCGGCAACCTTGCTGGATGAATCGGGAATCGTGGTGGCGTATTGCGATGACACATTGGCGCAATTGCTGCGCCAGCATGAATGGCAGCAACTGTTTGTTGCTCGGCGTAGCCAGTGGGGCCGCACCATCAGCGCCATCACTTTCGGCCATGCCATTTACGAAAAAGCACTGGCCCCCTACATCGGCTTTACCGCCAAGGCATGGCTACAACCAGTCAGCGCGGAGTTTTTCCATCTGCCGCCGGCACAGCAAATGCAGGCACTCGACAGGCTTCTGGCACACCGGCTCAGCGACCCGGAACAATTAGCCCAACCCGGTGAGTTGTGCGCATTGCCGGTACTGGGCGTACCCGGCTGGTGGCCGGACAACGTTGATCCGGCGTTTTACGACAACCGGGATTATTTCCGCCCAGCCAGAAACAAGGCTTAGCAGGCTGTTGAAAAACTCCCGTATCAGCACCTCGACAGCATGCCGGGGTGAGATAATCCTGCCATCCTCTTCCAGAGCCTCCCCTCATGCGTGGCGACGATTTTATCCAGGGCGCGATGTTCAGTTATGTTGACCTCAACGGCCGCGTGCCGGCAGCGCATCCCTTGCGCCCGCTCAAGCAGGTGGTCGATGCCATTCTGATCAGCATGAGCGCCGAGTTCGATGCCCGCTATGCCGTACTCGGCAGGCCGTCGATTCCGCCGGAGCGCCTGCTGCGGGCACTGCTACTGCAAGTAGCTGTACACCATCCGCAGCGAACGGCTGCTGGTCGAGCAGCTGGATTACAGCCTGCTGTTTCGCTGGTTCGTCGGCCTGGGCATTGACGATCCGGTCTGGGATCACAGCACCTTCAGCGCCAATCGTGACCGCCTGCTGGAACAAACCCTGCTGCGGCAGTTTTTTGACCGGGTACTGGTGCTCGCCGGTTGGGCGGGTCTGGTTTCAGACGAGCATTTCAGCGTCGACGGCACGATGATTGAAGCGTGGGCCTCGCACAAGAGCCTGGCGCGCAAGGATCAGCCCGAACCACCGGAGGATGCCGGCAGCGGCGGCGGTCGCAATGCGGAAGTCGATTTCAAGGGCGAAACCCTCAGCAATGCCACGCACCAGTCGAAGACCGATCCGGATGCGCGACTGTACAAGAAGGCGCAGTTTGCCGAAGCCAAACTGCGCCACCTGAACCACATCCTGATGGAGAACCGTAACGGTCTGGTGGTGGATGTTGAGACCACCCAAGCCACCGGCACCGCAGAACGCGAGGCGGCGGAAACGATGGCGGCACGTACCCTGAAACCCGGCTGCACGCTGGGCGAAGACAAGGGCTACGACGTGGACAGCCACATCCGGGCGCTCAAGGCGCAGGGCATCCAGCCGCATACTGCGGCGAAGAAGACCGGCAGTGCGGTGGAAGAGCAGACCAGGAACAGCGGGGGTTACAAAATCAGCTTGCAGGTGCGCAAGCGGATCGAGGAATGCTTTGGCTGGGCGAAGACAATCGGTGGTTTCCGCAAGACACGCTTCATCGGCACCGCGAAGGACAATGGGAATATCAGTTCCGGATACAAAGGGGAGGAGTTCAATCAGTCGCATGTCGAGCTGGCGCAGGCGCTTTGTCTGCGAGTTCCCCTAGCTCATGCCCACGAGTCAGACCGCGAACGAATTCCAGTACAAAGCCATTGAGCTGCAGGTCACTACTGCGCGGCAAAGGTAACAGCACTTTGGCGCTGACCAGAGAACGTAGCAGCGCACCTTTCCCCCTGGAATCCAGATGGGGTGCCACTCTGGCAATCGCGCTCGGTGCCTGATCTTCCGTAAAGGCCGTATACTCGCGAGACAGGCGTACCAGGATTTCAACGCAATCCCAGTGGGTGTAGAGCGTATAGACGAGTGAACGGGGGTTAATCATCTGAATCGGTGACGCGAGCAGTCATGGATACACGTTTAGGGGTTGTTAACGTGCCCGGATTGCACTTCAAGCAGATAGTCGTTGTATGACTCATGGATCAAGCTTCGCGGGTGAGGCAATATCCGAACGGTGCGTGGGTGTAACAAAATGTTACACCTATCCCGCTACTCAGCGCCGGGGCCAAATTTACGGGCAAGGAACGACTCCCATTCGGCATTGACCAGTTTGTTGGCCAGCCCCTGATCCCGATAGAACTTGCGGAATGGCGCGGCCAGCGTCGCCGGCGAGGGCCAGATCACCACAAGAATGGTTACCTTGAACACAAATCTGGTTACCGATGGCCACAATTTTGTCTACCTATTCAGCACAAATTCGGCCACCTGAGCACAAATTTGGATACCCAAATGCCCAAAAATGGTTACCTAATTTCGATGTTCCCATTGATTATTAATGGATTTTCTACCTCTAACTAAATGTTGTTGTTTTTAACAAAACCTGCAGCTGCATTGCGGGCTTTGCCCCGATTCGCCTATCTACCCTAATCGCCATGACCAGATGCACAAATTTGAGTACCTAAATATCGGCCATTCACCGACGCGTTCAAACTGATGAATTTTTTAATGCGTCGCTTGCATGTAACGAAATTTCGCTCAACTTTAAGAAAAAATCGCGGCGATTAATCACAAAAAATATCGCAAATACCCAAGTGTATAAGGTATCGGCTAGATATAAATTTACCTGTTACATAAAACAATTACCTAACTACATGTATTAACTAGATATAAAAATTCAAAAATGCGTGCTATATTGATCACGTTTAACGTATCAACAATCACTCAATTATCACGCAATGACGACTGTAATCGCGGTATGTAACCACAAAGGCGGTGTCGCCAAGACGACAAGCACGCTTACCTTGGCTTCAGCACTGGCGCGGATGGATTTTTCCGTTCTTGTGATTGATTTGGATCCTCAGGCAAACGCATCCTTGGTTCTTGGAAGAGAACACCCGGCAAGGGTTGAGATAACGGCAGCAGAAGTATTGCTGGGAGAAAACGATATCTTGCCAAAGTCCATCCACATGGACGATCGGACCAGTATCAAGGGCCTATCGCTAATTTATGGGGATATCCGGCTTTCGGATCGCGACGACGAGATGCGTCGGATTTCGATGGTTCCGGTGTCGATCCTCGCAGAAAAAATTTCCTTGCTGAAGGGAACCTTCGATTTCATTCTGATCGATTGTCCTCCTGCGCTTAGCCTGTTGACCGCAAATGCGTTGGCGTCTTCTGATTACTACATTGTGCCGCTTAAATCGGGAGACCAGTTTGGCCTGCACGGTATGGATTCGTTACAAAGCTTCGTTGACCGTGTAAGCCGAGTTAACCCACGCCTCAAATTGCTGGGGGCGTTGATTGTTCAGCATGATCAACGGCATACGATCTGCAAAGTGATGGCACAGGCGATCAAGGATGCTTACCCCAACACATTCAACACCACCATCGGCCAATCATCTAAAGTGATGACCGCGCATACCCAGAAACAAACCATTCTGGACTTTGAGCGAGATAACCCGGTATCGCGTGACTACCGCAACCTGGTTCAAGAAATTCTGGCTCGTATTGAAAAAGATGCCGGCAAGCCGGTTACGCCGGGAGGTGAACAATGAGCCGTATCAAAGCCGACCAATTGTTGAAATCAATTACGGCAAATATTGAGTCATCCAAGGCTGCGCCTAAAGAACGAACTCAGGCAGATGCTGTGCTGGGTATCGAATTGGGGCAGGAATTCGCTGAAATTCCGCTTGATCTGATTGATCCCTCTCCCAATCAGATCCGTTTCGAAATTAGCTTGGCCGAGATCGAAAAACTGGCGGAAGACATCCGTGAAAATGGCCTGAATCAACCAATTTCCGTTCGTCCGACAGATAATGGCAGATATCAGCTAGTTGCCGGAGAAACCCGATTGCGGGCTTTCAAAGCTCTTGGTTATCCAAAAATTCAGGCTGTCGTTCGCCATATTTCCGATGCGCAAGCAGCCAAGGCGTCAATTTCGGAAAATCTGCTGCGTTCCGGCGTGTCGGATTTCGAGATTGCGACTGCGCTAAGACGCGCTCAAGATCTGAAAATTGAATCATCTGTGGCCGGCCTGTCGCGCATGATTGGCAAGGAACGGCAAGAGGTTTACCGTTATCTGGCATTTTTCAATTTGCCTGCAGAAGTGTTGGATACCATTCGTCTTAACCACCGCAGTGTCAATCGCTCTGCGGCTTATGATCTGGCAGCATTTCGCAAAGAGACCGGTGAAGAGCTCGCCGATCCGCTGATTATTGATGTGGTTGAACAAATCGTTCAAGGGGCTGTGCCTAACAGCCGCGCCGCAGAGTGGTGCAAAACCGAATTGAACAAGCGCGGCAAAGGTATCGCCAAAGGTGCCAGAACCGAGAATCGTTTGGTCCTGAAAAACAACAAGGGACAACGCATCGGCAGCTACCGATATTCTGGGTCCCGGTTTGCCATCAATCTGAAAGATACCGACTTGGCGGAGAAGCTGGACGAACATATCAAAGCGTTCTTTTCCAGCCTCAATCCTAGCTAGCTAGATTCCTTCCCGGGTGTAACATTTTGTTACACCCAAATTTTTGTGTTGTCTACATGTGGTTCATTGATACGCCACACGCACTGTTCATTATTGCCGCAGAGCCTTTTTCCATTTGCTGGGAACTCATGGCAAACCGTCGCTTCAGGCTGCGCACCTCGCCGTCCTCGCCGGTTGACTTCTCGACGAGCCTCCGACACTTA
>JAXMFR010000033.1:0-36342 GCA_046347685.1 Chitinivorax sp.
GGTGCTGCCGTTGTCGGCGCTGCGCAGGGACGATGCCGGTGATTACGTGCTGGTCGCCAAAAACGGCCGGGTAGAGCGGCGCAATCTCAAGCTCGGCAATGTGGATCAGGGCAGCCGCCGGGTTGCGGTGAGCAGCGGCGTGGTGGCCGGCGAGGCCGTGTTGCTGGCCAAGCTGCGCGATATCAAGCCGGGTGCGGCTGTCAAACTGCCGGCACGCTAAGGGGTAACAATTATGTGGTTTACCCGCGTCAGTATTCAAAACCCGGTTTTCGCCACCATGATGATGGTGGCGCTGATGGTGCTGGGCCTGTTCTCTTACAAGCGCCTGTCGGTGGAAGAATTCCCGGAGGTGAAGTTTCCGATTGTGGTGGTGACCACCTCTTACCCCGGTGCCGCGCCGGAGATTGTCGAATCGGAAATCTCGCGCAAGATGGAAGAGTCGCTCAACGCCATCAGCGGCCTGAAAAACGTCTTTTCCTACTCTTATGAAGGCCAGTCGGTGGTGGTGGCCGAGTTCCAGCTGGATATCAATCCGGATGTGGCAGTGCAGGATGTACGCGAGAAGGTGGCGGCAGTACGCGCCGGCTTCCGCACCGAAATCAAGGAGCCGGTGATTTCGCGCATGGACCCGGACGAAAACCCGGTGATTTCGCTTGGCCTGTCGTCGGATCGCGTCGGCCTGCGTGAGCTGACCACCCGCGCCGAGCAGCTGATTGTGAAACGCCTGCAAACCGTCAAGGGTGTCGGCCGGGTCACGGTGGTAGGCGGGCTCAAGCGCCAGATCAATGTCAATCTGGACGTGGCCAAGCTTCAGGCTTTCGGCATCAGCGTCAACGAAGTTGTCAACGCCGTGCGCAACGAAAACCAGGACTTGCCGGCTGGCACCGTGAGTCTGGCCGAATCCGACAAGGTGGTGCAGATCAAGGGCCGCATCGTCAATCCGGAAGAATTTGGCCGGCTGGTGGTGGCGCGTCGCGGCGGGGTGCCGATTCGTCTGGATCAGCTGGCGCGGGTCGCCGATACGCAGCAGGAGCAGGAATCCACCGCGCTGGTGAATGGCAAGCCGGGTATCGCCATCGATATCGTCAAGGTGCAGGGTGGCAACACCATCGAAACCGTCGACAAGGTGAAGGAGATGGCCGACTCGCTGAACCAGGAGCTGGCGCGCGAATTCATCCGCATCGAGCCGATTGCCGACACCTCGCAGGGCATTCGCAACTCGCTGGCCAACGTCAAACGCACGCTGATCGAAGGCGCATTGCTGACGATCCTGATCGTGTTCCTGTTTCTCGGCTCCTGGCGCAGTACCGTGATCACCGGCCTGACGCTGCCGGTGGCCCTGTTCGGCACCATGTTCTTCCTTTACTGGCAGGGCTTCACCTTCAACGTGATGACGCTGATGGCCTTGTCGCTGTGTGTCGGCCTGCTGATCGACGATGCAATCGTGGTGCGTGAAAACATTGTGCGCCATGCCGGCATGGGCAAGGATCACTACACCGCCTCGATGGATGGCACCAGCGAAATCGGCCTGGCGGTGCTGGCGACCACACTCACCATTGTGGCGGTGTTTCTGCCGGTGGGTTTCATGGGCGGCATCATCGGCAAATTCTTTTTCCAGTTCGGCCTCACCGTATCGGCGGCGGTGCTGATCTCGATGTTTGTCTCGTTCACGCTCGACCCGATGCTGTCGTCGGTTTGGCACGATCCGCACGCTCATGGCGATGCGCACAAAGGCCCGCTCGGCAAGTTTCTCGACTGGTTTGAAAACAGCATGGACTGGATGGCCGAGCGTTACGCCAAGCTCATCGCCTGGTCGCTGGCGCATCGCAAAAGCGTGTTGCTGATTGCTGCCGTGGCGTTTTTCGGCAGTTTTGGCGTGGCCGGGCTGCTCGGCAAAGAGTTTGTGCCCGAGCCGGATCTGTCGAAAATGAGCGTGCGTTTCACCACCCCGGTCGGCTCCTCGCTGGAATACAGCACCGCCAAGGCGAAACAGGCAGAAGGCCTGCTGCGCCAGCAGTTCCCGGAAATCATCCGCACCTACACCGCAGTCAACACCGGCGCGGCACGTGGTAAAAACTCGGTTTCCATCGACATCACGCTCAAGCCACGCGCCCAGCGCAAGCTGTCGATCAAGGAGCTGAAGCCGCTGATGCGCACCCAGCTGGAGCAGGTGGCCGGCATCGAAATCACCAGCGTTGGCGTGGTCAGCAATGTTGGCGGTGGCCAGAAGCCGATTTTTCTGTCGATTCAGGGTGACGACGTAGACGTGTTGCGGCGCATTGCCGACGAGCTGATGGCCAAGCTGAGCAAAGTGCAGGGCGTGGTCGATATCGAATCCAGCCTGAAACAGCCGAAACCGACGCTGGCGGTGGATATCAACCACGAGCTGGCGGGCAAGCTGGGCGTGGGCATGCCGCAGATTTCCTCGGCATTGCGGCCGCTGGTGGCGGGTGAGGCCGCGTCCAACTGGCAGGCGCCCAACGGCGACACCTACGACGTCAACCTGCGCCTGCCGCCGGAGCAACGTCGCCACGCCGAAGATTTGCGCAACCTGCCGATTGCCAGCCAGGACATCAACAGCGCCACCGGCCAGCCGTATATGGTGCCGCTGTCGCAGATTGCCGACGTGCGCGACACCGAAGGCGCAGCGCAGATCAACCGCCGCTCGCTGTTCCGCGAAGTGCTGGTCACCGCCAACGTGCAGGGCCGCCCGGCTGGCGATATCGGCGAAGACATCAAGAAAATTCAGGCGCAGATGAAACTGCCGGCCGGTTATCGCTTTGAAACCGGCGGCGCCAACAAGGACATGGCCGAATCCGCCGGCTACGCCGTGGCCGCGCTGGCGCTGGCGGTGGTGTTCATCTACATCATCCTCGCCTCGCAGTTCGGCAGCTTTCTGCAGCCGCTGGCGATCATGACCTCGCTGCCGCTGTCGCTGATCGGTGTGTTTCTGGCGCTGCTGTTGTGGCGCTCCACGCTCAACATCTTCTCCATCATCGGCGTGATCATGCTGATGGGCCTGGTCACCAAAAACGCCATTCTGCTGGTGGATTTCGTCAATCAGCAGCGCAAGGCCGGCATGGAGCGCACCCAGGCCCTGATCGAAGCCGGCCGCGTACGCCTGCGCCCGATCCTGATGACCACCTTCGCCATGGTGTTCGGCATGATGCCGCTGGCACTGGCGATGGGCGAAGGCTCCGAGCAGCGCGCACCGATGGCCCACGCCGTGATCGGCGGCGTGATCACCTCGACCATGCTGACGCTGATTGTGGTGCCGGTGGTGTTTACCTATCTCGA
The DNA here is from genome assembly GCA_046347685.1 of Chitinivorax sp. Lineage (GTDB taxonomy): Bacteria > Pseudomonadota > Gammaproteobacteria > Burkholderiales > SCOH01 > CALMFQ01. The sequence continues at coordinate 3,298 of JAXMFR010000033.1, forward strand.
CAGCTTTGGTGCGTGGGTGAAGCGCAAGCTGGTGGGGTGAGGATTGTTGCGTGGTTCAGTCAAAACGGCCCTGAGGGGCCGTTTTGTTTTGAGCGGGTTGGCACCTGTCTTGCAGGCCTTTCTGGTATTGGGCTGCAGGCGAGGCTGGGAGGCAATAGCAGAGAGGGTTGTTGGGTAGTAGGTCAGAATGAGTGGGTTATTTTGCCCGAAGATATAACACCTTTTGGCTAGACCCTGTGGCTGAGCGCTCTTCTGTGATGAATAGTTCTGTTTTTGCTTTAACGAGATCTGAGAGTTTCTTGTAACCGTAGAGCCGCGAGTCAAAATCTGGCTGAAGTTTGGTTAGGTAGCTTCCAAATGTGCCGAGATGCGCCCAACCAGTATCGTCAATGGATTGTTCAAGCGCAGCGAGTAAGAATTTTTTAGGAAAGGCGGGGTTTATTTCCACTGCTTCCAAAGCGGGTGGCGATGTGGTCGTTTTTTGTTCACTATCTTTTTGCGGTGATTTTGTAGTCTCAACGGCAGAGGTAGGGCGGAGCACCTCCGTAAATACAAACTTGTGGCATGCATTGCGAAATGCTTCAGGGGTTTTTTGCTCGCCAAAACCAAGAACGGTAAGCCCTTCTTCCCTTAATCGCATGGCCAGACCTGTGAAATCGCTATCGCTGGTAATCAGGCAGAAAACATCAAATTTCCGCGTATAGAGCAAATCCATCGCATCAATGATAAGGGTGCTGTCCGTAGCGTTTTTTCCGGATGTATAGGCAAACTGCTGTACTGGCTTGATGGCATATCTTTGTAAGACTTTTTTCCAAGAGGCACTTGTTGGTGCAGTAAAGTCCCCATAAATGCGCTTTACTGTTGCTTCACCAAAACGTGCAATTTCGGCCAACAATCCTTCAATGACCGCTGCCTGCGCGTTGTCGGCGTCAATTAGAACCGCTAGACGTAGCGTCGGCTCTTCTGCTTCGATTTTTGCAACCAATCGTGGTGACACCAAAATGTTTCTCCTTGGAAGTGCTATGCGATGCAGCGCAGGTAATTACTCTATTTGGAATAGCGTCATGTTAATTTTTTGTGCGCTCGCGCGCATTGAATTTTGAGCGGGAGTTCGTCCCGTGGCCGAGATACTTTCTTTTGCTTCGTCAAAAGAAAGTATCCAAAGAAAAGGCGACCCGGGATACGCGCCCTGCGGGTTCCCTGTGCTTCTCACAATCTGCGGCGGCTGCGGAACTCGCGGCTTGCAGCCGCTCAAACAGTCCTCGCCGATTGCCCCGCAGCTTTCTGCGATGCTCGGCGCTCCTCACGGGAGCCCGTCCGTGGCGGCGCAAGCGATCTTTGCTTATGGCTGGCGATGATTTTTGTAGGTCGGACTTCAGCCCGAACTTCATGATATGACTGGGCTGCAAGCCTCTCTGGTATTGCTCTGTAGCCTCGCCTGCAAGCCAATGCCAGAGTGGCTTGCAGGGCAGGTGTTTATGTCGGCTGGGCGAGGGGGTGCCTGAGTAATCGGTGTTGATCCATTTTCCCATGTTGCGGTAGGCCTCTGGCTTACACCGCACCGCCGCCATCCGCTTGCAGCGCCGCGCTGCGCTCGCCATTATTCTGCTTCACCGTTCACTCCCGCTTCGACGCCACCCATGAAAATCATCACCTGCACCCATGATCGCCACGCCGCTGAGATTCTGGCGATATTCAATGAGGCGATTGTGACGTCCACGGCGCTGTTTGATTATCAGCCACGCACGCCGGCGATGATGCTGGCGTGGTTTGAGGCGAAGGCAGAGGGGGGATTTCCGGTGTTGGGGGTGGAGGGGGCGGATGGGCGGTTGCTGGGTTTTGCCAGCTATGGCACGTTCCGGGCCTGGCCGGCCTACCAATATTCGGTGGAGCATTCGGTGTATGTGCACAAGGATCATCGCGGCAAGGGGATTGGCCGGCGCTTGATGCAGGCGTTGATCGAGGTGGCCGGGCAGCAGAACTATCACCTGCTGATTGGCTGTATCGAGGCCAGCAACGTCGGCAGCATCGCGCTGCATGAGTCGCTGGGCTTTAAGCACGCCGGCACGATCCGGCAGGCGGGATTCAAGTTCGGGCGATGGCTGGATGTGAGTTTTTACCAGCTGATTCTGCCGACGCCGGAGAATCCCTGCGACGGCTGATTGCCGGACACTGGATGGCGCTGGTTAAGCCTGTTGTCAATCCACTCCGCCGGCTAATGGCAGGCCGAACCCCATCCGGCTGCAAGCCTCATCCATACTGGCTTCTGGCCTTGCTTGCGCACCAATACTGGCGTGGTTTGCAGGCCAGGTGTGCTGTTTGCTTCTCATGGCTTTTAAGCAGCGGCGCCGCCTGGCTTTTTTATGCCAAATGTCGCGTCCGGAAATACGCATGTTTTTGCGAATTATTCATTGTTAAATAAAGGCTTGCATGTATCCGGCGTGCGCTTTGGCAGATGACTGTGAGGCGTGCCGGCAACGTGTTACAACTGACTTTTCGTCGCCAGGGTCGGGGAGCTGTGCCATGTCTCATTCTTTCTCCAGTGGTATGCAGCCGCCGGTAGAGTCGATTGTGGTGCCAAGCATCAAGGGGTTGCCGTTAATCGGGCATCTCCGGGCATTCAAGCGCGATATGCTGGGGTTTTTCGAGCAGTCGCAACGCGAATGTGGCGATATGTTTCTGGCCCGGCTGGCGGGGCGCGATCTGAATATCCTGTGCCATCCGAATCTGGCGGAACAGGTGCTGATCAAGGATAAGGCCACTTTCGGCAAGCTCAGCCAGCTGCGCCAGGATATCGGCCTGCCGCTGGTGCTGGGCAATGGTTTGTTGATGAACTGGGGTGAATCGTGGCGGCGGCAGCGGCAGATGATGCAGCCGGTATTTCACAAGGGTGTGATTGCGCAGATGGCCGAGAGCATGACCGAAGCCGGCGAGCGTTTGTTGCAGCGCTGGCAGCGGGACTACCAGCCGGGGCAGGCGGTGGATGTGGCGCACGAGATGATGGCGGTGACCATGGATATCGTCTGCCGCACCATGTTCAGCACCGCCGTGGATGGCCGCAGCAAGGAGCTGGGCGAGGCGTTTACCTTCCTGATCCGCTTTGCCTTCAGCAGCCTGAGCAACCCCCTGCAGCCGCCGGTGCACTGGCACACGCCGCGCAACCGGGCTTTCCGCAAGGCGCTGCTGGCGCTGGACAGCATGCTCTACGGCATCATCGAGCAACGCGCCAAACAGGGCGTGGCCCACGGTGATTTGCTGGATATGTTGCTGCTGGCCAAGGATGAGGAAACCGGCCAGCCGATGGATATCCGCCAGTTGCGCGACGAGGTGGCAACGATTTTCGGCGCCGGCCACGAAACCACTGCCAATGCGTTGACCTGGGCCTGGTATCTGCTGTCGCAGCACCCGGCCTATCTGCAGCGTTTGCAGCAGGAGCTGGATCAGGTGCTGGCCGGGCGCACCCCAACCTTTGCCGATTTGCCGCAGTTGCCTTACACCCGTGCGGTGTTTGAAGAAACCCTGCGCCTTTATCCGCCGGCGCCGGTGATTCCACGCTCGGTGTTGCAGGATACCGAGCTGGGCGGTTATGCCTTGCCCAAGGGCAGCCGGGTGATGATCAGCGCGTATCAGATTCATCGCCACCGCGATTTCTGGCCCAACCCCAACCATTTCGACCCGGACCGGTTTCTGCCGGCCAATCAGGATCAGCAGCGGCATCGCGCGGCCTATATGCCATTCGGGCTGGGGCCGCGGGTGTGCATTGGCAATCACTTTGCCTTGATGGAAGGGCAGTTGCTGCTGGCGCAGATCGCCCAGCGTTACGATCTGAAAATGTTGCCGGGGCACAAGGTGGAGAAAGAAGTGGCCGTAACCATGCGCCCGAAATACGGCATGTTGATGACACTGACCCCGCGACATTAAAGCTGTCTGCTCTGCAACCCGCATCCAGACTGCCTTGCAGCCTGGTCTGCAGGCCAATGCCAGAGCGGCTTGCAGGCCTGTCGGTGATTATTCCCGAGGTGTCGGGGCGAGAAAGCCGAAGCCGCAGGCAGCAGTCACCATTGCCGCCACTTGGCGCGCGCTGGCGGGCGTGTCGTCAAAACCCAGCTCCCGCAGTTGCCCACCAATCAACAACACTGCCAGCCCGTGTACCGCCGACCACGCCGCAAGCGTTGCCGCCGCTGCACCGCAGGGCGCAAGCAGGCCCTGCTCGGCGCAGGCGGCCACGCTGCGCTGCATACTCACAAATGCGGCGGTGCAGGCCTGTTCCAGTTCCGGCAGATCACTTTTGTCGGTGAGTTCGGCGTGGTTCATCGCCAGAAAATACGCCTGATGTTCGACGGCAAACTCCACATACGCCACGCCTTGCTGCTGCAGGCATAACACCGGCTGGGTTGCGTATTGTTGTTCCAGCTCGGCAAAACGCTGGCTCAGACGCTGATAACCGGCGCAGGCCAGCGCCGCCAGCAGTGCGCGTTTGCTGGCAAAGTGGCGAAACGGCGCAGCAGCGCTCACGCCCAGGGTTTTTGCCAGTTCGCGCAGGGTAAAGCTCACTTCGCGCTGTTGCTGGATGTGTTGCAGGGCGGCGTCCAGCAGCGCATTGCGCAGGTCGCCGTGGTGATAGCTGGAGGATGTGCGGCTCATGCCGGCACTATAGCCGGCGAGGTTTATGTGAGCAATGTTTACATTTTGCTTGACGCTGTCATTTTGCCCCGGCATGATTCAATGTAATCAATGATTACATTTGGAGGGGAAATGAAAAAAGATCTGCCACAAGGCCCGTTCGACGCCATCGTGATTGGCTCCGGCATCGGCTCGCTGACCACCGCGGTGCTGTTGGCGAAAGAGCAGGGCAAGCGGGTACTGGTGCTGGAGCAGCATTTCACTGTCGGCGGGCAGACCCACGCCTTCAAGCGCCGTGGTCGTTTCGAGTTCGACGTGGGGATTCATTACATCGGCGACATGGCCAAGGGCATGGGCCGCAAGCTGTTTGACTACCTCACCGAGGGCAAGCTGCAGTGGCAGAAAATGCCGGAGGAGTTTGAGCGCTACGTTTACCCGGATTTCGAGTTTTCGGTGCCATCCCATCCGCGTGAATACCAGCGGCGGCTGATCGAGCGTTATCCGCTGGAGCGTGCCGCCATCGAGCGTTATTTCCGCGATCTGCTCGCTGCCACCAACTGGTATAGCCTGGCGCATTTGCTGGATGCGCTGCCGGCGCCCTTGCGCCTGCCGTTGCGCTTTTTGGTGCGCAGCAAGGGGCGCTTTGCCAATCAGACACTGGGTAGCTATCTCGACCAGCATTTCCGCGATCCACAATTAAAGGCGCTGCTGGCCTCGCAGTGGGGCGACTACGGCCTGCCGCCGGCGCAGGCGGCGTTTGGCATGCATGCGCTGGTGGAAACCCACTACTGGCGCGGTGGCTGGTTTCCGGTGGGCGGCGCCGGCAAAATTGCCGAGGCGATGGTGCCGATCATCGAGCGCGCCGGCGGTGCCGTGCTGGCGGCGCAGACGGTAGAGGAAATCCTGGTGGAAAAAGGCAAGGCGGTTGGTGTGCGCTGCCACAACACCATCAAGCCGCACTTGCCGCCGCATGAGTTCCGCGCGCCGCTGATCATCTCCGGCGCCGGTGCCGATGTGACCTACAACACGCTGTTGCCGGCGAGTGTGCCGATTCCGTTTCGCAACGAGCTGTTGCAGCAATCGAACGGCATCAGCGCCGTGTGTGTCTATATCGGCCTCAAGGATACGCCGGCCAAGCTCGGTGTCGAGGGCGAAAACCACTGGGTTTACAGCGGCTACGACCACGATGCCGCGCTCGCCAGCGGCGAAATCGGCCGTGGTTATTATTCTTACTGTGTCAAGCTTCGTGTATTCCTGCCGATAAGGATGCTATCCATGTCGGCAGGAGGATGTGATGGCGAAACTGGCGGAATTTGAGCAATATCTTGATCACCTGTGCGAGGTACTGCGCCGGGTTGAACGAAGCACTGGATTGAAGGACTACTGTCGAGGGCTGATGCTGCCGATTGCCCGTAAGAGCGTCGAACCACTGGCGGCCTGCTCCGATCCGCTGCATGTCGCGGCAAAGCACCAATCGATGCACCATTTTGTCGCCAAGTCCGAGTGGTCGGACGCCGCTGTCATGGGGCGCGTGCGCGATTGGGTGGTTCCAACACTGGGGCTCGAAAACGGCTGTTACTGGATCATCGACGACACGGGGTTTCCGAAGAAAGGGAAGCACTCGGTTGGCGTTGCCCGGCAGTACTGCGGGCAACTGGGCAAACAGGATAACTGCCAGGTGGCGGTCAGCTTGTCGCTGGCGAGCGAGCAAGGCAGCGTTCCCATTGCGTACCAACTCTACCTTCCCAAGGATTGGGCGGCCGATCCGGCGCGACGCAAGACGGCCGGCGTTCCAGCGGACATTGCCTTCGCCACCAAGCCTGAAATCGCCTTGGCGCAAATGCGTCAGGCGATTGCTTGCGGCGTGCAACCGGGCGTGGTATTGGCGGACGCCGGGTATGGGGATGAAACAGCCTTTCGCGACGGCATCACGGACTTGGGTATGCTTTACGCAGTCGGCATCCGACCCGCAACCACGGTTTGGGCGCCGGGGACGGCACCGCTGCCACCCAAACCCTGGGTCGGTCGCGGTATTCGACCGACCCGACTGCGTCGGGAGCCGGGTCACGAACCCATTGCCGTGAAGGCGCTGGCGATGGCTTTGCCGCCAGAGGCGTACGGCTCGTCGCCTGGCGGGAAAGGCACCAGCAACCTGACGTCCGTTTCGCCGCGTTGCGCGCATCCGTCCTGCACACCGGGATTACCTTGGCACCGAGATGCGCCCGGAGGAGTGGCTGCTGATCGAATGGCCCGACGGAAGCCGAGCCGACCAAGTATTTTCTTTCAGGCAGCCCCCGGCCGACGCCACGACAGAGCAACTGGTCTTCGTCACCAAGATGCGCTGGCGCATTGAGCGGGACTACCAGGAGCTCAAGCAGGAGTTCGGTCTTTCCCATTACGAGGGCCGAGGCTGGCTGGGGTTCCATCATCACGCCACCCTGTGTATCGCCGCCTACGCTTATCTTGTTGCTCAGCGCCTCAAACACGGAGGCTCCAAAAAAAACTTCGCTCAACCAGAAGCGTCTGCCTTACCCAACGATTACGTCCCTCGCGGCCGGCGGACGAGCGCAGCGCCATGTGCCTGACTCGATTTCAACCTTGCGCATCCTCATTGCTCAAGCCATCATCAGCAGGTTCCGTCGATGCCCCTGTTGCGGCGGAGGTAGTCATGAAATTTGACACAGTAAGATTATCTGTCGTTCCCGTCGCTGAAAAACGCCGAGGCCAAGGGCCACACCGCCGATATCATCACCTTTGCGCCTTACGACCTGTTTAAGCAATGGGAGGGTGGCAAATGGAAAAAACGCGGTGACGACTACGAGGCGTTGAAACAGCGTATCGCCGACCAGCTGATCGCGCAGGTGAATCAGCGTTTGCCGGGCTTTGCCGATCTGGTAGCGTATGTGGATGTATCGACCCCGCTGTCGATGCAGCACTTTGTCGGCCATCGGCGCGGCGCTTTTTACGGCGTGCCAGCCACACCCAAGCGTTTGTTCCAGCCGTGGATCAACGCCCAAAGCCCGGTGCCGAATCTGTATCTGACTGGTTGCGATGTGATGAGCGCGGGCGTGGTAGGCGCCTTGATCGGCGGCGTGAAAACTGCTGGCGTACTGAGCGGGCCGTTCGGCTTTCTGCGTTTGATGCGGCGCATGGGCGCGGTCTAGTCTGTCGCCGCCAAAACAAACGGCCTGCACGCCGGGTGTGCATGCAGGCCGTTGCTGGCTTGGCGGCGGGCGGCTTATTTCGGTGTGCCGCTACCGCTCCAGAGCGCGCTGGCGTAGCTGAAGGCATTGCTGCCGATCTTTTTGCCCATTTCCCGGGCGCGCAAATCCGCATCCTGAAAATGAATCCCGCCGTACAAACGGGAAACGCCGGCCTCGTTTGCCGCATCCTGGAAGGTATTCCAGCGCAGCACGATCAGCGAGCTTGGGGTCTTTTCGAACGCGTTGCTTTCGATCTGTGCGCGGAATTCCCCCATCCGGTCCGGCTGGCCGTCGTGGTCGTCGTCGGTGGTCAGCACGGTGTTGCCGTCGAAATAGGTCGATTTGCCGCTGAAGCGTGTCAACACCTCGGCTGCGCTGGCACTGAAGGTGCTGTGGCCGGAAACATATTCGGGAAACGGCGGGGTAACAAAAGTAGCCGACTGATACGGCATCCAAGCCTGCCCCAGCATCGAGCGGGTGCCTTTGTTCGGCCCCCCCCAGGCGTTGATGGTCTGGTTGTAGTAGGCGTGGCGGATGGCTGAAATCGGGCGTACGAACTGGTAATAACGCTTCGCTTCCCAGGCGGCGATGCTCGAATCGAGAATTGCGCCATCCAGTGCAAAATACATTTTCACATCGTCGTCGATGCTGTGTTTGTCGCGATAGGAAACACCATGGGCGATTTCGTTCCAGTGGCCGGGCGGGGTTTCCGAGCGCGGGCCGTCGGCCCAGTATTCGGCAATCACCTTCTGCTTGTCGCTGAGCGCGGCACTGATCGCCAGCACCTGATCCATCTGGCTACGATAGGCCGCATCGTTGCTGCTGACGTTGCCCAGTGCGTCGGTGTAGGTAGAAAAATCACCCGCCTTGGGTGGCGCCACCGGGCGGAACTGCGCGCCACTGTCCATCGCAAACGGTTTGACGGCGCCCCAGTGCGGTGTCAGATAGGTTTGATCCTTGTAGCTGCTCGGGTCTGCATCGTTGACGATGGGGTTGCCACTGCTGTCGGTGAGTGTGCCGGTGGGCACCCGCAGCGGCTGCCATAGATTCGGGTTGAAACCCGCGCCGCCCGGCGCATTGACGCCGGTTGGGGTGTTGCTGGCTACGAATAGCGTCGGATAGGTGGCCGAGACCACATCCACATAGTTGTTGGCGGCATTTGAGCCGTCGTTGGCGCGTGCCGCGAGAATGGCCTTGGCCGCGGCATAACCGATGCCGGCCGGGCTGTTCGGGTCGGTAGCGGCGGTGGCAATGCTCAGGCCACGGCGTGTCAGTTGCGCGGCAAAGTCGCCGGTATCGGCTTCGTATTTGGGGAACAGCGCGACCAGCACCTGATAGGCCGCCTGGCTGACGGCGGCAATCTTGTTGGCGTCGGTGTGTTCTGCAGCGGGGCGGCGCAAGCTACTGGAGAGCACGGTAGGCACGGCATTTGGCGTGAACATCGCCCAGGCGTCGTAAACCGCTGCCTGGGTCAGATACATCTGCCGTGCCACCACGGTCGGGCGCGGGCCGCTGTTGCGGATTGCCGACAGCATCAGATCATTCCATTCCACCACTGCGGTTGGCTGATAGGCCACGGGTGTTTCACCCGGTGGGCCTTGTTCGCCGTCACAGCCAAACAGGCCGATGGTAAGCAGTAGCGTACATAGCGTTGTACGACGCAAGGACAACAAAGACGGCATTCATAAACTCCTGCGCGCGCGGGCAGCTAACGGCGCCCGGCATTGGTGGGGAAAAAGAATGCCAATATAGATAATGCGGGTATTTGTTCGCAACTCAGAGTTGGTTGCTGTGTAGCGCGATGCGCGCCCGGCCTTCCTGTTTGGCGCGGTACATTGCCAGGTCAGAGCACATAATGAGGGAGGTGGGGTCGCCCTGCTGGCCTGGCTCGAGTGTAGCGATGCCGATGCTGACGGTGACTTGTTCGCTGACTTCCGATTTGGGGTGGGGCAGGCCCAGCTCGGCAATCAGCACCATCAGTCGCTCGGCGTATTTGCGTGCATTGCTGCCATTGGTGTCCGGCAGGATCACCGCGAACTCTTCACCGCCATAGCGCGCCACCATATCGCCCGGCTTGCGCAGGCTGCGCTCGATCTTGCGGGCAACGTGTGTCAGGCGCTGGTCGCCGCGCTGGCGGCCGTATTCATCGTTGTATTGACGGAAATAATCGAGGTCCACCATCAGCAGCGCCAGCGGCAGGCCCATGCGCTGCGAGCGCTGGAACTCGTCTTCCAGGCATTCGTTGAAGCGACGTTTGTTGGCCACGCCGGTCAGGGCATCCTGATAGGTGGACTGCGTCAATTCTTCGGTTTGCCGGCGCAGCGCGGATTCCCGTTGTACCGCTGCCGTCACGTCGCTGACCTGTAGCATCGCGTAGCGCTGGCCGTTGTCGCCGTTGATCGGCACCACGTTGATGGCTTGCTGGATACGGCTGATCGAACCATTGCTGGCCGATTTGCTGTAGAGATCAAACGGGGATTTGTTCAGCGATTGCGACAGAAATGCCGGAAACCCGTGGCGCAAGGCACTGTTAATGGCATTTTCCACGCGGCCGCCAACCAGGTTGGGAAACAGTTGGGCAAAGGCCTTGCCGCAGGCCAGTTCGGCCGGCATGTCGGAGTGTTTTTCCAGCCAGTGATTCCAGACTTTCAGGCGCAGTTCCTGATCAAACACCATGACGCCAATATTGAGCGCGTTGATGATTTGCAGAAAGATTGGAGAGCTTAAGGTTTCCATCGCCGGGGGTCGTGTCGGTCAGCGGAGCGCTCAGGCAGGGGTGCTGTTACCGGGGATCAGCCCGAGGAAGCGATCGATGCCAAGCCGCAGATTGGCAAACGATGGCATATCCATCAGGAACACCACGTAGCCGTCGATCTGCCTGCGCTGGAAGCCGAATTGAATCTGCAGGAACAATACCCCGTCGTTTTGCCGGTCAATGCTCACGCTGACTGCCTCCATGCCGCTTCCAACTCGCACTTCCGGCAGGGTGGTATCAAACTGTTCGTGAAAGATATCGGCAAAGGCAGAGATACAGCTATTGAGAATAATGTTGCCGACTTCGTTGAGGGCGTCCTGTTCCAGTTCGGTCAGGTGCGCCAGCGGAATGGTCGAGCCAAGCATCATGCGCACGATTTCCAGGCTGTTTTCTTCCGGAAACATCAGCACCGCCTCGCCGGAGAAACTGCCGTTGAAGCCTTGCGCCACGCTGCATACACGGCGCCGGCCCTTGAGGTCGAGAATGTCACCGGCTTCCTTGCGGGTCATGAACTGCATCGACGGCACGCTCATGTCGATGGTCTCGTTCACCATATCGCTCATCGCCGATGCCGCGCGGCCAATACTGACGTTGAAGATTTCCAGCAGCGCGTCCTGCTGCAGTTCGCTCAGATTATGCATGTTCGTCCTCAAAACGTTTAACGATCTGGGCGATGATGTCTTCGGTGATCGGCTTGCCGAAAAAGTGCACACCAATCTGCTCGGCGCGCTGGCGCGTGCTGCTCTGTACATTGGCGGTCATCATGGCAATAAACGCCTGCGGCCGCTGTGCCTTGATCTGTTCGGCAGCATCCAGCCCGTTCATGCCCGGCATGTTGACATCCATGGTCACCAGGTCGACCGGATTGCTGGCTATGTGCAATAGCGCCTTGTCGCCGCTGTCGGCTTCGGCAAACTGCCAGTCGGGGTGATGTGCTGCCATCATGGCCTTGATCAGCATGCGTGAGACCTTGCTGTCGTCAACAATCAAAACCTGTTTGCTCATGGAGATTCATCCGCGGAAATTACATCGAAGGGGGCTTCTCCAGAATAGACCAGTGTTTGTGGTTTTTCTGCCCGAGAGCAAGCATAAAAATGCTTTCTTGAGCATTTCATTCATTTGAATGAAATAGGGATATAATAGACTGATCCTTGTTTGCCGATCCGCCCGCCGGGAGTGTTCCATGTCATCCGCCCTTGTTCGCCGTGTATCCGCTGTGCTGTTGTTGTTGCTGTTGGGCGGAGCGCTGTTCTTGCTGTATCGACAGAACCAGCGCCCGGCATTGCCTGCCGGGATTGCCGGCGGCAATGGCCGGCTGGAGGCGGTTGAGGTGGATGTGGCCACCAAGGTGGCCGGGCGCCTGGCCAAGGTGCTGCCGCACGAAGGCGACAACGTGACCGCCGGGCAGGTGGTGGCCGAGCTGGATGCCGATGATCTGCGTGCACAGCTGCGTGCCGCCGAAGCGCAGATCCGTCAGGCGCGCGCCGCATTGCAGGAAAGCCGCGCCGGCCTCAACAGCGCCGTGGCGCGGCAACGTCTGGCGGAGCTGACGCTGAACCGCAGCAAGCAACTGGTGAAGCAGGGTTACATCAGCGGTGACCGGCTGGATCAGGATTCGAGCGCGGTGCAAACGGCGCAGGCCGGTGTGGAGGCCGCCCGCAGCCAGGTGGCCGAGGCCGAGGCAGCGGTAGGGGCTGCCGTGGCGCGTGTTGATGTGTTGCGGGTGACGCTGGACGACACCAGCATCAAGGCGCCGCTCAGCGGCCGGGTGTTGTATCGCCTGGCCGAGCCGGGCGAGGTGCTGGCTGGCGGCGGCAAGATTCTCACCCTGCACGAGATGAGCGACATCAATATGTCGATTTATCTGCCCACTGCCGAGGCCGGCAAACTGACTGTCGGCAGCGCGGCGCGCATCGTGCTGGATGCCTTGCCTGGCCAGGTGTTGCCGGCAAAAGTGGTGTTTGTCGCACCGCATTCGCAATTCACCCCGAAAGAAGTCGAAACCCGCAACGAACGCGAAAAGCTGATGTTTCGCATCAAGGTCAAGCTGGATGGTGAATGGCTGGCCAGCCATGCCGATCTGGCCAAGCCCGGCATGCCCGGCATGGCGTATGTGATGACCGCGCCGGACGCAGTCTGGCCGGCTAACCTCACGCTGCAATAAATCATGCACGATACGCCGCCCGCCATTGCCCGGCTTGCCGCAGTGACCCTGCGTTATGGCGCGGTGAGTGCGCTGCAGGATATCAATATCGCGCTGCCGGCCGGACGCATGGTCGGCCTGATCGGCCCGGACGGGGTTGGTAAATCATCGCTGCTGGCGCTGGTGGCCGGGGCGCGCAAAATCCAGAGCGGCAAGGTGGAAGTGTTTGGCGGCGATCTCGCCAGCCGGCGTTTCCGCTCGCAGGTTCAGCCGCGTATTGCCTATATGCCGCAAGGCTTGGGCAAAAACCTCTATCCCACCTTGTCGGTGGCGGAAAACGTCGATGCCTTTGGCCGGCTGTTTGGCCAGGGGCGTGCCGAACGTGCCAGCCGCATCAATGAACTGCTGGCCGCCACCGGTTTGCTGCCGTTCCGCGATCGGCCAGCCGCCAAGTTGTCGGGCGGCATGAAGCAAAAGCTCGGGCTGTGTTGCGCGTTGGTGCACGATCCGGATCTGCTGATTCTGGATGAGCCGACCACCGGTGTGGATCCATTGTCGCGGCGCCAGTTCTGGGAGCTGATTGATTCGATCCGCGCGCGCCGGCCGGGAATGAGCGTGCTGGTGGCCACCGCCTATATGGAAGAAGCGGAGCGATTTGACTGGCTGGTGGCAATGGATGCCGGCCGGATTGTTGGCACCGGCTCTGCCGCCGAACTCAAGGCGGCCAGCGGCAGTGCCACGCTGGAGCAGGCGTTTATCCAGCTATTGCCGGAGCAGCGGCGGCGTGAGCATCAGGCACTGGTGATTCCGCCGCGTGCGGCAGATGGCAATGGCTGGGCGATTGACGCCGAGGGGCTGACACAACGTTTTGGCGATTTCACTGCGGTGGATCACGTCAGCTTCAGCATCGGCAAGGGTGAGATTTTCGGTTTTCTCGGCTCCAATGGCTGCGGCAAAACCACCACCATGAAAATGCTCACCGGCCTGCTGCCGCCCAGCTCCGGCAGCGCCCGCCTGTTTGGCCAGGTGGTGGATGCGAATAATATCGAAACCCGTCGCCAGGTGGGTTATATGTCGCAGGGCTTTTCGCTGTACGGCGAACTGAGCGTGCTGCAGAACCTGGATTTGCACGCCCGGCTGTTCCATTTGCCGGCAGAGCGCATTGCGCCGCGTATTCGCGAGTTGTGTCAGCGTTTTGGTCTGGAGCCGTATGCCGAGATGCCGGCTGCTGGGCTGCCGCTGGGGATACGTCAGCGTTTGTCGCTGGCGGTGGCAGTGGTGCATGAGCCGAAGCTGCTGATTCTGGACGAGCCGACATCTGGCGTCGATCCGGTGGCGCGTGACCAGTTCTGGGCCTTGTTGATCGAGTTGTCGCGCGAGCAGGGCGTGACCATTTTCATTTCCACCCACTTCATGAACGAGGCCGAGCGTTGCGACCGCATTTCGCTGATGCACGCCGGCCGTGTGCTCGCCAGCGATACCCCGGCCGCGCTGCGCCAGGCCAGCGGTGCCGACACACTGGAGGCCGCCTTCATCAGTTATCTGGAGCGTGCCGCCGACACCCCGCGCACTGAAGCGGTTGCCGCGCCAGCGCCGGTGGTGCGCAACAACGCGCATGCCAAGGCGCCGCCATTCAGCCTCAGCCGCCTGTTGGGGATTACCTACCGCGAATCGCTGGAGCTGCTGCGTGATCCGATCCGGCTGGCATTCGCGCTGATCGGCTCGGTGTTGCTGATGTTCGTGCTGGGTTTTGGCATTTCGATGGATGTGGAAAACCTGCGCTTTGCCGTGCTCGACCGCGACCAGTCGCCGGAATCGCGCGACTACATCCAGAACATTGCCGGTTCGCGTTATTTCTCGCAGCAGCCAGCCTTGCAGAATAACGCCGAACTGGAGCGGCGCATGGCCAGCGGCGAGTTGTCGCTGGCGCTGGAAATTCCGCCCGGATACGGGCGGGATTTGCGGCTCGGCCGCCATCCGGAAATTGCCGCCTGGGTCGATGGCGCGCTGCCATTCCGTGGTGAAACCGCACGTGGCTACATGCAAGGTCTGCATTTGCAATACATCTCCGATCTGGTGACGGAAGTCACCGGCGACCGGCCGCAATTGCTGCCAACCGATATTGCCTCGCGTTACCGCTACAACCAGGATTTCCGCAGCATTTATGCGATGGTGCCGGCGGTGATTCCGATGCTGCTGATTTTTATTCCGGCCATCTTGATGGCGCTGGGCGTGGTGCGGGAGAAAGAGCTGGGGTCGATCACCAATCTCTATGTGACGCCGGTGACGCGGCTGGAATTTTTGCTCGGCAAACAGCTGCCGTATGTGGCAGTGGCGATGTTCAGCTTTCTGTTGCTGCTATTGCAGGCCGTGTTCGTGTTCGATGTGCCGGTGAAAGGCAGCATGCTGGCGCTGAGTGTCGGCACCTTGCTCTACGTTACCGTCACCACCGGCATCGGCCTGCTCACATCCACCTTTGTCCGTACGCAGATTGCCGCCCTGTTTGGCACCGCATTGCTGACCATGCTGCCAACCATCCAGTTCTCCGGCCTGACCACGCCGGTTGGCTCGCTGGAACATGGTGCCTACTGGATCGGCCAGGTGTTTCCGGCTTCGTATTATCTGGTGCTGAGTCGCGGCATTTTCACCAAGGCGCTGGGTTTTGCCGATCTGCTGCCGCAGTTTCTCGCGCTGCTGCTGTTCATTCCGCTGCTGACTGCGGCGGCTGTGGCACGCCTGCCCAAGCAGGAGGGCTGAGATGCGCCGCTCACTCGACAATATCTACCGCCTTGGCCTCAAGGAGCTGCGCAGCCTGTGGGCCGACAAGGTGCTGCTGGTGCTGATTGTCTGGGCGTTTACCGGCGCGATTTATGCTGCGGCCAAGGGTGTAAGCCAGGAACTGCACAATGCGCCGGTGGCGGTGGTCGACGAAGATCGTTCACCCCTGTCGCAGCGCCTGATTGGCGCGCTGACCAAGCCCTATTTCAAGCCGGCGCAACGCATTGAATTGCCGCAGATGGATCGCATGCTCGATCATGGTCAAGTCACTTTTGCGATTGTGATTCCGGCCAATTTCCAGCAAGACCTGAGCGCCGGCCACCGGCCAACGATTCAGCTGAACATCGACGCCACCAGCATGAGTCAGTCGTTTATCGGCGCCGGCTATATCCGCTCGATTTTTGTTGCCGAACTCAACGAATACCTGAGCGGCAAGCGCGAATCGAGCGATGCACCGATCCGCCTGGCAACACGGGTGCGCTACAACCCGAACCTGATCGGCTACTGGTTTGGCGGCGTGATGGAGGTGATCAATATCGTCACCATGCTGACGGTGATTCTGGTCGGCGCTGCGTTTATCCGCGAGCGCGAACACGGCACGCTGGAGCATCTGCTGGCGATGCCACTGGCGCCGTTTGAAATCATGCTGGCGAAAATCTGGGCCAATGGCCTGATTGTGCTGGCGGGCACCACCTTGTCGCTGCTGGGGGTGGTGCAGGGGCTGCTGCAAGTGCCGATTGCCGGCTCGGTGCCGCTGTTTCTCGGCGGTGCGGCGCTGTATCTTTTTTCCGCCGCATCGATTGGTATTTTCCTCGGCACGCTGGCGCGCTCCATGCCGCAGTTCGGCCTGTTGTTCATGCTCACCATCATCCCGCTGCAAATGCTCTCCGGCGGCGTGACACCGCGCGAGAGCATGCCGCTGTTCGTGCAGGACATCATGCTGGCAGCGCCAACCACCTATTTTGTGCGGCTGGCGCAGGGCACGCTGTATCGCGGTGCCGGGCTGGAAACGGTGTGGCCGGATTTGCTGGCGACCATTGCTATTGGTGCGGTGTTTTTTGCGCTGGCCTTGCGGCGTTTCCGCTACGCGGTGACGCAGACTCAGGTGTAAACCATGCCCACCCCAGACCCCCGCGCCGAAGAAACCCGCAAGCGCCTGATCGAAGCCGGCATCGAGCTGTTTGGCCGTGATGGCTTTGACGCAGTGACCACGCGCCAGCTGGCCGAGGTGGCTGGTGTCAATCAGGCGGCGATTCCCTATCATTTTGCCGGCAAGGAAGGGGTCTATCAGGCCGTCGCCGCGTCTATTGCCGCCAGCGGTGCCGCGCAGATGGCGCCAGTGTTGGCAGCTGCGCGCGCCACGCTGGAAGGCACGCCAGATGAGGAGCTGCTGGCTGCCACACTGTTACAGGTGACGCTGGCGCTGGCCCGCACCGCACTCGATCCGCGGCATCGTGGCATCTGGATGGTGCTGCACAGCCGCGAGCAATTTCGTCAGTCTGCGGCGTTCGACAGCGTTTACCAGCAATTTGTCGATCCGGTCTACCAGTTGCTGGAGCAACTGATCGGCCGTCTGCTGCGCGAGCCTGCCAGTGCTGCGGATATTACCCGTCTGGCCCATGCCTATCTCGGCCAGCTGATCGGCTTTACCTTTGCCCGACCCGGCCTCAATCGCCGCCTTGGCGTGCAGGGCGAAGACAATCACGACGATATCGACACCACGATCGCCAGCATCGAGCGTTTCAGCCGCATGGCCATTTATGGCATGCGGGCCGCACCAATCTGATGGCGTTTATTCAAACCAGATCGAATCGATTTCGATGCGGCCGCTGTAGCCAAACCAGAAGCTGAGTCGTAGCGCATCCACTGTCGCGCTGCTGTTAAACGCGCTGCCAAAGGCGCTGAACGGAATGCGAATAGTCTGGTAACTGCTGCTGATGGCACTGCTGCTGAGGCTGGCAAATGCCTTGTCGACACCGCCCAGCTGCAGGTGGAAATGATTCTGTTCCCCGCCAGTCGCGCCGCGCACTCGTAGTGCCAGGGTCGAGAAGCTGCTCAGGCTGCGGTTGATGCTGCTGCCGAAATAGCCGTCATCGGCATAATCGAGCACCAGCGCACCATTGATCTGTTGCCCGCTGCCATTGACGAAGCCGTTGCCACCGGTCCACAGGCCAAATGAATTGATGCCGGTGTTGCTGTCGTTGAAATCGTCCAGCATCAGCTGTGTGGTGGTGCTGGCAGGTGGCGTGCTGCTGCCGCCGTTGCCCACTTTGAAGGCCTGCAGGCTGAGCCAGCCGCTGGCGTCCAGATCCTGCTCCAGATTGGCCAACTTGACCGGCTGGCCATTGCCGAGCGGGTTGCGGATGCGCAGCGCCAGTTTGTAGCTGCCATCCGCCAGGCCGTGACTGGCCATTTCGAAATGCCGCTGCAGCGTGCTGCCGGGCTGGATGTCGTTGAGCGTCCAGCCACTGCTCCAGGATTTCAGCAGCTGGCCGTTGCCATTCAGCACGCCGATATCCACCGGCCAGTTGTAATAAAACGGTGCCACGCCCTTGTTGCTGAGCTGCACATCGGCTACCAGCTTGGCTCCGCTGCCGATGTCCGGCACCCGTGCTGCGCTGGCAAATAGCTGGTAACCCATCATTTTTTGCGCCTGCAGCGCGTTGCTGTAAACGGTTTTGTCGTTGGCTGCGGCCTCGAACAAGCCGTGGTTGAGTAGCCAGCTTACGTGAGTGGTGCGGATGGCAGTGCTGACATCCTGGCCAATCGTGTTCGGCCAGTTGTTGAACAGGCTGGCCTGTAGCGCCGGCGCGACTTCGCCGCCAATGGCGCGGCTTTTCCAGATATCGCCCAGACCAGCATTGAGCAAGGTCGGCCAGAAGTGCCAGCTATCCGGCCCCAGTGTTGAATCGGCAAACATATCATCGTGATAACCAAACTGGCGCAGCAGCGTGGCATTGCTCGAAGCCGGCACGCGCAGCTGAATCTGGGTTTTCTTGAAGGCCTGCTGATAGGCACTCATCAGCTTGCTGCGATTGGTTTCGTTCATTTCGCGCTTGGTCAGCGGATAGGTATGCCATTCGCCCCAGAAGCCATACAGGCCGGCGGTGATGAAGCCAATACGCGCGTCGCCGTCATAACGTGCGCCAAAGGCGCTGATGAAGCTGGTGAGGGCTTGCACCAGCTTGGGGTCGTTCCAGTCCGGCAACAGGCTTTTGCCGTTGTTGTCGTAATTGTTGTAGCTCCAGGTTTTCAGGCCGCCATCCAGCAGATATTGCGGAATACCGGTCGGCTCGCCGGGGGTATCGAGCTGGATGCGCAATACGGCCTGATGGCCACGCCGGGCGATATTGCCCAGATGTTGCTCCAGCGCGTTCCAGTCGTAATTGCCGGGGCCGGTAACGAGGCTGCGCAGCGGCAGATAGAAATACTCCATGCTGTGCGGAAAATTGCTGTAGCTGCCCTCGTAGGGAAAAAATCCACGCAGCGGGTTGCTGTTGATGCCGGGAACGTTGGTGCTGTAAGTCAGTGTTTGCCACTGGCCATCGCCGGCACTGGCGGTATTGATGAGGGTGGCCAGCAGAGCCAGCAGGGCGGGGTGTTTCATGGCTGTTCTCCGACGACGTCTGGCGTCAGTGGGCAAAGAAGTGCGGGCAGATCGCTAACGCAAATCCGGAGCCGCTACAGTCATGATAGCAATATCAGAAAACATTAATAAATGTGCATGCGTGTATGGCTGATTATTCGCATATGGCAATGCAGTGATCTAGCCGGTGGTTGCTGCCACCGGCTCATTCATTTAGCGAGACTGGATGCGGTATACCGCCAGATTGCCGAGCCAGTTCGGAAACAGTTCGACCTTGTTGCCGCGAGTGAGGATTTCACGTTCGAGAATCTGCACATTGTGTTTGTGGCAGAAATCCTCGAAATCGTTGATGGTGCAGAGGTGCACATTCGGTGTGTCGTACCACTGGTAAGGCAGGGTCTTCGATACCGGCATGCGCCCGGCAAGAATCTGCCAGCGATTGCGCCAGTAGCCAAAGTTGGGGAAGGTGACAATCGCCTGACGGCCGACGCGCAGCATTTCTTTGACGATCGACTCCGTCTGATGCACCGCCTGCAGCGTCTGCGACAGGATTACATAGTCGAATGAGTCCGATTCGAACGTCGACAGACCGCTTTCCAGATTGTTCTGGATGACATTGATGCCGTTTTTGACGCAGGTAACGATATTGTCGTCGTTGATCTCCACGCCATAACCGCGGGTGGCGCGGGTACGGTTGAGCAATGCCAGCAGCGAGCCATCGCCACAGCCAAGGTCGAGCACGCGCGAGTTGGGCTCAACCCAGTTGGTAATCAGTTGGAAATCGGCGCGGGTATTGGTATGGGCCACAACTTACTCCGTCTCGATATTGGCGATGTAAGTACGCATCAGCGCGAAATATTGCGCATCCGTCATCAGGAACGCATCGTGCCCGTGGGCTGATTCGATTTCGGCGTAGCTGACGTCTTTCTGCGCATCCAGCAGCGCTTTGACGATTTCGCGCGAGCGCGCTGGCGAAAAACGCCAGTCGGAAGTGAAGGACACCACCAGGAATTTGGCTTTGGCCTGCTGCAATGCTTTTGACAGCTTGCCGTCGTAATGGCGGGCCGGGTCGAAATAATCGAGCGCCTTGGTCATCAGCAAATAGGTGTTGGCGTCGAATACACCGGCAAAGCGGTCGCCCTGATAACGCAGGTAGGATTCGATCTCGAATTCAACATCGAAGCCATATTTGTATTCGCCGGATTTCAACAGCCGGCCAAATTTTTCACCCATGCCGTCATCCGACAGATAGGTGATGTGGCCGAGCATGCGCGCCAGACGCAGGCCGCGTTTCGGCACCACGCCGTGTTCGTAATAATTACCGCCGTGGAAATCCGGATCGGTGAGGATCGCCTGACGTGCGACGTCATTGAAGGCAATATTCTGTGCCGTCAGTTTGGGGGCCGAGGCAATCACCAGACAGTGGCGCACCCGTTCCGGGAAGCTGATGCTCCAGCGCAGAGCCTGCATGCCGCCCAGGCTGCCACCGATTACCGCAGCCCATTGCTGGATGCCGAGCAGATCGGCCAGACGTGCCTGGGTTTGTACCCAGTCGGCCACCAATACCAGCGGGAACTCCGAGCCATAAGGCTTGCCGGTTTCCGGGTTGATGCTGGAAGGGCCGGTCGAGCCGTGGCAGCCGCCGAGATTGTTGAGGCCAACCACGAAAAAGCGGTTGGTGTCGATCGGCTTGCCCGGGCCGATCATGTTGTCCCACCAGCCAGGGTTTTTGTCTTCCGCACTGTAGCGGCCGGCAAGGTGATGGTTGCCGGACAGTGCGTGGCAAATCAGGATGGCGTTGCTGCGTGTTGCGTTCAGCGTGCCGTAGGTTTCGTAAACCAGATCGTAGGCAGGCAACACCGCGCCGCTGCTGAGTGCCAGCGGGGTGTCAAAGTGTGCAGTCTGGGATTGGACGATGCCGACGGATTGGTTGTCGCTCATGGCGGACATGGGGCTTCTCATTCTTGATCGGCTGATTATAGCGGGATTCCCGCGCCCACCATAGCCGCCAGCCGCGCACAGCGGGTGTTTCCGGTAGCGCGGCTGTTTTTGTTGCTGGCAAAGTGGTGTTTCAGTGGCCCTTCAGCGCATAAATGCCCGGTGCGTTGCGCCAGTAGCCTTTGTAATCCATGCCACAGCCGAATACGAAACGATCCGGCACATCCAGGCCCACAAAATCGGCGTTCAGGCCGGGCCGCGCCTTGCGTTCGTGGATTTTGTTGACCAGTACCGCGGTCAGCACCTCATGTGCGCCTTGCTCGAAGCAGTAATCCACAATCGCCGCGAGGGTGGTGCCCACGTCGAGAATGTCGTCGATCACCAGCACGGTTCGACCGCGCATATCCTGCGTCGGGCGCACGCGCCAGTCGAGGTAGTTGCCGTCGAGGTCATGCCCATAACGGGTTGCGTGCAGATAACCCAGTTCCAGCGGGAAATTCAGTTTGCTCAGCAGTCGGCCTGCAGTCACCAGTCCGCCATTCATCACCGTGTATACCAGTGGATTGGAGCGGGAGAGGCGGGCGGTGATGGTTTCCGCCATATTTTCCAGCGCCACTTCCACTTGTTCTGGCGGGCACAGGCAGTCTGCGTCGGCGTAGACTTGCTTGATCTCTTCGAGTTGGGCGGACATAGTGTCTGCAGGGCTTTCGTGCATGTATTGATGCCTTTCTAGCAAACCGGATTCCAATAGCCAAGGAGCGTCTATGGCAGTGTATGAGCAGCGACACCCGCTGATCCAGCACAAAATGGGCTTGTTGCGTGCCAAACACACCGGCACGCGTCAGTGTCGCGAGCTGGTGGCGGAGATCGCCCGGCTGCTGACTTATGAGGCCACGCGTGATTTACCGCTGACGCCGGATGTGGCCGATGCCTGGTGCGGCGAGGTGCCGGTTGAACGGCTGGCCGGCAAGAAACTGACTGTGGTGCCGATCCTGCGTGCCGGGCTGGGGATGCTTGACGGCGTGCTGGATGTGATTCCCTGCGCCAAGATCAGCGTCATCGGCATGAGCCGCGATGAGCATTCGCTGCAGCCTCGGGTCTATGTTTCCAAGCTGGTGCCGCAGATTCACCAGCGGCGTGCCTTGCTGGTCGATCCGATGCTGGCGACCGGCGGCTCCCTGTTTGCCGCCATCGATCTGCTGAAGCAGGCCGGCTGCCGGCATATCCGGGCCATGGTGCTGGTGGCATCGCCGGATGCGATTGCCCGGCTGGAGCAGCAACATCCGGATGTCGATGTCTATGCGGCGGTGATCGACAGCCATCTCGATGCCAACGGCTATATCATTCCCGGCCTGGGCGATGCCGGTGATCGCATCATGGGCACGCTTGATGCCGGATGAGGTGAAGCCGCACGGAATCCGGTTGTCTCTTCTTGGCCGTGTTGAATCAATGTGTTAAAGTCCGCCCCGTCTTAGGGGAGTAGCCGTTCCGCATCCCTGCGGAAGCCTCTGTCAACATACTTGTCCGTTCCGGGCATGGCAGCGGCAGTTCTGATGCTTATTTCAGCATCGTTCCTGGCAAGACTTGAGACTCGACACCATCGGCGGGGGCCGGATGGGTCGGGTCTCGTCTTGTGCCGGCCCCGGAGATATTCATGGAAGCCTTTCTCGTATCCACCGGTATTGTTGCGCTGGCAGAAATCGGCGACAAAACCCAGTTGCTGTCGCTGATGCTGGCAGCGCGTTATCGCAAACCTGTTCCCATCATCGCCGGCATTTTTGTCGCCACCATCGTCAATCACCTGCTGGCCGGCGCGCTCGGTGCGCTGATCACCAACTGGCTTGGCCCGGACGTGATGCGCTGGGTGCTGGGCATCTCGTTTCTGGCGATGGCGGCATGGATCATGGTGCCGGATACCATCGACGACGATGATGCCGAAGTTGCCGGCAAGCTGGGCGTGTTTGCCACTACCGTGATTGCCTTTTTTCTCGCTGAAATGGGCGACAAGACGCAGATTGCCACCGTCGCGCTGGCCGCCAAATACAACAGCGTGATCCTGGTGTCGATGGGCACCACGCTGGGCATGATGCTGGCCAATGTGCCTGCGGTGCTGCTGGGCGAAGTGGCAGCGAAGAAGTTGCCCTTGCGGCTGGTGCATGGCGTGTGCGCGCTGATTTTTGCAATTATTGGCGTGCTGGTGCTGCTGCACCCGTTTGCCTGATTTGAATTGGATGCCCGGTTGGAAGATATTTCGCAGCTGCAGTTAGTGTTTCTGTGCGGCATGGCCTTGCTGGCCGGGCTGGTGGATTCGATGGTGGGCGGCGGTGGCCTGATCCAGGTGCCAGCCTTGTTCAATGCCCTGCCTTCGGCCTTGCCCGGCACGCTGTTTGGCACCAACAAGCTGAGTGCCATTGCCGGCACCGCCACCGCCTGCTGGCGTTATGCCCGCACGGTGCGCATTGATTGGCGCATTGCCGGGCCCGCCTCGCTGGCGGCCTTGTTGTGCGCCTTTCTCGGTGCCAAGCTGGTGAGCTGGCTGCCGGTGGCCGCAGTGCGGCCGCTGGTACTGGTGTTGCTGGTGCTGATGGCGCTTTATACCATGCGACAAAAGCAGCTCGGCATGGTGCATGCCCCGCTGCAAGACCGCCTGGCCATCCGCTGGCGCGCGTTGGCCATGGGCGGCGCAATTGGCTTCTACGATGGCTTTTTTGGCCCCGGCACCGGCAGCTTCCTGCTGTTTGCCTGCGTGCGCTGGTTTGGCTGCGATTTTCTGCGTGCCTCGGCGATTGCCAAAGTGGTGAATCTGGCGACCAATCTGGCGGCTTTGGCATATTTCATCCCCAGCGGCAATGTGCTGTATCAGATCGGCGTGCCGATGGCGCTGTGCAATATCCTGGGTGCGCAGATCGGCAGCCGCTTGGCGCTGCGCGGCGGGGTGCGCCTGGTGCGCGTGTTGTTTCTGCTGCTGGTGTGGGCGCTGATCATCCGTTTGGCATATGATGTGCTGCGCTGAGTGTGCATTTGTGCACCGACAAAACCCGGATCAGATAAGAATAATGTCATTTGCATGATATGGCTGTTGCGCCGCAGCAGTGTTGCAATCTATTGATTAAAAAGTGATATATGGCGCTATTTGGGGTTTACCCTATGCGCGAGCCTTGACAAGGCAGGGGCTTTATTACACTATCCATTGGAAATTAATACGAGCGTTTGATTGAACCACGCAATTTTCAATAAATCAGCGTG
This sequence comes from Chitinivorax sp., assembly GCA_046347685.1. Classification (GTDB taxonomy): domain Bacteria; phylum Pseudomonadota; class Gammaproteobacteria; order Burkholderiales; family SCOH01; genus CALMFQ01. The sequence goes on from JAXMFR010000033.1 coordinate 27,570, forward strand.
TTAAATAAAGCTCGAGCACTTGCTTGCAAGACTTGGAAACGGGCTTTGGCCCGATAAATCCGGCAGCGCAAACCGTTGATCACGAATTTGCGCGCAGTATTGGCCTTTGCCTGTGCGTAGGCCACCCTGTTTCGCCCAGCCTGTTTCGCCTCACTGAGCACTTCATTGATTGCTTGGCGGGGCGTTTCACTGTGTAGCGCATCTATCCGGCGCGCGGCGCAATGGCGATTTCCAGTCTGCAGATGCGGGTGACCATGAGAGATAACCGAGCGGCGGGGCCAAGGGCCGAAATCGCGCGGTGTCGGGCTTGAGAAGGGGACTTTTCTCAGGCTACCAAACAAATCTGGATTTGTTACTTTTGGTAGAGGGCAGACCATGCAAATTGGTATTCCAGCGGAAATCGTGGCCAACGAAACCCGGGTTGCGGCGACGCCGGAGACGGTGAAGAAACTGGTGGCAGGCGGCAATCGCGTTCTGGTTCAGAGCGGTGCCGGCAAGCTTTCGGCAATCACCGACACGGCATTTGCCGATGCAGGCGCAAAAATCGTCGGCACGGCACAAGAAGCTTACAACAGCGACATCATTCTCAAGGTGCGTGCTCCGCAGGCTGAAGAAATCGGCCTGATCAAGGAAGGCGCGAGCGTGATTGGTTCGTTTGGCGTGCACACCAACCCGAATCTGGAAGCCTACGCTGCGCGCAAGCTGGATTGCTTTGCGCTGGAAGTGCTGCCGCGTACTACCCGTGCGCAGTCGATGGACATTCTGTCGTCGCAGGCCAATATCGCCGGTTACAAAGCCGTGTTGCTGGCTACCCACTACTACCCGAAATTCATGCCGATGATGATGACTGCGGCCGGTACCGTGAAACCGGCCCGCGTGCTGATCCTCGGCGTCGGTGTTGCCGGTCTGCAGGCGATTGCCACTGCCAAGCGTCTTGGCGCCGTGGTTGAGGCATTCGACGTGCGCCCGTCGACCAAGGAACAGGTTGAATCGCTCGGCGCCAAGTTTGTCGAAGTGCCGATGACCGACGAAGAGAAAAAAGCCAACGACGGTGTTTACGCCAAGGAAATGTCCGACGACTACAAACGTCGTCAGGGCGAGCTGGTCGACAAACACGCCAAGGCTGCTGACATCATCATCACCACTGCGCTGATTCCGGGTCGTCCGGCGCCGGTGCTGGTGAAGCCGGAAACCGTTGCCGGCATGAAGCCGGGTTCGGTGATTGTCGATCTGGCCGTTGAGTCGGGCGGCAACTGCCCGCTGTCGCGCGCCGGTGAAGTGATCCAGACCGAAAACGGCGTGACCCTGGTCGGTTCGGTAAACCTGCCGGGCATGGTGGCTCAGGATGCCTCGGCGCTGTATGCCCGCAATCTGCTGACTTTCCTCAACTTGATGCTGCAGAAAGACGGCAGCTTCAAGATCAATATGGAAGACGACCTGGTTGCCGCAACCCGCATCACTGGCGAAGGCCAGGTGCGTTACAGCAAACCTAACTGATTCAGGGAGCGCGAACAATGACTACTGAAGTGATCAATCAGGCTGCCGTTGCTGCCGGTCAGGCAGCACATGCTGCGGCTCAGCACGTGCAGGCGATGGACCCGTTTACCGCCAGCTTCACCATTTTTGTGCTGGCGATTTTTGTCGGCTACCACGTGGTGTGGAACGTGACCCCGGCTCTACACACCCCGCTGATGGCGGTGACCAACGCCGTGTCCGGCATTATCGTCGTCGGCGCAATGCTGCAGACCGTCGTGATCCAGGAGCAAACCATCACCCTGACTTCGGTTCTGGGTGCATTGGCGGTATTTCTCGCCAGCATCAATATCTTCGGTGGCTTCATGGTGACCGAACGGATGCTGGACATGTTCAAAAAGAAAAAGAAGTAAGGGGCCCGGACGATGCAATTTCTCGCTCAATACGCGGACTGGGTCTACCTCGTCGCCGCCATCCTGTTCATTCTCGCACTGAAAGGGCTGTCCAGTCCGCTCGGCGCCAGCATGGGCAATCGCTACGGCATGATCGGCATGTTGCTGTCGGTGCTGATCACCTTTGCCGTTGCACCTAACCCGAATATTGCCCTGATCGTTGGCGCCATTGCTGCCGGTGCGGTAATCGGCGGCTACCGTGCCAAAACCGTGGAAATGACGGCGATGCCGGAAACCGTGGCGCTGATGCACTCGCTGGTGGGTCTGGCTGCGGTGCTGATTGCGATTGCTGCGGTGTTCCACGAAGGTGCGGCGCACGATGGTGTACATCGCTTTGAACTGTTCCTTGGCTGCTTTATCGGCGCGATTACCTTTACCGCTTCGGTGGTGGCGTACCTGAAATTGTCGGGCAAGGCTGGCTCCAAGCCGCTCAAGGGTGGCTGGGTCAAGCCGGTGCAGATTGCGCTGGCTCTGGCCATGATCGGCTTTGGCGTGCACTACTTCGTCAGCGAAAACCTGCAGTCGTTCATCATCATGACCGCAATTGCACTGGTGCTCGGCTACTTCCTGATTGCCCCGATCGGTGGCGGCGACATGCCGGTGGTGGTGTCGATGCTGAACTCCTACTCGGGCTGGGCGGCTGCTGGTATCGGCTTTACGCTGAACAACTCGGTGCTGATCATTGCCGGTTCGCTGGTGGGTTCGTCGGGTGCGATTCTGTCGTACATCATGTGTAAAGCCATGAACCGTTCGCTGATGAACGTGATCTTCGGTGGCATGGGTGGTGGCGACGATTCGGCTGCTGGCGCGGCAGGCGAAACCAAGCAGAAGAACTACAAATCCGGTTCGGCTGAAGATGCATCGTTCCTGATGTCCAACGCCGACTCGGTGATCATCGTTCCGGGTTACGGTCTGGCGGTATCGCGCGCTCAGCATGCGCTGCAGGAGTTTGCGACCTTGCTGACCGAAAAAGGCGTGAATGTCCGCTACGCGATTCACCCGGTTGCCGGCCGTATGCCGGGCCACATGAACGTGCTGCTGGCCGAAGCCGAAGTGCCGTACGAGCAGGTGCAGGAGATGGAAGAAATCAACTCCGACTTCTCCAACACCGACGTGGTGCTGGTGATTGGCGCCAACGACGTGGTCAACCCGGCCGCGCTGACCGACAAGAACAGCCCGATCTACGGCATGCCGATTCTGGAAGCGCACAAGGCGCGCACCGTGCTGATCGTGAAACGCTCGATGAGCGCTGGTTACGCCGGTCTGGACAACGACCTGTTCTACATGGACAAATCGATGATGATCTTCGGCGATGCGAAGAAAGTTGTAGAAGACATGATCAAGGGCCTGCACTAAGTTTCAAGCCTACTGATGGCAGTATAAAAAAGGGCCGCAATTGCGGCCCTTTTTGTTTTTCCTTCCAGGATTAGCTCAGTACCAATTGCATCGGCACAAATACAATGCCCTTGGTTTCCACTTTTGGCCCGCTGGCACGAAAGCCGAAGTGTTCGTATATCGGCTGGGCATACAGCGTGGCATTGACGCTGATCCGCTGCGGATTGCCTGCCGTGATGGCGTGTTGTCTGGCATGTTGCCACAGCTGTGTGGCAATTCCCCGGCGTTGCTGCGCTTGCGCCACAAACAGATGATAGAGATGGCTGTGATCGCGCATTGCGACCACCCCCAGCAATTGCCCATCCTCTTCTGCAAGGGAATAACTAAACGAAGGCGATGCAATCAACGCCGCGATTGCCTGCGGTGTCAGGCTTTGCATGAAGCCCTCGGCGCCTTTCCCGCCCGGATCGAGAGTGAAAAAGTGGCAGAGGCTGAGGATCAGTTGGCTGATTGCCGTGGCATCGGCAGCGGTGGCCTGGCGGATGGGCATAGGGGCGTGACGCGTGGAGTTGGGATCTGCCAGTGTAGCAGGCAGCGCGTTGGACGGGGGGGCGATGCTCTGCAAGCCGCGCCCCTATTGCCTTACAGGCGAGGCTGCAGGGCAATGGGGACGGGCGTTGCAGGCCGACGTTGCGGGATGTGCTCAGTCGACGCGTTCCAGATACAACCTTTTGTCGCGGTCGCGTTGCAGTCTGGCCCGCAATGTCACCGGCGTGCCACGATCGGATTTGTGTGGCGGCTGCTGCAAGCCGGCCGGCAGGCGGCCGTTTACATACAGGCAAGCTTGCTCGCCTTCCAGCATCCAGTCGCTGCGGCTGACTGGCGGCCCGCCCTGGCAGCGCCCTTGCCAGCCGCCGAAGCGGCCGGAAATCTGCACAATCTGGCCGACAAATTGCTGATCGGCTTGTTGGGTCAGCTCATCGACAGTTTGCACTGCAGCAGCCGGCTGGCTAACGGCGGTACTGCTGCAGGCGGTGAGCCACAGCGGCAGCAGCCATAAGGCACTCAGGCGTGTCATCGGATTTTTCCTTGGCGCAGCAGACTCAGGCGCTGGCTGGCAATGCGTTCCACTTCCGGATCGCGTTTTTGTTGTTGCGCCAGTTTAACCGCACGCCGTTGCAGCAGATGCAGACGCACGGTTTTATTGCCCAGACGCAGGATCTGCAGACGTGCGCGGTTCGGGCGCAGGCTGCGTTCGTCGTAACCGGCAAACCACCAGTCACTGTAGGGGTTGCTCAGCAGTGTGTCGTAGTCAAAATCCACGGTTGGCCAGGTAAACGGCGGTGCCGGGGTGTTCGGGCTGAGCGTGGTGCTGCCGACTACGTGCAGCGCCTCGCCCTTGTTCGGGTCGGCATAATACAGCGATACCTTGGTTGGCTGGCTGCCTTCGTAATAATTGACGAACACGTCGTACATGCCTTTTTCCACCGTTTCGGCGGCGGCGTAATATTCCTCCGGCTTGCCGATGGCGCTGGAATCGGCCGACATGAAGCCGTTCAGCGAAACCGAGCCCATCCATGGTGCAACCAGGTTGTTTGGCTCGTAAACATACAAGTCCAGATCCACTGCCGGATTGTCCCAGGTGATGTAGAAGACGAAATTGCCGTTACTGGTCTGCTGATAATCGCCTTCGACGCTGCCTGAGCCTGAGCCTGAGCCTGAGCCTGAGCCTGAGCCAGTGCCAGTGCCAGTGCTGCTGGTGCCGTTGATCAGCGCATCACTGAAGCTGCCCCACTTGTCACCGTTGATGGCGATAGCGTTCAGATAATAGTTCATGTCGCTGGCGGCGATTTCATCGCGTTTGGGCAGGAAAATTGCCACGCCGGTGGAGCGCACATTGTTTTTGCTGTTGTCGGCAATAAACACCTGATTGCTGGCCACCAGCTTGGCGCGGGCGCTTTCCAGCTGGTTCAGTTTGGCGAGCAGGGTGCTGTCGCTGGTTTTGCTTTTCAGCTGGGCGATAAAGTCACCCAGATCGCGGTTATAGCTGTATTGGTAGCTGGCACTGTCGTCACGGGCACTTTGCACTGCCCCGCGCAGGGTGCCGAGATTGCTGTTGAGGTAGTTGGCAAGCTCCTGCAATTGCTGGTCAAAGGCTGGATATTGATTCAGATCCAATGCCGATTTGGTGACGTTGGAGCGATTTTCCCGCGCATAAAATGCCCGATAACTCTCGGTGATGGCCTTGCTCAGTTCCAGCGCCGTCATGCCGGGTTTGGCCTGTAGTTTGCTCAGGGTGCCTTCGTAATCGTCACCGTCGCCGGGTTCGGTTTCTTCCGATGCCACCAGATAATCGGCGCTGCCTTGCAGGTGCTTCGCTACTTCCACCATGCCCATCAGGCAGGCATCAAAATTGATCAGGCCAAATTTGGTGCCGGATTGGCGGATGGCGCTGGCGATATCCGGCAGACGCATGAAGCTGCCGGCGGTTTCATCCTGCAGTGCGCCACGTTGCACGCCACCAGTGGCGCGACTGATTTTCCAGCCAGCGCCGTGGGACCATAACACCAGCGCGTAGTTTTGCGCCGGATAAGTCTGTTTGGCCCAGGCTATAAAATCCGCCAGTGTCTGCTTGTTGCCCATGTCCAGGTTGCTGCCGGTGCTGTGCAGCTGCGATGTAATCTGGTTCGGATCGTTATCCTTGGTGATCAGTCCGCGTGCGGTGGTGGGCGGGTTGTTGCCATAAACATTGGGGCTGTATTCGCTGCTGAAATCGACTTGCACCACCACGTTCACGTCAGCGCTGGAGCCGATTTTCTCCATTTCGTTGATGTCTTTCAGTGCAGCACTGGAAAGATTGTTGTCGGCTGACATATAAACCAGATAGGTCCATTTGGCACTGGCGGTGCCGGCGCCAGTGCCGGCATTGGCGCTGGTATCGGGATTGCTGGCCGGGTTGACGCTGCTCGGGGTGCTGCTGGCATCGGTGCTGCTTGCAGGTTTGCTGCCACTTGGGTTGGCGCTATCGCCTCCGCCACCACCGCCCATGCAGGCGCTGAGGCTCGTGAGCAGCATTGCAGCCAACCAAGTGCGGCTGAAGCTTGCCAAAGAGTGCCAATTGGCTTTTTTCATTGCGTTCTCGCGGTTGTTTATCCGTTTGGCATATTAATGCTGCGGTGCAAAAAAATGCAGACCGCCTAAAGGCATAAATTCATATGCTTACTTGCTGATGCGATCAGGGTGGGATGCGAATTTCCCGCGCGGTGGCATGCCGCGAGGCCGGCGTGAGCGGCCAACATGAACAGGAGTGCGTTGCGATGCAGAGCGTGCTGCAAGTCGGCGATTGCCGGATCGAGGTGTGCCGGGCGGACATTACCCGCTTGGCGGTGGATGCCATTGTGAATGCCGCCAATAGCAGCATGCTGGGCGGTGGCGGGGTGGATGGTGCAATTCATCGTGCTGCGGGCCCGGATCTGCTGGCCGAATGCCGCGCGCTGGGTGGTTGTCCGACTGGCGAGGCTCGGATGACCAAGGGTTATCAGTTGCCCGCCGCTTATGTGATCCATACAGTGGGCCCGGTGTGGCAAGGGGGAAAGTCTGGCGAGGCGGGGTTGCTCGCATCCTGTTACCGCCAGTGTCTGCGTTTGGCTGCGGCGCACGGTATCGGTTCTTTGGCTTTTCCTGCCATCTCTTGCGGTGTTTACGGTTATCCGCTGGATGCTGCATGCGGGGTGGCGGTTCAGACGGTGGTAGACGAGTTATCGCGGGGCTTGCCGTTGCGGCTGATCTTGCTGGTGGCGTATTCGCTGGATGTAGAAGCAGGCCTGTTGCGTGCGCTCAAGGCCTGCAAGCGATAAATTCAAAAGCTGTGGCAGTAGGCCTGGTTACCGCCGGCGCGCTTCGCCTGATAGTGTGCTTGTTGCAGGGCGCTGAGTAAATCCGGCAAGTTTATCGCGGGCGCTGCTGGGCCGAGCGATACCAGGCCGATACTGACGCTGAAATGAATGGCTTCTCCGCCTGCGCCGCTGCTCACTGGGTCGATAGTGGCAATACTGCGCCGCAGCGCATCACCGTAGGCGCCGGTTGAGCTGTCGATGCCGTCAGGCAAGATGAGCAGCAATTGGTCGTCGCCCATTCGCCCGATTACGCCTTTTTCACCAATACTGCTGCGCAACTTCGTGGCGACCAGCTTTAAGGCATTGTTGGCAAAATCCAGGCCATAAACCTGTTCCAGTGATTTGAACTGATCCAGGCTAACGCTGGCGATGGCCAGTGCTTTGCCGGTTTGGGGGCGGTTCTGCAGTTCCTGCTCCAGGAGTGCCGTGATCCCTTGTCGATTCCAGACCTGCAACAGCGGATCGATTTGCTCTTTGCGTTTTACTGCATCCAGTTGCAGCAGCAGTGTTTTCTGGGATTCGCTCAGTTGCCGCAACTTCAGCACCGTTTCGGCCCAGATGCCGAGGTCGTTGAGCATCTGACGTTGCACGTTATCCAGTTGGCGTGGCTTGTCATCGATAATGCAGAGTGTGCCAATATTGTATCCCTCTGGGTTGCGCAGCGGCTTGCCGGCGTAAAAACGGATGCCCGGGCCGGCTGTCACCAGTGGGTTATCGGCAAAGCGCGGGTCCTTGCTGGCATCGTCAATAATGAACAGTTCATCACCGAGAATGGCATGGCCGCAGAAGGAAATGTCGCGTCCTGTTTCTCTCACCGACAGGCCAACGCAGGATTTGAACCATTGGCGATTAAGGTCTACCAGCGACACCAGTGCAATCGGCACCTGAAACAAATGGTGGGCGATGCGGGTGATGCGGTCAAACACCTCTTCGTCCGGTGTGTCCAGCAGCAACATGCGTCGCAACGATTCTAGGCGTTTGGCGTCATTGTCTGGAAAGTCTGGAGTGAGCATCTGCTTCGCATCCCGTAAATAAGTTACTGATTCATGTTAGTGGACTTTTGTTTCGAAATCAGGCGATGCGGATCGGTATCCGGCGCCGGCCGAAAGACTCCGGTTTGGCAGCAAAATGCCCTGCTATCGACGCGCCGCAGCCACACTCGCCAGGCTTTTCGAGCTGATAGGAATTAATCTGATGCCAGTCACGCTCGATCAGTGCCGAGTTGCATTGTGGGCAAAAGGTGGTGCCACCCTCCCGATCCACCACATTGCCGGTGTAGACGTAACGCAGGCCTTTGCTGCGGGCGATGTTGCGCGCACGGGTGAGCGTTGCCGGTGGCGTAGCGGCAATGTCGCGCATCTTGTGGTCAGGATGAAATGCAGTGAAATGTAGTGGCACGTCCGGGCCCAACTGTTCTGCGATCCAGTCACTCATGGCATGCAGCTCGCTATCCGAATCGTTGTGGCCGGGGATCTGCAGTGTGGTGATTTCAAGCCAGACATCGGTTTCATGGCGCAGATAGATCAGCGTATCCAGCACCGGCTGCAGCTGCGAGCCGGTGAGCTTGTAATATTGATCCGGCCCTTTGATGTTTTAACCCGCCGCATATTTGACGAC
>JAXMFR010000034.1:0-34012 GCA_046347685.1 Chitinivorax sp.
CTTGCCCCTTTTAGGGGCTAACAAACTAAAGCCCCCGGCTTTGCCGGGGGATACTTACTGAAGCGCGGCAGCTTGGCACGTGTTGTTTACAAGTGCTTGAATTCACGCACAATCGCCTGCTGGCGACGGCTGATGGGCAGGTGTTCGTTCAGGCCGTCAAGAATCACTTCCCAGTGGCTGTCGCCTTCGTTGCTGGATTTGCGCTCAAAACCGGTGATGGCGCTGCGCAAAACCAAGCAATTGCGGTGAATGCGTACAAAGCGGTCGGCGAATTCCTGCTCCAGATGCGTAAGCGATTCTTCCAGCAGGTATTCGCGCTGGGCAGTGCGCACGGTGATGTATTTCAGCTCCGCCTTGAGATAGAGAATGTCCTTCACCGGTACCAGTAGCACCTTGCCGCGCTCGGATACGCTGAGAAACTGCCGGCTCTTGTCATCGATATTCTTCACTGCCGGCGGCAGCGCCGTCACCCGTTTCGCCTTTGCCAGCGCGGCAGCCAAGCGTTCCTGCTTGATCGGTTTGAGCAGGTAGTCGACCGCATTTACCTCGAATGCCTGCAGCGCAAACTGATCGTAAGCGGTGGTAAAGATGATGGCCGGCGGGTGCGGCAGCTTGAGCATGTGCTGCGCCAGCTCGATGCCGGACATGCCGGGCATCTTGATGTCCAGCAGTGCCACGTCGGCAGCATGCTGGTTCAGCCATTCCAGCGCCTGTATGCCGTTGCCGGCTTCGCCTGCCAGCGTCAGTGGCTGCGTTTCATTGCAGTCGCTGAGCAGGTCGCGCAGACGGTTGCGGGCAGGCGTTTCGTCGTCAACGATCAACACGCGCAGCGGATCAGCCATGGTTTACTCCCGGAAAGGCAGAACAATATGTACTTGATAATAGTTGCTGCCGACGCTGGTTTTCAGGCTGGCTTCTGCATCGAAGAAAAGTAAGAGCCGTTCACGGATGTTGGCCATCGCCATCTTGTTGCCGATGTGATGTGATTCGCCGCTGTTGTGAAACGGATTGCGGATATCAATATGCAGCTCGTTGCGGCTGCGGTAGATGTTGACGCTGATCACGCCGACTTCCGGATGCGGCTCGATGCCGTGATACACCGCGTTCTCCAGCAGGGGTTGCAGGATCAGTGGCGGAATTGCTGCCTGCATTGGCGCCTTGTCGGTGTGCCAGTCGATTTTCAGGCGTTCGCCCAGGCGCAGTTCTTCCAGCGCCAGATAATTGCGCGCCAGCTCCAGCTCGCGCCACAGGGTCGACATCTGCTTGTTTTCGGCCATCAGCATGCGAAACAGCTCAGCCAGGTCTTCCAGCGCCCGTTCTGCCTTGCGCGGCTCGCTGCGGATCAGGCTCAGTACTGCGTTGATGCTGTTGAACAGGAAATGCGGCCGGATGCGTGCCTGCAGCGCTTGCAGGCGCGCTTCTGCCAGTGCTGGCGAGAGCGCCTTGTTGCGCAGCTGAAAATATTGCAGCAGCAGCCCGCACAACACGCTGGTGTAAATCAGCCCGCGCAGCAGTCCTTCGCCCCGGTGCAGCTCCAGCACAGGCGCCAGCAGGCTGTAGACCGCGATAAAACTGAACAGGCTCAAGCTGAGCACCGCCAGCACGCCGCGGCGATAGGGCAGGGCACGCAACCTGGGGGTCAGGCCGTATAGCAACATCAGCACCGCCAGCAGGCAGGGCTCCACCAGCGCGGCAAACAAGGAAAAGCGCGCGGCAAATTCACCGAAGGATACGCTATCGAGCAGCGCTGCCAGCATGGTTGCCAGGTTGACCGTCAGCAGCGTGCGTAGTAGCACGCCAAGGTTGCGGAAGTCCGGCAGCGCGTTAGGGATGCCGTTTTGCTCTATAATCGCCATTTTCTGATTTTGTACAAGGCATTACCCCTATGCAAGAAAATGCTTCTCAAAACGGCGCAGCAAAAAGCTGGTCGGGCCGTTTTTCCGAGCCGGTTGCCGAGCTGGTGAAACGTTATACCGCGTCGGTCGACTTCGATAAGCGCATGGCTGAATTCGATATTCAAGGCTCGCTGGCGCACGCGCAGATGCTGAACAAGGTAGGGGTGTTGTCGGCCGAGGACTTTGCCGCGATCCAGAACGGCATGGCGGAAATCCTCGAAGAAATCCGCACCGGCAAATTCGAATGGTCGGTTGACCTCGAAGACGTGCACATGAATATCGAAAAGCGCCTGACCGACCGCATCGGCGATGCCGGCAAGCGCCTGCACACCGGCCGTTCGCGTAACGACCAGGTGGCCACCGATATCCGCCTTTACCTGCGTTCGGCAGTGGACGGCATTATCGAACTGGCCAAAGAGCTGCAACGCTCGCTGCTGGATCTGGCAGAAAAAAATGCCGATACCGTGATGCCTGGCTTCACCCATCTGCAAGTGGCGCAGCCGGTCACCTTCGGCCACCATCTGCTGGCCTACGTGGAAATGCTCAACCGCGACGCCGAGCGTTTTGCCGATTGCCGCAAGCGTATCAACCGCATGCCGCTTGGCAGTGCCGCGCTGGCTGGCACCAGCTACCCGATTGATCGCGCCTACACCGCGCAGCTGCTGGGCTTCGACGCCGTTTGCGAAAACTCGCTGGACGCGGTTTCCGACCGCGATTTCGCCATCGAATTCACCGCCGCCGCCGCGCTGACCATGACCCACCTGTCGCGCCTGTCGGAAGAGCTGATCCTGTGGATGAGTCCGCGTTTTGGCTTCATCGACATCGCCGACCGTTTCTGCACCGGCAGCTCGATCATGCCGCAAAAAAAGAACCCGGATGTGCCGGAACTGGTGCGCGGCAAGGTTGGCCGCGTCAACGGCCACCTGATCGCGCTGCTGACACTGATGAAATCGCAGCCGCTGGCGTACAACAAGGACAATCAGGAAGACAAGGAACCGCTGTTCGACACCGTCGATACCTTGGTACAGACCTTGACCATCTACGCCGACATGATGCGCGGCATCAGCGTCAAGCCGGATGCGATGCGCGCCGCGGTGCAGCAGGGCTTTGCCACTGCCACCGATCTGGCCGACTATCTGGTGAAACGCGGCCTGCCGTTCCGCGATGCGCACGAAGCCGTAGCGCTGGCAGTGCGGTTTGCCGAAGGCCAGCGCTGCGATATCGGCGACCTGAGCCTGGAACAACTGCGCCAGTTCTCGCCGCTAATCGATCAAGATGTGTTTGAAGTGCTGACGCTGGAAGGCTCGCTGAATGCACGTAACCACATTGGTGGCACAGCGCCGGCTCAGGTTCGTGCTGCCATCACCCGCGCCCGGTCGCGCCTGGCTTAAGCCATGATCGACATTTCAGCGCTGCAATGGTCATACAAGCCATTTGCAGCGCTGGTGTTGCCGAGTTGTACCGATCCTCCATTGGCGTCAGCGCGTGTTCGTCGTCGAACAAGCCTGCGCCTATCTCGATGCTGACGGCCTCGATCCCGAGTGCCTGCATCTTTCCCTCTGCAATCCACAAGGCGAGTTACTCGCCTACGCTCGGCTATTACCACCCGGACTGAATGGCGCGGAGCCGGCTATCGGCCGCGTGCTGAGTGGTGCCGCAATACCGCCGCCAGCAATTGGCGCGTGCCTTGATGCAACGTGCGCTGCAGGAAATTGCCCAACGCTGGGCCGCTGCCGGTGTGCCTGTCGGCGCGGGTTTATCTGCGGGATTTTTACGCCGGGCTGGGGTTTTTTTGTTGCGCAGGGGGAGGTTTATGACGGATGGGATTGCTCATCAGCATATGCGTCGAGAATGGCCTGCCGGCGGTTGAAGTGCATCGGCTGCAAGGTCCGCTGCTATTGCTCTGCAGACTGGACTGTGAGGCAATAGCAGAGCGGGGTTTTGGGGAGGGGGGATGTGTTATTGCAAGACCCCGTTGCCTAGCGCCGTTGTCCAGCGTTAATTGTTGATCTGTTTAGGTTTCAGGACGTTGCGAATAAACGCATTGTCTGATTTGCCAGGTTTTGGCAGGCGCCACCGCGGAGATAGAGCCGCTATTGGTCATAAACACACGACGCACGCCGAGAACTTCGTTGGTTTTTCAGGTCGAGAACGATCAACTCACCGCCAACGATGCCTTTTTCGCTCATCTGCGGACGCTCGATTTCGCGCCAAGTAAAGCCATAACGAGCAGTGACTTGCGGGATGGATTGGCGATCTACGATGTAGGGAACCCTGCCCGATTGCCCAACTTCACCACTCTTGCTTTTCAAAAATACAGGCTCAGTAAGGCCTGAATTACGATTCGGGTTGCGGAAAAACCGGTAGTAATCAGGACCGTCTGTTGGTTTTCATCAGGTCGCCGATGCCGGGGCGAATCAAATATCGTCGTTTTGTTTCAACAAACAGATAGGGACCAACACTAGGCTGGATAAAAGCATCGGAGTTTTGTCATATGCCCCTAACCACCCCAATATCGTCATCGCCCACGGATCTTCGACCATAGGGGTCGGCAAGATGGTAGTCACTATCTTCCTCACCCCTCGGCCGAACGATATATAGCCCCTCGACATCCTCAACCGTGCGATAAATAAACCAACCGGCCTCGCGCTCGCACAGGGCCTGAAAATACTCCTTGCCGCTCATGCCCGTCTTTGCCAAGGTGGGCGGATTCGGTGCTTCCGGCCATTTCACCGGCGGCACATCGGGGTAGGGCCAGTATTCGGGGTGGGGTGCGTACTGGGCGGTAAGCGTTCTAACTCGCACTGCGCGATTTTTTGCGGCATTCCAGATACTTTGTTGGGCTATAGTCCTGGCCAAACCATTGCCGGCGCTGCGGATCAATGGGTAACCATTGCGCGGCGTAAATCTGTTGGCATAAAAGCCATTGGTGTGGATGTGCGTACTTGCAGTCGGTGGCAACCAGTCGAGGGTCAAGCTGATCCGCATTCGGCGGCATGGGCACCACATCTGGTCCGGAAAACGGCGCCATCAGATTGTCCAGCAAGCTGGCGCGCGTGGCCTTGGCCACCGTCCAGCAGCAACAGGCAGGCGAAACCGACACTGGCAAGCAAGTGGCGCTTGGGTGGCAAGCAGCGAATTCTGTTGATCAAACGGTTATCTCCCTTGATGCGTGCCTGAATCATGGGCTCACTTCGTGCTCTGTTCGCGCAGGCAATGGGCCTGTACCGCCACAAGCCGCATCCCTATTGCCTCGCAGGCTGGCCTGCAAGGCAATACCAGCGCGGCATGCAGCTTATTGATTGTGCACGTATACCGCCTGTGCCGGCATCGGTGCCGGGAAACGGCTTTGCCCCAGTGCCTCGCGGATCAACTGGTTGGTATCGAAATATACTTGCCAGTAGTGATCATTGTGGCAATACGGGCGCACTGCCAGCACTGGGCCAACCGAGGTGAATTCGATGATGTGGGCTTCTGGTGCCGGGTTGCTCATTACATTGGGGATTTTCGCCATTTCCAGCTTGAGCAGGTCCATCGCCGCCTGATGATCGACAGAGCCGGCCAGCTGTGCTTTCAGGTCAACCCCGACGATAAGGATTAGCGGTGTAGTTCTGGATGGTGTCGCCAAAAATCTTGTTGTTGCCGACCACGCACAACACATTGTCGGGCGTGACGATATTGGTGGCGAACAGGCCGATTTCCTTGATGGTGCCGGTAACGCCGGCCGCGCTGACAAAATCTCCCACCTTGAACGGCCGCAGCACGATCAGAAACGCGCCAGCGGCAAAATTGGCCAGCAGCCCTGACCAGGCCATGCCGATGGCGACACCAGCAGCAGCCAGCAAGGCGGCAAAGGTGGTGGTCTGGATGCCGAAATAACCGAGGATGCCGATCACCAGCAGGATGTTGAGGGTGACGTTGACGATGTTGTGGATGTAACGCAAAACGGTTGGATCGACTTTTTGCGGCCCGGCGCCGAGCGATTTGTCGATCAGCCGCAACGACATGCCGATCAGCCAGCGGCCGACGATCCAGAAAGCGATGGCGGCGATGATTTTGACGCCGAAATCCGTGACGTATTGCATCACGATGTTTTGCCAGTGGGTGATGTCCAGATTGTTCATGACTGCATTTCCTCTTGTGGGTGTGAAAATACAACTGATCAGGATGGAAGCGTGTTTTGAGTGTGCGGCGCGCAAGCCTTGGCCGCAGCTACATGGTAGCGGCAAAAGATTTCAATGAGTGCCGGGAAATGGCTGTCAGAGATGGATTGGCGCAATACCTGTGGTATTGCGCCAACAGTTTTACCGTTGGAGGACTGCTACGCCGCTGGTTGCTCGGTCGGCATTCTGGGTTTGCAGCCCATAGGACGTGACCATGCCTTCGGCCTTGGGGCCGATAAACGCGCCACTGGCTTGGCCATTGACTGGAATCAATGCACTGGGGTTGGCTGTGGAGCAGCCCTGACAGTCACCACTTAGACCAATATTAAAAGTGGGCGCAATCGTAACGCCACCCCCGTTGGCCTTGAAACTGCGGTCGGCAAAACTGACTTTGATGGTGTAGTCGGTAATTTTTTGCTGGCTGAAATTGACTGTGGCACTAAGCGTTTCCAGGTGGCCACTTTCTCCAAATATCTCCGAGGTAGGTGTGGTGCCGCCCATGACCCAATACGTCGCAGTCATGCCTCCCATTGCTGCTGAGGTCAGGCTGGTGGCGCTGCTGATTTGATCAGCGGTGAGAAAATGAAAACTGCCAACGCTGTTTTTCAGCACGTTGTTGTTGCTGACCTGGAACGTGGCCGCAGACGATTTTGCCTCCCAGCGACCCCAGATAATTTTCTGCTGGCCGCCATCTACCGCTAGCAAGGTTGTGCCGGATTCAACCAGTGGTGCTGTGTGTGTTGCGAAGGCAAATTGCCCTTCGTTGATGCCAATTGTGTTGCCGTTGGGGTCAAGCGTGATGCCAGTGCCGGCATGTACACCCGCGCCGGTTGCAATGCTCCCGGCGGCAGTTTTCTCCATATCTGCTCCAACCATGACCATGCCAGCGTTGCTGGTGCTGCCCGTACCGGTGGTGGAACCCGTGCCGGTGGTGGAACCTGTGCCGGTGGTGGAACCCGTACCGGTGGTGGAACCTGTACCGGTGGTGGAACCCGTTCCGGTGGTGGAACCTGTACCGGTGGTGGAACCTGTGCCAGTGGTTGAGCCCGTGCCACTATCAGTTGTTGGAGGGAGGGTTGGGGTGGTGTTATTCAGTGCCAGAATCGCCGCGCCGTAGGCATACTCGGTACTATTTTTGCCCAAGGCATAGCTGGTGACCACACCTTCGGCTTTCGGGCCGATAAAGGCGCCATTGGCCTCGCCTTTGAGTGGCTGCGTGTTGTTGCAGCCACTGCAATTCACATTCAGCGGCAGCCAGAACTCCTGCCCCAGTTGCACCCGTTGCGCCGCAGAGGCACTGTAACTGCGACCCGAGACAGCCAATCTGATTTGGTAATCAACAATCTGCTGTGCAGCGAAATCCACTAACATGTCCAGCGCTTGCACAGAGCCGACGGCCCCAAGCTGTTCGGAGCTGGTTTGGGTGCTGGCCATTAATCGATAGCTGGCCGCCTTGAAGCCGAGATTGCTGGCATTGAGCTGCTCGAACGGGGTGATCATCGGTGCGACGGCGTAGTGCATGCTGCCGGTGGGTTGCAGCGACTTGCCGTCTTCCACCAGAATGAATGTATTGGCTGGAGGCTCGGCCTGCCAGCGGCCCCAGATCACCGGCATCAGCTTGCCGCCTTCGATGGGCAGGCTACTGCGCCCGACTTCTGCGAGGCGTGCGGTGGAGTGAAAGAAACTGAAGCCGTCTGCATTTTGAATACGCAGCAATCGGCCATACAAGTCAGCCTGCACCCCCAGCCCGCTTTCGACGCCTGAGCCTGGCCCCGCTTGTTGGGTTGCACTGTCATGGGCGGCCCCGGCAGCGACCGGAATCGCGCCGGGCCAGGTCAGTGGTGTGTTGCCGTTCACCGGTTGGCCGTTGGCATCGATGATTTGCTGATTGGTAAAGTCGACTGTGGCGCCATTGGCACTGGCTTCGATTGGTGCCTGTATTGGCCGGTTATCCGGGCCAATCGGCGGTGGCTTGGGCGTGTTGGCGTTAGCGGCAGGGGGAGGAGGTGGCTTGCCCGCGCCTTGTTTTTTCTTTTCATCCTGGTTGGTTGAGTCTTTGTTGCTACCGTCGTCGCTACCTTTTTTGTCGCTTTTGTTGTCGTCGGGTTTGGCCTCAGGGGTTGCCTTGAACAATGCCGGCACGGCGGGCAATAACACCGGCTTGGCATTGCTCGCGCCGGCAAATCCGACCTGATTCGGATTGATCGCAACAATGCCTAGCGGTGTCTGGATATAAGCCTCACCACTATTGACCTTGTCGTAGGTTCCGGGCTGGACATTGCCGAACGGATGGGGTCCGCTGGGCACAAAAAACGGTTCATGATCGGTGCCGCGGATGCCAATAGTGGCGGTGGGGGTGTTGATGCGATAATTCTGTTTATTGGCGCTGCCTACTGCGCCGGTAATGGCGCGCAAGCCGCCCTGTAGCAAGGATAGGGCACTCCGCTCACTGCCGTCTTGCTTGCCCTGATAGCGAAATTCGTCAATCCGAACCTTGGTGTTGGCGCGCACTGCCAGCATCCCGTCATCGTCGAAGCGAATCTGGGCCGAGCCATCGGCGCCGGCGCTGATCAGGTCGCCTTCGTTGAGAATTTGCCCTTTGGCTGCCCGCCGGCTTTCGCCTGCGCGGCTAGTGACATTGACGTCGCCAAATGCATAAATGAATTTACCGGCAGGCCCGGCCAGGGCATCGCTGCCCCAGATCGCCAGTAACGCGTATGTGAGAATGCCCACGCCAACACGAGTGGGCAAAACAGGGTAGTGTTGTGTCATGTCGTGCTCCCGTGGGTGTCAGCGTATGTCGTAGCGCAGTGTTAACAGATATTCGGTTCGGCGGTAATCGTTCAACTCCAGATTTGAACGGTTACGCGTGTAGTTGATGCTGGGTTTGACCGAGACATCGCCGATCATGCGCCACACCAGCCCCACCGTAGAGTCGGTCTGGCGATCGCGGCGGGTTTCGTCAAAGGAATAGTTGACCTGATCATATTGGCCGCTTTGTACCCCAGCTGAAACAAACAGATCCAAGCAGGCCAAAGGCGTGACCTGTAGCGCAGCCCGCAATCCTAGCAGGCGTTTGTCGCCGTCCGCACGCTCATGAATGGCGTTCTCCCGGCCGCCAAAGCCGGCAACAAATGCCACCGTGTTCTGGTTGCCGCCAATCGACTCCAGCCAGCCCACGCCGAGCACAGTCTGATTGACATCGTTGGCCTGATTGCTTTCCTGCCGATAACGCAACTGGTTGTATTGCAGAAACGGCGTGATGGCACTGCTGGCTCGTGGCATGTAACGCCATTCAAACGCACCACCTGCTGTGTCGCGGGTGGGTAAATCGTTCTGCCGCAACTTCTCGCCGGTCAGCAAGAATTTGAGCTGATTCTGTACTTGGCCAATCGTCGCGCCAGTGCGCAGGGATGCGGTACCGAAATTGGAGCTTTTCTGATGAATAAAATCGCGGTATTTGCCGTCAAAACCGAGAAAAAAGCCGAGTGTGTCGCTTGTCGCATGATTCAGTTCCGCGCCGGCGGCGAATACCCCCATATTGTCGGCCTTGGCGATACTGTCCTCGGTTAAAGTCAGGTCGCTATTAAAAATCGGAACGTAAACCGTGGATTTGCTGGTGGCAAAATTGATGTTGGTATCACGGCCGATGGCACTTTCCAGGTAGCCACTGACTCGTGTCTGCGTGGCGCGCTGGCGTTGGTCGATTTCCTGCAGATAGGCGTTGATGGCTTCCCGTGCGGCGGGGGGCGGGTTGAGTTTCTGCAGGGTTTCGAATTCGTTCCGGGCGCGGCTGTAGTCGCCGAGTGCGAAGTAGGCCCGGCCCATTTCCAGGCGTGCCCCTGCGTGGTTGGGATTGCCTTGCAGCACCCGTTCCAGTGTCAGCGTGGCACGGGCAGCATCGCCGGATTCGAGCTGGGCGGTGCCCAGCAGGTAATCAAAGCGTGGATTGCCGGCTTGCTCTGCTTCCTGCGGTTGAAGCAGCTGCAGCGCTTGTTTGCCCTGACCCTGATTTAGTAATTGTTCGGCCTGATCCAGACTTGGTTCGTCGGCGTGCGCCGTCGTGGCCAGCAATAGTCCCAGGCTCAAGCCCAGGCTGCGTAAAAGGTGTGGTCCGAGCGTCATATTCCCCTCGTGTGATGTTGCCGGAAGGGAGTGTCCCCCTGCCCGAGGTATCACTATAGGAAACCAAAGACAGGGGGGCCAGCGGGAGCTGAGGATCAGGACAGATTCAGGCGTTGCCAGATTGAAGTGACGGTGGGGGCCGCATTCAGCGTGTAGAAATGCAAGCCCGGTGCTCCACCGGCCAGCAACTTCTCGCACAGGCTGGTGACAACATCCAGCCCCAGCGCCTTGATGGAGGCGGTGTCCTCGCCATAGCTTTGCAGCTTCAGTCGTAGCCAGCGCGGGATTTCCGCGCCGCAGGCATCGGAGAAGCGTGCCAGTTGGGTGAAATTGTTGATCGGCATAATGCCTGGCACGATCGGAATCTCTACACCTTGCGCCCGCACTTCGTCAACGAAGGCAAAATACGCATCGGGGTTGAAGAAATACTGAGTCATGGCGCTATCGGCGCCCGCCTTGGCCTTGCGCACGAAATTGGCGATGTCGGCATGGGCCGAAGGCGCCTGCGGATGGTATTCCGGATAGGCGGCGATTTCGATATGGAACCAGTCGCCGTGTTGTGCCCGGATGAATTCCACCAGTTCGTTGGCATAACGGAATTCGCCGACTTCCACCATGCCGGACGGAATGTCGCCACGCAGCGCAACAATGCGCTTGATGCCGTTGTCGCGATAGATTTGCAATAACTCGCCGATTTTTTCGTGAGTTGATCCTATGCACGACAGGTGGGGGGCCGCTTGCAAGCCTTCACTCTGGATTTCCAGCACCGTGCTGAGCGTGCCATCCTGAGTGGTGCCGCCAGCGCCAAAGGTTACGGAGAAAAACTCCGGGTTCAAGGTCGCCAGTTGTTGTCGCGTTGCTCTGAGTTTTTCGGTGCCTTCCGGCGTTTTCGGCGGGAAGAACTCCAGGCTGAAGCTGCGTTTGGATTGTGTGGTCATGATGTTCACCATGTAAAACGAGACAGGGTAAAAAACCTGTCTCGTTTGTCGCTGCAACTAATACAGGTTCTTAGTAACGGTAGTGATCCGGCTTGTACGGACCATCCTTGCTCATACTCAGGTAGGTTGCCTGTTCGTCGCTGAGGCGGGTCAGGTTGGCGCCAATGCGTTCTAGGTGCAAGCGGGCCACTTTCTCGTCCAGATGTTTCGGCAACACGTATACGTCATTCTGGTAGCTGTCACCACGGGTAAACAACTCGATCTGTGCCAGTGTCTGGTTAGTAAACGAGTTGGACATTACGAACGACGGGTGGCCGGTGGCACAACCCAAGTTCACCAAGCGGCCTTCGGCCAGCAGGATGATGCGTTTGCCGTCCGGGAAGATGATGTGGTCAACCTGCGGCTTGATGTTTTCCCACTGGTATTGGCGCAGTGCCGAGACTTCGATTTCGCTGTCGAAGTGACCGATATTGCAGACGATCGCCTGATCGCGCATTTTTTTCATGTGTTCGTGGTTGATCACGTTTACGTTACCGGTGGCGGTAACGAAAATGTCAGCCTTGTCGCAAGCTTCATCCATGGTGACAACGCGGTAGCCTTCCATCGCTGCCTGCAGGGCGCAGATCGGGTCGATTTCAGTGATCATCACGGTGGCGCCCAGGCCGCGCAGCGATTGTGCCGAGCCTTTGCCCACGTCGCCATAACCGGCAACCACGGCAACCTTGCCGGCAACCATGACGTCGGTCGCGCGCTTGATACCGTCAACCAGCGATTCGCGGCAGCCGTACAAGTTGTCGAACTTGGATTTGGTTACCGAATCATTGACGTTGATTGCCGGGAACGGCAGCAGACCGTCTTTGGCCATTTGATACAGACGTTTCACGCCAGTGGTGGTTTCTTCGGTTACGCCCTGGATGCGGGCCAGCTGGCGCGAATACCAGGTCGGATCTTTTTGCAGGCGCGCCTTGATCGAGTTGAACAAGGAGATTTCTTCTTCGTTGGTAGGATGCGAAACCACCGACAGGTCTTTTTCCGCCTTGGCGCCGAGAATCAGCAGCAGGGTGGCGTCGCCGCCATCATCCAGAATCATGTTGGCACCGACATCACCCGGCCATTCGAAAATGCGGTGGCTGTAGTCCCAGTATTCATCCAGCGATTCACCCTTGTAGGCAAATACCGGGGTGCCAGCAGCGGCAATCGCAGCGGCGGCGTGGTCCTGAGTCGAGAAGATGTTGCACGATGCCCAGCGGACCTCTGCACCCAGCGCCTGCAGGGTTTCGATCAGTACCGCGGTCTGGATGGTCATGTGCAGCGAGCCGGTGATGCGCGCGCCACGCAGTGGCTGTTCGCGGGCGTACTCTTTACGCAGGGACATCAGGCCCGGCATTTCGGTTTCGGCAATGCGGATTTCCTTGCGACCCCAGTCGGCAAGGTTGATGTCGGCAACTTTGTAATCGGTGAAATTGTCAGCCACAGCGTGTACTCCTGGATACGTGTGGCCGGGGGGGATGCGGACTCACCCAAGCATCCCGTGCCCGGCACGGGTTTAGTCAGGCGAGCGCAGTTGCAAACCGAGCCTGGGGGTCGTCAGATATCGACAGCCTTGCAGCGCTCCTCGGTTGGATGGGGATTATATTCCATGTGCCGATTTTGGCAACCGTCACGCAGTGCCTTGATCTTGCGTCGGCTCGAACAATTCCACCCGGTTGCGGCCTAACTGTTTGGCCCGATAAAGCGCCTTGTCTGCCAGATTCAGCAATTGTTCCGGTGGCGTCGGCAGTTGCTGGCTGCTGGAGGCAATGCCAATGCTGATGGAAATGTTGAGGTGCTGACCACTTATTTCCGGTGACAGCGCCGCAACGGCATTACGAATCGCCTCGCCGAGGAATATCGCACCGGCGGCGCTGGTGTTGGGTAGCAGGATGCAGAACTCTTCGCCCCCCACCCGGGCCAGCGTGTCACTGTCGCGACGAATGTGTTGGCCAATGGTTTGCGCCACCAGTCGCAGGCATTCGTCACCGATCTGGTGGCCCCAGGTGTCGTTAATCCGCTTGAAGTGATCGATATCCAGCAGCAGAAGCGACAAGTCCGTCCCATCGCGCTGCATGCGCTTCAATTCGCTGGAATACGCCTGGTCGAAATAGCGTCGGTTGCGCGTGCCGGTCAATGCATCGGTGCTGCTCATTTCCTGCAGCTTCTGGTTGGCTTTTTCCAGTTCTTCGGTGCGCTCACGCACCCGGTTTTCCAGTACCTCATTCTGCTTGCGCTGGCTGTCGAGTAGCGCCTGTTGTGCATGCAGCAAATCCAGTCGGGCTCGTTCGCTGCTTTTACGTTCGTTGTTGAAACGGTCGACCATTGCCAGCGACAGCAATATCGCCTCTAGGGCAGAGCCTACCTGTGCTGCATGTTCGGTAAACAGGTTGGATGGCAGCAAGCCAAATTTGTTCATAGCCAGAATGACGCCGCCAATCAATACCGATGACCAGGACAGAATGAACAAACGGGCGGGTCGGAAGCCGGCAGTCCACAAATGGATCGCTACCGCCATGATCAACAGGATGCTGATTACCGCATTGAAAATGGCAAACTTGATGGCCAGTTGATAGGGCAACCACAGCGCTACAGGGGCTGAAAGCAGCGCCATCAGAATCATCGACTGGAAGGCCGGCATGGCTCTGGGCAAATTCTGCTTCAGTTGCAGAAAGGCGATACTGAAGCAGATGCCAAACACGTTTGCCAGCGACAGCAGGACCACAATGCTCTGATCATTCCATTCTGTTGCGTGGGGCCACAAGTACTGGAATGCCAGGCCGTTGAACGAGGCAAGAAATCCGCCGATGAACGTGATCCACAATACGTACAAAAGATAGTTCCAGTCCCGAATGCCAAAAAACAGGATCAGGTTGTAGATCAGCATCACCAGCATGGTGCCGAAGTAAAGGCCTTGCAGCAGCTGTTTCTGGTCATGTGCCTCGCGCGCGTCGGCTTGCCATAAGTGCAGCGGCATTTGCAGTGCGCTTGAGGTGTGTACGCGTATATACAGTTGCAGGGTCTCACCGGCATGGATTTCCAGCGGAACCACAAAATTGCGGTGGGGATAGGGCCGGCTCTCGAACGGCAGCTTATCGCTCATGACCTGTCGTTTAACCTGACCGCCGGAAGCAATGACAAAAAGCTCAATGTAATCGAGAACGGGGTAGGCAAACTCTAGCTGTCTACGCAGTACTTCTTTGCCGGGATTGCGCAGCGTGGTGCGGAACCAATAGGGGCGCTCGGTGTAACTCAGGTTGAGGTTGCTGCTGTAGCTGGTTTTCCAGCGTTGATTGCTGATCGCCAGCGCGCTTGCTAGCGAATAGTCGCCATCTGGCGCTTCTACATACTGCAGGCCGTTGCTGAGCTTGAGTAGCGGCTGATTGGGGGTAAGTGTGACAATATCGGCATATGCCGCACCCGGGGCCAGAAACAGCATTCCGCCCAGCAATAGGAGCAGGAGCCTTAGCAGGCTGGTGAGAAACTATTTTGTCTCCCACGTTGGGGCAAAAAAACCGGTAAATCCGGATGCTTTTGCTCAAAAACTTAGCTATTTGCTGAAAATTTAGGCTGTTTTTGCGAATTTTTTGCAATTATTCCCACGACAAATCTGGCGCAAAGAGTTTCTCACCAGCCTGCTAAGGCTTCACCTCATCCCACGCCTTCAACAACCGCTTCACCGACACCGGCATCGGCGTTTTCAACTCCTGCGCAAACAACGACACCCGCAATTCCTCAATCAACCAACGAAATTCCCGCAATTTCGGATCATCCGTGCCTTCCTTGCGATGTTTCGCTAAGCGCTGCAAATAGCGCTGCCACAAGTCGGCAATCTCCGCGCCTCTTTGCTGGTCGCGTGCCGGGGCGTTGGGGTATTTTTCCAGGCGCAGGCGCATGGCTTTCAGGTAGCGCGGCAGGTGGCTGAGGTTGGCCCAGGGGGTGGCGCTGACGAAGCCTTTGCTGACCAGGGTTTGCAACTGTTCTTTTAATTCCGGCACCGGGCGCTGGTTGCCGACCAGTTTAAGCACCAGTTGCTGGTATTCGGTGGCGATGGCCGCCAGCGTTTGCATCAGCCCTTGCGTTACCGCCGGCAGGCGGGTTTTGGCTTTTTGCTTGAGGTCGGCGAAGGCTTTTTCGCTGTGCGGCAGTTCTTCGTCACCAATAAACGCGCGGTCGGTGAGGGCTGTGAGGATGTCGTCTTTCAGGTCGTCGGCGTTGGCCACGGCGCGTAGCTGCATTGCCAGTTGGGTGAAGCCGGGCAGCGATTTTTCCAGTTGCTTCATCTGCTCTTTCAGCTCCAGCCGCAGCAGGCGGCGCACGCCGGCGCGCATCGCTTCGCGCGCTTCCAGTTCGGTGTCGAACAGACGGATCGCCACCGAGTCGCCGTTGTCTTCCAGCGCCGGGTAGCCGGTGAGTTGCTGTTTGCCTTTGCTGAAGCCGATTTTCTGCGGCAGGTCGCCGAAGTCCCATTTGGTCAGGCCTTCGCGTTCGATCGACGGCGCGTTGTCGCGGAAGGTGAGCTGCGCCGCTTGCCCCAGTTGCGCTTTCAGCGCCGCCAGATCGCGGCCCATTGCCAGCTCCTGCTTGGCATCGTCGACGATGCGGAAATTGACGAAGCAATGCGGCGACAGGTCTTTCGGATCGAAGTCGTCCTTGGTGGTGATGAGTTTGGTCTTTTTGCTGACGAACTCGGCCAGCGTCTCCAGCAGCGGCGCCTGGCCGACCGGCACTTGCTCCAGCAGTTCGGTGACGAAATCGGGAATCGGGAAACATAGCTTGCGCGTATTTTTCGGCAGCGACTTGATCAGACCGGTGATTTTTTCGCGCAACATGCCCGGCACCAGCCATTCGAACGGCACCGGGTCGAGCGGGTTGAGTAGCGCCAGCGGCAGGCTCACCGTCACGCCGTCGAGCGGGTGGCCGGGTTCGAAGCGGTATTTCAGCGGCAGCTTCACGCCGTCGATTTCCATCTGCTCCGGATACAGCTCGGTGGTCACGCGTTCGGCGCCGTGGCGCATCAGCGCCTCTTTGCTCATGAACAGGTGCTTCGGAGCACTTTTCTCGATCGACTCGCGCCATTGCTCGAACGACACCGCGTCGACGATATCCTGCGGCAGCAATGCGTCGTAGAACTCGACAATGCGGTGTTCATCGACCAGCACATCTTGCCGCCGCGATTTGTGTTCCAGTTGTTCGATTTCGCGGATCAACCGCTGGTTGTGGCTGTAGAAGCCGCCACGGGTAATCAGCTGGAAATTCGCCAGTGCCTCGCGGATGAAGATTTCGCGTGCTTCCTGCGGGTTGATACGGCCGTAGCTGATGGTGCGTTTCGGCACAATCGGCAGGCCGTAAAGGGTGACGCGTTCCCACGCCGTGACCTGGCCTCTATCCTTTTCCCAGTGCGGTTCGTAATAGTGGCTCTGGCACAGGTGGCTGGCGATTTTCTCCACCCATTCCGGCTCGATTTTGGCGACGCTGCGCGCATACAGCTTGGTGGTTTCCACCAGCTCGCCCGCCAGCAGCCATTTCGGCCGCGATTTTTTCAGGCCAGAGCCGGGGAACATGGTGAATTTGATGCCGCGCGCGCCGAGATACTGCTCGTCCTCGGCCTGCTTCATGCCCAGATTGCCCAGCAGGCCGGACATCAGCGCCTGATGCAACTGCTCATAAGTCGCCGGGGTTTCATTCAGCCGCAGCCCCATGTCGGCAACGGTGCTCGCCAGTTGCGCGTGCAACTCGCGCCATTCGCGCAGCCTGAGATACGACAGATAATGGTCGTGGCATTGCTGGATCAGCTTGCGGTTCGACTGCTTGTGCTTCAGCGCATCTTCGAAGAAATCCCACAGCTTGAGATAGGCGAGGAAATCAGAGCGTTCGTCCTGAAACTTGGCCTGCGCTCGATCCACCGCTTCGCGCGCTTCGTAGGGCCGTTCGCGTGGGTCTTGAATCGACAGGCCAGAGGCGATGGTGAGGATTTCGCGCAGGCAATGAAAATCGCGCCCGGCCAGCAACATGCGGGCGATTTTTGGGTCAACCGGCAGCTTGGCCATTTCCACGCCCAGCGGCAACAACTGCCGCTGTTCGCTGACCGCGCCGAGTTCGTGCAGGTGGCCGTAGCCATCGCTGATCTGCCGCGACGAGGGTTTTTCGATGAACGGAAATGCCTCGATTTCGCCCAGCCTGAGCGAGGCCATGCGCAGGATCACGTTGGCCAGCGAGCTGCGCAGGATTTCCGGGTCGGTAAACGCCGGGCGGGCGTTGAAGTCGTCTTCGTCGTACAGTCGCACGGCAATGCCTTCGGCTACCCGGCCGCAACGACCGGAACGCTGGCGTGCGCTGGCCTGGCTGATTTTCTCGATCTGCAACTGGGTGATCTTGGCGCGCGGGCTGTAGCGGTTGATGCGCGCCAGCCCGGTGTCGATCACGTAACGGATGCCGGGCACGGTGAGCGAGGTTTCGGCAACGTTGGTGGCGAGCACGATGCGCCGCCCGCCTTGCGGTTTGAATACCTTCTGCTGGTCTTCCACCGACAGCCGCGCAAACAGCGGCAATACTTCCACGCCGCGCAGCTGATGCTTGCGCAGATGCTCAGCGGTATCGCGGATTTCACGTTCGCCGGGCAAAAACACCAGAATGTCGCCCGGGCCTTCGCGCAGCAGCTCGTCAACGGCATCGACAATGGCTTCTTCCATGTCTTCTTCGCGCTCGTCTTCGTCCTTGGTCTGCAGCGGGCGATAACGCACTTCCACCGGATAGGTGCGGCCCGACACCTCGATCACCGGCGCGCCGTTGAAATGGCGGCTGAAGCGCTCGGCATCGATGGTGGCCGAGGTGACGATCACTTTCAGATCCGGCCGGCGCGGCAGCAGTTGCTTCAGGTAACCGAGCAGGAAATCTATGTTGAGACTGCGCTCGTGCGCCTCGTCGATGATGATGGTGTCGTAGGCGTTGAGGTAGCGGTCGGTTTGCGTCTCGGCCAGCAGAATGCCGTCGGTCATCAGCTTGATGTGGTTGCGCTCGCTGATCTTGTCGTTGAAACGCACCTTGTAGCCGACCGCCTCACCCAGCGGGCTGTTCAGCTCTTGCGCAATACGGCTGGCAACGGTGCGTGCGGCAATCCGCCGTGGCTGGGTGTGGCCGATCAGCCCGGCCACGCCGCGCCCGAGTTCGAGGCAGATTTTTGGCAACTGGGTGGTTTTACCCGAACCGGTTTCGCCGCAGATGATCACCACTTGATGTTTGGCGATGGTCTTCAGCAGCTCGTCACGTCGCTGGTTGACCGGCAGGAAGTCATCGAAAGTGGGCTTGGGCAGATTTTCGCGCCGCTGCTGCAGCTTGATCGCCGAGGCATCAATCGCGGCGGCCAGCTCCTCGGCGCCTTTGTCGAACGGTTTGCCTTGCTGCTGGCGCTGCTCCAGTTGCTTCAGCCGGCGCAGCAGATTCTGCCGGTCTGCTTGCAGGCAGTGAGACAAACGGGAACGCAGGGTGCGCAGAACATCGGCCATGGTGTGTGTCGGGGTGAAAACAAAGCGGCGATTCTATCACGGGGGCGGTTTGCGCCCGATTTCCGGGCATCGGCCTGCAGAGCGCGTCCATATTGGGCTGCAGGCGAGGCTGTGGGCCAATACCAGCGCGGCTTGCAGGGTAGGGGCTCGGGCTGTAGTCGAGGCTGCGGAGTCAACTTGTTGATCGTAGGCACGACCGAAAGCGTAATCACGGCTCCCGTCGAGAGCGCCGAGCATCGCAGAAAGCCGGGTAGTCGGCGAGGACTGTTTGAGTCACGGCCCAACGGGCCGGGCGAGTTCCGCAGCCGCCGCAGCTTTCGAGAAGCACAGGGAACCCGTAGCGCAGCGGAGGGCGCGAACGTCGGGTCGCCTTTTCTTTTGGATACTTTCTTTGGCGAAGCAAAAGAAAGTAGTCGGGGCTGCGGGACGGAACTCCCCGCCAAAACAACTGCGCGTAAGCGCAACAAGACCATTTGTAGCTGATCAGGAAGCAAGGATTTGTAGCCGACGCGCGGTTGATTTCGGTGCCGGGGTGCCTGGCAGGCACGTTACCTTCTTGTTCCGTTGAGAAAGGTAACTCCAAAGAAGGCGACCCGATACGCGCCCTCCGCTGCGCTACGGGTTCCCCGTGCTTCTCGGCTGAAGCGGCGGCTGCGGAACTCGCCCCAGCCCGCGGTCTGGACTCAAACAGTCCTCGCCGACACCCCGCGCCGCGGCCTGCGATGCTCGGCGCTCCTCACGGGAGCCCGTCCGTGGTGGTGCAAACGGTAGTGGACTTCGATTCGTTGTTTTTTCGTTGGGCTGCACGCTGCTCTGGTACTGGCCTGCAGGCAAGGCTACGAGGCAATACCAGAGCGGCTTGCAGGGCAGGGGGCGGGCATGACAGGCGGCTTGAAAATTCAGCTACTGTCACCCATTTACGGTTGACGCACCGCAGCAATCCGTTGGATGCTTGCGGCCGTTATCCACGCTGCTGGCTTTTGCGTATTCACTGCGAGTCAAGACAACAAATACGAAGATTTTCTCGAACGCACGATTTTCTACGCTGTTGCTGGCGCCGTTTTATCTGGCGCTGATCGGTGGCATCGGCGCCTTGTTTTTCAAGCTGGTGGAAAGAATTCGCGCCGAGCTGATCCACTCTGCTGGGGGAGGGCAACGTCATTCTGTCGATTCTCGGCCTGGTGGATATCACGCTGGTGGCCAATCTGCTGGTGATCGTGATTTCAGTGGTTACAAAACTTCATCTCGCGGCTGGATGTGGCGCACAACTCCAGCGACAAGCCGAGCTGGATGGGCAAGGTGACGTATGCCGACCTGAAAACTGGAAGCTGATCGGCTTCCTGGATTGTGGCGATTTCGGTTATCGATCTGCTGAAAGCGTTTTTCAATCTCAAATCGCATGATCCGAAAGAGTTGGCGTGGCTGGTGGGGCATCCATTTCACCTTCATGATCTCCGGCGTGATGTTTGCGCTGATACGGACAAGATGGCCTCCAAACATTGATTTCCGTGGTGCTGCCTGTCTGGCGGCACCGCTCCTCACACCGGCATCGCATGCCCGCTGTTGCCGGCGATGTTTGCCTCGCGCCTGCTTCTCCTCTTGTTTCGCTGTTGTTTTTTGGCTTCATTTTGCTTGCGCATACGCGCAATTTGTCGCCAGATCCAGTTTTTTTCGCTGATTTTCTTTTGCGCTGCATCAACAAAACCGTGTGAAATCCGTTTCTGGCTTGCCAGTGGCGGTGCCGGGGCTACCGCACGTGCGGCGTATTTTGCTGCCCATCCTTTTTGTCCCGGGAGAACAGCCATGGTCGGACTGGCTCTTTGCTGTAACACTGGAATCATCGTTGCGGTAGGTCTGTTTCTGTTGTTCGACCTCACGGTGCTGGGGCTGAATATCTATACCTCGCTGCAGGTGGCGTCGGATGCGGTGTCGATCAACCTGGCCGGGCGACAGCGGATGTTGTCGCAGCGGATGACCAAATCGGTGCTGGAGCTGGATGCCAATGCGCGTGCCGGCACTTCGCTGAGTGCCGCGCAGCAGGAGCTGCAGTTGTCGCTGCAACTGTTTGATTCCACTTTGCGCGGGTTTCGCCAGGGTGGCGCGGTAACCGGCGGCATGGGGGATCAGGCGCAGCTGAAAGCGCTGGAAAGTGCCAGCGGCCGTGCCTTGCTGCAGCAGGCAGAGCAGATCTGGCAACCGCTGATGCCGCTGTTGCAGCCGCTGGCCAGTGGTCAGCCGTCGCCGATGCAGATTGGCCAGG
The DNA here is from genome assembly GCA_046347685.1 of Chitinivorax sp. GTDB lineage: Bacteria > Pseudomonadota > Gammaproteobacteria > Burkholderiales > SCOH01 > CALMFQ01. Next base: position 20,917 of record JAXMFR010000034.1, read on the forward strand.
CCGCGCAGCAGTTGCGTGCGCACAATGCAAGCTTGCTGAAGCTGATGAATGATCTGACCAGCAGCCTGGAGCAGGAGGCCCGCAACCGCGCGCGCATGTTGTGGCTGGCGCAGGGGGTGGCGGTGGTGCTGGCGCTGAGCAACTTTGCGCTGATCGTGTTCCGCTTTGTGCGCCGCCTGCGTGACAACGACCGGCAGATTGAAGCCGCCAGGCAGGAAACCGACGAAATCCTTTCCACCGTGCAGGAAGGCTTGTTCCTGCTCGACAGCCAGTACCTGATCGGCAATCAGGTGTCGGCCTCGTTGCCGAAAGTGATGGGGCGACGCATCGCTTCGGGGATGAATTTTCTCGATCTGTTGCAGAACATGGTGCCGCAGCGCGAATTTGAAGCTGCCCGCGATTATCTGGAATTGCTGTTTGGCGACCGGGTGAAAGAGGCTCTGGTGCGCGAGCTGAACCCGCTGGCAACCGTGGAGGTGCGCGATATCGATGCGCGTTATGGCGTCAAGGCGCGTTATCTGTCGCTGCAGTTTTCGCGGGTGACCGGCGCCGGGGGCGGCAAGCCGACCCATCTGCTGGTGACGGTGCAGGATATTTCCGAAGTGGAACAGTTGCGTGTCGACCTGCAGCAGGCCAGGCAGAACGCGCGTGCCGAAGTCGAAGTGCTGCTGGATCTGCTCAAGCTCAACCCGCAAACGCTGGCGGGCTTTCTCAATCAGGCACGCAGCAGCCTGCACGAAATCAATCGTTTGTTGCGCGATGTCTCCGGTGACTATCGTCCGCTGATCGACAAGGTGTTCCGCCAGGTGCATGCGCTGAAGGGCGATGCGGCGGCGATCCGCTTCCATCTGTTCGAGCAGCTGGCGCACGATTTTGAAGACAATCTGCAGGCCTTGCGCGAGAAAGGTGAAATCAACGGTGATGATCTGCTGAGCCTGCTGCCGCAGCTGGAGGAATGTTTCTCGCGCATTCAGCAGGTGGAGGATATGTCCAACCGCATGGGGGCCGCGCCGATGGCGCAGCGCCAACCGCAGGACGAAAGCAGCGAGTGGCTGGAATCGCTGCAGCAGCTGGCGGCACGTATTGCCAAGGGGCAGAACAAGAAAGTGGCGCTGCACATCAAGCTGGAAAGCCTGCCGCAGTTGCCGGAAAGCAGCCGCGTGTTGCTGCGTGAACTGACCATCCAGCTGCTGCGCAATGCCGTCACTCACGGTATCGAGCCGACAGAAGAACGCCTGCTGCACGCCAAGCCGGATACCGGGCATATTCGTATTGAGCTGCGGCCACTGGGGGCAGGGCAGTTTGAATTTGAAGTCAGCGACGATGGGCGCGGCATTGTGCCGGCGCATATCCGCAGCGAGCTGGAGCGCAGCGGCCGCTACAGCAGTGCGGCGCTGGCGGCGATGGACGATCGGGAGGTGGTGATGAAAATCTTCGAACCGGGCTTTTCTACCGCCGGCAGCGCCGGCATCGATGCCGGCCGCGGGGTGGGCATGGATCTGGTGAAAGAGCGGGTAACGCGCCTTGGCGGGCAACTGAAACTGGCCTCGCGCCCCAATGAGTTCACCAGCTTTGCGCTGCGTTTTGCCGCAGCGACGGGAGGCGTGGCATGAAAAAACTCATGATTGTCGATGATTCCAACATTATCCGCAGCCGCATTGCCCGCGTGATCGGCAGCCCGCGCCTGCCGGATATCCAGATTGTCGGGCTGGCGCGTGATGGCGCAGAGGCAGTTGAAATCTGCCGCCGCAGCAAGCCGGATCTGGTGACGCTGGATCTGACCATGCCGAATATGGATGGCATCGAGTGTGTTGAGCAGATGATGCGCATCGATAGCGCCATTTCGGTGCTGGTGGTATCCGCACTGGCCGACAAACCCACCGCAATCAGCGCGCTGAAAAAAGGCGCGCGCGGTTTTCTGCACAAACCCTTTACCGATCAGCAACTGGTGGATGCCTTGCTGGAACTGATGGAATGAACATGAGCGATATTACTGAAAACGAGCTGAAGGTTTTTGTCGATGCGGTGGCCCGCTATTTCAACCATCTCACCAAAGAGCAGGCACAGGTGCGGGCGGCGTATCTGTCGGCCGACGATCAACCACCCGGCATTGGCGACTATACCGGCCTGATTACCTTCTCCGGCGGCTTTCGCGGCTGCGTTTATTTCAGTGCGCCGTTGCCGCTGGTGCGCAGCCTGCTGAGCGGCATGCATGAGCACGATTTGTCGGAATACAACTTTCTCGATGCCGTGGGCGAAATTGCCAACACCATTGCCGGCAACGCGCGGCGGCATTTTGGCGAAGGGCTGCAGATTTCCACGCCGGTGACGATTGTCGGGCTGCCGGAGCGCATTCACTCCAGCGCCAGGGCGCGGCCATTCGTGATTCTGCTCAACTGGAAACGTTACGAGGCGTCGGTGGTGGTGGATATCGAGGCAGTCGGCTGAACGCCCGGAAGCTGCTCGCGATAGAGCGAGAACAGCGGCTTATTCCAGCACAATCTTGTCGCCGGCCAGCATCAGCGTCATCGCGCCGGCGTCTTCGCGCACATGCCACACGGCACTGCCGATATGGATGTCGACACCGCTGTAGATGGCCTTTTCGCTGATCACCCGGGCGTGGCTGGCCAGGTTCAGGCGTTCTGCCAGTTCCTGTTGCGCCTGCTGGGTGTCGGCCAGGTCCTGCAGCAGTTTTTCGCGCGTGTGTTCGGCTTTGGCGCCGATGCCGCCTTTGTCCTTGTGCGGGTTTTGCGCCAGAAAGGTCAGCAGCTGATCGACCTGATGCAGTTCTGCCTGTTTGGCCTTGATGATTTTGTCCTTGGCCTGCAGCGCGCTGTGCAGATAAGGATCAAAACCCACCTGGATTTTGGTGGCGCTGCCGGCGCTGGTGCCGATGCTGCCGGCGTGAATGGTGTGGGTGGCGCGGCAGCGGCCGCCGATGATGTGCCCTTGCTTGCTGCCCTCTTTGCCGACCTGGATGGTGTGGCCCGCAGTCAGGTCACACTGGCGCACGCTGTTTTCCACCAGGATCGATTTGCTCGCCTCGACGTGGGTGTTTTCCAGAAACAGTGCCTGCAGCGAGCCACCGCAGCGGATACGGCTGGCGGCATCGGGCCGCTCCAGCGAGCCGGCAACCAGCTCTGCATGGCCAATCACGCCACCCTTGACCGATACATCGCCACCGGCCACCACCTCGGCGGATTCGACGGTGCCTTCCACCAGCACGTCGCCGGTGACGATCAGGTGCATGCCGGCTTTCACATCGCCCAGCACCCGCACCGTGCCTTCAAAGGTGATATTGCCGCTGTCGAGGTCGACATTGGCGACTTCGATCACCGGGTTCACCACCACGCAGTTATCGTGCTGCACCGGCTGGCCGGGGCTGCTTGCCTGCAATAGATTCGGGTCGTCAGCCGCGGGCTGGGCGCCTTTGATGTTGGCGGGGAAGGGTGTGTCCTGCACCGGTGCCGCGAGAATGCTCTGTCCGTAGACATCAATACCGTTTTTGCCGGGCAGGGCGGGTATCCGCCGCATCAGCGCATCACCCGGCTGCACGATAAGCAGATTGCCCAGATCGCGGAAATCCACCACCTTGTCGGCATCGGTGTGGCGTTTGCGGCTGCGGATGTTGTCGAGCAGGCTGACAAAAGCGGCTTCCCGCGATGGCTGCGCCGGGTCGCCCTGGGCAATCAGCAGGTCCTCGCACTGGCCTTTGGCCAGGGCCGCATCCAGCTCGCTGCGCAGGATGCCGTGCATGATGCCCTGCTTCATCAGCGCCTGCTCTACCTTGTCGCCGATGGGCTCGCCACCCTCGGCAGGCAGCAATGTCAGATACAGGTTGAGCTTGTCCGCCGAAATATTGAACACGAATTCGGCATCGCGTTGTTCGCCAATATCGGCGCTGATGGGGCTGCTTGCTTCGCGGCAGCTGCTGATGAAGGTTTGCAGCGTTTTGTTGTAGAGATGCCAGTGGCTATAGCCCTGCTGTTGCACCAATTGCTGCAGTTGATCCAGCGTTGGCGGCACAACGCCAGCACCGGGTACAAAGCTCGCACAGAGGCGCTGTTCCTGTCGGGTGAGGCTTAATGTCGAGGGGCGCTGCTCACTGTCATCCATGGTGCTTTAATCCGGGTCGATATCCATGCCGCCGCCACGGGCATCTACACCCGCCCGCTTCAGCAGCGCTGCCCAGGCGGGCAGAAAATCATTGGGCTTGTGCGGGATGTTGAATGTCACCCGCAGCTCGCCGTTTTGTTTCACGTAGTCATCCACCTTGAAATACTCCAGCGGAAACACGCCCAGCAGGCGATTGACCTCTGCCAGTGCATCGGCTCCCAGCTCCGCGGCATGTTCACGCAGATGGGATTCGCTGAAATCGCGTTCCAGTGTTTTGAACAGCGAGGTGACGGTGGTTTTCAGCTGCGGATCAGCAGGAAACTGGATATGCAGCGTAGCGTGGCTGGCCATGAATACTCCTGTAGAAAAACGTGCCTGTATTCATCCTAGGCCTTGCCGGCACAATTTTCACGGTTGCACCATGCCGGGTATGGTCTGCGCGGCCATGCCGGGCTGCGGATTGTCTGCGCTATCGTGTAAACTTCCGCCGCACGACGCGAACCAGTTGCGCGCAGACAGGTCTATCAACGCTGTGTTGCCATGTTGCCGACAATGTAAGCTGCGGCTTACCCAGTCGATACATTGTGGCGTGTTCAAGCAACTACACTGAGCACGCGCCAGCGCTTCAACCCATTACCGAGATTCAGGCTTTACATGCAGATCATCATCAGCCCGGAGGAAAAGCGCTTCGGCTTTGCTTTGACCTCCGCGCTGCTGCTGCATCTGGGGGCCTTGTTGCTGCATATCGCACAGCCGGCGCCGGCACGGCAGAACACGCCCGGCGGGCCCATGACGGTAACCGTCGGCAAGCCCGGCAAACCGCTGCCGCCTCGTGCCAAGTTATCGGCAAACAAAACCAGCAGCCGTAAAACGGAAAAAATCGCCAGCAAGGCGCCGCCGAAACAGCGCACACCGCGCGCCGTGCCCTTGTTGAGCCAGGGCCCGAGCCCGGTGAAAATACCGCTGCCACCGCCGCCGCCCGAAGAAAAACAAAACTGGACGCGTGCCGAAAAAGAGGAAATCGACCAGTTCTTCAACCCGACACCGAGCAGGCCGCCAACCGGCACCGAGCTGGCACAACGCGCCATGGCTGCCGCGCGCAATCTGCCTCCGGCCGAAACCGTCAACCCGCAGGAAAAACGCGAACTGGCACAGCAGAATGCGCGCCTGGCGCAGGTCGAGCCATTTACGCTGGAAATGTATTTTGACGCGCTGTATCGCAAGCTCAACCAGACTGCGCGTTTTGTTAAACGCAGCCACAAAGAGGCCGGCCGCAATGCCGCCGCCGTGCGTATCGTGCTTAATCCGGATGGCACGGTGAAAAGCTTCCGCGTGATGTGGGCGGCCGATCAGCAGGCGGAAATCGCCTACGTCAACAAGCTGTTTGAAGCGGCAGCACCGTTTTCACCATTCCCGCCAGCCATGCTGCGCGCCACCGATTCTATGATTCTGGAAATCTGCATCAAGCCCGGCTCGGGCGATAGCGGCGGTTTGTTCTCGCCGATGGAGCCGGGTAGTCGTTGTTATTGATGATTGCCTTGCCTGCAGGCCGCACTGATATTGCCTTGCAGGCACGGCTGTAGCCCAATGCCAGAGCGGCTTTCAGGCTTATGGGAGTTTGTTGCCGATGGCGCCAATGCGCCGCCAGCGCACTTTGCCATCGCCGCCGATCAGGTAGAACAGCGGGGTGACCTGGGTTTTATCCAGATTGTCGTGGTTGCCGGGGGCATTGCGGCGCGCAATCGGAAAGCTGATGCCGGCCTTTTGCGCTGCCTCGCGGATCACCGTGTCGTTGTCGTCGAGGCTCAAGCCGACAAGTCGCAGCCCGTTGGCTTGCTGGCGCTGATAATACTGTTGCAGTTGCGGCAGTTCGCCGAGGCAGATCGGGCACCAGCTGGCCCAGATCATCACCAGCACCGGGTGGCCGCGTTGCTGTTGCAGATCAAAACGGTCGCCGTTGATCAGGGTGAGGCGGATTTCCGCCTTTTTGCCGGTTTCATCCGGCAGCTCGGCGGCAAAGATGGGGGCGCACAGCAACGCGAGAAACAGCCACCGCAGCCATGTTAGCCAGTGCTGCAGCACCCGCCTGCAAGCCGCGCCGGTATTGCTTTGCAGGCATGGCTGCAGGGCGCATGGGGATTGGCTTGCAGGCATGCCGCGTATCAAGGCGTGGGTTTAACCACCGGGTTTCTTGCCGAGAATCGACCAGTAAAGCTTGAGGCCGAGAATGCGGAAATACTGGATTTCCTGCACCTTGCAGCCGCTGCCTTCCACCAGCCCGGCGTAATCCCACACCGGGTGCAGTACTGCCTCGGTGGTGGCGCTGTAGATGCCAATGGCGATGTACCAGTTGAGGCGCTGAATCAAGCCGCGCCAGCCTTTTTCCGGCAACATGAAATCGCCGACCACGAAATAGCCGCCCGGCTTGGCCAGGGTTGCCAGATGGTTGGCCACTTTCTGCACCATGTTTTCACCAAACACGTTGAGGAAGAAGTTGCCGATCACCATGTCGTATTGCTCGACATCCTTGATGTTGAAAATGTCGTCATGCACTACGCGGATCGGTGTTGGCGGCTGGTATTTGTCGATACGTTTCTGCAGATGGTCGAGCATGGTTTTCGACAGGTCGACGGCAGTAACGTGCATGCCCATCTTGCTTGCCTCGATTGCCTCGGTGCCGTGGCCAACACCGGCAATCAGCACCTTTGAGCCAGGCTTGAGGTGCTTCAGCATCGCCACTTTGCACTGCGGAATCCGACCCAGGCTGTAAAGCGTGCCGGTGACTTCGTATTGAAACCCTACCAGCCAGTAACCGTCTTTCATTGCTTCTCCCTCGTATATTGTTTTGTATTTGTTAATTGATTCATGAGCGGCCATTATCGGCAGCATGGCTATGGTCGGCAAGCATAGCCGTGCTCGACATATCCTCTAATGACTTATTTCCTTCCTCGTTTGAAGCGCAGGAACACGCCAAGTGCGATGCTGCCCAGCAGGATCGCCAGTAATACCTTGCCCAAAGCTGCGGCCAAAAGTGTTCCAGACAGCAGTCCGAGTTGCAGTGCAGCTTGCAGTAGATCTCCAAACAACAGCATCCAGCCTTGGTGTTTATCCTTGCTCATATGCCAGCTTACTGCTTTAGACCCGGCGGCTGCCCCGGCTTGCTGCCCGGCGCACCCGGCTGCGCTACGCTTGGCATGTAAACAAATTTCCAGTCGCTGTAATGGCTTTTGTCCTTGAAGTCCTGGTTTTCCTTGCTGAAGTTGGCGACTTTCAGCGGTTTGCGCGGCGATTGGCTGGCAACGCCGACGATCTGGCCATTTGGATCGGTGATCAATGTCCAGTCGGCCTTGCCGGTGACCGGGTCGAGGTAGAGTTTGCGCAGGTGGCGCTGCATGGTGATGAAGCGTTTGTCTTCCAGCAGATCGTCGAGCGATTTCGGATATTGCTTGTTGCCGCCGGGGCTGAGTTCGTAATAGTTGCGGATTGCCTTGCGGTATTCGTTGCCGGCCCACAGCAGCTCGGTTTCGCGCGCACGCTGGGCGGTGGTGCTCCAGCTCTGGATATAGGTGCCAACGGTGATGCCCATGAACAGCACGACGAACATCAGGCTGAGGTAGGCAACGCCCTGCTGGCTCTTTCTACCATTCCGCATAGGGTCGTCCATCGCTGGCTTTGCCGGGGGCGCCGCTGTGCACATCGTAAATACCGCTCTGTTCCTTGTCGGGCGGGGGCGATGTCACCCAGCTGTCGTTGCGGTCGGTGATCGGGTCGATCGGCACCTGGCGGATGTAGCGTTTTTCCACCAGTGCGTTCAGCGAGTCGGGGTATTTGCCGTTGTCACCGAAATATTTGTCGATGCTCTGGCGCAGGGTGTTGAGGTTTTCCTTGAGCGCGGTTTCCTTGCTGCGATCGATGCTGCCCATATAACGCGGCGCGACAATTGTCAGCAGGGTGGCGATGATCGCCATTACCACCAGCAGTTCGATCAGGGTGAAGCCCGATCGGCGTTGTGGCGCGGGGCGGGCTGTGGTGGCTTTTTGCAAGCGTGGATGCTGCATGTTTACCACTCCCGATACGGTGTGCCCGCCAGGCTTTTGGCCTTGGATAGCGAATACACGTCGTACACATCGTCGCCGCTTTTTGGGTCGTCCGGTGGGCTCTTGTAGCTGCGCAGCCCCCAGCTGTCGATGTCGCTACTGGTCGACGGTGCCATTGGGTCGCGCGGAATGCGGCGCAGGAAGTAGATTTTCTGCTTGCTCGGCGATTTCTGGTCTTCCACGCCCTTGGTCAGGTCTTCCAGCTTTTTCGGATAACCGCTTTCGTCGGCCGATTTCTGCACCCGGCCGTCGTCCACCGCCTGCTTGTAGGCATCAATGCCGCCACGAATTTCGCGCAGCGCAGCGCGTAGTTCTGCCTCTTTGGTGCGTTGTGCATTGATCTGCACCAGCGGCACCGCAATGCTGGCGAGAATGCCGAGAATCGCCAGCGTGACCAGTATCTCCAGCAGGGTGAAGCCACGCGGCTTGAGCCGGAGCGGAGTCATGATGCTCATTCCACTTCCAGGCTACGCGGTTCGGATGCCGACACCGGCATTTCGGTGCCCTGCAGGGAACTGGCCTGAATCTGGCCGATGCCCAGCCACAGCGGCAGATTGGTTTTTTCCTTGACGCGGAAGGTGAGGGTGGCAAAGGTGCCGCGACCACGTAAACCATCCTGTTTCTGCGCGCTCAGCATCACCCGGCCGGGGGCTTTCTGGCTGTTGAACTGCGCATTGCCGGCCAGATCGCCGGCCCTGACGTTGGTGACTTCCAGATAGGCCGGGTTGTAGATCAGGTCGGTGGCAATCGCCGAGGCCGGCATGTCGATTTCGGTCAGCACATTGACGCTGAATTCGCTGCCGAGGCGGGCTTTCGGCGGCGAGCTGAGCGACACGCGCAGCGGTGAGCCACTGCTGGCTGCCGCAGCGCCATTGGCTGCCGGATTGGCACCCGGCGGTGGCAGCAGCGGGGCCATGCCCGGCGGTTGCATTTCCGGGGCAAACGGCGCGTTATAAGTGTTGCCGCCCGCCTCGCCGCCGCGCACTTCCACCGAAGCCGATGGTTTGAGGCGCAACGGCTTGGTGCTGATATCGGATTCGGTGCCGGACATGAATTCGCTGTCGGCCGCTGCCGGCAGTGCCAGATTGCGCACGATGTGCGGCGTGATCAGCAGCACGATTTCCGATTTGCTGTTGTCGTTGGTCACCCGCGAGAACAGGCGGCCGAGGCCAGGGATGTTGCCCAGGCCCGGCAGCCGGTCGGCATTTTCGCGTTCGATTTTGCTGATCAGGCCTGCCAGCACCTGGGTTTCGCCATCTTTCAGGCGCAGCACGGTGTTGGCCTTGCGCGAGCCCACCTGATACGCCACCAGGCCGTTTTTCGAGGTGATTTCCTTGACGATATTGCTCACTTCCAGCCCAACCTTGATGCCGACGTCGGCATCCAGATACACCTGCGGTTCCACCTCCAGCATCACGCCGACATCGAGATAGCTGATGTTTTCGGAAATGGCGCCGCTGGTGCCGTTGGTGGTGGTGGTGATCACCGGCACCTTGTCGCCGACATGCACCTTGGCTTTTTCGCGGCTCTTGACGCGAATGCGCGGGCTGGCCAGCACATTGGTGTCGCCGGTGCTGTTTTTCAGGTTGAAGGTCACCACCGGATCGCCGACATTGACGCTGACCATGCCGCTGTTGAAGTTCTTCACCTGATCCCAGGTCAGCTTGCCGCTGGTGGTGGTGCCATCGGCGTTGGTGGTCGGGTTGACGCTGGCGGAGATCGCCTCGGTGAATTTCGGCCCCAGATTCAGCAGGAAAGCGGTCGAGACTTCCATCACCTGCACATCCAGCACCACTTCCGGCTCGGCCAGATCCTGAGCGGCGATGAGTTTTTCGGCAACGCGGATGGCTTCCGGCGTGTCGCGCATCACCAGCATGTTCAGGCGCTCGTCGATGTAAACGTCGCGGGTTTTGGCCACAGTTTTGATCAGGTTCAGTGTTTGTTTCGGATCAGCGTTGCCGAGGTAGAAGCTTTTCACCACCAGATCCTGGTATTCCTTCTGCTTTGCCGGCTGGTTCGGGTAGATCAGCAGGGTCGAATCGTTGAGGATTTTCTTGTCCAGCTGATTGGTGGCCAGCAGCACGTTGATGGCATCTTCCACCGAGGTGTTGCGGGCAAACAGCGTGGCTTTCAGATCGGTGCGCAGGTCGCGATCGAAAATGAAGCTGACGCCGGCGCTGCGCGAAATCACTTCAAAAATCGACTGGATCGGTGCATTGCGGAATTCCAGCGTGATCGGTTTTTTCAGCGCGGCTTTCAGCGGGTTGCTGGCAATCGCCTCGCGGTTGCGCAGGTTGTCGATCTGCCGCTTCAGCGTTTTGGCCTTGGCGTGTGACGGGTTTTCGTCGAGGATCTGGTTCAGATCGTCGAGCGCCTCGTCGTAATCCTTTTTGCGGAACGCGGCGTCGGCTTCGGCAAGCAGCTTGCTGTGGCGACGATCACGTTCGATCTGCTCCAGCCCGGCCTTGCCACGGGGCGAGTTCGGCTGGAATTTCAGCGCCTTGTTATAGGTGATGGCGGCGTTGGCGAAGTCTTCGGTGATGCGGTAGTTGTCCGCCTCGGTCAGCAGCCGGTTCGCCTGGCGCTCCTGCAGCGTCGCCAGCGCCGAGTGGTATTCGGTGTTCTGCGGATATTCGATGGTCAGCGATTCCAGCAGTGCCATCGCTTCTTCCGGCTTGCTTTCGGCCTGCAGGCGTTTGGCATCGCGATATTTGAGGTCGTTGGCGCAAGCCCCGAGCAGGCTGGCGATCAACACCCAGCATATTGTTAGTTTTGTGTGCTTCAAGGCCGTTCCCCAAAAGTCATGGTTTGCGTCTGGTTCAGCGGTATGTAGGTGAATACCGCACGGTTATTGAATATGCTGTCCAGCCGGTAGCTGCCGGCTACGGTGTCGCCGGGTTTCAGTGCCAGATTGTCGCCGTTGTAGCTGACAAACAGCTGCGCCACGCTGCCGTCGAGCATGCGCCCCAGATACTGCAGTGGCAGCGGCGGTGCCATTGGTGGCGGGGGCGGAGGCGGCGGCGCTGCCTTGACCCGTTTCGCCGGCTTGCCGGCTTCCACGCCATCCACCAGCACCGGCGCGGCCGGCGTGTTGCTGGCAAACAGATTGACCTGCGCGGCGTTGGCATTGTCATGGCGCAATTGCCATTCCGCAGGCAGATTGCTGTTGTCTGGCTGTGGCGCGTTGCTGGCTGACGTGTTGCCGGCCGGTTGCTTGCTTTCGCTTGCCTGTTTGATCGGTGTGCTGCTTGTGCGCGGTGCTCGTGCCAGTTCCACTTCGTCATCGGGTGCCGGGCGCAGGCTGACCCACAACGACAAGGCGACGGTAACGGCCAGCGCCGGCAGCAGGATACGGTTGCTCTGCATCAGCTGCCTCCAAACATCAGGCTCAGGCGCAGCTTGGCCTGCACCACGGTTTGCGTGGTGTTGTCACGTTCCAGGACAAGGTCCTCGACAATCAGGAACGGCATCGCCTGCTGTAACTCCTGCAGGCAGGCGCGGATTTCCAGATAGTCGCCGCTCACCGGCAGATTCAGCTGATAACGCAGCAGCGGGCTGTTGCGCTCATGCACCAGCTTGTAGTCGGCCTGTTTCAGCACCAGTTTGTGCGCGCGCAGCTTCTGGTCAATCTGGTCCAGCCAGTCGGGGGCGCTGTTGAGGTGCGGAAACTGCTGGTAGAAATCACTCAGCCGCATGCTTTGCCGCTCGCTTTGGCGGTTTTGCACTTCCGGCCGTTGCAATGCGGCCAGATCCTGGGTCAGTGTATGTTGCTGATGGCGCAATGGTTGCAGCCAGAGCAGGGTCAGCGCCAGCGCCAGGCACAGGCCGCTGAAACCGGCCAGCCCGGCCACGCCGAGATAAGTGCGCCAGTGTTGCAGAATCCAGATCAGTTGCCTCATGGCTGCACCCATTCGGCCTGAATCTGGAACTGGATCGGCTTGTGCGGCTGCTTTTCGTCAACGCCGCTCTGGCTCAGCACCGCCTCGCGCAGGCGGCCGGTTTGTTGCAGGCGTCGCAGATAGTCGTGCAGATCGGCTTCGGACAAGGCTTCGCCGGCCAGTTTCAGCTGGCTCTTGGCGGCATCCGGTGCCACTTGCTGCAAGGCAATGCCCTTGAACTGCGCCTGCTCCAGCGCTTCGAACAACACATTCCAGTCGGTGCGCCACTGGCGGCGCAGGGCGAAGGCAGCTGCCAGTTGTTGCGGGTCTTCCGCAGCTACCGGCTTGTTGCGCTCGCGTAATTGTTGCTGGCTGTGGCCCAGCTCGGCGCTGAGCTGGCGGATGTGTTGCCCGAGCTGATTGCCGTGTTGCCAGATCGTGAGCAACAGCAGTGCGGCGAGCAAGGCCAGCAGCGCGCCCAGCCACGGCCAGCGGGCCGAGGTGCGGACAAAGTCGAGATCAAGATGGGGCATGTCAGCTTCCTGCCATCTGCAGCATGGGTGCCGGCCAGTTGGGGGCCTGCGCCAGCATCTGTACCGGCACGCCGGCAACCGAATCGAGGCGGCTGTCTACGCCGTGGCAGGCGAGCAGCACTTGCGGCGGGAGTTGTTCGAGCTGGGCAAACATTTGCGTCAGCAGCGGCGCCAGCGGTGTGTTTTGCTGCAGCGACAGGCTGCGGCTCAGCACTTGTTGCCAGCAGCCATTCTGCTGCAGCAGCAAGGTGAGCTTGCCTGGCTCCAGGCAGGCCAGCGCGCCGTCATTGCCGCGCAGCTTGCGTGGTTGCTGGGCAAAGGCTTCCATCAACAGCGGCCGCAACGATTGCAGCGTCAGACCGTGTTGCTGGACCAGCGCCTGCAGTTGTTGCAGCTCCATTTGTGGCAGCGCCGCGGCGAGCCCCGGCCGGCTGTAGCCGCTTTCGCTGATGCGGATCACAAAGCGGCTGGC
>JAXMFR010000035.1:0-31449 GCA_046347685.1 Chitinivorax sp.
CCGGATCGAAATGCAGTAGCCAGTTGGGGCGATAAAAAATGTCCAGACACTCACGCACCGATGCCGGCTCTCTGCGTTCCGCCAGTTCGCGCAAGGAGTTGCCGCGATAGGCGGCAATGCGATCCATCAAATCGTCGACCAGCGCCAGCAGCAGCCCGGTTTTGTTTTCGAAGTGATAATGCACCGCTCCAGAATTGCGCGCGCCGGCTGCCTGGTTGATCGAGCGTAGCGAAACCGCATGAATGCCGTTTTCGGCAAACAAGCGTAGCGCGGCCAGTAACAGTTGCTGGCGGGTGAGTGAGGCGGTGTTGCTGGTGGAGTTCATGGCATGCCGTGATCAATCTGATTGCCCCGATTATAAACTAAAGCGCCTGATTTAATTCGCTTGATTTAATCTGCTGCCATTAGGTAACATGCTCTAAAAATTGGATTGGCATATGCCGGTCCTCGGATAACGATGGAGACTAGTGCGTGAAACAATTGGCTGGGCGGGTGGCGGTGATAACCGGGGCGGCATCGGGCATTGGTCGCGCCACTGCGCGCCATCTCGCGCGTGAACGCTGCCGCCTGGCGTTGTCGGATCTCAACCTGGAAGGTCTGGCACAGTTGCAGAACGAGCTGCAGCAGCAGGGGGTGGAGGTGATGGTGGCCAGCGTCGATGTCGCCAATGCCGAAGCAGTTGAAACGTTCGCGATGCAGGTGGCCCAACGGTTTGGTCAGGTGGATATCGTCATCAACAATGCTGGTGTTGCCTATACCGATCCGGTCGAAAAGGCCGATCTGCAGAATATGCACTGGCTGATGAATATCAATTTCTGGGGTGTGGTGCACGGCTGTCGTGCCTTTTTGCCGTATTTGCGGCAACGCCCAGAGGCCAGTCTGGTGAATATTTCGAGTATTTTTGCCATGATTTCCTACCCGACCCAGGCGATCTACAACGCGTCCAAGGCTGCTGTGCGTGGCTTTTCCGATGCGCTGCGTGTGGAGTTGCGCGATTCCAATGTGCTGCTGACTTGTGTGCATCCTGGTGGCGTTAAAACCAATATTGTGCGCAATGCCCGTATCGGTGATCTGAGTCGTGTTGCCGACAATGCGCTGGATTACGCCAACGATTTTGAAGCGATTGCCGGTTCAACGCCGGAGCAGGCCGCTGCCGCGATTGTCGGCGCGATCAAATCCCGCAAACCGCGTTTGCTGATCGGTGCCGATGCGCGCCTGATGGATATTTTGTACCGCCTGTGGCCAAGCCGCGTTGCATTCTGGCTGGATAACCTGAACCAGCTAGCGCGTCGCTGGCTGCAAAAACGTCGGGCGCGTTTGGCCAATGCAACGCGTTGAGCCGACCTGAATTATTGGAAAATGGAGAAATGGGCTTGAAATTCCGAGTATGTATTGCCTTGTTAGGCATGTGCCTGGGGGCTGCGCATGCCGCAGAGGACGCGCTTTCGGCATCGCCTGAAGAATTGCGCAGCCGTTTGACGGCAATGAATGCAAGTGCCCAGTGCGACTGGTTTGCTCAAGGCATTGGCAAGCCGGCCTTGCTCAAGGCTTCCGATGCGCAATTGCTGGCGATTTTGCAATCGCTGGAATCCTCGGCGCTGTTTTGTCCGGTAAAACGCATGACCGAACAAAATCCTGAGTATGAATTCCTGATGTTGCGCCGCGAGCGCTTGAAAGAGGACGACGATCTGCCGGATACCCCGGAACGCATGCTGGTGAAATACCGCAGCGAGCCGCGAACCATTTACGCCCGTTGGGAGAGTGGTGGCGCGCGGGCAGGGCAGGAGGTGCTGTACGACGCCAGTAAAGACAGCAAGAAAATGCTGGCGCATGTGGGCGGTTTGTTCGGCGTGGTGTCGATGAATATCCCGATTGATGGCACTTTGGCCAGGGCGCAATCGCGGCACACTGTGCGTGATTTGGGCTTTGCCTTCATCCTCGCCCAGCTGGAGTCCGATCATGAAAAATCCCGCGCGCGTAATCTTTCTACCCGCCCCGCCAGCGTGAAAGTGACGCGTGAAAACGGCAAGCGTTATGCAGAAGTGGTTTACGACAATCCAAGCACGCCGCCTTTCTACGCCAAACAGACGCGGTTTCTGCTGGATTTGCGCGAACCTATGATTCGTCTGGTGGAAAGCCGCGACAACAAGGGCGAGGTATTCGAGCACATTGTGTTCGAATCGCTGGATCGCAAAAAGCTCGCTGCCAACGGGTTTGACGCAAAAAACCCCGACTACCGCTTCTGATTTTCCCCGCCCGGCGGCGCAATTTGGTGTTATCCGCGCCGCCGGCTTCTTGTTTCTGCGCAAAGCACGATAAAATCATCACCTTTGTCATTGTTCAGGCGCACTCATCATGTCCGATATTCTCAACAAGATTCTTGCTGTCAAAGCCGAAGAGGTGAGTGCCGCGCGTTCAATTGTCTCTTTGGCGCAACTGGAACAAGCCGCGGCGGCTCAGGCGCCAACCCGTGATTTTGTCGCCGCATTGCGCGCCAAACATGCAGCGGGGCAGTCGGGCGTGATTGCCGAAATCAAGAAAGCCAGTCCCAGCAAGGGCGTGATCCGCGAGCATTTTGTGCCGGCTGACATCGCCGCCAGCTATGCCGCGCATGGGGCCGCGTGTCTGTCGGTGTTGACGGACAAACCTTTTTTTCAAGGTGCCCCGGAATACCTGCAGCAAGCCCGTGCCGCCTGTTCTCTGCCGGTGCTGCGCAAGGATTTTCTGGTTGATCCCTATCAGGTGGTCGAGGCCCGCGCCATGGGGGCGGATTGCATCCTGCTGATCGCTTCTGCCCTATCGCTGGCGCAGATGCAGGAGTTCGAGCAACTGGCTGTTAGCTTGGGCATGGCGGTGCTGGTGGAAGTGCACGATGGCGATGAGCTGGAGCAGGCATTGCAGCTGCAAACCCCGCTGATCGGCATCAATAACCGCAATCTGCGTACCTTTGAAGTGACGCTGCAGACCACGCTGGATCTGCTGCCGCGTATCCCCGCAGAGCGCATCGTGGTGACAGAAAGTGGCATTCTCAAACCGGAAGATGTCACATTGATGCGCCAGAATCACGTGTTCACATTCCTGGTGGGCGAGGCATTCATGCGCGCCGCGGAGCCAGGAGTGGAGCTGGCACGTTTGTTTGCACAGGCCTGAAATTTGCCAATACTGGCATTTGCGTAAACACGTACTAGAATGAGTGTTGCAATTACGCAACGCAGTACCAAGGTTGCAGCATATTTCACTAAAACATGCTTGCAATCGAAATTGGCCCTTTGGCAGAATGGCCTCAGGCTTTCGCACAGGGGGCTAGCGCGAATAACCTGCGCGATGATTTCTCTCAGAAAACTAAGGAGCGTGTCGATGAACAA
Organism: Chitinivorax sp.; assembly: GCA_046347685.1. GTDB lineage: Bacteria > Pseudomonadota > Gammaproteobacteria > Burkholderiales > SCOH01 > CALMFQ01. The sequence goes on from JAXMFR010000035.1 coordinate 3,366, forward strand.
AAAACTGATCGCTGTTGCTGTTGCTGGCGTCTTGGCTGCACCAGTTGTAATGGCAGATAACAGTGTCACCATTTACGGTGTTGCTGATGTTGGTCTGGAACAAGTTGAAGCCAAAGGCGCGAGCGACGTGCGCGATGCAACCGGTACGGTTACTACTCAAGGTTCTTCCTTGGATGTCAAGGGCCGTAGTCGCGTTACGTCCAATAGCTCCTATATTGGTTTCAAGGGCCAGGAAGAACTGGGCGGTAGCCTGAAAGCCATCTGGCAAATCGAACAGGCAATTGATATTGATGATGGTGGTGGCAGCAAGACCAACGGTTTTGCCACCCGCGACAGCTTTGTTGGTTTGACTTCGGAGATGGCCGGTACCGTGGTATTGGGTCGTCTGACTACCCCGACCCGTGCTGTTGCTTCGAAGCTGGACGTATTTCCGGGGCAGGCTGGTATTGGTGCGGATACTGCAATTCTGGGTAACACTGGTTTGAATGCAAACAATACCTTGATTGACGGTAAGTCGGTTAATTCAGGCGCAGGTTCGTTGGCATTTGATACTCGCAAAGCGAACGCAGTTGGTCTGGTTTCGCCAAAAATTGCTGGTATGACTTTGTCAGCTGCTTATATCGCCAACGAAGATCGTTCCGCGAATAACAACCCTTGGGGCTGGGGTGCCGGCTTGACTGGTGCTTGGGGTCCGGTTACCGCCATGTTTGCATATGAAGAACATCGTGGTGCCAACGGCCTGAATGGCAATAGTACTGGTGCTGGTGCGCATGGCTCGTTGGACACTAACTATCGTATCGGTGCAGGATTCAGTCAGTCCGGCCTGACCGTAAACGCCATTTATGAAATGCTGGAGTTGCGTGCAGGCAATGCAACTGCAATGGGTGCTGGTGTAACAGAACTCAGCCGTGATGCATTCTGGATTGGTGCCAAATATGCAATGGGTAACCATGAAGTTCGCTTGGCTTACGCAATGGCCATGGCTGCAGATCAGACCAAAGACTTCGCAAACTCGGAAGTAAAAGACTCTGAAGGTCAGCAGATTTCGGTTGGCTACGGCTATAACTTCAGCAAGCGTACCCAAGTTTACGGTGTATACAGCACTGTAGAGAACGATGCTGGCGCTGCATTTGATTTTGGCCCGGGCAAGTCCAAAACCGGTGCTAAAGCGGGTGCGGATCCGGAAGGCTTCTCGATCGGCGTGCGTCACCTGTTCTAAGTCGCTTGCGATTTAGCAGTGAGATGACTGCTTGCGGTATCTAGGCAAAAAAGCACTACAACAGTTGTTGTGGTGCTTTTTTTGTCTGGCAAATAATAAATATAAGTTTGTTGCAAATTGGCAACAATTTGATGAAATAGCGGCAAACTCTAGAGCATAAGCGTAAAAGCTGTGCTAAAAACCAGAGAACAATTCGATATTGGACGGGATTCCCGCAACAGGCGGGGACAAACAGGAGGAAAAAAATGAATTTCAAGCGCATCGCTTGGTCGGTTGCCGCAGCTCTGGCGCTGCCGTCGTTTGTTTACGCGGCAGAAGATGAATCTTCATTGATCAGCGTGTATGGTCACATTGCGCTCGGCCTGGAGAATATCGAGGCTACCGATAAAACCAAATTTGATGGCAGCCAGATGCTCAAGGTTAGCCCTACTGCCAATGCCGTGAACTTCGGTTTGTACAACACGCTGGATAGCATTCCGGCTAAAACCCGCGTAACAGACGGCATTTCCTATATCGGTTTCCGCGGCAATCAGTCGTTGCCGGCCGGTTTTACCGCGCTGTATCAGATTGAAACGGCGGTCAAGCCGGATGATGGTTGTGGTTATGTCGGCTGTAAGGATAGTGAGATATCGAAGCCTGCTGCCGGCCCCTCGGCGCGTTTCGGTAATCGTCAGACATTCATCGGCCTGCGCCAGTCGTCGCTGGGCACCCTGCAATATGGCCGCCTGGATATGTATTTTGACAAGCACGTGCCAAACGAACTGCATTTGCTGAAGTCGGGGGCTACCTCGACAGCGCTGTCGGTGCTGGGTTACCAGTTCAACTCGGCCAGCTCGTTTGGTGCTTATTTCCCGAAGATTTCCACTGCGGCCGGGGCGTTGTACGCATTCAACGAGTTTGCGATGCCTTTCTACAACGTAGGTACGCGTACAAATAACGTGGTGCAATACAAGACGCCAAGCTTCAAGGGTCTGCAGATGGTTGCTGCTTATCAGGTGCCTGAGACCAAAGGTGAGTGGTACAATGCAAGCAGCACCTACAATACTACTACTCACCGTGATGATAATAATCCGGTTTGCCAAACAGGTAGCTCGTTGTGCCTGCCTGATTCGCTGAATAAGCTGACCGCAGGTGTATTGGGTCAGGCTGGCCGCAATAACATCCGCAACGATGCCAAGGAACTGACCGTTGCCTATTATCCTGGCTGGATGTTTGCCAGTCTGGCATATCTGGAAGAGAAAGACCCGGTGCCACTGGTAACCGGTGGTGCGATCTCCAAGGCTTACGGTATCAAGGGCTCTCTGGGGCTTCAGGTTTCGCAGAGTATTCCGTTGCGTGTGGGTCTGGTGTACGAGCGTCAGGTGAATCAGTACCACGCCGATTTCGTCAAGAACGTACAAGGTCTGGCTGCCACCGTTCCGGGGCAGACAGTGGCCAGCCTGGGTGACTCTTCACGCGACACCTATGTTGTTGCGCTGGGTTACAAGTTCAGCGACGCAATCGAGTTGTTTGGTACCTATGGCAAAGCACTGGATACCGAAACCTGGACGGGTGAAAAAGACAAGGATTCCGGTGCGGTTTATACCCAGCTGACCATGTTGTACAACTTCAGCAAGAAAACCAATCTGTTTGCAACCTATGCCAAGGTGGATAACGAATCGGTTGCTGCCTACAACTTCTTCATCAACGGTGCGGCAACGCCAAGCGGGCAAGCGCAGGCACCGTTCCTGCAAACACCGCGCGGTTCCGATCCGACTTCTTACCAGGTTGGTATCAGCCACAACTTCTGATCCGGTTTGTTTGATCGTTACGGGTGCCTGTATGGCACCCGTTTTTGCTTTTTCGGGCCATGAACATGATTCGCAAACTGTTAATCGGCATACTGCCTGCACTGTTGGCGGCCTGTGCCACTCAGTCACCGACGGTTTCTGAAAAGCCGCAGCCTGATGTGACCCCGGCCAAGGTCGCACAATTAATATGGCAGCCACTGGCATGGTCGGCGTTTGCCGAGTGGCAGGGTTTTGATCTGAGCGCTGGCGGCCAGGCTCTGAGAACCTCCTGCAAGGCCATGGCGCGCAAGCCCGGCTGGCGAGATGCGTGCGAGGGGCTGGCCAGCGTTGCCGTCAATGACGACGCCGCTTTGCGCCAGTATCTGCGACAGTATTTCCGCCCTTATCGCCTGATAAGTGGTGATGGCAGTGAGAGCGGGCTGGTTACCGGCTATTACGAACCAATGTTGCAGGGTAGCCGCAAACGTAGCCAGCGTGCGGCGTATCCGGTTTACGCCGTGCCGGACGACCTGCTGGTGGTGGAGCTTGCAGAGCTTTACCCCGAATTGAAGGGAATGCGCCTGCGTGGCCGGCTGGAGGGGCGCAAGGTTGTGCCTTATTGTTCCCGCGCGGATATCGACTCTGGCAAAGCCGCGTTTTCCGGCAAGGTGCTGGCCTGGGTTGAAGATCCGGTCGAGCTGTTTTTCCTGCAGATTCAGGGCTCGGGCCGGGTGCGTTTGCCTGATGGCAGTTTTCTGCGTGTCGGCTACGCCGATCAGAACGGGCACCCCTACAAGGCTATTGGCAAGGTGCTGATCGAGCGTGGGGAGCTGCCGGCGAACAAGGTGTCGATGCAGAGCATTCAGGGCTGGGCGCGGGATAATCCTGCCAGGCTGCAGGAATTGCTGAATGCCAATCCGAGTTATGTGTTTTTCCGCGAATTACCGGCAGGCACCGATGGCCCACCAGGGGCACAGGGCTTGCCGCTTACGCCGGGAGGCAGTATTGCTGTTGATCCGAAGCAATTGCCGCTGGGAACACCGGTGTTGTTAGCGACCACTCAGCCAGGCAACGGTGCGCCGTTGAACCGATTGGTGGTGGCGCAGGATACCGGGGGGGCAATTCGCGGGCCGCTGCGTGCCGACTTTTTCTGGGGGTATGGTGCCGATGCCGGAAAACTGGCCGGAGCGATGAAACAAACTGGTCGCATGTGGGTCTTATGGCCAGTGGGCTCGAACCAGCGGCTGCGCCGAAAATGGCCTGTAGCTGCACTGGGTTTTGACGAAATTTTTACTAGAATTAAAGTAGATTGTTAAGTTGCCGCGCTAGAAGCGCTCGGGGCATATATAATTCCGTGATTCGAAGCATCACGCTGACCGCCGGTGTGGCTAGGTGCCATATCGGCCTTGATATTTGCAAGGCCAGTCCAATAAAGGATTGCTAACATGAAATTCCATTCCAAACTTGCCGCATTTGTATTGATTGCGCTGAGCTTGGCAACACCGAGCATTGCCGTTGCCGCCACGCAAAAAAAGGCGACTCCGGCTAAAGCCACAAAAGCGACTGCCAAGGCTGCGCCAAAGAAAAAGGCGCACTATTCGGCAAAGAAAAAAGTGACCCGGCATGCGAGTGTGAGCGGCAAAAAGGCGCTGACCCGTGTCGCGGCGCATGAGCCGTTCCATAATCGTCTGGTGACTCCCGACGTTGCTGCGCCGCAGGCGTTGTTGCTGAATTCGAATGCTGCTGTGGTCTTCAACGAGAGTAACGGCGAAGTGTTGTTCTCGAAAAACAACACCACGCCAATGCCGATTGCGTCGATTACCAAATTGCTGACGGCAATGGTGGTGCTGGACGCCAAATTGCCGATGGATGAGTTGATTTCGATTGACGAAGCGGATGTGGATACGCTGCGTAACACTGGGTCGCGTTTGCCGGTGGGTACGACTATGACGCGTGCCGAGACCATGCTGCTGGCGCTGATGTCGTCGGAAAATCGTGCCGCAGCCGCCTTGGCCCGCAATTATCCGGGGGGCACTGCGGCATTTGTTGCGCGCATGAACCGCAAGGCGCAGGCAATCGGCATGAAAAATGCCCGTTTTTACGATTCCACCGGCCTGAACGGCGGCAATGTTGCTACCGCAGCGGATCTGGTTCATCTGGTGCAGGCTGCGCATGATTATCCGGAAATCCGCGAGTTTTCGACCACCCAGTCGCACGAGCTGGTGCTGAGTAGTGGGCGTCATCTGCAATATCGCAATACCAACGCCTTGGTGAAGGATGAGGACTGGAATATCGGCCTGCAGAAAACCGGCTTTATCAATGAGGCCGGCAAATGTGTGGTGATGCAGGCAACCATTGCCAATACGCCGCTGGTGATCGTATTGCTGGATTCGGATGGCAAATATCAGCGTCTGGCGGATGCCAATCGTATCAAGCGCTGGATTGAGTCGGGTGGTGGTTACAAGCGTTTGTTTGCCAAGGGCTGACGTTCACCTAGGAATAGAAAAAGGCCACGTAAGTGGCCTTTTTCTTTGTCAGTCCCAAACGAAATTGCTTATTCGATGGTCAAGCGCTTGCTGCCATTATTGCCGCGCTTCGGAAGAACCAATTCCAAGACTCCATCACTGTAACGGGCATTCGCCTTACCCTCATCCACATCCTGCGCCAGTTTGAAACTGCGCGACAGCTTGCCGAAATAACGTTCCGAGCGCAGCAGCTTCTCGCCTTCCTTGATCTCTTTCTCGTTTTTCACTTCGGCAGAAATGGAGACCAGATTGCCTTCGATGTGAACGTGAATATCTTCCTTTTTTACCCCCGGAATCTCGGCGTGCACGGTGTAGGCTTTGTCGTCCTCGCGTACATCCAGTTTCAGCTGCATGTCCGGCTGCTCGGCCAGTTGCATCGGCCGGATGAAAAAGCCGTTGAGGAAATCGTCCAGGGCGGAATGAGTAGGGCGGATATTGGCCATGTTATTACTCCTCTGAGTTAATTCAAAAAAATAACAAAAAAGACCGAAATGAGAATGTATGGCGTCAGTTACCGGAGTACATCGGATGGCGCCTTGCTGAAACTGCGGTTAACGCGGCTTCAGTCTGAAATTCAATACCCAGTCTATTAACGGGTATTGAATGACTGGAGAGATAGATGGAGGAGGGCCGGCAGTTTTCAAGTGCCGATTGTTATTTCATTGACCGACGCTGGTATCAGCGATCGTCAGTTGTGCTGGCCGCCTCAAACGGAATGTTGTTACCGCTTGCTTCGGTAAATTTGCCGATTAATAGCCCTTCTTTGGGCGTGCCCTTGGGCAGTTCGGTAAAGGTGCAGCGCTGCAGATCTGCCAAATATATGGTTTTGCCGTCCTGTATCTGGTAATTCAGGTCATCCAGTTTGCGCAGGCGGATATCTTCTATTTGACCTTTGACGTCATCTGGCATGCGGTGCTTGCGTTGGCAATCGGGCATGCGGCTGACGGTGAACCAGCGTTCGACATTCTGGCTCCAGAAATAGCGGGTTTCGCGAATCAGTGTAAAAGATTTGCTGTTGTCGATCTGATATGAGCCTGCGTGGATTTTGCAGCCGCCAAGAGTGGTGCCGGCCAGCAGAATCAGTAGCAGGCGCGAGATACGGGAGGTCATGGAGTGAGCGCTAAGCAGTGCAATGATGCGCTCAGTATAGGCGGCGCAGCGGAAAACGCTAAGTCTTCAATGTTTGCTGGCAGCGCGTTGCTGGCAGCGCTTTTGCCAGGATTGGGTGACATGCCAGCGCCATAGTAGCTGCACCACGAGGTAGCCAAGCACGGCCAGCGAAAGCGCCAACGCCGGAAGGCCTATCAGCAACGGTGTCCCCATTGCCTGCAGCCAGTTTGCGGCAGCCCCGGCCCAGTCGCTAAGGGGCATCGCTTGCCAATCTGGTTCGGGCGGGAGCAGGCTGCTGCCATTGTCGCCCATTAACAGCTTGCCGAATTCAAAAGCCAGCAGATAAAGCGGCACAATTGTCAGCGGATTGGTATACAGGGTGCACAACAGGGCCACCGGCAAATTACGCTTGAGCCAGATAGCCAGCAACGCGGCAGTGAGCATTTGCAGCGGCCCTGGCACCAGGCCCGCAAACATGCCAATAGCGACGCCACCCGCCGCCGAGTGGCGATTCAGATGCCAGAGTGAAGGGTGGCGTAACAATGGCGCCAAGCGGCGCATCAGCTGGTGGTCCAGCACGGTGTCACGATGTGGCAGGTAGCGCTGGAACAGTTTGCGAGCCATGGTCTCAGTCAGTGTAAAACGGTTTCCTGCAGGAATCTTAACACGCCGTGTTGAGGCAGCAGATAAGCGCCTTCACCCAGATATTGAGCGTTGCTTAATTCGCCCAGTGTCACGTCCAGCGCTTCGCCGTTTTTCATTGTGCATTCCAGCAGCACGTCGTCCTTATCGGCGGTTTCATCAGGTACCAGCAGGTAATCCGGGCGCAATAATTCGTTGTTGATCAATACCAGATCGGCACTGCCCAGATTGAGGACGATATCGGAGCGAAGTTCCTGGGTGCGTTTCATGAGATTTCCCGCAAGCAATGACTACCTGGGGAATATCGGGTTGTCAGGTTCGATTTCAAGTGAGGGCAGGAATGAAAAAAGGGCGGCCAGAGGCCGCCCGAATGTCGATGCTTGCGTGTTCCGGATTGTCGAGGCAGGAAATTGAATCCTTGGGGATGGGCTCGCCCACCACGCTTCGCCGGCTCGGCAAGCACCTACCGCGACCAGCCAAAACCCGTGCCATGATCGCTTTCGCGGGCAAAGGTTTCGTAAAGGCAGCCATTGTCAGCGCAAATATGACAATGATGAATACGTATGACTACTTATGGCACCCATTTTGACTATTTTTGCGTTTGCTAGTTAACAGTGGGCTGGAATACAATTCGCTAATATAACAACGTCATGCACTAAAAAGGCCGTCGGCATGGCGCACCGCGATGTCAAAAAACGGCCAAAGAGTCGCCGCCACAGAGCGGTGCCGAGGGGATAGAAGAAATGAGGTGGGCGTATGACGCCACAGGACGATTTGCTGGAATGCGTCGCCAACACGCATCGCCGGGTGGTTGTGGCGATTTGTCTGGCCGATGCCGGCAATCCTGCCGCTGCGCTGGGAGAGCTGCATGCACTGGAACAGCAGCAGGGTGAGCATCTGGACCTGATTGCACAGCTGCTGATCGCACGTTTGCAATCCAAATGGTGTGCCGCGCTGGGCCAGTATCAGCAGGCTTATGCCTATTGTCGTCGCCAGCAGGAGCTGTTTGAGCTATGCATTCACACCGAGGCAACCATGTTACCGGTGCAGCAGGTAGGGCAGATGGCCGATGCAGCGGTTGGCAATGTCGGTTTTCTGACTGCGCGTGAGCAACAGGTGTTTGCGCTGGTTGCGCAAGGTTTGAGCAGCAAGGAAATTGCGCGCCGTTTCGGCATCAGTCCGCGCACGGTGGAAATTCATCGGGCGCGGGTGCTGCACAAGCTGGGCGTGGGCTCGCTGGCCGAGCTGACGCGTCTTTATGACCAGCTGGCGGCGGTGGGCCGCACCGCCTGACTGTAGCGCAATGAAAAAGGCCGGAATGAAAACATTCCGGCCTTTTTCATGTGTTGTGGCGCAACTTAGTCTGGCTGATACACGTAGGCCTTCTGCTTGACTTTGCCGGCCTCGAAGCCCTGATACAGCTCCCGATCGATTTCCCGATCCCACCAGGTGGCGCGATGGGTGACTTGCTGCTGCTGCACTTCCGGGTTCTGCTGCAAGAAGTCGCGCATGAACTGGGTGAATTCCGAAACGTAGGCAATATCCTGGGCCATGATGCTGTTCCTGAGTTGGCTGAAGTTGACGGGCTATTATATCAACGTTGGCGTTCGTCCCGCACGCTCAATAACAGCAGCTTGTCGAGCAGGCGTGTGCTGAGCAGGCGTTTCGCCACCGCAAACAGTTTGGTAGGCGTGGTTACGCGGTAACGGGCATGTGGCCTGCGGCTCTCCAGTGCGTGGATGACCGCCTGCAATACCGCTTCGGGTGGCAGGGTAAAAGGCGCGGCGGGGCCAACCTTCTCCAGGCGCGCCTGCATGGCCGCATAAGCCTGATGGTGGACGCTGGACGTGGCGGTGATATATTTGTGGAATTGTGCGGCGGCGTTGGCGCGAAAGCGGCTGATGATCGGGCCCGGTTCAATCAGGGCAACCTCGATGCCAGTGCCAACCAGCTCCAGGCGCAGGGTGTCGGCCATGCCTTCCATGGCAAACTTGCTGGCGTTGTAGGCGCCGCGGAAGGGCATGGCGGCAAAGCCCAGCACCGAGCTATTGAACAGGATGCGGCCCGCGCCTTGTTTGCGCATCAGCGGCAGCACCGCGTTGGTCAGTTCCCAGGCGCCAAACAGATTGGTTTCGAATTGTGCCCGCAGTGCTTCGCGCGGGATGTCTTCCACCGCGCCTGGCTGGCCATAACCGGCATTGTTGAACAGCGCGTCCAGCCGTCCGCCGGTGCGTGCCGCGACGCAGGCCACGGCCGCCTGGATCGACAGGCTGTCGTCAACGTTCAGTTGCAGTGCTTCCAGCCCGGCAGCCTGCAGGCGCGCCACATCCTCCGCCTTGCGGGCGCTGGCAAAAACGCGCCAGCCACGTTGCTGCAGTCCGTGTGCGACGCACAGGCCAATGCCGCTGGAACAGCCGGTAATCAGAATCGAGCGTTGAGTTGTCACCCTTAGGGCCTTTCTGGAAAGTATGTTGTCACCGATGAATCACCGCGCATCCGCTCCATCACACAACCCGCAGGCAATCACCGCGCATTGGGCGCAAACCTCGGCTGAGGCTTTGCAGTCGCTGGCTTCGCGCAGCGAAGGGCTGAATGACGCCGAAGCGCAATTGCGGCTACAACAACTCGGCGCCAACCAGCTGCAACAGCCGGTGCCACGCTCGCTGTGGCTGCGGCTGCTGGATCAGTTTCGCAGTGTGCTGGTGCTGGTGCTGCTGGCGGCAGCCATCTTGGCGGGGATGATTGGTGATCTCAGTGACAGCATTGTCATCTTTGTGGTGCTGCTGTTCAACGCCTTGCTGGGGTTTTATCAGGAGTACCGTGCTGAAAAAAGCCTGCTGGCACTGAAAAACATGCTCGCCAGCCATTCCCGAGTGCGGCGCGCCGGACAATGGCAGGTCGTGCCCAGCATCGGCCTGGTACCGGGTGACATCGTGCTGCTGGAAGCCGGCGACAAGGTGCCGGCGGATGGCCGCTTGTTGCTGGCGGCGAATCTGGAAGTGATCGAGGCGGCGCTCACCGGCGAATCCCAGCCGGTTGTCAAAAATACGCTGCCGCTACTGGCCAGCGCACCGCTGGCGGAGCGCAACAATATGCTGTTCATGAACACCGTGCTCAGCCGTGGACGCGCCGAGCTGCTGGTGACGGCCACTGGTATGGCCACAGAAATGGGGCGTATCACCGGCCTGCTGCAGCAGGCAGAGGAGGCGATGACGCCGCTGCAGCTGCAGCTCGACACGCTCGGCCGCAAGCTGGCACAAATTGCCGGTGTGGTGGTGACTCTGATTTTCCTGCTTGGCTGGGCGCGTGGCGAGCCGCTCAGTGAGATCATCCTGACTTCGATTGCGCTGGCGGTGGCGGCCATCCCTGAAGGCCTGCCGGCCGTGGTGACGGTGACGCTGGCGCTGGGCATGCGCCGCATGGCAAAAAAACGCGCGATCCTGAAAAAACTGGCAGCAGTGGAGACGCTGGGTTGTACCACGGTGATCTGTTCCGACAAGACCGGCACACTGACCCTGAACCAGATGACTGCGCGCCAGCTATTTTATTGTGGCCACGAGTACCGCGTCAGTGGCGAGGGCTACGCCACACAGGGTGAAATTCACGGCACCGCCGGCCCGCTGTCTTTGCCCGCCCTGCGCGAGTTGATGTTGCCGCTGGCCTTGTGCAACGAGGCGGAGATCCGCGACGGTGAGTTGCAGGGTGATCCGACGGAAGGCGCGCTGCTGGCGTTGGCGCACAAGGCCGGGCTGGATCGGGCGCTGGAAAGCGCTGCGGCACCGCGGGTTGCCGAGCTGCCATTCGATTCGCAATGGAAGTTCATGGCCACCTTTCACCAGATCGGCGAGATGGTGCAGATTTACGTCAAAGGCGCGCCGGACGTGTTGCTCTCGCGTTGCCGCCAGATCAGCACCGAACTGGGCCCGCTGCAGCTGGACGAGAGCTGGCGCTTGCGTGTGCTCAACCAGAACGGCCAGATGGCGCAGCAAGCGCTGCGGGTACTGGCAGTGGCACGCAAGCTGATTCCTGCTGCGGCGTTTGATCGTGAGGCCGATCTGCTCTCGTACGTGGATGAGCTGGAACTGTTGGGTCTGATCGGCCTGATTGATCCGCCACGGCCCGAGGCGCGCGAGGCAATTGCGTTGTGCCGGCAGGCCGGAATCAAGGTCAAAATGATTACCGGCGACCACAAGCTGACTGCGGCGGCGATAGCGGCGGAGCTGGGGCTGGAAGGCGAGGCTATCAGTGGTGCCGAGCTGGATGATTTATCTGATCAGCAATTGCGCCAGCGTATCGGGCGGATTGCCGTGTTTGCGCGGGTAACGCCGGAACACAAGGTGCGTCTGGTGCAAACCTTGCGTGCCGTCGGGCATGTGGTGGCGATGACCGGCGATGGCGTCAACGATGCGCCGGCGCTGAAAAATGCCGATATCGGCGTCGCCATGGGTATCACCGGCACCGAGGTGGCGAAGGAGTCGGCAAGCATGGTGCTCACCGATGACAACTTTGCCAGCATCGTCAACGCCGTGGCGGAAGGGCGCACCATTTACGACAATATCGTCAAATTCGTGCGCTTTCAGCTTTCCACCAACGTCGGTGCGATTCTCAGCGTGCTCGGGGCATCGCTGCTGGGGCTGCCTGCGCCGTTTACCGCAATCCAGATTCTCTGGATCAACATCATCATGGATGGGCCGCCAGCGATGACGCTGGGGCTGGACCCGGCCCGCCCCGGCATCATGCACGAAGCGCCGCGTGGCCGTACCCAGGCCATCCTTGGCTGGCGGCGCTTCGGGCGACTGGCGTTGTACGGCGCCACCATGGCGGTCGGCACGCTGGCGCTGTTTATCTATGCGCAGAGCAAGGGCCAAAGCCACAACTATGCGCACACGCTGGCGTTCACCACCTTTGTGCTGTTTCAGTTCTTCAATATCTTCAATGCCCGCGCTGAATTCGGCAGCGTCTTCAGCACGCACCTGTTCCGCAACGTGCGGCTGTGGCTGGCGATTCTCGGCGTGCTGCTGTTGCAGTTGCTGGTGGTGCACTGGGGCCCGGCGCAACAGGTGTTTGCCACGGTTGATCTAGCAGCGGAAGACTGGGCGCTGGCGTTTGCCGTGGCGTCCAGCGTGTTGTTGCTGGATGAGGCGCGCAAGCTGATCTGGCGTTGTTTGCCGGCACCTTGGCGCTGAAGCTGCGATTTGCACTTGGCATGAATCGCCGGCTCATGATATTGATTGTAGATTGTTCACTCTAAACCGGTTGCCGGATGTTTAGCTTGTTGCGTTCCCTGTTGTTGTCGGGGCTGGTGCTCAGCGCCGGTGCCTTGGCTGCCGCCGATCCAGACAAGGTGTTGCATGCCTATTTCGAGGCCGCCGAATCCGGCTTTGACCCCGCTGCCTATTCCGATCGTTATTCGCTGGAAGTCACCAGCAATATCTACGAAACCCTGCTGACCTACGACTACCTGGCGCGGCCGCAAAAGCTGGTGCCGCAGGTGGCCGAGGCCTTGCCGCAAATCAGCGACAACGGCAAAAGCTTTGTGTTTCGCATCAAGAAGGGCATCTATTTTACCGATGATCCGGCTTTTGGCGGCAAGCGCCGCGAGCTGACCGCGCAGGATTTCGTCTACAGCCTGCAGCGGCTGGTGGATCCGACCGGCAAGGCGCCGTGGGATTTCATGCTGAAAGGCAAGGTGATCGGGCTGGATGAAAAAATCGAGGCCGGGCGCAAGGCTGGCAAGTTCGATTACGATTTGCCGATCGAAGGCCTGCGCGCACTGGATCGCTACACGCTGCAAATTCGCCTGAAGAAAACCGATTACAACCTGCCGAACATCCTCGCCGCACCGGCCACCGCCGTGGTGGCGCGCGAAGTGGTGGAGAAATACGGCAGCGATTTCAGCGCCCACCCGGTGGGCACCGGGCCGTATCTGCTGAAAGACTGGCAACGTGCCACGCGCATTGTGCTGCAGGCTAATCCGCAGTTCCGTGGCGAGACTTATGCCCCAGCGGCCGGTGCCGCCGGCGTCGATCAACGGGTGGCACGCGAACTGGCCGGCAAAACTTTCCCGCGTATCGGCACCATCGACATCCGCATTATCGAAAGCGCGCAGGGTGCGTATCTGGCGTTTGAAAGCGGCGAGCTGGATGTGTTGCAGGGGCTGGGGGCCGAGTTCACCCGGATTGTTGCGCCCGGTGGCAAGCTTGGCGAGGCTTACGTCAAACGTGGCGTGAAATATTTCCGCGAGCCGGAAGCCGACCTGACCTATCTGCAGTTCAATATGGACAACCCGGTGGTGGGCGGCTACACCCCGGACAAGGTGGCGCTGCGGCGGGCGATTGCGTTGTCGATGAACCAGGCCAAGCTGATTTCGGTTGTCGCCAATAATCAGGCGCTGGCGGCACAGTCGCCAATTTCGCCCGGCATCACCGGCTACGATCCAGCCTTCAAGAACACCCTCAACAGCTACAGCCCGGCGCGTGCCAATGCCTTGCTCGACCGCTTTGGCTACAAGGATGCCAACGGCGACGGCTGGCGTGATCTGCCGAGCGGCAAGCCGCTGCTGATTACCTATACCACCAGCACCGGTGGTGATCGGCGCGATTTTGAAGAGTTTCTGCTGAAAAGCCTGAAGGCCGTCGGCATCAAGCTGGAAATCCGCAAAATGCCGTTCTCCGAGCTGGTGAAAACCCGCCAGTCAGGCCAGTACCAGTTTGCCGGCGCGGCATGGGGTGCGGATTACCCGGATGCAGAGAACTTCATGCAGCTGCTGTATGGCCCGAATGCCGGGCCGGGCAATGAATCGCGCTTCCGCAATCAGCAGTTTGATGCCTTGTACGAAGATATCGCCACCTCGCCCGATTCGCCCGAGCGCAACGCCAAGCTGCGGCAGATGAGCCGCATTGTGGCGGCTTACGCACCGTGGATCTACAACAGCCACCGCATCCGCACCTCGCTGGCGCAGCCCTGGATCAGCGGCTACAAGCCGCATCCGGACAATATGCCGCATTTTATGTACCTCGACATCGACCCGGCCGCCCAGGCCGCTGCCAAAAAGCGTTAAATCATGAAAAGCCGTTTGTTGACTGTTTCTGTTCTGCTTGCCGCCGTCTGGCAGGCGCCACATGTGCTGGCCGCGCCTGCAGGTGCGATTGCCATGTTTAGTGCCGCCGAGCTGCCGGGCAAGTGTGATGCCACGCTCAGCAGTGCCGAAAAGCAGATTGCCGCGCTGGAAAAACTGCCGCTGTCGCGGGTGACCTTGCAAAACACCCTGCAGGCGTGGAACCGCCTCGACATCGAAGTGCAAAATCTGGCCGGCCCGGTGGGCTTGCTGTCGGAAGTCAGCCCGGATGCCGAAGTGCGCAAGGCGGCCGAAGCCTGCGAGCTGAAACTGTCGGCGCTGTTCAACAAGACTGGCCAGAGCCCGGCGTTATATCAGCGCTTCAAGGCGCTCAAGGTCGATGACGAAATCGACGTGGAAACCCGTCGCCAGACCTTGGAAGAGTTCGAGCGTGCCGGCGTCAATCTGCCCAAGGCCAAGCGCGAGCAGGTGCGCAAGCTGATGGACAGCCTCACCAAGCTGAGCCAGGACTTTGCCCGTAATCTGCGCGACAACAAGACCAGGCTCAGCTTTACGCCTGACGAGCTGGCCGGTGTGCCGAAAGAGTTTCTCGCCAAGGCCAGGCGTGACGATGCCGGCAACTATCTGATCGGTTTCGACGCGCCGGAGTCGGAAGCGATCATGGGCTTTGCCGACAGCGAAGTCGTGCGCAAGCGTTATCAATACGAACTCAGCCGCCGTGGTGGCGAGGCCAATCTGGCGATCTTGCGCGATGTAATCCAGCAGCGCCAGCAACTGGCCACGCTGATGGGCGCCGACAGCTACGCCGCCTTCGTGCTGAAACAACGCATGGCCGGCCAGCCGGACAACGTCAACCGCTTTCTGGCCGAGGTGCAGAGCCAGGTGGAGGCGCTGGAGAAACGCGAGCTGGCCGAGCTGGGCGCGGAAAAAGCCAAACATCTGAACCTGCCGCAGGCATCGCTCAACCGCTGGGATTTTCTCTACTACGAACAAAAACTGCGCAAGGCGCGTTACAGCATTGATGCGCAGGCGGTGCGCACGCAGTTTCCGTCCGAGCCGACGATTGCCTGGCTGCTGAAAGTCAGCAGCGATTTGTATGGCCTGGAGTTCCGCGCCAACCCGGATTTGCCGAAATGGCACGATGATGTGCGCGGTTACGATGTATTCGACCGCGGCAATGGCACCTATCTGTCGAGCTTTTACCTCGACCTGTTCCCGCGTGACGGCAAATACAAACACGCGGCGGCTTTCCCGGTGCGGGCCGTGAGCACGCAGGAAAAACGCACGCCGGTGAGTGTGCTGGTCACCAACTTCAGCCGTGATGGTTTTAACCAGGACGAGCTGGAAACGCTGTTCCACGAATTCGGCCACGTGTTGCACGGCGTGTTGTCGCAAACGCGATACGCACTGAATGCCGGCACTAGCGTGAAACGTGATTTTGTCGAAGCGCCGTCGCAGATGTACGAAGAATGGCCACGCCGCCCCGAGGCACAAAAGCTGTTCAACGAAGTCTGCCCGACCTGCAAGCCGATTGACCCGCAACTGATGGAACGCCTGAATCAGGCACGGCAGTTTGGCCAGGGCATCCGTTATGCGCGCCAGCGGCTGTTTGCGGCTTACGACATGGCGCTGTTCAGCGGCAAGGCGGTTGATCCGATGGCCGTCTGGAGCGAGATGGAGAGCAAAACCCCGCTTGGCCACGTGCCCGGCACGCAGTTTCCCGGCAGCTTCGGCCACATCGTTGGCGGCTACGCGGCCGGTTATTACGGCTATATGTGGTCGGAAGTGCTGGCGTTGGACATGCTTTCTGCGTTTGGCGACAACGTGATGAACCCACAGGTGGGCGCACGTTATCGCCAGCTGGTTCTGGAAAACGGCGGGCAGCGTGATCCGAACCAATTGGTGGAAAGCTTCCTCGGCCGCAAGCCAAGCCCGGATGCCTTTTTCCGCGAAATCACCGGCCAGCGCCTGCCGCCGGCAATGGCTGCCAGCAAGCAGGGGAGTGGCTCATGAGCGCCTATCTGTTGCGCCGCGTGTTGCAGATGATTCCCACGCTGCTGGGCGTGGTGCTGCTGGTGTTTTTCCTGTTTACCTATGTCGGCGGCGACCCGGCCACCATTCTTGCCGGCAAGATTCCCAGTGCCGCCAAGATCAAGGCGATCCGCGAGCAACTGGGGCTGGATCAGCCGGTGTGGGTGCAGCTGTGGATTTTCATCCAGCAGATCGTGACTTTTGATTTCGGCCGCAGCTGGTCCACCAACGAGGCGGTGTCGGCGATGCTGCTGCAGCGCGCGCCGGTGTCGCTGACGGTAATGGGGCAGGTGTGGTTGCTGGACGGCATCATCTCGGTGTTGCTGGCGCTGGGCGTGGCCTATGTGCGCGGTTCGCTCACTGATCGCGCGGTGATGATGATCTGCACCGCGGCGATGTCGATCAGCTTCCTGCTTTACGTGGTGGTTGGCCAGTATCTGTTTGGCTTCAAGCTCGGCTGGTTTCCGGTGATGGGCTGGTCAGACGACTTCTGGCGCAATGTGCTGGTGTATTCGCCGCTGCCGGTGCTGCTGGCCTTGATGGTGTCGGTGGCGCCCAGCCTGCGTCTGTATCGCTCGTTCATCGTCGAGGAAATCAATCAGGATTACGTGCGTACCGCGCGCGCCAAGGGCGCCAGCGAGCACCGGGTGATGCTGGTGCATGTGTTGCGCAACGCCGCGATCCCGATTGTCACCAATCTGGCGATGGCGCTGCCGGCGCTGTTTATCGGCTCGTTTCTGCTGGAAAAAATCTTCTCCATCCCCGGCCTCGGGCGTGAGGTGATTTCCGCCGTCGAACGCAGCGATTTCCCGGTGATCAAGGCGATCAC
This sequence comes from Chitinivorax sp., assembly GCA_046347685.1. Classification (GTDB taxonomy): domain Bacteria; phylum Pseudomonadota; class Gammaproteobacteria; order Burkholderiales; family SCOH01; genus CALMFQ01. The sequence continues at coordinate 20,569 of JAXMFR010000035.1, forward strand.
CATTTATCTGGCGATGTTGACCATGCTGGTCAACCTGCTGGTCGATCTGCTCTACAAGTGGCTTGATCCACGCGTGCAACTCAAATAAGGCTGCGAGCATGACAACGCATTCCCACGGCTTCTGGCAACTGGCCGGCAAACGCCTGCTGGCGGACAAGGTGGCGCGCACCTGCGGCGCCATCCTGATCGTATATTTTTTGCTGGCGCTGGCTACCAGCTTTGGCTGGCTCGCCGGCAACTGGAACGAAGAGGTGGGCGTGTCGTATGCCAACCCGTCGTTTATGGCTGACGCGCCCAACCCGCAGGGCGAAAACAGCCGCTTCAAAACCGAACAACACAGCGTCGATGCCGAAACCCGCGCCATCGACCCGCTGGCGCCGTATTACGCCGATATCGACCAAGGCGCCAAGGCCTACGAAACCGCCGCCAAGCCCTTGAGCTGGAGCCTGCCGCTGGGCGGCGACAAATGGGGCCGCGATGTGCTGCAAAAAGCCATCAAGGCCGGCCAGGTGTCGATTGGCGTCGGCCTAGCCGCCGCGTTGCTGGCGGTGAGCATCGGCACCTTGCTCGGCGCTACGGCCGGCTATTTCGGCGGCCGCGTCAACGATGCGCTGGAGTGGGTCTACAACGTTTTCACCTCGGTGCCCTACATCCTGCTGGTGCTGGCGTTTGCCGCCGTGTTGGGCAAGGGCATCAGCACCGTGATCCTGGTGCTTGGCCTCACCGGCTGGACCGGCTGCTACCGCCTGATCCGCTCCGAATACATCAAGCAGCGCAGCCGCGAATACGTCGAAGCCGCCGGCGCGATTGGCGCCAGCACGCCGCGCATCATGTTTGGCCACATCCTGCCGAATGTCAGCCACCTGATCCTGGTGCAGCTGTCGCAAATGGTGGTCGAGTTCATCAAGGCCGAGGTGATCCTGTCCTTCCTCGGTTTTGGCGTGCCGATCGAGCTGATCTCCTGGGGTTCGATGATCAACGAAGTGCTGTCCGAGCTGGTGCTGGGCAAATGGTGGCAACTGGCAACCACCGCACTGGTGATGTCGACCTTTGTAGTGGCGTTTGGCCTGTTTACCGATGTGCTGCGCGATGCGCTCGATCCGAAAATGAAACGGAACTGATATGGCCGACAACCTGCTCGAAATCCGCAACCTGCGCGTCAACTTCCGCCTCGGCAACAAGCAGACCTTCCGCGCTCTGAAAGGCGTCAGCTTTGCTGTGCCGCGCAACAGCGTGGTGGCGCTGGTCGGTGAATCCGGCTCCGGCAAATCGGTGTCGGCGCTGACAGTGATGGACCTGCTGCCGCACGACAACAGCGAAATCGAAGGCGGCAGCCATATCGTCTTCGACGGCCAGGATCTGCTCAAGCAAACCCCGCAGCAGCGCCGCGAGCTGTGCGGCAGCCAGATTTCGATGATTTTTCAGGAGCCAATGAGCTCGCTCAACCCGGTCTATCCGGTTGGCGCGCAGATCGCCGAAGTGCTGCAGCTGCACAAGGGCATGAGCCGCAAGGCCGCGTGGGCGCGGGCGGAACAACTGCTGAACGAAGTCAGCATCCCCGAGCCGGCACGGCGCATCAACGGATTATCCGCACGAGCTTTCCGGCCAACAGCAACAGGTGATGATTGCCATGGCGATTGCCGCGCAGACGGCTGCTGATTGCTGACGCACGAAGCCGACACTACGCCCGATGTCACCATCCAGAAACAGATTCTCGAGCTGCTGCTGTCGCTGCAGCGCAAACACGGCATGGCGATCCTGTTCATCACCCACGATCTGGCGCTGGTGAAAGAAATCGCCAGCCACGTGGTGGTGATGCAACACGGCGAAATCAAGGAGCAAGGCCCGGCCGAGCAAGTGTTCGCCGCGCCGCATCACGTCTACACCCGCGCCTTGCTCGCCTGCCGGCCGACGCTGGACAAACGCCCGATGCGCCTGCCGGTGGTGGACGACTTCATCCACGGCCACGACAAACACCTGCCCACCGCAAGAACGTCAGCGCAGCGTGAGCTACGGCCCGATTCTGCTGGAAGTGAAAAACCTCAACAAAACCTTCAGCAGCCGCGTTGGCCTGTTTGGCAAACACGAGCTGGCAGCGGTCAAGGATGTCTCGTTCAAACTCGCCAAGGGCAAAACCCTCGGCATCGTCGGCGAATCCGGCTCCGGCAAAACCACCCTCGGCAAATCGCTGCTGCGGCTGTTTCCGGTGCAGGGCGGCGAAGTCAGCTTTGCCGGCCAAAACCTGCTGGCGCTGTCCGAGCGCGAATTCCTGCCGTACAAGAAGAAGCTGCAGATCATCTTCCAGAACCCCTACGCCTCGCTCAACCCGCGTTTCACCGTCGGCCAGATCCTGCTGGAACCGATGTTGATCCACCGCATCGGCGCTAGCGACGACGAACGCAAGGGCAGAGCCATACAACTGCTGAAGCGCGTCGGTCTGCCCGAGCAAGCGTTCTACAAATACCCGCACGAATTCTCCGGCGGCCAGCGCCAACGCATCGGCATCGCCCGCTGCCTTACCATGCAGCCGGAAATCATCGTCTGCGACGAATCCGTCTCCGCCCTCGATGTCTCGGTGCAAGCCCAGGTGCTCAACCTGCTGCAAGAGCTGCAAGACGAATACGGCATGAGCTACATCTTCATCTCCCACGACCTCTCCGTCGTCAAATACCTCGCCGACGAACTGCTGGTGATGCACCAGGGCCAGGCCGTCGAATACGGCAACGCCGACGCCATCTACGCCAACCCGCAGCATGAATACACGCGGAAACTGCTGGCGGCGATTCCGGGGCGGTAGGGTAGAAAGATATCGGCCTGCAAGCCGCTCTGGTATTGGTTTGCAGGCAAGGCTGCAGGGCAATAGGGATGCGGGGTGTGGCTTGGTGCCTGGTGGGGCGCTGTGGGGTAGTGGGTAGGGCGGGTTCGAAGCGTAGCGCAACACACGTGCGCCTGTGAAGGCGCATGAACAGCACGGTGAGAGTCCGTGTCGGAGAATGCCATCACTCCGAAATTGAAGGCACCCCATGTAGCGCATGCTTGAAGTAGCCGAACCATCCGCGCAGGACAGGATTCAACTCGGCTATGATCCGTTCTATCGACTTGCCGGACGTTCGTCGTGTACTCTGTCGTATCGCTTCGCGCAGACGATTCATACTTTTACGCCGGACGGTGCGCCGGCCCGCTTCAAACCGGTACCCAGATTGTGGGTTACGGCCTTGCGAATGTTTCCGGGAGTTCGTCGTCGGGCTTGCTGGCGAGAATGGGGCGCTTGTTTTTCCTCTAAATCTGGCATTTGGCTTGGTTTGGTTGATTGTCGCGGTTGACTCCGGCGTGCTCTTCCGCTGCATAGGCCGATTCTGTCTTTTGAAAGTACATCTCTATGTCTCGCGTTTTCTTGCTAAATGCCTGCCGCCTGTTGTTGGCGGCAGCCACCTGCTTACCGGTCTCGTTATTGGCTGCCGACAAAGTTACCTGGGCTGAAATCGGCCCGTTTCAAGCGCCATTCACGGATTTACGTGGTGGGAGCGATGGGCGGAATCTCTATTCCATGCCCAATAATTACACGCTTTATGCTAGCCGGGATGGCGGGGTGCACTGGGACAATCTGCTGAAAAACCTGCCAGCCATTCCGCGCCTTCAGGATGTCTTGGTAGATCCGCTGGACAGTAGCAAGGTCTGGTTGCTGGATGTTGAAGGCACGCTCAGGGCCAGTAACGATGCCGGCCGTAATTGGCGGGTGGCATTAAACACGGGCGAGTTGCCTGCTTTAACTTCGTTTCAGGCCAGCCTGCCATGCTTGCGAGTTGATTCAAGTAATCCCAGGCGTGTTTATCTGTTCGCGTTTCCGACGGTGTATCGCAGCGATGATGGCGGTGAAAGCTGGAGCAAATATGCTGCCGATTCGGAAATTACCGCCAGGTTCAATGGCATCCATACCGATGTGATTTCAAATCCAGTTAATGGCGATTTGCGGGCGATCATTTCACGTGTACCGGAGGATGTGGTTTTCGTCAGCAAGGATCAGGGGCGTACCTGGCAGGATGAGGGGCGGGTAAGCCGTGACTTTACCCGTCTCAACTCAGCCGTTTCTCTGGCAAATGGTAGCAGGCAGCTCTATGTCTATGCCGCCGGCAACAGTGCCGCAACCAAAGGCCTGTATAGATGGTCTGCGGATGCGCCGAACATGTGGCAGCTTCTGCTGCCGTTATGGTCGGCACAAACCAAGTTTTTTCCGGCTTGGGAATCGGACGCAATTCTGGCCAGCGCGACTGATGTCAACAAGGTGGGCCTGAGCCTTGATGCTGGCACCACTTGGCGCACTCTGCAACTGCCAAGCGGCTTTGAAAGCCGCTCACTTTTCGCCAGCAGTAATGAAGTGTTGATCGGTGGCCAGCAGCTACTCAGCAGCCGCGACAGTGGCAATAGCTGGCAGGTTAAAGCATCTGGCGGATTAGGTTCACTGGTTCAGGGCATTGGACGCGATTGTCAAGGACTGTGGGCCGCGACCGATAGCGGTGTATATACCGCTGCCGATGGCTTGAGTTGGCATCTGTCTGCTACCGATGCAGGCGCAGCTGTCGATGGTGTTGCCAATATGCTCTACCGCACGCGAACGTTGCCAGTAACCGTACAAAGTGCTGTTGATGCTTATTTCACAGAACTGAAGCCAAGTGTCTCGGCTCTGGAAGTGAGCCGGGATTGCGGCAGAACCTGGAGCACCGCAGCCTTGCCTCCACGTAGTGAAGGCTCGCCATCGTTTGACCGCGTCAAGCCAATTGTCGATGTTGTCGCGGGGAAAGAGCGCTGGTATTTGCAAGTGTATCGTTATGAACCAGTTTGTTGCACTTTCGATCCGCACCATCCTTTCGAGCTTTATCAGGCAGATAACATCACCGGACCGTGGTTGCTGATCACTACCTTGCGGGATATTCAGACTGTGTATCACGATGCCCGGTTGCCCGACTCATGGTTGTTTTTAGGGCAAAGACGCTCCGGCAACGATCGCCTGTATGGGGCAGTGCTCTTTCATTTCGATGACGGTGGCAAGACGGTCAATGAACTGGATCTAGACGGGCCGCAGCAGGAAGCCAGCGATATTAAAATCAGCTCCGGCGGCGAGCCTGGCGTTTACTACGCACTATTATCTGGGTGGCCGGTTGCGTCTAATTACCGGACAAGCGACGGCGGCAAGACCTGGGCCAAGTTGGCGACAACTTTGGATTTGCTGGCGATTCACCCACGCCGCCCGTCGGAAATGTATTCGATCTTTGCTGATCGGCGGATTTATCGCAGTAACGATCAGGGCGCGACATGGCTGCCATTGCCAGAACTGTCTGGTATCTTTTCTGATACATCCATGAGTCTTTATCTTGACGCTGAGACAGAGCATCTCATGGTTGCAACGGGTGCCGGCATTCAATCTCTCGATGTGCACCCGGATGCGGTGGTTGCGCCAAATGAAGAGCCCGGTTCGGGGGGCGGATGCACGACTGGTCGCATTAGCAGTGACATCGATGTCTCGCTGCTGATATTGCTTGGCCTGTGCGCTGTTTGGGCTGCGCGGAAACTGCCAGGCTAAATTAGTAATCTGGCTTGGCTGCGGGCATTCTATCGATGCCGTATCGCTCGGCCTATGCCGCGGCCAAACACGCCATCATCGGCTTTTACGACGCGCTGCGCGCCGAGGTGTTTGCCGCCGGCATTGGTGTATCGGTGATTCTGCCGGGTTATGTGCGCAGCAATGTCTCACTGTCGGCGTTGACTGGTGACGGTTCGACGCACGTGAGCGTTTCGGCGTGCTGCTCGGCCGTTTGTCGCCTGCTGTGTTGGCACGGGTGATTCGTAACGCCCGGGTTACCTGATTCTGGTTCAGCGCGGTTGCCGGTCGGTGCGGCCTGCTGGCCTGTTATTGAGCCGGTGGCATGTCGTGGGGTGGCTTGTTGTGCCGGCTATGGCAGTTTTGAATTCGGGGCATGAGCATGAACGAGATGGTAGAACGTATTCGCAACGCACTCATCGACGCCGCAGTGCAGGCATATGAAGATGCCGGAATTCAGGGTTTGTGTGCAGAGGGGCGCTGGGAGGCGGCAGTAGGCGCGCTGCGTTCGGCCGATCTGACGCCACTGTTGCAGAGCCGTGCCAGCGGCCCGCATCAACCGGATACCGAGCGCTGACGGCGCGCTGTTGCTGCCTTTGCCGACGCTGATTCCGCCTCCACCTCCACCTCCTGTGCCATTGCCTGATGGCCGATCCCGCCGCATACTGCGCGCTTTTTGAGGTATGCAAGGATGTTGCGTTTGTTCGCACTGGCTGGCGCCGTGCTGCTGCCACTTGCCAGCGCCGCTCCGTTCGACGGCAGGTTGCTCGGCGGCGGTGGTACCGACGATATGCGCCTGATTATTCAACCGCTTGGTGGCAAGAAGCTGGAGGCCTATTGCGACGGCCACTGCGGCGACTGGTTTGACACTCTCGGCGAGAGTGAGGTTGCGGAACTAAAGCGCGCACTGAAAAACCAAAAGGTGCGGGCGGAGCTTGCCGTCGAGCCTAACCGTGGCCGGATTGCCGGCCCCGGTGCGAACGACAGGCTGTTGTTCATCAAGAACGTTCGCCTGGTTAAATAAATCCTTTAATTCATTCGTGTGATCCAAAATTATGAAAAAACTGTTCGCATCCTTGCTGTTGTTGGTACCGGCCGTGGCGCTGGCTGCTACTCCGGCACCGCAAACCAGGGTGGAAATCGATCACCTGTTCAGTTACCTGAAAAGCTCCGGTTGCGAATTCAACCGCAATGGCAGCTGGTATGGCGCCGACGAAGCGGTAAATCATCTGCACAAGAAATACGAATATCTGCTCGACAAGGGCTACGTCGGCACAACCGAAGATTTCGTCAAGCGCGCCGCAACCGAAAGCAGCATCAGCGGCAAACCCTATCAGGTGCGCTGCAAGGGCGCAGCGCCAATGCCGAGCGGCGACTGGTTCCGCGCCGAGCTGGCAAAATACCGCGCGGCGCGGCACTGAGCCTTACCTCAGTAGTTGCAGCCATCGTTCGCAGCCACGCCGGCATGCCGTTGCCGCTTGCGTGGCGGCAGCAGCAAGCCCGCTAGCCGGGCTTGCCATTGCGCGTTCAATGGCTGCGGCGAGATCGCCTGGCTGGATCAGTTCGCTACCATCGGCTGGCTGTAGCATCTGCAGATTGGCCGCTACCTTTACCGCCGCACCGTTGCCGGCAAGGCTGACAGCGGGTATGCCAAAACCGTTGGCGACGATCCGGCCGTGCAGGCTGGTGCCGCAATAGCAGCGAGCGTGGGCCAGCAGTGCGACGATGTCCCAAATGTTGAGCGATTCAAACAAATGCACGGCGATGCCCGCCAGATGTGCCGCGAGGCGCCGGTAGGGCTGCAGCTCGTCGTGCCACGGTGCCGCGCCGACGCGAAAAAACACCAAGGCCAACCGGTGTTGTCGCGCTGCCGGCCTCAATTGTGCGGCGATGGTCGCCAGCGTCTGGTCGTCAGCCAATTCGCTGGCAAACTGGATCGCGAGATAGCCATTAGGGCATGCCTTCCGGACATTGGCGACTTCGCCTTGCCGGCCACAGGTTACAACCGCTGGCCGGAATAATTGTGGCAACAGTGCGGCGCAGTCCGGCTGCAGCTCGCTGGCAATGCCGGCAGCCGCCAACGTTGCCAGGGTTTGTTGCTCGCGCACACCGATATGTTCCGCTTGACTCAAGCGCTGCAGCACTTCGGCCCGGCACGACACGGGTAGGGTAGTGAGGCCGGCTCCGCCGATGCCGTTGTAAATGAAATGGCGTGGCTGGCGGAACCAGCGCTTGTCGGCCAGATAGCCGCATTGCTGCGGCAGCCCGGTTTGCTGCTGTGCCCAGTGCAGCCCGGCCGCGGGGTCGGTGTCGTAACGCGCGATGCTGGCGGCGGCATTGGCTGGCGTCTGCAGCATGACTGTGGCCTGATACAGATCGCAGTCGAGCAGTTCGCCGCCGACGTGGATCAGATCGGCGGGCTGGTCGCCCCAATTGCGGGCGATGTCGGCGATTGCCTGTACCCGGTGTTCGCCGAAGCGGCGCAGATCGCGCTGCATCAACCCCGCAAATACCGGCTGGCGTTCGGGCAGCAGTGCGGCAACAATATGCGGGAACAGCAGATCGCCGAGGTTGTGGCGGTCGAATGCGCCGAACAGGATCAGCGGCGGTTTCATTGGCGGCTGGTGGCGGGGGCGATGGTCGGAATGCAAACAGCCCTCGTCAGTGCGAGGGCCGTCATGCCGTTAAGCTGTGTCGATTCAGGCGACCTTGACGTGCAACAGCACTTTTTCCAGCTCGGCAAAACTGCGGGCGTGGCCCATCGGGTCCAGCTCCAGCCTGAGCTGGCGGGCGATTTCCGCTGCCGAGAAAATGCCACGGATTTTCGGTTCGCCATATTCGACGGTCGATACCAGCACATGCTGCAGCCCCAAGCCTTTCAGCGTGTGGATCAGATCGCCGATGCTGCTCTGCAGTACATCCTGCAGCGACAGGCTGCGCAGGCTGCTGGTCGGGTGCATGATGTCGGCGATGCAGACTTCTTCGCGTTTTACCCGGTTGCGTTCGATGTATTCGATCGCATGTTCGCCAAGGATATCATTGGCGGTAATCAGCCCATGCAGCCGGTTGTCGTCATCCAGTACCAGCAGCATGCGCACGCCGACGGTCTTCATCTTGTCGAGCGCTTTGTCCAGCGATGCCTGCTGGGTAACCGTAGCGGCCGGCACCAGACGGAAATCGGTCATGACCGCCAAGGCGGGGTGATCCAGGGTCAGATTGTCGTAGCCTCTGTCGGTTTTGGCGCATTCCGATGCCGGATCGATCGGGTTGAACTTGAGGGTACGATAGTGTGCATTCATGTTGCCTCCTTTGAGCGCGTCGCGGTTTTAATTTCAGTCTAGGCGACGCCGCAATTGCCGCAAGCAACAAAAAGGGCGCTGGTGCGCCCTTGTTTGCAATGCACTGATTTACCTTGTTATTCTTCCCGGTTCGGCGCCAGTACCGTGCGATTGCCATTGGATTCCATCGGCGATACCAGTCCGGCGGCCTCCATTTGCTCAATCAGCCGTGCCGCACGGTTGTAGCCGATGCGCAGGTGCCGTTGCACTGCCGAAATCGATGCGCGGCGGGTTTTCAGCACGATGGCCACCGCTTCGTCGTACAGCGGGTCGGCTTCGGCATCGCCGCCGGCTCCGAATTCGCCGCCGCCACTGCCGCCATCTTCCAGCGTTGCACCGCCGGTGAGAATGCCGTCGATGTAATCCGGTTCGCCGGTGGATTTGAGGAAGTTGACTACCTTGTGCACTTCTTCATCGGCAACAAACGCGCCGTGCACCCGTTGCGGATAGCCGGTGCCGGGTGGCAGGAACAACATGTCGCCCTGACCCAGCAGCGACTCGGCACCCATCTGGTCGAGAATGGTGCGCGAGTCGATTTTCGACGACACCTGGAACGCCATGCGGGTCGGGATATTGGCCTTGATCAGGCCGGTAATCACGTCCACCGACGGCCGTTGTGTCGCCAGGATCAGGTGAATACCGGCGGCACGGGCTTTCTGCGCCAGACGGGCGATCAGTTCTTCGATCTTCTTGCCGGCGACCATCATCAGGTCGGCGAATTCGTCCACCACCACGACGATGAATGGTAATACATCGAGCGGTTCCGGATCGTCCGGCGTCAGCGAGAATGGGTTGGTCAGCTTTTTGCCGGCTTTTTCCGCTTCTTTCAGCTTCTGGTTGTAGCCGGCAATATTGCGCACGCCCATTGCCGACATCAGCTTGTAGCGTTTTTCCATCTCTGCCACACACCAGTTGAGGGCATTGGCGGCCAGCTTCATGTCGGTAACCACCGGTGCCAGCAGGTGCGGGATGCCTTCGTACACCGACAGTTCGAGCATTTTCGGGTCGACCATGATGAAGCGCACATCATGCGGCGACGATTTGTACAGCAGCGACAGGATCATGGTGTTGACACCGACCGACTTGCCCGAGCCGGTGGTGCCGGCCACCAGCAGGTGCGGCATCTTGCCCAGATCGGCCACCACCGGCTTGCCGGCGATGTCCTTGCCCAGCGCCACGGTCAGGTGCGATGCCATCTGTGCGTACGGTTCGGACGAGAGGATTTCCGACAGGCGCACGATCTGCCGCTTCGGGTTGGGCAATTCCAGGCCCATATAGGTCTTGCCGGGAATGGTTTCGACCACGCGGATCGATACCAGGCCCAGCGCGCGCGCCAGGTCTTTCATCAGATTGACGATCTGCGCGCCCTTGACGCCGACAGCCGGGTCGATCTCGTAGCGGGTGATCACCGGGCCGGGGTAGGCGGCGACGATTTTGACTTCGACGCCGAAGTCGGCCAGCTTGCGCTCGATCAGGCGTGAGGTGTATTCCAGCGTTTCATGGGTAACGGTTTCCTGCAGGATTCCCGGCGGTTCCAGCAATGTCACCGATGGCAGCGAGCCGGAAGCGGTTGACACCGGCAGCGGCAGATCGTCGAACAGCGGTTTCTGGATTTCCTTGCGCTGCTCCTGCTCGATGGCCTTTTCCACCTTTTTCGCCACCGGCACTTCCAGTTGCGGCGGTTCGATATGGATCGGCTCGGCCACTTCCTGTTTCTTCTTCTCGACCTTGACCTTCTCTTCGCGCTCGACCTTGGCTACCGCGCCAATCTTGCGATCCTGCCACGCCTCGTAGCTGTGAACGGTCCAGAAATACGCCTTTTCCAGCCAGGTGCCGAGCGATTCCATCACTTGCAGCCAGGAAATGCCGCTGAACACCGAAAAGCCGACTGCCATCATCGCCAGCATGATCAGCGTTGCGCCGGAGAAGCCGATTACCCGGTACAGC
>JAXMFR010000036.1:0-30951 GCA_046347685.1 Chitinivorax sp.
ATTTCGGCACTGGCTACTCCAGCCTCAGTTACCTGAAACGCTTCCCGTTTGATGCACTGAAAATCGATCAGTCGTTTGTCCGTGATCTGGGCAGCAATGCCGATGATGACAGCCTGGTGCGCACCATCATCCTGATGGCCAAGAACCTGAACATGCGCGCCATCGCTGAAGGCGTGGAAACGAGCACTCAGCTGGATTTCCTGAGCGCCAATGACTGTGATGAATTCCAGGGTTTCCTGCGCTCGCAGGCAGTGCCCGCGAGCGAACTGGAACAGCTAATCAAAGGATCTTGACCGCCTGACGCAAGCCCGGGTCTTCGGCGTGCGGACCAAGCTCGAAGCCGAGCTTGGTCATCAGCTTCAGCATATTGGTGTTGTTGGCGAAAATCTCGCCCTCCATGGTGGTCAGGCCGTTCTGGCGTGCCGCATCAAACAATTGCTCCATCAGGATGCGCCCCAAGCCTTTACCCTGAAAATCATCACGTATGGTCAAGGCAAACTCGCAAGAATCACGATCCGGGTTGGACGCATAACGCGCCACGCCGACAATCGCATCCTCACCATTCTCTTCCACTACGCCAATCAAGGCCATTTCCCGCGCATAGTCCAGCTGGGTAAAACGCACCAGCATGGCCGGCGACATCTCGCGCAAGGTGTTCATCAAGCGGTTGTAACGCGTTTCATCCGACAGTCGGTTGAAAAACTCGCGGTGCATCGCGGCGTCTTCCGGGCGAATCGGGCGGACCCGCATCGGCATGCCATCGCGGCACAATACTTCGTTTTCCAGATGCGAAGGATAGGGATAAATCGCCATATGCGAATAACGATCACGCCCCGCTTGCCAAGGACGAACGATGATGCGCGCATCTACCGCCAGCACACCGTTTTCATCCACCAGCACCGGGTTGATATCGATTTCCTGCACATGCGGCAATTCGCACACCAGTTCAGACACCCGCAGCAACAGGCTTTGCAGCGCCTCCATATTCACTGGCGGCATATTGCGGAATTCGCCCAGCATCTTGGCGGCACGGGTACGCCGGATCATGTTCGACACCAGAAATTCATTCAGTGGCGGCAGTGCCACCGAGCGATCGGCAATCACTTCAACGGCGACGCCACCGGTGCCAAATGAAATCAGCGGGCCGAATACCTTGTCGTACACCACGCCCACCATCAATTCACGGGCATTGCTGCGGCGAATCATTGGCTGCACGGTAATCCCTGACAGACGTGCATCCGGCCGCCGCTCGCGCACCCGCACCTGAATATCGGCATAGGCCTGACGGACCGAGGCAGGGGTTTCCAGATTCAGCACCACACCACCCACATCGGTTTTGTGCAGGATGTCGTGCGACTCTACTTTCAACACCACCGGGTAACCAATTTCATCAGCCAACTCAACTGCCTCATCGGCGGACTTGGCCAGACGGGTTACATTGACCGGAATATGAAACTCCGCCAGCACCGCCTTCGCTTCGGTTTCAGTCAGCACGGTTCGGCCTTGGGCCAGCACATGCTCGATCATCATTCGCGCCAGATCAACCCGCGGCTCTTGCTGGTGAGTCAACGGCCCCGGCACCTGCAGCAGCAATTGCTGGTTATGGAAATAGCTGGCGAGCGCGTAGAACACCTCTATGGCATGTTCCGGCGTGCGGTAGTGCGTCATCTTGGCGTCGTTGAACACCTTGCGTGCTGCGGCCACCTTGCCCTCACCCATCCACACCGGCAGGATCGGCTTATTGGTCTTGCCGCGCAGCCCGACCAGCACCTCGGCGGTACGAATCGGATCGGTATTCATTTGCGGCGTGAAATTGACGACGACGGCATCCACGTTTTCATCCGCCAGCACCGCCTCTACTGCCACTTCAAAACGTGCCGGCTCGGCATCACCGATAATGTCCACCGGGTTGCCGTGCGACCAGTTGGAGGGCAATACCTTGTTCAATTTCTCGATGGTTTCCGGGTTCAGACGTGCCACATTGACATGCAGATCCGCGGCGCGGTCTGCCGTCATCACACCCGGCCCGGCGCCATTGGTGACAATCGCCAACCGTTTTCCCTGCGTGCGGTAATTGGCCGTCAGCACCTTGGCTGCAGCAAACAGCTCGACCACACTGCGCACCCGCACCGCACCGGCACGTCGCAATGCGGCTTCAAAGGCCTCATCGCGCCCCACCATGGCGCCACTGTGGGTGCGTGCGGCAATATTGGTGCCGGCGGTACGCCCGGCCTTGATGACGATAACCGGCTTGGCACGCGATGCAGCACGCAACGCACTCATGAAGTTGCGCGAATCCCGCACCCCCTCCAGATACAGCAAGATACCGCGTGTCTGGTTATCGTTGACCAGATAATCCAGCACCTCGCCCACATCCAGATCCACCGATGCACCCAGCGACACCACACTGGAAAAACCCACCTGATTGCTCTTTGCCCAATCAAGGATGGTGCTAGCCAAAGCAGTGGATTGCGAGACCAAGGCCACGTTGCCCGGCAGGATGTTGGCATCGAACGTCGATACATTGAGGCCGATACGCGGCCGCATCAGGCCAAACAGATTGGGCCCAAGCAAGCGTACATTCAGCTTGCGCGCCAGTTGCCCCACTTCTTGCAGCAGGCTGGCGTGTTTTTCTCCAACCGTGGCGAGCCCCTGCGAAACAATCACCGCAAAGCGGATGTTCGCTTTGGCGCAATCCTTGATCACATCCGGCAAGGTTTTCGGGGGGGTGGCAATCACCGCCAGATCAACCGGTTTGCCGATATCGCAGGCCGAATGATAGGCCGTCACCTCAGCCACCTGGCGATGGCGCAGATTGACAGCGTAAAACTCGCCGCCGAAACTGCTCGACAGCAAATTCTGGAACACCAACCTGCCCAATGAATCCGGCGTGTCGCTGGCGCCGTAGACGACAACGGAGCGCGGCGAGAACATCCGAGTCAGGTAATGTGGGCCCATGATCAAATCCCTTGCAAACAAAGGCCGGTCAACGGCCGGAAACAGATTGAAACAATGCGGAACATGCAACCAAACCGATAGCTTGGCTGGTAGCGATCTGCTCACGCCGCCATTGTGACACAGGCAGATTGCAACAAATTAACGCCGGTCAACGCTTTAACAAATGTTAAACGGGCCTGGCTGAGATTCAGTATAGAAGCCAGAAACAGACCAACGACGAGAGCTTTTTCCGTCCTTGCGGCGAGTTTGATAAAATAGCCGGTTTCCCCGCCTACTGCTCAAGAGGTTTTGGCATGCTTTCGCTCTACAACACGCTGTCGCGCCAGAAAGAAGTTTTCACTCCGATCACACCCGGCAAGGTCAATATGTACGTGTGCGGGATGACGGTGTACGACTACTGCCATCTGGGCCATGCGCGGGTAATGGTGGTATTCGACATGGTGCAGCGCTGGCTGCGCACCTCGGGCTTTGACGTGACCTATGTGCGCAACATTACCGATATCGACGACAAGATCATCAAACGCGCCGCCGAAAACGGCGAAAGCATCGGCCAACTGACCGAACGTTTTATCCAGGCCATGGATGAAGACGCGGCAGCACTCGGCGTGCAGAAACCCGACCACGAACCGCGTGCCACCCAGCACGTGGAAGGCATGCTGGCCATGATCCAGCGTCTGGTCGACAACGGCCTCGCCTATCCGGCGCCAAACGGTGACGTGTATTACTCGGTACACGGCTTTGACGGCTACGGCAAATTGTCCGGCAAATCGCTCGACGATCTGCGTGCGGGCGAACGCGTGGATATCGACACCAACAAGAAAGACCCGCTGGATTTCGTCTTGTGGAAAGCCTCCAAGCCCAATGAACCAGCCTGGGATTCGGCCTGGGGCAAGGGCCGTCCGGGTTGGCACATCGAATGCTCGGCGATGAGCGAACACCATTTCGGCGATCATTTCGACATCCACGGAGGCGGGCAGGACTTGCAGTTTCCGCACCACGAAAACGAAATCGCCCAGTCGGAAGGTGCGCACAACCACAAGTACGTCAACTACTGGATGCACAACGGTTTCCTCAACGTCGACAACGAAAAAATGTCGAAGTCGCTGGGCAACTTCTTCACCATTCGTGAAGTGCTGGCGCAATACGATGCCGAAGTGGTGCGCTTCCTGATTCTGCGCACCCACTACCGCAGCCCGCTGAACTATTCGGACGCACATCTGGATGACGCCCGCAATGCGCTGACCCGCCTCTACACCACGCTGAAAAACGTAGCCCCGGCCAAGGTCGCTATCGACTGGGCCAACAACAGTTATGCCCAGCGCGTGCAAACAGCCATGAACGATGACTTTGCCACGCCGGAAGCGATCGCAGTGCTGTTTGAACTGGCCAATGAAGTCAACAAAACCCAGTCGGCCGAACTGGCTGGCTTATTGCACGCACTGGCCGGTGTGCTGGGCCTGTTGCAACGAGATCCGCAAGCCTATCTGCAGGCGGGCAGCGGTGCCGATGGCCTGAGTGCGGAAGCGATTGATGATTTGATCGCACAGCGACTGGCCGCACGCAAAGCGAAAAACTGGGCGGAATCGGATCGTATCCGCGATGCACTGACCTCAGCCGGCATCGTGCTCGAAGATGGCCCGCAGGGCACCACCTGGCGGCGCGGCTAAGATGGCACAGGACAAATACCCGGTAACGCCGGCGATCCGGGTATTGCGCCAGCACAAGATCGATTTCAGCCACCACCCCTACGAATACGAGGAGCGCGGCGGCACTGCCGTCAGCGCCCGCGAACTGGGGGTGGATGAACATTGCGTGATCAAGACACTGATCATGGAAGATGAGGCAAAGAACCCGCTGATTGTGCTGATGCATGGTGACCGCGAGGTCTCCACCAAAAACCTGGCGCGGCATCTCGGCGTCAAAACCATTTCCCCCTGTACACCCGAGGTTGCCAACCGTCATTCCGGCTACATGGTGGGTGGCACCTCACCCTTTGGCACGCGCAAAAATATGCCGGTGTATGCCGAAGCCAGCATCCTCGAGCTCGACACCATCTACATCAACGGCGGCAAGCGTGGCTATCTGGTCGGAATTCCCGCCAGCTGCCTATCACTGATACTCAAGGCAGAGCCGGTTAACGTAGCTGTTTAAAGGGCTGTCACGCAAGGCAACAAGGCCTAAAATGAATTCATTTCATAACAGCTATCACCTGCAAGGCCATGCCCAACCAGCCAACCCCATTCCAGGCATCTTCCGTCCTGCAAGGGCTGTCATTCAATGACAGTCTTACCCGGATCAGGGAGCGCCTGGCACACGCCAAACCGCACAAGCCACGCGGCGATCGCCTGCAGGACCTGCAAGGCAAAACACTGACACCGGCATCTGTGCTGGTACCATTGGTGTATTACCCCAGCCACTTGTCGGTACTACTGACACAACGCACCGATCATCTGCGCAAACATCCGGGACAGATCAGCTTTCCCGGAGGCCGGGCCGAAGCCGGCGACAGCAGCCCTGAAGCCACGGCACTACGCGAAAGCCAGGAAGAAATCGGTCTGGCGGCAGAGCAAATCCATCTGATAGGCAGATTGCCCAACTACATCACCATCACCGGCTTTGATGTCACCCCGGTGGTTGGACTACTGACTCCGCCACTGGCACTGACGCCGGATGCCAACGAAGTGGCGGAGGCATTCGAAGTGCCGCTGCAACTATTTTTGCATCCGGCAAACTTCATAAAACACCAGTATGAGCTGGATGGGCGAACCGGCAGCTATTATGCCGTCAACTACCAACACCGCTTCATCTGGGGCGCGACAGCGGCCATGCTGCTCAGTCTCGGAGAAAGCCTGACACATCAACCTTTTTTAGAGTATCAACCCGAATAGATCTGCTTTAGAATCAAAATCAAAGCTTGACTGAAATGGCAGCCAGGCATGGTCGCAAAAACCCACTAATCGGTTTGGAATCTCATGCGCGCAGACAGATCTACAGCCTCCTTGCCCTCCCCCGCCCCGGTGTTGCTGTTGGGTTGCCTCACCAGCACGGCATGGCGCAGTTTGGGTGACCTGCTGGGCTGGCAAAACCGTGTTGCCCATCAAATGCTGTGCAATATACAGCAGCAGCAACAAGCCAAGGCAGATGCGCTGGAAGCTTGGCTCAGCCAACGCTCGGCAATCCTGCAGAACAGTCTGGAAGAAGGCGTGCACGCCTCCAAGGATCTGTATATCGCCACCGGCAATGCCCAGGCAGACTGGCTCCAGGCATCGGAACGACTGCTGGCCGAAGCCAATCGCAACTTGCTGCAGACCATCAAACAATTTTCACCTTGCGGCAGCCTGCCGGCAGCAGCGATGCAGCCGATGTGCTCGGCAATGACGGTGGGTAGTTGTGCCGTTGAATCAATGAGCAAGGCCACACGCCAGGTCACGCATTTTGCCAGCACCAACCTGGGCAATGCAGCGGTCAACGCGGTGCGCATGGCGCGCGAAGAACTGACGGCACATCATCCGGCCGTAACACAACATCATTAAACTGTTAGTTTTAAACAGATATTCAGCAAACAGACAGGATCTGTACTATATAAAGAGCACTCGTTGCACGACAGAGCCGCAACTCTAGTGCGCACGACAACACAATTACACAAACGTCAGGTGTCGCAGGAAATGAAGCAGGGGGCCAGCGAAACCAAGCCCGGTTGCGCTTTCTAAGGCAAGCGGATCAGCAAGAGGCGAGAAAAGATGAACACCGCGATCGTAATCAATCTTAACTATGAACAATGTGGCCAGGACTTGTGCACCCGCTACTGGCATCAAATCGAAGACGTGATGGAAGCAGCGGGTTTTATCAAGAACAACCGCATGTTTCTCAGCAACCTGCAGCAGGACGAAGCGTTTGAAGTAGCCCGCTGGCTGATTGGCCAGATGGAGGAGCACTCGAAAACCAACCGTTTCTCTCTGATTCAGTCGATTCGCGAATTCTACGGTCTGGATTATCGGCAACTGGTCAATTTGCTGACCCCTCCGAAGCAATTGATCGAAGTCGATTTCATTGACAACGAAGTGGCATCCTACGCACTGAATTAGGCTTGCCCAGCCCCCCAGCGGGGTAACAGGCGATTGTTGATGCCGAGATGATCGAGTATCCGCGCCACCACGTAGTCCACTAGTTGCGCCACGCTGTCCGGTTGCTGATAAAAGCCCGGATTGGGCGGCAGGATGACAGCCCCCAAACGCGCCAGCTTCAGCATGTTCTCCAAATGAATCGCCGAGAACGGTGTTTCCCTCGGCACCAGAATCAGCTGCTTGTGCTCTTTCAGCATCACGTCTGCAGCGCGCTCGATCAGGTTATCACTCAGCCCCTGCGCCACCGCCGCCAGCGTGCCCATGGTACAAGGGCAAATCACCATTGCATCTGCAGGATTAGAGCCGGACGCAATTGGCGCAAACCATTCATCACGTCCAAACACCTGCAGCTGCCCTGGCTCTGCCGCGAACCATTGACCCAGCGTATCCGCGACCTCGGCCGGGCGAGATGGCAAGGCCAGCTGCATTTCCTGCGCGGCCACTATCTGCGCCACCTGAGAATACAATAACCAGACCCTGACCTTTGCTGCCAGCAGGCATTGCAACAGGCGCAACGCATAGGGCATGCCAGACGCACCGGTCAAAGCCAGCGCGATGGTTTTACCGGCATACTCATCCACTTGAGGTGGCGTATAAGGCCAGTCGATCATGGTTTTTCTCCACCTTGCTTTTCGGAAGGCATCGTCGTCAGGTTACCCTTGCGGCCGATCAAACGACAAATAGACGCAGCCAGTTCGCGCTCTTCAGGCTGCGAGATGGATTGCACATCACGCGCATAGGGCGTATTCACCTTCAGCAAACGCCCATCCTGCTGATAATCGAGCTCCGTGAGTGTTGCCAGCGTCTGTTCAGTACACTGTATCCGCTGCCGTAGCAGGCGATAACCTGCCTCTGGTGCAGTTGGGCGAACCCGGTGCCAGAAAGTCACTTCATCGGCAAACAGATATACGCTGAACAAATCAAACGCATGTTCGTCAACCACGCCCGGAATACGCAGCACCACCCATTCAACGGCACAGGCTTGTCTCCCCAGCAGCAAGAGCAGAGCCAGACAGCCGGCGAGGCGGACGATGCGCTTTCCTGAAAACATCTTCACTTGCCCCCCCGTTCCAGCCCGCTCAGCAAATGGGCACACAATAAGCCGTTACTGAGGCCGAAAACCCAAGCTGCAGCAGCAAAAACCGGCAACATGAAAGTGATTGCAGCAGAAGGCAGCAACCAGACCCAGGCCAGCAACAACTGGCCGCCAATATGCGCAAAAGCTGCAAACAGGCTTAGGCTAACCGGGCCAAACCAGCGTTGCGGCAATACCCTGCAAGCCCCGAGCACCAACAAGCTACACAAGGCGCCAGCCAGGCTCAGGAAAAAGCCAGGCGTCAGAAAAGAGCCCAGCATCAGGCTGGCTCCAAGCACTCTGAGCAGCGAGACCCAGCAGGCCGCACGCCACCCCAGACGCAATAAAACCAGCATGGTTACGATATTGGCCAGACCCGGTTTAATGCCAGGCAATGGCGAAGGCAGCGCCGCTTCAATCACCGCCAAGCCCAGCGCCAGTGCCGCCAGCCGTGCCAAACGCACATCATCGGCGGTGGGTTGCAGCTCAGTAACTGACGGTGTCGATGCCGCCACCCTGGCCCTGCAGTTCAATGCTGGTACGATTTGGCAAACAGACCGCCGCCTGCCCTGTCTGCTGCAGCCAGCTCTGGCGCACACAATACTGGCGTGGCCCGGGGTCACGCTCTATCCGTACCCGGTGATCGGCGACCTGCACTACGGTATCCCCCAGCGGCCCTGGCACGTTCAGTGTCTGGTCATAACGCAAATCCAATTGACGATACACCTGCCCGTTGGCACGAATCACGACACTGTCGGCCTTGCCCTGAGTTTGCAATGGCAACAACCAAGCCAATGCCAGCACGCCAGCTCCGGCTACCAGCCAATCACCCGGACGCATCAGTTGCAGCCAGTGTTTCACACCTGCATCTCCCGATGCCGAATCAGCACCTGCTGCTCATCGGCAAAACGCTGTGCCAAACGCTCAGTCAGATAGACCGACCTGTGCTGACCGCCGGTACAGCCAATGGCCACCGTCAGATAACTACGGTTGTCATTGATGAAGTGCGGCAGCCAACGCGCGACATAAGCCTCAATGTCCTGGTACATGGCCAGCACATCAGATTGCGATTCGAGAAACTCCACCACCGGCCGGTCCTTGCCGGTGAACGGGCGCAGCCGCACGTCGTAATAGGGGTTGGGCAGACAACGAACATCAAACACCATATCCGCGTCGAGCGGAATGCCATGTTTGAAGCCAAATGACTGGCAGATCAGGGTAATGCGTGAACGATCCATTTCGACAAACGCCTTGACCCAGTTACGCAAGGCGTTGGCATTCAGCTCCGAAGTGTCGATCCGATGCCCCAGGTCCCCCACCCGCCCGAGCATTTCCCGCTCCTGGGTAATAGCTTCGGTAACCGTGAGTTTGTCATGGCTCAAAGGATGGCGACGCCGTGTTTCGGAAAAACGTTTGACCAGGGTATCCACCTTGGCTTCAAGAAACATCAGCCGCACATCGATACCATCGGCGCGAATGGCATCCATTCGCTGCGGCAGTGCCTCGATACTCGGCCCGCCCCGCACATCCACGCTGATCGCCAGATTGTGATAATTGGCATCACGCAGGCAGCGCACCACTTCCGGCAGAAAATTCACCGGCAGGTTATCGATGCAATAATAGCCGGCATCCTCCAGCACCTTGAGCGCGACACTTTTGCCCGAGCCGGACAAACCGGTAATGATCACCAATTTAATGTCCGGTTGGCCCGATACCTCATGGATCAGCTGCATAACTATTCCTCACCTGATTCCATATACCGCTGCTGACGTTCGATAAATTCACGCGTGCTGTCCATACCGCGCAATTGCAGGATGTAGTTGCGCACCGCTGCCTCCACCAGTACCGCCAGATTTCGCCCTGCGGCTACTGGCAACACCACACGCCGCACTGGCACACCGAGCACATCCTGGGTTGCCCGCTGCATTTGCAGGCGATCCAGCTGCCCCATATTTTCAGGATTAGCCTTTTCCAGATGGATCACCAGCTTTAGCGTCTTCTTCGGGCGTACCGCTGTTTCACCGTAAATGGCCTTGATATTGAGGATGCCCAGTCCACGGACTTCCAGAAAATCCCTGAGCAATGCGGGACAGCGACCTTCCAGAATTTCTGGCGCCACCCGGAACACCTCGACCGCGTCGTCTGCCACCAGCCCATGGCCGCGTGAAATCAGTTCCAGAGCCAGCTCGCTTTTGCCCATGGCGCTGCCGCCAGTCAACAGCACACCCACCTCCAGCACATCCAGAAACACCCCGTGCATAATGGTGGAAACCGCCAGCGCCTTGGCCAGATAAAAGCGCATCACGTCCATTAGATACGGGCTTTTTTCCGGAGAAGAAAAAAGCGGCACGTTGCCAGCCTCGCAAGCATCAATCAATTCGGGCGTGGCAGGTTCACCGTTGGCAACAATCATGGCTGCCATCTGATTGGAAAATAGCTGCGATAAAGAGGATCGCAGCGTAGTTGCATCCAGCTGTTTGAGATAGGCCATTTCAGCCACACCCAATACCTGCACGCGGTTGGGATGGACAAAATTCAGATGCCCGACCAACGACAGGGTTGGCTTCTGCACGATATCGTTGGTGAGCAGATTATCCCCACCTGCCTTGCCCGCCACCCACACCAACTGCAATTTCTTGGCGTTATCTTCGTACAGTTGCCGAACACTAACCTGCGGCATTTTGGCCCCACTCGATCACCAACCGATACAAGGTTTCGGCATCGGGCGCAGTCAGCAGCTTCTCACGCAGTGCCTTGGAGCTGAATAGCTGGGCCAACTCGGACAACAACTGCAAATGCAGATCGGTAGCCTGATCCGGCACCAATAACACAAACAGCAGTGACACTGGTTTGCCATCTGGCGCATCAAACAGAATCGGCTGTTTCAGCCTGATCAACACCCCCACCGCCTCGCGCAAGCCCTTGATACGGCCATGTGGAATGGCAACGCCATGGCCAAGGCCGGTAGAACCCAAGCGCTCACGGGCAAACAGGCTATCAAAAACCGTACTGCGCGATAATTTTTCCGAGTTTTCCAGCAACAGTCCAACCTGCTCGAAAACCCGCTTCTTACTGCCAACGTCCAGATCGAAAAACACATTGGATCGTGGCAGGATGTTATTAATCTGACTCATGTTTTACTGCCACAAGCGTGGCCATTCATGGCATACATCAAAGGGTTGATTGTAATCCGGAATCGACACAGATCAAGCCAGCCCAAGAAAAAAGGAGCGCCAGATGACGCTCCTTGCTTGGCCGCTGCTAACCCAGCAGAAGCCCGATCCGATACGGCAGCAACAGATAGCATATAAGCCATCACGCCGCCTGACCTATCAGGCAACCTCGTCCGACAAAGGCTGATGCTTCAGGCCACCTTCGTTACGACGCCCTTCAAACTTCTCCTTGTACTTCAGAACCTGCCGATCCAGTTTATCGATCAGCGAGTCAATCGCGGCATACATGTCTTCTTCAATCGACTCGACATGAATATCCTTGCCACGCAGGTGGACATTTGCCTCAATTTTCTGGTTCAGCTTGTCAACCGACATGATCACGTTCACATCAATCACGTGATCGAAGTGGCGAGAAATGCGCTCCAGCTTGGAGACAACATACTCACGGATGGCCGGTGTGATTTCCAGGTGATGCCCACTCAGGTTCAGATTCATTTGATTCTCCTTACATCGGTTTGACTGCACTGCCACACCAGCTGTGATTCGCTTTCGGCATGGCAGCACACTTTAAATCATTGCTGTTTACTGCTTACAGCGACTTGCGTTGGTTAACGGGAGGTATCTGCATGGCTTCACGATACTTGGCTACCGTCCGCCTTGCAACTACGATACCCTGTTTGGCCAGAAGTTCAGAAATGGTGCTATCTGAAAGCGGCTTTTTCTGGTCCTCATTGGCAATCAACTGCTTGATCAACGCCCGGATAGCGATGGCAGAACACTCGCCACCGGTATCGGTTTCCACATGGCTACCGAAGAAATATTTCAGTTCATAAATCCCGCGTGGCGTCAGCATGTACTTCTGCGTAGTAACCCGCGAAATCGTTGATTCGTGCAAACCCACCGCATCTGCCACATCGCGCAGCACCAGCGGTCGCATCGCCACCTCTCCATGCTCGAAAAAGCGCGACTGACGATCAACAATTTCCTGCGCAACGCGCAAAATTGTATTGAAGCGCTGCTGTACATTCTTGATCAACCATTTGGCCTCTTGCAACTGCGTTGCCAACTGGCCACCTGAACCATCACGGTGGCGACTGAGAATGTCCGCATACATACGATTGACACGCAATCGCGGCATCGCAGCGGAATTCAGGCTGGCGATCCAGACCCCCTTCACTTGCCGCACAACAACGTCGGCGACGACATAACGCGTATCCGCCGCACCAAACTGTGCACCAGGTCGCGGATTCAGGCTTTGGATCAGATCCTGAGCGGCACGCAACTCGGCATCGGTACACTGCAACTGTCGCTTGAGTTTATTGTAGTCCTTGCTGGCGAGTAGATCGAGATGCCCGGCAACCAAACGACGTGCCAAGCCACAGACTCGAACATCTGCCCTGGACTCCAGCGCATCCAGTTGCAGCGACAAGCACTCGCTCAGACTGCGGGCTGCAATCCCCGCCGGCTCAAAGGTTTGCAACAGACGCAGCGCCACTTGCAATTCGTCCAGCTCAACATCCAGCTCTTCTGGCAATGAATCAGCAATTTCTTCCAGAGGCTGAGTGAGAAAACCGTCATCATCCAAGGTATCGATCAACAGCGTAACCAAGGCGAGGTCACGCTGATCGAGTGCAGTCAGGCGCAGTTGAGCCTCAAGATGCTCACGTAATGAAGGTACAGCAGCCACCATAAACTGCTGATCGTTATTGTCGTCATCTTCCGAACGCGGGTTGCCGTAGCTGGTGTCTTCGCCCCAGTCATCCGTGTTGACGGTATCCGCAGCATGCTCGTTTTCATGCGGGGTCTCGCCCCCATGTTCATGATCGTGTTCACGCTCTGGCGCGACATCGCTCTCGTGTTGCCCTGGGGATACAGACTCGTTGCCCGAATGCATTACCGACGAGCCCTCGTCGAAATCATCGGCACGTTCAAGCAGCGGATTATCCTGCAGGAATTTTTCTATTTCCTGATTCAGATCGAGGGTAGACAACTGCAACAGCTTGATCGACTGCTGCAACTGTGGCGTAAGCGTCAGCTGCTGAGACAGTTTTAGCTGCAGCGACTGTTTCATGCCCGGCCTTTAGCGACAAAACGCTCAACCAGAGCGGAGCTAGCGCGGAGCAAACAGGCCGAAGACCAGCGTTGGCAGACAAAACGTGAATACATAAATCCGATATCGGGATGAGTGAGTGGAACAACAAGCCCCAAAACGACAGGAACCCATTGGCATTATACGCCTGAGAGGCACTCCCAGCCCAATGCTTACAGCCGGAAATTCTCGCCCAGATAGACTTTGCGGACGTTTTCATTATAAACAATTTCGTCCGGTTTCCCGTCTGCGAGAACCCCTCCATCATTAATGATATACGCCCGATCACATATTCCAAGCGTTTCCCGCACATTGTGATCGGTAATCAGCACACCGATGCCGCGCCCCTTGAGAAAACGAATGATCTTCTGGATATCCAGAACGGCAATCGGGTCCACCCCCGCAAACGGTTCATCCAGCAAGATAAACTGTGGGTCGTTGGCCAGTGCACGGGCAATTTCCACGCGCCGACGCTCCCCCCCCGACAAGGCGATGGCAGGGCTGTCGCGCAAATGTGACACATGCAAATCCTGCAACAAGGCATCCAGTCGTGACTGCACCTCGTCCTTGCCGGCACCGGACAATTCGAGAATGGCCTGAATGTTTTCGGCCACCGTCATCTTGCGGAAAATCGAGGCTTCCTGCGGCAGGTAGGACAGGCCCTGTCTGGCACGGCGATGGATCGGCCAATGGGTAATATCTTCGCCACCCAACTCGATTTTGCCGCCATCGCTGGCCACCAGACCGACAATCATGTAGAAACTGGTGGTCTTGCCGGCGCCGTTCGGCCCCAGCAAACCTACAACCTCGCCTTCATCAATACTCAGCGACACGTCCCGCACCACGGTGCGTGATTTGTATTTCTTGCGTAGATTGCTGACTTGCAGTTTTTTCATGTAATTCCGGAACAGCTTATTCTTCGCGCGGCTTATTGATTGACGGCGCGGTTTTCAGTGGCAATGGCTGTGTTGCAGGCGCAGGAGCAACAGGCGTGGTGGCTGGTTTTGGCTGAATGACCATTCGCACCCGCCCAGGCGGGGCGGCCGGCGTGGCTTTGTCAGCATTGGGTGCAGCCGGGCCTACACGAAAGGTTTCCGCAACCGCATCATAAAAAATGTAATCGCCACGAATCTCGTCATTATTGCGCTTCAGACGAGCCTTCTGGAACAACTCGACCTGATTGCGCTTGCCATCGTATTCCAGACGCTCAGCCCAACCCTCGATATAGTCATCGGCACCGTCGCGCTTTTGCCGAAACGACAAGGGGCGCCCCAACGCAGTGGCGTATTGAGCTTTTTCGGCATCCTGGCGAACGGTAACCTTGTCGGCCTTGACCAGCAAGGTACCCTGCGTCAATACCACGTTACCCTCAAAAATCGACAATTTATTGAGGTCATCCAGCGAAACTCGATCTGCCTCCACTTGAATCGGCTTCTCGCGGTCCGCCTTCTCCGCATGCAACGGTGTCGCCGCCAGCAGCAGCGCCACCACAGCCCAATTAATGGCTGCCTTGTTTTGGCAAGACATACACAGCCCTCACTCGTGAATGCAGGCGAATCAGCCGTGCATTTTTATCCATATCAAATCCAACCGCCGTGACATGCATGGCATCGTCACGCAAATCCAGCGCCTCGTTTCCGAATGCCTTTCCTTGCTTTGGCAAAACCGTCATCGCCGTGGTGGCAAGCGTCAATCGCGAGCTTTCGGCCGACGCCTCGCGCACCATCACCACCTGCTTGGAAAAGGTCAACTCGTCCTGCTGATGTTGCAGCTTGGCATACTCTGCATTAACCGTCAGCGGTGGGCGCAACGGGGTATAGTCGTGTAATTCGGCGTTGAACAATTCGGAGAAATCCGCTGACGCATAGTGCTTCAACTGCTTGGCCCGCACCGTATAAATGGGCACGCCCTGTACATTAGTTTGCACAGCGCGAAAGCGATCCATAATAAAGTCGGGCTCACCCAGGCTGGCCTTGCGCGCGGCTTCTGGCGAATAGTTGCTGATCTGCTCGAGCCAGAATGAAAGCCCTGCAAGCAGAATCAACAACGCCAGCGGCAATGCCCCAGCGGTTTTACTGTTCACGAATACTTACTCAAGATAGGGCGCAACCTGCGCATCAAACGTGCCATGCGCCTGCATGATCAGCTCGCAGACTTCACGGACTGCGCCATCGCCCCCGCTCCGCTCACTTACATAATGCGCGTTCTGTTTGACCAAAGCCGGAGCGGCGGGTACGGTCAGCGCCAAGCCAGCCCGGCGCATGGCGGGCAAATCGACCAGATCATCGCCCATGAATGCCACTTGCTGCGGCTGCAGACCCAGTTTGCCGATCAGCTCACGAAATGCCGACAGCTTGTCTTCCACGCCCTGATACAAATGCGCGATACCCAGATTGCCGGCGCGAATTTCAACCAGTCGGGATTTACGACCGGTAATGATCGCCACATCCACACCGCTGGCCTTGAGCATTTTCAAGCCATGGCCATCAAGGGTATTGAACGCCTTGATTTCTTCGCCACTATCCGACAAATACAATTTGCCGTCGGTCAGCACCCCATCAACATCCAGCACCAATAATTTGAGCACTTTCGCCCGGTCATAAACTGCCTGCATGAATTTCCTGTCTGCGGAATCAAGGGTAATGTGTTCAGACCACACCGGCACGCAACAAGTCGTGCATATTCAGTGCGCCGACCAAGCGACCGTCGTCGCCAGCAACCAGCAATCCGAAAATACGGTGAGTCTGCATCACGTGCACCGCTTCGGCCGCCAGTTTATCAGGGTGAATCCGTCTCGGGTTGCGCGACATCACCTCGCCTACCGGGGTCGTCAGGATATCAACGCCGCGATCCAGCGCCCGCCGCAAGTCACCATCAGTGAACACGCCCTGCAACAGCATGTCGCTATCGACCACCGCTGTCATCCCCAGGCGCTTGTCGGTAATTTCCAGCAAGGCCTCGCGCAACAGCGTCTGTTCGGTTACCACTGGCAATTCGTCGCCGCTGTGCATCAGGTCACGCACGTGTACCAGCAACTTACGGCCCAGGCTACCGCCGGGATGGGTCAAGGCAAAATCATCCTTGCTGAAACCGCGCAGATCGAGCAGCGCCACGGCCAGCGCATCCCCCAAGGCCAGCTGCGCAGTGGTGCTGGCAGTTGGCGCCAGGTTCAGCGGGCATGCTTCACGTGCCACACCAGAATCAAGGTGGATGTCGGCCTCACGCCCCAACGAAGACTCCGGGTTGCCGGTCATGGCGATAAATGGCACGCCACGTCGCTTGATGCTTGACACCAGCGCCATCAGCTCGTCGCTCTCCCCCGAATTGGACATGGCAAGCCAGACGTCATCGCTGGTAATCATGCCCAAATCGCCATGCGCGGCCTCTCCCGGATGCATGAAAAATGCTGGCGAGCCAGTACTGGCGAGGGTGGCGGCAATCTTGCGACCAATATGCCCGGATTTGCCCATACCGCTCACCACGATGCGCCCACGGCACTGCAACATGACTGTCACGGCCTGCACAAATTGCTGGTCAAGCCTGCCTGCCATCTCTCGCAAGGCGGCAATCTCGATATCGAGCGTCTCGCGGGCCAGGGCAAGAACTGCGTTTGAATCTGGATTAGGTGTTGTCATGGGATCGAAGTATAAAAGGTTATAATTAGGCGCAACAACAAATACGATGCGCAACGTAATGCGCATCCGGCTAATTTAACCGCTGCGGTAACACAGACACATGCAAGGCAACCTTCCACCACTATTGATTCTGCTTGCCTCTGCGGTCGTTGCCGTCGTCGTTTGTCGCCGACTGAAATTGCCAGCCCTGCTGGGCTACTTGATGGTCGGCATTCTGATTGGCCCTCAAATGCTCGGGCTGATCAGGGATAGCGCCGACACCCAATCGCTGGCGGAATTCGGCGTAGTGTTCCTGATGTTCAGCATCGGCCTGGAGTTCAGCCTGCCCAAACTCAACGCTTTACGTCGGGCGGTATTCGGGCTGGGCATGGGCCAAGTTGTGTCTACCGTGCTATTCGCGCTGCCTACCGCCTATTTCGGCTATCTGAGCTGGCCGGCAGCCATTGCCCTCGGCGGCGCCCTGGCCATGTCTTCGACGGCAATTGTCTCCACCTTGCTCAGCGAGCGCAATGAACTGCATACGCCCCATGGCCAGCAGATCATCGGCATTCTGCTGTTTCAGGATCTGGCAGTGGTGCCACTGCTGATCCTGATTCCTGCGCTGGCCAATGGCGGCGGCGATGTATGGAGCCAGCTGGGCATTGCATTGCTGAAAGCCAGCATCGTGCTTCTGATTCTGCTGTATTTTGGCCAGAAACTCTTGCGCCCCTGGTTTCATACGGTCGCCAAGGCTCGTTCCAGCGAATTGTTCACTATTAACGTGTTGCTGGTTTCGCTGTCGATTGCCTATTTCACTGAGCACGCAGGGCTATCCCTGGCTCTTGGCGCTTTCCTGGCTGGCATGCTGATTTCGGAAACCGAGTATCGTTATCAGGTGGAGGACGATATCCGGCCGTTCCGCGATCTGCTGCTGGGGCTGTTTTTCGTCTCGGTGGGCATGCGCCTCAATTTTGCCGAACTGCTGCCCAATAGTGGCCTGTTGCTGGTATTCCTGACGCTACTCATCCCAGGCAAATTTTTGCTGATCAACGGCATTGGCTACCTCAGCGGCAGTCCCTCCAGCGTTAACTGGCGTACCGCCCTGTCACTGGCACAGGCAGGCGAATTCGGATTTGTCTTGCTGGGGCTGGCGGCAGAACACCACCTGTTTCCCGCATCGGTCGAACAACCACTGCTCGGCGCAATTCTGTTGTCGATGTTGGCGGCCCCATTCCTGATCCAACATAGCGACCGGCTGATAAGGCGCTTCAATAACGATGAATGGCTGCTGGCCGCAGCCAGCATTCACCAGATCGCGGTGCAATCGATGGCGGCAGACGATCATGTCATCATCTGCGGCTATGGCCGCAGCGGCCAGAGCCTGGCGCGCCTGCTGGAGCAGGAAGATATTTCCTTCTTTGCCCTCGATCTTGATCCGGAAAGAGTAAAAGAAGCGGCCATCGCTGGTGATTCAGTCGTGTACGGTGACGCCAGCAAACGCGAGGTATTGCTGGCAGCCGGCCTCAATCGCGCCAAAGGCGTGGTAATTACCTTTGACGACACGGCCACCTCTCTCAAGATTCTGCAACACATCAGTAACTTGCGACCGGAACTGGCGGTTATCGTACGCACCTTTGACGACAGCGATATCGACACTTTCAAACGGGCCGGCGCCACCGAGGTGGTGGCAGAAGTCATGGAAGGCAGCCTGATGCTGGCATCACACACCATGATGCTGCTTGGCATCCCGCTCAATCGCGTACTGCTGCACATCCGCAAGGCGCGCGAGCAACGTTATGAGCTGTTCCGCGGCTTTTTCCACGGCGTCACCAATGAGAATCTTGGATTCAACGACAAACTGCAACCACGCCTGCACAGCGTACTGATTACGGACAGCGCCACATCGATCGGCAAAACCCTGGGTGAAACCGAAATTGCCGAGCTGGTCACCATCAAATCGATCAAACGCCGCAACATTCGTGGCCTTGAGCCGGACAACAGCCTGCACATCGCCGCCGGCGACGTGCTGGTATTGCTCGGCCTGCCGGAGGAGTTGGCGGCAGCAGAATTCAAGCTACTGCAGGGCTAAACCCGAGATCAAGGATTCCCTTGGACGCCAGTGGGCGTCAGCTTCATCTCCGGCAATTCGACAATTTCTTCTTTGTTGTCCGCGAGGATATCGATGGTCACCCGACGATTGCGCGACCGGCCATCCTCCGTCAGATTCTCGCAATCGGCTTGGTATCGGCACGAGCCACCGCCATCATCCGCTCAGCCCGCACCCCAACATCGATGAACAGCCTGACAACGCTACTGGCACGGGCCGCAGACACCCAATTAGAAGGGAACTGAAACGAATTAATCGGCAATGGATCAGTATGCCCTTCCACCAGAATCAGGTTATCCACCTGGGCCAGTTGCCGTCCCACCTGCTGCAAGACGTTGATTGACTGCGCCTGCAAATCCGCCTGAGCAGACGCAAACAACAGGCTGGTATTAATTTCCACGGCAATGCCCGTGGCGTCTGCGCCACTTTCACCCCCTCCTCCTGATCAAAGGTTCCAGCACCTTTTGCAGGTTGGAGGCGATATTACGCATTTTCATTTACCAGTTTGCGCTGCTGGATCATCTGCCCAGGTGGAGGCTGGTGAGCATTGCACCTTTCTGAATCATCGCCCGGCCGTACCGCTGATTGATGCGGTGTGTGCCTGCATCGCACTGGTCGGTGCATTCTGGAAAGCGTTGATCAAAGAGTCGGACAACACACGATACTTGCCTTCGTTGACCTGGGAAATAGCGTACATCACCACAAAAAAGGCAAATAGCAAGGTAATGAAATCGGCGTAAGACACCAGCCAGCGTTCGTGATTTTCGTGTTCTTCGTGTTTCTTTTTGCGGCGCATGTTCGATCCCGGCCCACACCCGAGCAAATTTGTTGAGCAATGTTATTACTTTAGTCGTTATTTACCGTCGCCCCAGACAAACAATAAGGCCGGGCAAACCCGGCCTTGTTGAAACATGCATGCAGCCAGGCCGCCATCAACGCATCTGCAAGCCGAACCAGCTCTGCACCTGGCTGGCAGCGCCCGCCCCCAAACCTTTGGCCAGGCGATCGGCAAAACCTTCACGCTGGGTAAAGTCCACCAGCTCTTCGGCCTTGATCACGTCTCGCGCCACCGAATCGACACTGCCCAACGCGTCTGCCAGACCAAGCTTGACGCCCTGTTCACCATTCCAGATCAGGCCGGTAAACAACTCCGGCGTATCATGCAGTCGCTTGCCCCGACCGGCCTTCACCACGCCGATGAACTGCTGATGGATATCCGCCAGCATCTTCTGCGCATGTTCACGCTGAACCGGGTTCATTGGCGAAAACGGGTCCATAAAGCCCTTGTTTTCGCCGGCGGTCAGCAAACGCCGCTCCACACCCAGCTTTTCCATGGTACCGGTAAAGCCGAAGCCATCCATCAATACGCCGATCGAGCCAATCAGACTGGCCTTGTCGACATAAATCTTGTCTGCAGCCACGGCCACGTAATAACCACCGGAAGCACAGATATCGTCCACCACCGCGTACAGCGGAATGTTTGGATACTGCGCACGCAAGCGGCGAATTTCATCGTTGATCATGCCGGACTGCACCGGGCTACCGCCGGGGCTGTTAATCCGCAAAATCACACCCTTGGTGTTTTTATCCTTGAACGCATCACGCAGGCTTTCATTAATCGACTCAGCATTGGCCGCCTTGCCCGAAGCAATCACCCCCTGCAGCTCCACGACCGCAGTATGCTTACCGCCGTGCGCCATCTTTTCGCTACGCCCGGAAGAATGGCCCAGCATCAGATACAGAATGAAAAACAGATAAGAAAAACCGAGAATCTTGAAGAAGATCCCCCAGTTCCGCGTCTTGCGCTGCTCTTTAACCGACGCCATTACCAGTTTTTCCAGAACGTCGCGTTCCCAGTTGCCGTTGTCTGCCATCAGCGAATTTCCTGTTCGTTCAAATAAACCTGACCATCAATTTCAGTCACC
The DNA here is from genome assembly GCA_046347685.1 of Chitinivorax sp. GTDB lineage: Bacteria > Pseudomonadota > Gammaproteobacteria > Burkholderiales > SCOH01 > CALMFQ01. The sequence goes on from JAXMFR010000036.1 coordinate 21,066, forward strand.
GCCAATGCTGTCAGCGATCGGCCCTTGCAAGGGCCGCCAAGGCAAAGGCCGGTTGCCGGAGAATAGTAGGCACCATGCGTGGCACATACCAGATAATTGTGTGAAATATCGAAAAACTCGCCCGGCATCCAGTCCAGCTCCACCGGGACATGTTTACATTCGTTGAGATAGGCATACACCTGGCCAGCATAACGCACCACAAACGCAGGCACCTGCCGACCATAACGCTCGACCTGAAAGCGCACCCCCTTGCCACTCTCCGGCAACTCGTCAGAGCGGCAAATCAGGCGTGCGTGCTCAACCATTGATCCAGCTCCACAAAACTGTCGGCAATCGTCACCGGCTGATGCGCCTCCAGCTCATGCCGGGGATGTGCGCCATAACTCACACCAATTGCATCCGTGCCGGCATTTTTTGCCAGCAACAGATCGTGCGAGGTATCACCAATCATCAAGGTGCGTCGCGCGTCCATCCCGGTGTAATCCATGATCTGCTCGAGCATCGCCGGGTGAGGCTTGGAAAAGGTTTCATCGGCGCAACGGGTGATATCAAACAACGCTGCCAATCCCGAATGGGCCAACGCCCGATCCAGGCCCTTGCGGCTTTTGCCGGTGGCAACAGCCAGCCAGAAGCCTTGCTGCTTGTAGCGGGTCAGCGCGTCACGCACACCTTCGAACAATTCGATCTCATGATCACGCGACAGATAATAATGGCGATAAAAATCCACCACTTTCAGATAATCCGCCTCCTGCAGATCGGGATTGAGGTAACGCATGGCATCTACCAGCCCAAGGCCAATCACATGCCGTGCCCGCTCATCTGACGGCGTCTCCAGCCCCATGTCACGAAACGCGTGTTGAATCGCCCGCACAATGGAAATGGTCGAATCCATCAGCGTGCCATCCCAGTCAAATACCAGCAAATCGTAGCGCTGCGCCATCAGTGACTCTCATCCAGACTATCAACGAATTTTTGCAACTCCGGCGGTAGCGGCGCCTCCAGTTGCAGCGGCTGCCCCGTCAGCGGATGGGGCAAGGCCAAACGGTACGCGTGCAGGAACATGCGTTTCAAACCACGTTTTTGCAAGGCCTTGTTCAGCGCAAAGTCGCCATATTTATCATCGCCGGCAATCGGAAAATCCAGCGACTGCAGATGGACACGAATTTGATGGGTACGACCGGTTTTCAGTTCGGCCTCCAGCAGGCTGAACTCCGGCCACGCCTGAACCAGGTTGAATACGGTATGACTCGGCTGACCATCGGGGCTGACAAACACCCGACGCTCGCCATCTGCAGTGGTGGTTTTCTGCAATGGCGCCTTGACTGACTGGCGGCGATTTTTCCAACAACCACGCACCAGCGTCAGGTAACGCTTGTCGGTGGCGCCGTTACGAATCGCTTCATGCATGGCCAGCAAGGCCGAGCGCTTTTTCGCCAGCAACAGAATCCCGGAAGTCTCGCGATCCAGACGATGCACCAGCTCCAGAAACTTGAACTCCGGGTGCTGCAGGCGCAACTGTTCGATCACGCCGCGACTGATGCCGCTGCCACCATGCACCGCCATGCCTGCGGGTTTGTCGATGACCAGCAATGCATCATCTTCGAACAACACCTTGAATGCCACATGCGCGACTTTAGCAGCCGCTTTCGGCTCGGCAGATGCGGCAATCCGGATCGGCGGCACACGCACCAGATCACCTTCCACCAGTTTATAGGTCTGGTCCACCCGCCCCTTGTTCACCCGCACTTCGCCACTGCGAAGAATGCGGTAAATATGGCTCTTCGGCACGCCTTTCAGCAGCTTCACCAAATAGTTGTCGATGCGCTGTCCAGCGGCACCTTCGTCCACTGTTACCCAGCCGACGGAATCTTTGCGCAGTTCACTCATATTGCTTATACTGATGCGACTGCCCTTAACAGGGTAGTCTTTTGGTTGGCGCTTGACGGCCGACGAGCACGAAGTCCCGCACGCTTGAGCTGTCATTCTTTTCCGAACTTCTTCCCAGCCAATTCTGTCTATTCGTCCAGCCGGTACCAAGCGTCTTAATCATCAGATGCAAAAAAGGGGTACTTGACCGCGACATCATCGCGGGGCGGTCGCAAGAAACAGAAGCCGACTGAGTTAGGGTCGGAATTATTAAACCGGTTAAGTCACTCACCGATTAAGCAGTGATGGTAATGGATTTGCGCGCTGAAAGCACGGATGGATTTCCGGTTCGGTTTACTCAAGGTAGCCGGGCTGATGAACATAAGCAGAATAAACAAACGACTTGGACAAGCCTGGCGGCAGAGATCGCTGGCGAATGAACTAGATTCTACGGATAAATACATAAACAACCGACAACACACCCTCCTGCTCTTTATCTCCGCTCTTTAAATTGACGGAGCCCCCGACTTTTTGCGGGGCAATCCGGGACTTACGATCAGGGTGTTTGTCCGCTGTGCCATGTTGATATGGCGTTGCAGGCCGTTCCAGTCGCACGATGCCCCTTCGGGGAGCATCGGCCGTCCGCTTCAACGCGCTCTGGTTAGCAAAGAACATAAACCATGAAGCGCATGCTTTTTAACGCAACCCAAGCTGAAGAGCTGCGGGTTGCCATTGTTGATGGGCAAAAACTCATCGACTTCGACATCGAAACTGTCGGCAAGGAACAACGCAAGAGCAACATCTACAAAGGCACCATCACCCGTATCGAGCCGAGCCTGGAAGCAGCGTTCATCGACTACGGCACCGATCGCCACGGCTTTCTGCCGTTCAAGGAAGTAGCACGCAGCTATTTCCTCGGCGATCACGAAGGTGGCCGCGCACGCATTCAGGATGTGCTGCGCGAAGGCATGGAACTGATCGTGCAGGTGGAAAAGGACGAGCGCGGCAACAAAGGCGCGGCCTTGACCACTTTCATCAGCCTGGCCGGCCGCTATCTGGTGCTGATGCCCAACAATCCCCGTGGTGGTGGCGTTTCGCGCCGCATTGAAGGCGAAGAGCGCAATGAGCTGCGCGAAGTGATGAGCCAGCTGGAAGTGCCGCAAGGCATGTCCATCATCGCCCGCACTGCCGGCATCGGCCGCAATCTGGAAGAGCTGCAGTGGGATCTGAACTACCTGCTGCAACTGTGGCGTGCGATTGAAACCGCCGCAGTGGGCCAGGGCGGTCCGTTCCTGATCTACCAGGAAGGCAGCCTGGTAATCCGCGCCATCCGCGACTATTTCCAGCCGGATATCGGCGAAATCCTGATCGACACCGAATTCATCTACGACCAGGCACGCCAGTTCATGGGCCACGTGATGCCGGCCAACGTCAATCGCGTCAAGCTCTACAAAGACGACGTGCCGGTGTTCTCGCGCTTCCAGATCGAACACCAGATCGAAACCGCCTACTCGCGTGAAGTGCCGCTGCCGTCGGGCGGTGCGATTGTTATCGATCACACCGAAGCACTGGTATCGATCGATGTTAACTCGGCCCGCGCCACCAAAGGCTCGGACATCGAGGAAACCGCAACTCGCACCAATCTCGAAGCAGCCGATGAAATCGCCCGCCAGTTGCGCCTGCGCGACCTGGGTGGCCTGATCGTCATCGACTTCATCGACATGGAAAACAACAAGAACCAGCGTGAAGTCGAAAACCGTCTGAAAGACGCGTTGCATCACGACCGCGCCCGGGTGCAGATCGGCAAGATCTCGCGCTTCGGCCTGCTGGAACTGTCGCGTCAGCGCCTGCAGCCAAGCCTTGGCGAGACCAGCCACATTCCTTGCCCACGCTGCCACGGCACCGGCTTTATCCGCGGCATCGAGTCGTCGGCACTGCACATCCTGCGCATCATTCAGGAAGAGGCAATGAAGGACAACACCGGTGCGATCCATGCACAGGTGCCAGTGGATGTCGCCACGTTCCTGCTGAATGAAAAACGTGCTGAGATTTACGCGATTGAGGCACGCCTCAAGGTCGGTGTGATCCTGATTCCGAACATTCATCTGGAAACCCCGCATTACAGCATCGTGCGTCTGCGTCACGACGACCTGAACCACGCCGATGAACTGCAGCCATCGTACAAGATGATGGAAATGCCGGCAGAAGAAGTATCCGGCTACAAACACAGCCCGGAAAAAGCCAAACCGGTTCGTCAGGAAGCCGCCGTCAAGGGCATCACCCCGACCCAGCCGGCTCCGGTTGCTGCTCCGGCAGCAGAAGCCAAGCCCGAGGCAAAACCAACCATCATCAAGAAGATCATTGGCTGGTTCAAGGGGCTGGTAGAGGAGGAGCCGGTTGTCGAGCCGGCACCGCAACCGGCTGCCAAGCCGCAGCAGCGCAATCAGCAGCAGCGCCAGCGTCAGGATGGTCGTCGCGACCGTCAGGATAACCGTCAGCCGCAAGAACAGCGTCGCCAGCAGGGTCGTCCGCGCATCGAAGAAGAAGCGCCGAACAATAACCGCCAGCAACGCCAGGATCGCGGCGATCGCCAGGAACGTGGTGAGCGTCAGGAACGGGGCGAGCGTAAAGAGCAGCAGGCGCAAGCGGCCGATAACCGCCCACCACGCCAGCCACGCCAGCAACAACCGCGCCTGCAGGAAAATGACAAGCCGGCAGAACTGAATCCGGAACTGCAAGCTGCAGTGCCGGCAGAAGAAGGCAGCGATACCAGTGAAAGCCGCAATCGCCGTCGCCGTGGCAATCGTCGCGGCGAACGCCGTGGCGAAGGCCGTAACGACAACGACAATGCCGACAATGGCAATGCCGTTGCCGAGCAGATGACTGAAGCCGGCGCCCCGGCAGAAGCGGTACCGGCCCGCGAGCCGCGTGAGCCACGCCAGCGTCGTGAGCCGCGTGAACCACGCGAACCGCGTCAACCACGTGAACGCCAACAGCGCGCCGAGGCTGAGACAGCAGCGGCCGAGTCAGCAGTAGTCGCAAACGAAGTGCCAGTGGCAGTCGAAAATGCAGTGCAACCCGCAACACCGGCGGCAAGCGAAGCACCGGCAGCCGTTGCACCCGCAGCAGCCCCGGCACCTGCAGTAGCAGCGCCGGTGATTGCCGAACAAAAGCCGGCAGCAGTGGCTGCACCAGTGGAGGCAGCGCCGGTTGCCACCGCGCCAGCCGCGCCGGTGATCGACAAACCTGCGCCAGTGGCTGCAGCGCCGGAACTGGCCATTGCCGCGCCAGAAGATGTTGGCCTGCAGCAAGTGGCAACCCGCAGCGTTACGGTTGAAGCCGCGCCGGAAGTAGCCGCAGAAGCCTCACAGCAACGTCGCCGCCGCAACGCGGTACGTCGTGAAGCCAGCGCGGAAGTCGTGGAACTGGTGCAGATCGAAACCCAGGGCAACGCACCTGTCAGCAACGCGGAGGTTACGCCGGCAACGGATGCAGCACCGACCCGAAGCCAGCGCGCCCGTAGCCAGTCTGATAATCCAGCGGCAGCGGAACCCTTGGTGCAGATCGAAACGCAATCGGCGGAAAGCCAGCACTAAGCTGCATCGCAGTCAAAAAAGCCACAGGATAAAACCTGTGGCTTTTTTTCGTCCCTGACATTCCGAGTACTGGATAGGCCGATCTCGCAAGCAGCAACAGCAACACGCCGGGGCCCACTACAGATCACATCAGCGCGACTACCAACCAGCACCAACTATCAGCACATCGGCTGCAAGGGGCGTCGATATTGGCTTGCAGCCATGCCTGCAGGGCACGCCCAGCTTGCCCTGCAGGGCAATGCTCAGGAATGTGGGGTGGCGCAGAGCAAGGCCTCCATTTCGACGGCACTTACCGGCCGGCCAAACAAATAACCCTGCCCATGGCGGCAGCCCTGCTGCAGCAGGAACTGACGCTGCGCCTCGGTTTCGATGCCCTCGCCCAGCACGGTGAGATTCAGGCTGCGCGCCATGGCGATAATGGTGCTGACAATCGCCGCATCGTTGGGATCACTGGCAATATCACGCACAAACGAGCGATCAATTTTCAGCACATCCAGCGGATATTGCTTGAGATAGCCAAGGCTGGAATAACCGGTGCCAAAATCGTCCATCGACAGGGTAATGCCACGCTGCTTCAGCGACAGCAACAATGCCCGGGTCCGCTCCGGCTGTTCCATCGCCAGCGATTCGGTGATCTCGATATCCAGACAGCTTGGCGGCAAGCCCGAATCATCGAGGATACGATTGATCTGCTGCGCCACGTCCCCCACATGCATCTGGCGCGCCGAGAGATTCACCGCCACCCTTTCCACCGGCAAACCCGTGCTACGCCACTGCGCAAGCTGGCGACAGGCCTCCAGCATCACCCACTCGCCGATAGGCACAATCAGGCCGGTTTCTTCCGCCAGCGGAATAAACTCCATCGGCATCAGCAAGCCCAGATCCTCGCTTTGCCAGCGCAACAGCGCCTCAACGCCAACAATCCGGCCACTATCCAGCTCGACCTGCGGCTGATAATGCAGCACAAACTCTTCGCGCTCGATGGCGCCACGCAAGCGACTCTCCAGCAACAGGCGCTCCATCGCCCGGGCGTTCATTTCCTTGCGATAGAACTGGAAGTTGTTACGCCCGGTCTCCTTGGCACGATACAGCGCCACATCGGCATTCTTGATCAGGCCATCGATATCGTGTTCATCACAATCCTGCGGATAGATGGCGATGCCGATACTGACCGAGACAAACAGACTGTGGCCATCCAGCTCCACCGGGGCGCGCATCACATCAATCAGTTTTTCGGCCACGTCCACCAGATTGTCGGCATGCTCCAGATCGGCAATGATCAGCGCAAATTCGTCGCCACCCAGCCGCGCCAGGGTATCGCCCTTGCGCAGGAACGACTGCATGCGCCGCGCAGCAGCCTGCAGCAGGCGGTCGCCAATCGAATGGCCGAGGGTATCGTTGACCGTCTTGAAGCGATCCAGATCCATATACAACAAGCCAAACGAATGCCGTTCGCGAGTTGCGGCATTCGCCATCACCTCAATGCGATCCCGGAACAGGCGCCGGTTGGGCAATTCGGTGAGTGGGTCGTAAAACGCCAGATGACGGATGGTGGATTCGGCAAATTTTCTCTCGCTGATATCTTCGGCGACGATCACATGATGCGTGATGGAGCCCAGCGGCTGCCGCACCGGCGCCACGGTCAGAAGGCACCAGAACAGCTCTCCGTCCTTGCGTCGCAGATTCAGTTCACCATGCCATTCCTCACCCTGCAACATGGCACGCAACATGCTGAGCGAAGCTGGGCGCGAGTTTTCGTCCAGATCCAGCATGCTGATACCCTGTCCCACAATTTCGTCAGCCAGATAGCCGGTAACTTGCTCAAAACGGGAATTGACGTAATCGATCACACCATTGGCATCGGTCATCATCACGATATTGCCGCTCTGCTCCACCGCGAGCGACAATTTCTGCAACTGGTCGTTGGCACGTTTGATTTCGCTGATGTCGGTCAGCGCAGCGATCAGGTGACCATATTTTCTTGGCCCGCCGGGCAGGATCCAGTTCATTGCCACATGCACCACTTCGCCGTCCAGGCGCCGATATTCGGTATCGCTGCTGAACTGGTCACGCCCCTCGGCCAGGGCACCGGCAATCCGTGCAAAATCGCGCAACGAGTTGGTTGTCATGATGCGGCTGATTTCACGCCCCAGCTCCGCCACTGAAGTGGCCCCCAGCAACTGTAGCGTGCTGCGGTTGACGTGGGTGATACGCACCCGGCGCCAGAATTGGTAACACGCATCGCGATCAGCCAGCAGGTGCGCCGTGATATCGGTGATCCCAGACGCGCGCAGTGTGTCGACATAAGCCATGGCTTCGCTCATGTCTTCTTCCCACAGCGAAACCGGTGCATGCTCGAACAACTGGCGATAAGCGGCTTCGTTGTGCGCCAGCGCAGCCTGAATCCGCTTGCGCTCGGACACATCAATCGCATAAAACATGCCGCCACCACCGGGCAGATAGGCGGAGCCGACCAGTACCGTGCGCAACACACCATCATGCTGACGCATGTTCAGCTCGGCTGGCTCTGATTTGCCATGCTCCAGCAACTGCTGGCGGATCTGCTTGATGACCTCTTCGTTATCGGGGAACAGCTGGCGCCAGTGCACTTTACGCGAGGCAAGATCTTCTGCCTGCAATCCCGCCAGCGCCAGACACAGCGCGTTGCCGTCCAGCAAACAGCCATTTGCATCCAAAAAGCCAACTGCAAGCATATTCGAGTGAAACAAACGCTCGATACGTGCCTGGGTTTCACGCCACTCTCGCTCCAGACGACGCTTCTCGGTGACATCCTCGGCAATGATCAGACGCGCTGGCCGGTTGCCAAAATCGACATCATAGGCGACCACTTCCACCTCGATCATGCGACCATCGCGCGCATAGGTCTCCCAGAGGCCGGAGCTGCGCGGGCTGCCATTCAGCGGCGTTTCCAGCAATGATTTCAGTTCTGGCAGCATACGTAATGCCACCATGTCCATCACCCGGACATTGTGGATTTCAGAGGCGCTGTAGCCGTAGGTGTCGAGCATGGCACGGTTAACCGCCAGCACCTGAGTCGTCTCGACATCGTGCAGGCACATCATCTGCGGGTTTTCGTCGAACAGCGCCCGGTAATAGGCGGCGGACTTGCGCAGATTATCTTCATACACCGCGCGGTCGGTGATATCGCGAATCCAGACAATCATTGCCGGCCGCTTGCCCAGTTTCACCGGGCAGGCGCGAATCTCAATCGCAATTTCGCCACCATCACGCCGAATGCCCTTCGCCTCGCACGGAGCAGGCGCCACATTGGCACTGCGCACTTGCTGCAAATAGTCACGCAAGCGCGGCAGATCCTGCTCACGCACATGACTCCCCAGCGGGCGATCACCAATATCAAAAATGCTGCTGTAGCCAAACATCGACAGGCAGGCATGATTGATCCGCAGAATCTGGCCATCGTTGAGAATCACGATGGCATCGGATGCGTTATCAAACACCGAACGCAGCTGGGTTTCGCTTTCTTCCAGACGATGGCGCGCACCAACAACCTGGCGCCGATATAGAAACACTACCGGCAGGCCCAACATTAATGTGACCGAGGCAAACAGCCAGTCACGCCATCCTGAGTCTCGCTCAGGCAGCAGAGGAGCCAGAATCTGCACCAAGCTGGCATCGGCAAACAGCCAGATGGCGACAAAAATCAGATAAAGCGTCAGCAACAGCATCAACAGCCAATCCTGGGCTGAAAAATGCCGTTGCGGCTCGAGTTGAGAGCGCCACTCAGGCGCTGGTCTGGTATCACGCATATGCATGAACTATATGCAATCCGGGTTCCATTTGCGCTGCCTTCGCCAACAAATCAGCCGCCAGGCGCAAACCTGTCTGCGCCAAAAAACAAACCCGGCCAAAGCCGGGTTTGTCACCTGCAAGCGCTGCAACATCAGACGCGACCAGCCACCCAGCCAGCCACACCCTGCAATGCATTCGCCAGATTCTCCGGCTGCGTGCCACCAGCCTGTGCCATATCCGGGCGGCCACCACCCTTGCCACCTACCTGCTGCGCAACAAAATTCACCAGTTCACCGGCTTTCACCTTGCTCGTAGCATCGGCAGTCACGCCGGCCACCAGGCTGACCTTACCGTCGGCAACCGCCGCCAGCACAATCGCCGCAGTGCCGAGTTTGTCCTTCAGCTTGTCCAGCGTTTCGCGCAGCGTTGCCACATCCGCGCCTTCCAGCTCGGCGGCCAGCACCTTGATGCCGTTCACGTCGCTGGCCTGATTCAGCAGCTCGTCGCCCTGGCTGGAAGCCAGCTTGCCCTTCAGCTTGGCCAGCTCTTTTTCCAGTGCCTTGACGTTATCCTGCATCTGCGCAATGCGGCTGACCAGCTCGCCCGGCTGGGCTTTCAACACGCCGGCAGCTTCTTTCAGCTCACGCTCCTGT
>JAXMFR010000037.1:0-30327 GCA_046347685.1 Chitinivorax sp.
CAGCGCCGACAACGGCAGCACCAGCGCCTGCTGCGGCTGTGCCAGCCACAACTGGCCCTGCACAAACATGCCGCCTTTCAGTTCATTGGCCGGGTTGGGAATGCGTGCGTACAGCGTCAACATGCGCGAGCCGGTTTGCGCCACCGGGTTGACGCGCACCACTTTGCCGTCAAACCGGCGCGCGCCGTAGCCTTCCACGGTGAAGGTGACCATTTGCCCTTCTTTCACCGCCGCCGCCTGTGCCAGAGGCACGTTGGCTTCCAGCTCCAGCTCCGACAGATCCACCAGGCTCAGCAATTTGGCATTGAGGCCCACGCGCTGGCCGGGGTTGACCGAGCGCTCGGCCACCATGCCGGCAAATGGTGCGCGCACTTCGCCCACGCTCAGTGCCTTGCGCGCAATTTCTACCTGCGCCACCTGCGCACGGTAGCTGGCTTCGTTTACCTGCAGCTGGTTTTCGGTGGATTCAAAGGTGTTTTGCGAAATGAAGTTCTGCTGCAGCAGATCTTTGTTGCGTGTCAGATTCTTGCGCGCCAGATCCAGCTGCGCCTTGGTGGCATCCAGCTGTGCCTGCTGCGCCGCCAGCCGTGCCTTCACGTCGCGCAGATCGAAACGCAGCAGCACCTGGCCTTTTTTCACTGCCTCGCCGGGGCGCACGTAAACGTCTTCCACCGCCGCCTCGATTTCTGCCGACAGCTGCGTTTGCTGCCACGGCTGCAGGGTGCCGGTGAGTGCTAGCGACTGACTGAACGAGCTGGCCTCGACCATCGCAATATCGTTGCTCAGCAAGGCCAGCGGGGCGGGCTGGGCGGGTGGCGCAGCAATGACCGACGGCGTTGCCAGCAAGGCCGACAACAGCAACACAAGAGAAGTTTGGAAGGTGAATCGCTGCATGGCTTAATCCTGCCCGACAGAAGAATTGGAAGAAAATGATGGCGTGTCCGCCGGACGCGGACCGACCCCTTGCCACACCAGTTCGGCAATTTGTGGCATCAGTTGTTTTAAATCGATGAGTTGCGGGTTGGCCAGCCAGGCCAATACCAGCCCATCGACCAGCGCCCCCCAGAACACCGAGGCGACAAAGGAATCGGCATGCTGATTGCAGCGCCCACGCTGGCGCAAATCTTCCAGCAGACCCTGCGACCAGGAATAGGATTGCCGGTAAATCGCACCGATGCGCTGATGCACGGCATCGTCACGCGCATGGCCAAGAAACTCGAGAAACAGGCGCGGCCAGTCAGAATCGCTTTCGATCTTGTCCGCCAGTTGCAGCAACACCAGCTTCAGGCTTTCAAATGGGTCTGCCTGGTTGTGGGCGGCATCCACCTTGACGCTCATTTCCGACATATCGCGCTGGAAACGTTCGTCCAGCAGCACCAGAAACAGGTCGGCCTTGCTCTGGAAATGCCAGTACACCGCGCCCTTGGTCAGCCCGGCATCGGCCGCCACCTGATCCAGCGAGGCACCGTGATATCCCTTGCGCGCAAACACCGTGGCGGCACTGGCAATAATGCGTTGCCGCGTATCCGACGCCGGCAACTCGGCAACACCGGACTTGACCGCCAGCCAGTCGCCAAATGCCGCCCGCGGGCCCAGCACCTGCTTGACGCGCTGCCAGCTGACGCCAGCCCTGGCGGCAATCGCCGCATGGCTGATCTCGGCCAGCGGCAGCTCCGCCGCCAGCATTTGCAAGGCCTCAACAATGCGCTGATGAATCAGCGCCGGGCTATCGTTCAACACAACCATACCAGTCAGTATGCCTTTAAAATACCGACGGGTATTTTATAGAGCAACCACTCGGTATGTCCATGTTTGCGGCACCTCTTCCGCAAGCATCGTTGCAACACCTATACTGCCGGATCAATCTGCCACATGGCCCAAGCATGAATCCACCTCTACGACGCGTCGTGATTGCCGGCGCCAGCGGCCTGACCGGCGGCAAACTGCTGTCGCTGCTGCTGCAAGATCCGCAGATCAGCGAAGTGCACGCGCTGCTGCGTTCACCGCTACCAATCGAACATCCACGGCTGATCCAGCACCTCATCGATTTCAGCAATCTGGAGCAACACCGCGAACTGATACGCGGCGATGCCGTGTTCTGCTGTCTCGGCACCACCATCCGCCAGGCTGGCAGTCAGGCTCACTTCAAGGCGGTGGATTATTTCTACCCGCTGACACTGGCGATGCTGGCCAAGCTCAACGGCGTGCCGCGCTTCATCACAATTTCCTCCCTCGGCGCTGATGCCGGTTCGGCAAACTTCTACCTGCAGGTTAAAGGCCAACTGGAAAAAGCTTTGATGGCGCTGCAATTTAAACAGCTGACGCTACTGCGCCCAAGCCTGCTGCTGGGCGAGCGCAAGCAGCTGCGACCGGCTGAATGGCTGGGGATACAAGTGGGCAAACTGGCCAGCCCGCTGATGTGCGGCCCCTTGCGCCGTTATCGCCCGATCAGCGTCGACAGCGTCGCCTGGAATATGCTGGATGCGGCGCGCAATGCCGAGGAGCCGATCGAAATCCGCGAATCGGAACAACAACAGCAACGCTTTGCGGCAGCATGCTGACGCTTAACATCATTGGTGCCGGCCGTGCCGCGCAGACCCTGGCGCATTTGTGGCAACGAGCCGGCTTGCTGCAGATTCAGGCAGTGCTGTGCCGCCAGCCGCAACACGCCCGGCAGGCAATCGAATTTATCGGCGCGGGCACAGCGGTCAGCAATCTATCGCAACTTCCGCCGGCCGACATCTGGCTGATTGCCACGCCCGACGATCAAATCCTGCCAGTAGCAACACAGCTGGCCAGCAAGGGCATTCGCGGCCAAGCGGCGTTTCACTTGTCCGGTTCGCTCACGGCAGAACAACTTGCGCCGCTGCGGGATTGCGGACTGGCACTCGCCAGCATTCATCCGATTCGCAGCTTTGCCCAGCCACAGCTCGCCATCGAGCAATTTGCCGGCACCTGTTGCGGCGCCGAGGGTGATGCCGCCGCGCAGGCATTGTTGCTGCCCCTGTTCAGCGGCATCGGCGCCTTCACCTTCTCTATCGAGAGCCAGCACAAATCGCTGTATCACGCGGGCAGCGTGATCGCCTGCAATTATCTGGTGACGTTGCTGGAAGCCGGCCTGCAATGCTTTGAAGCTGCCGGCGTAAGCCGCGAACATGCGACAACAGCCCTGCTGCCCTTGCTGCATGGCGCGCTGAACAACATTGGCAAGCTGGGAACCGCCCAGGCATTGACCGGACCAATCGTACGTGGCGATGCCGGCGTAGTCGCAAAACATCAGACGGCACTGCAGCAAAGCCTGCCGCAACTATTGCCGCTGTATCAATTGCTGGGACAACACACGCTACAACTGGCATCGACACAATTATCGGCAAGCGCGTTGCAGAAGCTAGCGGAGACACTGACCGACATAAACAAAACGCCCCGCGACTGAGCCGCGAGGCGTTTTTTCATTCGTGCCGCCCGTAAGGCTTATTTCATGGTGAACAACTGATGGAAGTTGGCAATTTCCAATACCGATTTCACCGTACCCTTGGCATTCGACAAGATGATCGGCTTGGTGCCAACGCGCTCTTTCAACAGCAGCAACATTCCCAGCGCCGAGCTGTCGAGGTATTCCACGCCACCCAGATCGATTTCCATTTCCTTGTAGTTGCCGGAATCGAGAATCGGCGTGTATTCGGTCTTGAAATCCCGATATGCATCAAAGGTAAAGCTACCTGACAGCACAAAACGTGCCTTGCCATTATCGTTAAAAGTTTTGATCTGCATCTTGAAGGCCCTTGTCTACAACATTGCTTACATCCAGCAATATAGACAATCCGAGCACGCTTGGCGGAAATACTGTAATTTAGCGCGTCCCTCTTTTCCTCCAATCAAGCAAAATGGCTGCAACCCCCGCCCGCTGGCACCAAGTACTGTTCACCCGCAAGATGCTGATCTGCGTGTTCACCGGCTTCAGCTCCGGCCTGCCATTGTATTTGTTGCTGCAACTGGTACCCGCCTGGCTACGCACCGAGCAGGTGGACCTGAAGGCAATCGGCGCCTTTGCGCTGATCCAGTTTCCTTACACCTGGAAATTCATCTGGTCGCCGCTACTGGATCGATTCAGCCTGCCGTGGCTGGGCCGCCGCCGTGGCTGGATGTTGCTGTCACAACTGGCGCTGCTACTGGCGATTCCGGCATTCGGGCTGTTCCGGCCAACAGTCGATATCTGGGCGATCGCCTATCTGGCGGCCGCCATCGCCTTTTTCTCTGCATCGCAGGATATCGTGCTCGATGCCTACCGCCGCGAACTGCTGCTGGAAGAAGAACTGGGGCTGGGCAATTCGGTGCATATCAACGCCTATCGCATTGCCGGGCTGGTGCCGGGCTCACTGTCGTTGATCCTGGCGGACCATTTGCCGTGGGCCAGCGTGTTTGCGATTACCGCACTGTTCATGCTGCCGGGGCTAGTGATGACCTTGACGATCAGTGAACCCCAATTGGCCAAGGGTGCACCCAAAACCCTGCGTGAAGCCGTGGTTGAGCCGTTTCATGAATTCATCACCCGCCAGGGCTGGCGCCCGGCGCTGCTGATTCTGGCATTCATATTCCTTTACAAGCTCGGCGACAGCATGGCCACCGCACTGGCCACGCCGTTTTATCTGGATATGGGCTTCTCGAAATCGGAAATAGGCCTGGTGGCCAAACATGCCGGCCTCTGGCCCGCTGTGTTTGGCGCGCTGCTGGGCGGCTTGTGGATGGTCAAACTGGGGATCAACCGCGCCTTGTGGCTGTTTGGCGTGGTGCAGGTGGTGTCGATTCTCGGCTTCGCCTGGCTCAGCCTGAACGGCCCCTACCCGGCGATTGGCGCCAGCCATCTGGCGATACTGGCCCTGGTGATCAGCTTTGAGGCGCTCGGCGTGGGGCTGGGCACCGCAGCATTCACTGCGTTTATCGCCCGCACCACCCACCCCAGCTACACCGCCACCCAGTTTGCGCTATTCACCAGCCTGGCAGCGGTGCCACGCACGCTGATCAACGCCGCAACCGGTGTCATTGTTGAACACACAGGCTGGTTCAACTTTTTTCTGCTGTGCACACTACTGGCGCTACCGGGCATGGTGTTACTGCTGAAAGTGGCGCCCTGGCATGCCGCTGATCAGAAAATCCAGTCGTAATCGACCGTCAACGGCGCATGGTCGGAGAACTTCTCGTCCTTGTAGATGGCCGAACTGAGCGCCTTGGCGGCAATCCCCGGGGTGGTGATGTGATAGTCAATACGCCATCCCACATCCTTGGCGTACGCCTGCCCCCGGTTTGACCACCAGGTGTAGCCCGGCGCATCGGGATACAGCTTGCGCCAGACATCAACAAAGCCGACTTCATCAAACAACTGGGTCAACCAGGCACGTTCTTCCGGCAGAAAACCGGAGTTTTTCAGATTGCCCTTCCAGTTCTTCAAGTCGATTTCCTTGTGGGCGATATTCCAGTCGCCACACAAAACCACCTCGCGACCACTGGCCATCAGCTCACGCAGATGCGGCATGAAACGCTCCATGAAGCTGAATTTGACCTGCTGCCGCTCTTCAGAACTGGAACCCGACGGTAGATAAAGCGCCACGACGCTGAGATTGCCGAAATCGGCACGCAGATAACGGCCTTCGGCATCGATATCGTCGATGCCCAACCCCACAATCACCTGATCCGGCTTACGACGGCAATAAATGCCAACGCCGCTGTAGCCTTTTTTATCGGCATAGTGGAAATAGCCCTCCATACCGGCAGGATTGCGCATTTGCGCAGTCAGGTCGGCCTCCTGCGCTTTCAGCTCCTGCAGGCAAACCACATCAGCCTGCTGCTGTTCCAGCCAGGAAAAAAAACCCTTGTTGGCCGCCGAACGAATGCCGTTGAGATTGGCACTGATAATCCGCATTTTCACTCCAAATCCGCGTGGTTACTGGTTCTCCGCCCGATTCGCGGATTCCCCCTCATGTGCTATGCTTGAGAACTACAAGCATTAGCAAATGATGATTAGACAATGAGCGACTTCAGAACCGATTTCATCCGCTTCGCCATCGAACAACAAGTGTTGTTGTTCGGCGAATACAAAACCAAAGCCGGCCGCCTGTCGCCGTATTTCTTTAACGCCGGGCTGTTTCACGATGGCAACAGCCTGTGGCAACTGACGCAATTCTACGCCAAAGCCATTCAGGCCTCCGGCATTGAATTCGATGTATTGTTCGGCCCGGCCTACAAGGGCATTCCATTGGCCACCGGCGCGGCAATTGCGCTGGCCGAAGCAGGCCGTAACGTGCCTTACGCCTTCAACCGCAAGGAAGCCAAGGACCACGGCGAAGGCGGCACCGTAGTGGGCCATCCTTTGCAGGGCAAAGTGCTGATTATCGACGACGTGATTTCAGCCGGCACGTCGGTGCGCGAATCGGTCAACCTGATCCTGAACGCGGGCGCGACCCCTGCCGGCGTGGTGATCGCGCTGGATCGCATGGAACGCGGCAAGGGCGAATTGTCGGCCGTGCAGGAAGTGGAACTCGGAGTTCGAAATTCCGGTGATTGCCATCGCGTCTGTCAACGACCTGCTGACTTATCTGCACGACACACCGGCACAAAACCATTTGCCGGCTATCGAACAATATCGCCAGGCCTATGGAGTCAACTGAGATGCTGCGCCACGGCCTCATTCTCCTGGTTTCGCCGCCACCGTACAGGCAGGTGGTCTGTACAAATGGGTGGATGAAAAGGCCAGGTACAATTCAGCGACAAAACCGCCGCCGCCACAGAATTTGCAAAAGGCTCGCTGGAGCAACTGAGCAAACGCGGTATCGTGGTCAAGAAAATCGACCCGGTATTGACGCCAGAACAACAGGCCGCCGAAGCGAAGAAAAAGGAACTGGAAACCCAGGAGGCTGAGCAACGGCGTCGTGACAACGCGCTGATGAAATCCTACACCAAGCCGGAAGAAGTGGATCTGCTACGTGATCGCGCGCTGGAAGTAATCGATGGCGAGATCAAGAGCTTTGGCTTGCAACGCAAGAGCGCGGAAAACCATCTGGCGCGTACCAACGAACGGATTGCCTCATTCGAGCAACGCAAGAAACCGGTTCCGCCAGACCTGCTTGACGAACGCAAACTCGGCATGGAAGAGGTGCAGCGCATCAATGACTACATCAAGACCAAGGAACAGGAAAAAGCCACTGTTCGCAACAAGGCAGCGGAAGACAAAAAACGGCTGATTGAACT
Source organism: Chitinivorax sp. (assembly GCA_046347685.1). Lineage (GTDB taxonomy): Bacteria > Pseudomonadota > Gammaproteobacteria > Burkholderiales > SCOH01 > CALMFQ01. Next base: position 7,243 of record JAXMFR010000037.1, read on the forward strand.
CAAGGGCAGTAACTGAGGCAGTCTGTGCGCCACCATCCGTCACAAAACAAAAGGGCGATGTTTAAACATCGCCCTTTTTATCTTTAAAACTGATTACCAGCGCTTCGGCCGTACATTCGGGTCCAGCCACCAGGTATTGGAGATGGCGAACAGGCCGGTAATACCCTTCACGTTATACACCCGCACGTTGTCGGCCAGATTCAGCCAGACACCGGATTGCGCAGGGAAGTTTTCATTCGGGTTGGTCGATGGATACAGCAATCGATCAACCTTGCTCACCGAAATCCAGAAGTCACGCGTTGGTTCGCTGGATGCGGAACATGTACCAAGCGCCTCGGTACGACCGACACACAACGCATCGGTACGGATCAGGCCCTTGTCGGCAACGACAATCGGGAAAATCTTGTTGGTGATGGATGGAACCAGCGCCAGCAATGGCGCCAGCAAGCCAGGTTCACGCAACAGAATATTATCGCCCTCGGCACGTTTACCGTAGTTGTTCACGGTTGCGGTCGCCAAACCACCCATGGCCTGCGAAGTCACAAAACCACGGCCGGTACCCCGGAGGAAGTCGAGGCCGAACATGCCATCCATTTCCTCAAAGCCAAAACGGAAGCCAAGAATCTCGCGCTTACCGTTGTTGCGCTGCTCGGCAATTTCAAAATACGGGTTTTTCACATGGAACGGGTGATAACGTCCGGTCTTGCTTGGCAGATATCCCAATAGTGGCAGGTAGGTCGATCCTTCACGCCAACCGGTCCAGTTAATGTTTTCCTGCTTCAGATCCCAATCGCCACGACTCAGGTTGTTGGCGGTGCCATCCGGCAACGTCTGCGGGGTATTCGGGCCTCCGCTCCACTGATAACCGCCAAGATACAGCTTGCCAATATCGGCATCCAGCTCAATGTCGGCACCGATACGCATCTTGGTGAAGTACACCGGCGAATTGAGCGTTACCATCTTTTTCTGTACCGGATCGTAATATTCCGGCCAGCCATCAATCGAATAGCCGTCTTCAATGGTACGTCCGGTAGCGGGATCAATTCGGCTCTTCAGCTTACCCACTTCAGCCGGATTATCCAGCACACGCCACTTATTCTCTGGGTTGATATCAACGTTCACAAAGTGCTTCGGCTCGGTGTTGAACACCGTTTGCACCATTTCGATAATGGCCTGCCCAGACACCTCGGACAGCTGCTCATCATCCATTTCTTGGGCTGGAGCAGCATTCACCACAGTTGAGGCGGCCATGCAGGCGAAATAAACCGAGGCGATGGTGCGCTTCGTATTGTGCATGAACAACTCTCCCTCCTCTGACTGCGACACACAAACCACTGCCATACAGCGGTTCAAGATTAAATAGCGTTTAGAACTTATGCTCTATATATACCGATTGTTATTCATTTGGCATGACATGTAAATAGGTTTAATAAAAATATTTTTGTCGTACTATTTTTTAACACCGTTACAAACGGCACTAGCCAAGTCTGATCTGAGACTGTCGACACACCCAAGAAGTAAAAACAACGGCCCGATCAAAGCACCGCAACACCGCGAGCAAGCGTGGCTCGCGCTATAATCCGCAGCAATCAAAACCACGAGGTAGCAATGGAACACCGAGAAGACCCAACTGCAGATATGTTCGAGCCAGAAATCGACACATCTTCGGGTAACGGCGGAGCAGACGATGCGCCGCCACCGGCGCTGACTGATTTTTCCGATGACAGCGTGCCACTCGGGCTTTATGCCGAACGTGCCTACCTCGAATACGCGGTATCGGTGGTTAAAGGGCGCGCGCTGCCGGACGTGTGCGACGGCCAGAAGCCGGTTCAGCGGCGCATTCTGTTTGCCATGCATGAAATGGGATTGGGGCCGACCGCCAAGCCCGTCAAATCGGCGCGAGTGGTGGGTGAAGTGCTCGGCAAATTTCACCCACACGGCGATGTTTCCGCTTATGACGCAATGGTTCGTCTGGCGCAGGATTTCTCACTGCGTTATCCACTGATCGACGGCCACGGCAATTTTGGTAGCCGCGACGGCGACGGTGCAGCAGCAATGCGCTATACCGAAGCGCGTCTGACCAAAATTGCCGAGCTGCTGCTGTCTGAAATTGATCGCGGCACCGTCGATTTCACACCCAACTACGATGGCGCCTTTGAAGAGCCTGCGCTGTTGCCGGCACGACTGCCGATGGTATTGCTGAATGGCGCATCCGGCATTGCCGTCGGCATGGCCACCGAAATTCCGTCGCACAATCTGCGTGAAGTAGCAGAGGCCACCATTGCGCTGATCAAGAATCGCAAACTGGATACCCCGGATCTGCTGCAGTTTATTCAAGGCCCGGACTTTCCGGGTGGCGGACAGATCATTTCGCCTGCCAAGGATATTCAGGCAGCCTATGACAGCGGCCGTGGCTCGCTCACCGTGCGGGCCCGCTGGAAAATTGAAGAGCTGGCACGAGGCCAGTGGCAGGTGGTGATTTACGAACTGCCACCAAATACATCCTCGCAAAAAGTGCTGGAAGAAATCGAGGATCTGACCAATCCGAAGATCAAGAAGGGCAAAAAAGCACTGACTCAGGAACAGCTGCAGACCAAACAGTTGCTGTTGTCGCAACTCGATACCGTACGCGATGAATCCGGCAAGGAAAACGCGGTGCGCCTGGTATTCGAGCCCAAGTCATCGCGCCAGAATCCTGAAGAATTCATGAACCTACTGCTGACGCATACCAGCCTGGAAGGTTCTAGCTCTTTAAACATGGTCATGATCGGCATCGACGGTCGGCCACAACAAAAACCGCTCAAGGCAATCCTTGGTGAATGGATTGATTTCCGTTTCGAGACAGTCACCCGTCGAACTCGCCACCGCCTTGGCGAAGTGGATGATCGCATTCATATTCTCGAAGGCCGGCACATCGTCTTCCTCAATATCGACGAAGTCATTCGTATTATTCGTGAGTCGGACGACCCCAAGATTGCCCTGATCGAACGTTTTAATCTGTCCGACAGGCAGGCCGAGGATATTCTGGAGATCCGCCTGCGGCAATTGGCACGCCTCGAAGGCATCAAGATCGAACAGGAACTGGCCAAGCTACGTGACGAAAAGGCAGATCTGGAACACTTGCTGGCCGACGAAGCGACCATGCAAAAGCAGATCGTCAGCGAAATCCGCAACGACGCCAAGACTTATGGCGACGACCGCCGCACCCTGATTGAAGCTACCGGCAAGGCATCGATTGCAGTTCAGGTAGTAGATGAACCGCTCACCATCATTTTGTCGAAAAAAGGCTGGATCCGCTCGCGAACTGGTCAGGGACATGATCCGCAGAATTTTGGCTTCAAGGAAGGCGACAGCCTGTTTTTCGCCCTCGAATGCCGGTCGGTAGAACAAGTGATTCTATTTGGCAGCAACGGCCGCGTGTTCTCGCTACTCGCAGGCAGCATTCCTGGCGGGCGTGGCGATGGCGTACCGCTGCCAACCTTGATTGACCTGCCTGCCGGCGTACGGATTACCCAGGCCATCGCCGGGCCGAGCGAACAAAGCTATTTGCTGGCAAGCAGCAATGGTTATGGCTTTACCGCCAAACTGGAAAACATGACTTCGCGCGTCAAGGCCGGCAAGCAATACATTACGCTGGATGACGACGACAAGCTGTTGCCACCCATGCCGTTTAATAGCATGACGCCCCCCTTCCTCGCTGCGATTTCCGCACAAGGCCGTCTGCTGCTGTTTACCCGCGAAGAAATGAAAGAACTGGCTGGAGGAGGCAAAGGCGTGCAGATCATCAGTCTTGAAAGCGACGATCGCCTGCTCGACCTGTGTTTCACCAATGGTCACGAATTGCTGGTAACCGGCAAAGGATTACGCGGCAAGGACAGCACCGAACGCTTCGATCCACTGGAGCTGGCACAATGCCAGTCGAAACGAGGCCGTAAAGGCAAGGCGCTGAATCTGGCATTTACGCCCAGTGGCTTTGGCGTGAGTAAAAAATAGCGCCCCTCAATATTTCATCAGCAAATAAAAAGCCACCCAATGGGTGGCCAAATAACGAGGGGAAAAACGAGAAGTCTGCTACAAAAACTCAGTGGTGCGACAACATGGCGCGCAAGCCTTGCAGGCGGGCTTCCGCGCGCTGAATATCGTGGTACTGCCGATTCATTTCCGGATGCTGCTCGACAAACACACCGAATACCGGCTTACAGGCCATCGGCCCCCAGCCAAAACACTGCATGATGTAAGCGTGAATATGTTCACCTTTATCGGTGTCAAAATCGATGGAATCCATTTGTCTCTCTCCATTATCTCCTGTCTTATCGTTATATTAATATTTTCTAATATTTACTCTAGTTGAATATTTCAACATCAAAGCGCAAATCAATAGCCAACATCAATCGAGCCTCTTCGGTTCCTGCCAACCCTTTCAGCAATTACCGAGCGCCGACACCGAGAAACGGTCATATAAGCAAGAGAATGCTCATCGCTTGCCCCCGTAATTGAACTGATGTGATTACGTGTTGTCTCTGGCATGAGAGGGGGCAAATCCGACGAATTTACCCCTAGAGCGATTATTCTATTACAATAGCCGCTAACAATCTGAATTAACGGGCAATATCCGCCCAGCATATTACTGGTTAGAGCATGTTGATTAAAAAGACTTTATCCTTGCTACTCTTGGCATCGCTGACATCCGCGTTGGCGGCGGCAGAACAAACGCCGACCGAGGCACAGCCCACGTCAACAACTCCTGCGATCAAGGAAGAGCCACAGGAAACGCCACCGGTATACAGCGCGCCGCACCTGAAAAATCTGCCGCCCGCTTATTCCGACGTGTCGCGGCAACTGGGCGAAAAAGGCCGAGTGGTCGTGCTGGCACTGGTAAGCAAGGAAGGTCTGCTGCAGGATGCCAAGATTGTCGAATCCAGCGGCTTTCCGCGACTGGATGTTCAGGCAATTGATACCGTCACAGCCTGGCGCTTTGAACCGGCAACCAAGGACGGCAAACCCGTCGTCGGCACGGTTCGCATTCCGCTTGAGTTCAGCCCGACAGCCGTGCAGCAGGTTGTTCCTGCAGCACCACAGGTAGGAGACCCCGCACCTCTGCCGGAACTCGACTCGACCGTTCAGTGCAGCAAGAACCTGCCCAAGGTCGACAAATGGGCGACGCTGATTACACAAGCGCCGCCACCACCGAAAATTTACCCCAAGCCGATGCGTGATCGGGCGGTGGAAATTTCCAAATGGGATCCGCATTTTGAATTTGATACTGGCCGCAGCCCCTACCTGGCTTTTGAGCTGCCCGCATATAATCAGCCGTACAAAATCAATCTGATTAGCACCACTTATCCAGACATGTTTTACCCGATGCTGGTGTTTCTGGATCGCAAGTTCCAACCCACCCGCTGTCTGGTAAAAGCGTTAAACAAGTATCAACCGGCGGACTGGGGTAAATATCCACGTTACGTGGGTGACGTCAAAGTTGAACGTAACAACCGCAAGGATCGTTACCTGCTGATTTACACCACGCCGGAACTGACAGAAAAATCTGTTGAGGATAAGAATGGTTATAACGTCGCCGGCGTAATCACCGACTGGTTGCTGGAACTGGCTGAATTTAGTGGCAGTGGCGACGTACCGAAAATCAAACACAGCTATTACGGCATGTTGACTATCCGCACGGCGCCACTACCGGAGGCCAAACCAGGTAGCGATGCAAAGCCTGCCGCAGTGGCCGCAGCAACGCCGGCAAAGAAATAAATACCAAACACAAAGGCCTGCTTAGCAGGCCTTGTTTCTATCAATCACCCATCGCCGCGAGCAATTCTGCCTGGTGCTCCTGCTGCAGCGATTGTGTCAACTCATACAAATCGCCGTCCATGATCTGTTCGATCTTGTACAAAGTCAGATTAATGCGGTGATCCGTGACTCGTCCCTGCGGGAAATTGTAAGTCCGGATCCGCTCGGAGCGATCTCCCGAGCCAACCAGACTCTTGCGAGTTGCAGCTTCCGACGCATGGCGCTCACGTTCCTGGGCATCCTTGATGCGCGCAGCCAAAACACTCAGCGCCCGAGCCTTGTTTTTATGCTGGGAACGATCGTCCTGACACTCAACCACAATACCGGTGGGCAAATGGGTAATACGTACCGCTGAATCGGTTTTATTGATGTGCTGACCACCCGCCCCCGATGCACGGAAGGTATCAACCCGGATATCTTCAGTGCGAATCTCCACAGCCTCCAGCTCATCCGCTTCCGGCATCACAGCCACAGTACAGGCGGAGGTGTGGATGCGCCCCTGGGTTTCGGTTGCAGGAACCCGTTGCACCCGGTGACCGCCAGACTCGAACTTGAGCTTTGAATAAGCGCCGAAGCCTACGATACGGGCAATGATTTCCCGATAACCGCCAAGATCGGATTCATTTGCCGAAACCACTTCCACCTGCCAGCGATTGCGTTCGGCAAAACGCGAATACATGCGGAATAAATCGGCAGCAAACAGCGCCGACTCATCACCGCCAGTACCGGCACGAATCTCGAGGAAGATGTTGCGCTCATCGTTCGGATCCTTGGGCAACATCAGCGCCTGCAACTCGGCATCCAGCTGCAACAAACGCTCTTTGCCATCCTTGAGCTCGGCCTCTGCCAACTCTTTCATGTCAGGGTCAGACAGCATGTCCTGCGCCGTATCCAGATCACGCTGGCATTGCAGATATTGCTGAAACAGCTCCACCACCGGCGTGATTTCTGCATGTTCCCGGGTCAGCTTGCGAAACTGTTCCATATTCCGCGTCGCTTCCTCGCTAGCCAACAAACGGCTGACTTCATCCTGGCGATCAACCAGCTGGGAAAGTTTGGCGGCAATACTGGGTTTCATGGAATAGCCTGTAGAGCCCGGCGCCTGTATTCAACGCCGGCGATCTCAATGTAATGGTGATGAAGGGCGCAATTATGCACCAAAACCAATCCTGACCGTACTGGATCGCGGCTAATCAGGATCGTGGATCTGGTAGATACGGCTGACGGTATCAATCAGCGCATCACGCTCATCGGTTGATGCCTGATTCAGCAAATGAGTGGGTAAATGGGTGAATTTATTGGTTAAGCCGGCAGCCAGGGCTTCCAGCGCCTTATGCGGGTCTTCACCGCGTTCCAGCAACTTGAGCGCTTTTTCCAGCTCATTTCGCCGTAAGCGATCGGCCTTGTCGCGCAAGGCACGGATAACGGGAACCACTTCACGGCTCTCGAGCCAGGTCATGAACTCACTGACCTTGCTGTCGATAATGGTCTCCGCTTCCTGCACTGCATGCTGACGGCGATCCCGGCCCTCCTGCACCACGCTGGCAAGGTCATCAACCGTATACAGGTACACGTCCTCCAGCTCGGAAACCTCAGCTTCGATATCTCTCGGCACCGCCAGATCGACCATGAAGATGGGTTGGCGCTTGCGCTGCTTCAGTGTCCGTTCCACCATGCCCTTGCCTAGAATCGGCAAAGTGCTACCGGTAGAGGTCACAACGATGTCATGGTAAGCCAGTTGTTCCGGCAGCTCTGCGAGCGTGATGGCCTTGCCGTTGAATTTGCTCGCCAGGTTTTCGGCCCGCTGCAGCGTACGATTGGCAACCGTGATCGACTTTGGCTGCTGGGCGGCAAAATAAGTGGCACATAACTCGATCATTTCGCCGGCGCCGATAAACAAGACGCGCGTGCCCTTGACAGAGGGAAAGATGCGCTCAGCGAGCCTGACTGCAGCCGCAGCCATCGATACCGAATTGGCACCTATCTCGGTTCGGGTGCGGACTTCTTTTGCCACCGAAAAAGTCCGCTGGAACAGGGTATTCAGCAAAATTCCAAGCGAGCCGGCATCCTGCGCCTGACGTACCGCATCTTTCAACTGCCCGAGTATTTGCGCCTCACCCAGCACCATCGAATCCAGGCCGGCCGCAACGCGGAAGGCATGGCGAACGGCCTGATCGTTCGGCAGCATATACAAGTAGGGCTCGATTTCGCTATCACGGAGGTGATGATAGCCGGCCAACCATTCGATGGCGGCACGTGGGCTTTTGGTATTGCAGTAGATTTCTGTTCGATTGCAGGTAGAGACAATCGCCGCCTCTTTAACCTGATGCTGGCCAAGCAGGCTATTCAGCGCAGCCGGCAACGATTCGGCGGAAAAGGCGAGTTTTTCTCGCACCGAAACAGGAGCGGTCTGATGGTTGAGGCCAAGGGTGAATAACTGCATTGGTATCAATTTGAATGGCTGAACTTGCTAAGTTTACATGAATAGCAAAATCCAGCCCAAACCGGGCTGATTTATATCAACTAGGCGCATTTAAGCCACTCAGCCACGCAAGATTTTGCCGCTGGCAGCGTCAATGATGGTCGAAGGCTTGCGCGCAAAGCCAATCAAACCCGGCACAACCATGATTCGTGCACCAAACGCCTGCCGACACTGCGCGGCCGTTTTCAACGAAACCTTGCCAGACAAGTTGGCACTGGTAGAAACCAGCGCAGAGCCCAGCGCCTGACATAGCCCTGCGGCGAGTGGATGATTGGTAATTCTGACTGCGATCTGCCGATGACGGCCCCGCAGCCACGGATGAACCTTGCGACTGGCCGGTAGCAGGAAAGTATAGGGCCCTGGCCAGAACGGCTGGAAACGGCTCAAATCGGCCAATGCAGCCGGTTCGACGAAAGGGTCAAGCTGCCGCAAGTCTGCGGCGATCAGGATCAGCCCCTTGGCGCGTGAACGGCGCTTCAAAGCACACACACGACGGATGGCGCGCGGGCTGAGTGGATCACAACCGAGGCCAAAACAGGATTCCGTCGGATAGGCAATCACACCGTCGGAGTCAAAAACCCGACGCGCGCGCGCCAATTGATTTGAAGCAGGTCGGATGATGCGCCGGGCGCGCAAACGCGGTAATGCAGACATACAACTCAACGAACCAGTACGACGTTCACACCCTGCTTATCACGTAGCTGCAAGGCCGCGAGGCGAGCGGCCTGCTCCGATTCATAGGGGCCGACATGGATACGATACATGCCTTCCTTGTTAACGACGCTGATCTGTTCGTCGGCAAATTCACTGGCACTCAACAAGCGAGTTTTCAGACTCGCCGCGTTATCCTTGTTGCGGAATGCGCCTATTTGCAGGAACAACCCTTTGGCAGCGGAATCGGCAGCCTGCTTCTCCCCAACCAGTTCAGTTGCAGGCGCATCCAGCGGCTTCTCGGCCACCTCAGGAGTTACCGCCAAAGGCGCAGAACTCACATTCGTCTCAGCAACAAACTCACCCCATTTGCCGGTGCGTTTGTAGCTGGCGATTTCATCGGCGCCAATTGATTCGATTTCAACCGTAGTGCTGCCGGAACTGGCATAACCTAGGCGATAGGCTGCGGCATACGACAGATCCATCACCCGCCCCTTGTGAAACGGGCCACGGTCATTGATTTTCACAACCACACTCTTGCCGTTGGCGACGTTAGTCACACGAGCATAGCTGGGAATCGGCAATGTCGGATGCGCAGCCGTCATAGCGAACATGTCGTATTTTTCGCCGGACGAGGTTTTCTGGCCGTGAAACTTCTTGCCATACCAAGACGCCACACCACGAATCTTGTACGGTTTGTAATCCCGCTCCGGCACATAACTCGAGCCCATGACGTTATAGGGACTATTGGCAAATTTGTGCAGCGGCTCGACTTTAGGCTCGGCGTCTTTCACCTTGCCCAAATCAACCGGGATATAGTCCGGCGGGCCGTCGTCCTTGTAATAGGCACCTGACCGATTGCCAGTGACGGCTTTTTCGATAACAGCCGGACCCGGTGCGGTAGCAACCGCTCGTGGCGGCTCGACCGGCACCTTGACCGCAGTACTACACGCCGCGACCAGCAGACCGGCAAATGTACCGGTAGCGAGTGTCAGGTTTTGACGGAACAACGTGCGCAGGGACACACGATCACTACAACCCTGCTGAATGAATTTGAATCGGCTGCGACTCATAAGAACGCACTGTTTGCTGGCAACCGCCAAGCGGCAAACGTTACATCGGCAACAACAAAGCAGATGAACATCGGCCGTATCGACTGACGCGTCGACTACGGACTTTTACGTTTTGGCAGCGGGGTTCTCCGCATTTGATTTGAAGCGCCAAGCACGCAATTGTCTAACAATCGGCAGCAAAACGAATGGTTGATGACGGCGCCATTGAACCACAAGCCGTCTAGAGGAGCAAGTCTAAAATATTGATTTGTAAGAAATCAGCTATTTTTCAAGCTTCAAAAACAGCGCATAAATGGCTGCGAATAGGCGTATTTACAGACATTCCGGCTCAGGTTTGAACCAGTTTCCGGTGTGCATGAATACTCATCAAAATACCGAACCCAAGCAGCAAAGTGGCCAATGCCGTGCCACCGTAACTGATCAAGGGCAGCGGCACACCAACCACCGGCAGAATGCCGGACACCATCCCCATATTCACGAATGCATACGTAAAAAAGCTCAACGCAATCGAGCCGGCCAGCAGCCGGCCAAAAAAACTGGATGCTTTCGAGGCGATGTACAAACCTCGGCCAATTGTCAGCAAATACAGGATCAACAGCAACACGTTACCGATCAGGCCAAATTCTTCGGCGAACACCGCAAAAATGAAGTCGGTGGTACGTTCCGGGATGAAATCCAGATGCGTTTGCGTGCCTGACAACCAGCCTTTGCCGAGCAAGCCGCCGGAACCAATCGCAATTGTCCCCTGAATCGTGTGGTAGCCCGCACCCAGTGGGTCTTCCATCGGGTTGAGCATGGTCGCCACGCGACGGCACTGATAATCGTGAAACAACTTGATGCAGAGATCCCAGTGTGTCACGAAATAAATGCCCCCGACACCGGCAATCACCATCAACCAGACGATACGCGCGCTCAGGCCAGCCAGAAACATAATATAAAAACTGGCGGCACCGACCAGAATGGCGGTTCCCAGGTCAGGCTGCTTGAGGATCAAGGCCAGCGGCACCGCCATCAACAACGCGGCGATAGCGAAATTGCGCATACGCAGATTGCTTTCCTGACGCTGAAAATACCAGGCCAACATCATCGGCAGCGCAATTTTCATGATCTCCGACGGTTGAATCCGGGTAACGCCGATGTGCAGCCAGCGTCGCGCGCCATTCACCACGTCTCCGGCCAAGGCCACACCGATCAGCAGCAATACACCCAGCAGATAAATTGGCGGAGCCAGGCTCATCATCCGCTGCGGTGAAATATTTGCTGCCAGCCACATCACACTGAGCGCCACGCTCATGTTCACCAACTGCGCGCCGATCCGGTCCACGCTTTGATTGGAAGCACTGAACAACACTGTCAGATTAACCAGCAACAACATCAGCGCCAGCAACATCAGTGGGCCATCAAGATTGCGCAGCAACAGATGCAAGACGCGCCGGATCATTGGCTATCCCCTGCAGAATTATCCTCGGCAGCCGGTTCTTTCGGACGTTTGCCCAGCAAATAATAATCAAACACCTGGCGCGCGATTGGCGCCGCAGACTGGGCACCAAAGCCGCCGTTTTCAACCAGTACCGCCAGCGCAATCTTCGGTTTATCCGCAGGGGCAAATGCCACGTACAGCGCGTGATCGCGCAGGTGCTCCTTGGTGCCGTGTTCGCTGTATTTTGCACCTTTGAGGCTGAACACCTGTGCGGTACCAGTTTTTCCGGCAGCCACATAGCCAGCGCCGGCAAATGCCCGGGCACCTGTACCCTCGATATTTACCCCAACCATGCCGCGTTTAACCTCATCAATATTCTTTTGCGCCCAAGGCAAGGTTTTCAGCGGAATCGGCTCAATTGGACGGCGCTTTGCAGTAACAGCGTCTTCAACATATTTGACGACGTGTGGCTTGTACATCACACCGTTGTTAGCCAATGTGGCAACGGCACTGGCAAGCTGGATGGGTGTGTAGCTGTTGTAACCTTGGCCAATACCGATACTGACGGTCTCCCCCGCATACCACTTTTGCATTTCCGGCTTGCGAAAACGTTTTTTCTTCCACTCAGGAGAGGGCAACACCCCGGCTTTTTCGCCCTTTATATCGATTCCTGTTTCATGCCCCAGACCGATACTGCCCATGAAGCGAGCAATTGCATCGATCCCCATATCGGTTGCCAATTGGTAGTAGTAGGTATCACACGACACCACAATCGACTTGTACATATCGACATAGCCGTGACCACCTGGTTTATCGTCGCGGAAACGGTGCCCACCAAAAACATAAAACCCGGGGTCGGCAATCGCCTGCCCTGGCGTCCGCTTGCCGCTCTCCAGTGCCGCCAGCGCCATAAAGGGTTTGAAGGTGGAACCGGGAGGATAGGTCCCCTGAATAGCCCGGTTATTCAGTGGCTTGTCGGTCGATTGGTTCAGCTCGCGCCAGTTCTGTGGATCAATCCCATCGACAAACAGATTCGGGTCAAAGCCGGGGCGCGACACCAATGCCAATACACCGCCGGTTTCGGGTTCAATCGCAACCAGCGCCCCGCGTCGAGTACCAAAAGCCTGTTCAACGATCTTTTGCAGCTCAATGTCCACCGACAAACGCAAATTGTTGCCTGCAACCGGTGCCTTTGTGCGTAAGGTGCGCATCGGGCGCCCGCCAGCATCGGTTTCTACTTCGGCGTAACCTGTAACTCCATGCAGCTCGCGCTCATAGCTTTGCTCCAGGCCGGCCTTGCCAATGTGATCAGTGCCTTTGTAGTTGGTTGTTTCGTCGCGTTCGGCAATCTCAGCGATATCTTTATCATTGATACGGCCGATATACCCGATCAGGTGTGACGCAGAATCACCCAGCGGATAATGCCGGAACAGGCGGGCATTGATCTCGACGCCGGGAAAGCGATAACGCTGGGCGGCAAAACGCGCGACTTCTTCATCACTCAGATGGGTCTTGATCGGCAGACTTTCGAAGTTCTTGCTTTCTTCCTGCAGTTTCTTGAAACGTTTACGATCCTTGGGTGTAATTTCGATGATCTGCCCAAGATCCGTCAGTGTTTGCTCCAGATTGGCAATCTTGCTGCGGGTGATTTCCAGCGTATAGGCGGAGAAATTGTGCACCAGCAATACTCCGTTGCGGTCATAGATCAGACCGCGACTTGGCGTGATCGGCACAATGGAGATACGGTTGCTTTCAGCCAGAGTCTGGTAATGATCATGCTGCACGATCTGCAGATAGACAAAACGTGCCACAAGCCCGCCAAAGGCAACGAACACGACCAGCAGCGCAATCAACAGGCGACTCTGGAAGCTGTATAACTCGCGGGTGCGATCTTTAAGAAGTGTGGCCTGCTTCATACTTGGCTTTGGTGGGCAATCGCTGCGGCACTTGCAACATATGGGAAACGGCCGGCCATAACAAAGCACCAGTCAATGCCGCAACAAAATACCCGACGCCGATAAACTGCGCCCCGCCCAGCAATCGGGTCAAGGTCATACACAGCTGGGCAACAAACAGCAAACCGAAGACATGTACTGACTGCTGCCACAAGGAATGCATCAACATGCGACGGCGCAGCTGCAGCACCAGGAACGCGGTAAGCACGTAGGCCAATGCATGCTGGCCAAACACATTGGCGTCGGCAATATCCATCACAATACCGCAGACAAAGGCCGTGCCAATGCTGATACGTCCAGGCAAATGCGTGCACCAGTACAGCAGAAGCAGTAGCACGAAATCCGGCTGAAACGTCACCTGACGGTTATCCCAAGGGATGAAATTCAGGGTATAGGCACAAATAAACGACAATAGAAGCCAGATGCTGCGCACCGGACGCAAAATCTGCCGTGGTTCCATGGACGGCATTATTCGCCCCCTTGTTTACGGTTCCGGGTTTTGCCCGTCGTTGCAGGCGGATCTTCCGGGCGTGGCGGGATCGCGACCTTGTCGCGCAATATCAGCAGAAAACGGTGACGGTCGACCCGGCCGATCGGCGCACAAAAAATACGTGCAAACATCAGGCTGCCCGGACGGTCGATCCGCGTCACTCGTGCCACAGGCAATCCAGCAGGATACGTGCCATCAATGCCGCTAGTCTCCAGCACATCCCCCGGTTTGAGGTCGACATTGACCGGCATGAAACGCATTTCCATGGTGTCGCTCTGGCCGGTTCCGGCCACTACGCCACGCAAACCGGTACGCTGCACCTGAATCGGAACGGTATGGTTTCGATCAGTCACCAGAGTGACTTCGCTGACCAGTGGCTGCACCCGTGTCACCTGGCCCAGCACGCCCTGATCGTCAATTGCAATCTGCCCCGGCAATACCTGATCGTTGCTACCGCGATTGATGATCACCTTGCGGGTAAAAGGATCACGGCCAGCATAGAGAATTTCGCCAAACAACGCCGGACGCGGCAAGCTTTTGGCTGATGCAAACAGCTGCTTGAGTTGAACATTTTCCTGCTGCAGCGATTGCAGGCGCATCAATTGTGCGCTGTCGATCAGGTGCTGGCGCTGCAAACGGGCGTTCTCCTGCTGCAGGTCAGACTGCAACACCAGAAAATCGCCGAGCCAGCGGGTAGCGGCTACCGGCGCGGTCGCAACGGACTGCAGTGGACGCAGGCCAACCGTCACCACGTCACGTACTACATTCAGTACCTGATAGTGGCTATCGACCAGAAGCAGCACCAATGACAACAAGCCAAAAATGGCGAATTTGACATTGGCACCGAGGCCGCGCAGAAAAAAGTCTTGATGTTCCATGACGACAAAGCCCGCTGTTTTTACTCAACAGCGGGCTACAGCCTTATCGTGCTTTCGCTCAATCGTTGGTAAAGATGCTGCCGACGGTATCGATCTTGTCCAGCGCCTTGCCCGAACCACGCACCACGCAAGTCAGCGGATCATCGGCAACGATCACCGGCAGACCGGTTTCTTCCATCAGCAGGCGATCCAGATCGCGCAGCAATGCACCGCCACCGGTCAGCACCATGCCTTTTTCGGCAATGTCGGCACCCAGTTCCGGCGGCGTCTGTTCCAGCGCCTGCTTCACTGCGGAAACGATCTGGTTCAACGGCTCGGTCAATGCTTCGAGGATTTCGTTCGACGAAATAGTGAACGAACGCGGAATGCCTTCGGCCAGATTGCGGCCCTTCACTTCCATCTCACGCACTTCGGCACCCGGAAAAGCGGAACCGATGCGTTTCTTGATTTCTTCGGCGGTGGTTTCACCAATCAGCATGCCGTAGTTACGACGAATGTAGTTGATGATCGATTCATCGAACTTGTCACCACCGACGCGCACCGAGCTGGCGTAAACAATGCCGCCGAGCGAAATCACGCCCACTTCGGTAGTACCGCCACCGATGTCCACCACCATCGAACCGGTCGGGTCTTCCACCGGCAGGCCAGCGCCCATTGCCGCAGCCATCGGCTCCTCGATCAGCGCCACCTTGCGCGCACCGGCGCCAAGCGCCGATTCCTTAATCGCACGACGCTCCACCTGGGTCGAACCACAGGGTACGCAAATCACGATACGCGGGCTGGGCGAGAACAGCTTGGACGGGCTGACCTTGCGGATGAACTGCTTCAGCATTTGTTCGGTAATGGTGAAATCGGCAATCACGCCGTCTTTCATCGGCCGAATCGCCGAAATCGAGCCCGGCGTGCGGCCGAGCATTTTTTTCGCTTCCAGGCCAACAGCCAGAATGTGTTTCTTGGCGCTCGATCCGCCTTCTTGCAGGATCGACACAACCGACGGCTCGTCCAGCACAATGCCTTTGCCGCGAACATAAATCAGGGTGTTGGCCGTTCCCAGATCGATGGCCAGATCGTTGGAAAAGTAACCGCTCAGTGAATTCAACATGGTGAAAATTCCGGGAAAAGAGTTCTCTGTGGTGAAGTTTGCGTCGCCGATTTTTTCGACGACATTACGTGTGTGTTTTCCGGTCGAGCTCCCCTGCGGGGCGCATCGATTCAAGCAATGCCCTACCCTTGCAGCCTTACGGCTGCTGTCTCAGCGACAGACCCATGTCCACTATCTGATTTTGTTTAGGTGTGATCGTCAAGGATGGCAAAGCGACCGAACCATCGACCCCGACCGCTTCCCGCTGGCAAGCGGCACGGCTCTTGGGTTACCCAAACGGAGTATGATACCCTAATCCGGTTAATTTATTGAAGTTTGCCAGAGGAATTCTATGTCGCTCAACCTCGACGACGTGAAGCGCATCGCCAATCTGGCGCGCATCGCCGTCACCGACGAAGACGCCGGGCAGGTGCTCGGCAAGCTGAATGGCATTTTTGGCCTGATCGAACAGATGCAGGCAGTGGACACCACCGGCATTGAGCCGATGAGCCATGCGCAGGACGTGATGCTGCGTCTGCGTGAAGATGCCGTGAAAGAAACCGACCAGCGCGAGCTGTTTCAAAGCGTGGCGCCGCTCACCGAAGCCGGCCTGTATCTGGTACCCAAGGTAATCGAGTAAGGACTCCGACCGCCGACAGCAAAGTCAGGCGCGTCTCGCAACCAACATGATCGAATCCAGTCTCAAGCAATTATCCGCTGCCCTGGCAGCCAAGCAGATTTCCAGCGTCGAGCTGACCCAACTCTACCTCGACCGCATCGCCAAGCTGAACCCGCAGCTGAACGCCTACATCACCGTCGATGCCGCCTTGTCGCTGGCACAGGCACAAGCGGCCGACGCTGCTCGCGCCGCAGGTAACGCTGGCCTGCTGAGCGGCATTCCGATTGCACATAAGGACATTTTCACCGCCAAAGGCTGGCGCACCACCTGCGGCTCGAAAATGCTCGACAACTTCGTCGCACCTTACGATTCGCACGTGATCAGCCAGTTCAACACGGCCGGCGCGGTGATTCTCGGCAAGCTGAACATGGACGAATTCGCCATGGGCTCGTCGAACGAGAACTCCTATTTTGGCGCGGTAAAAAACCCCTGGGATCAAAATGCCGTTCCCGGCGGCAGCTCCGGCGGCTCGGCAGCGGCAGTGGCCGCGCGCCTGACACCGGCCGCCACCGGCACCGATACCGGTGGCTCGATCCGCCAGCCTGCGGCGTTCTGCGGCATCACCGGCATCAAGCCGACCTACGGCGTGGTATCGCGCTACGGCATGATCGCCTACGCCTCCAGCCTGGATCAGGGCGGCCCGATGGCTCGCTCGGCAGAGGACTGCGCCTTGCTACTGAACACCATGGCCGGTTTCGACGAACGCGATTCGACCAGCCTGGAGCGAGCCAAGGAAGACTACAGCCGCGATCTGGACCAACCGCTTACCGGCCTGAAAATTGGCCTGCCGCGCGAATTTTTCGGCGAAGGACTGGCCGGCGACGTCGCTGCGCGTATCGATGCAGCCGTTGCCGAATACAAGAAACTTGGCGCCGAAGTGGTCGAAGTCAGCCTGCCCAACAGCAAGCTGGCAATTGCCTCCTATTACGTGATTGCCCCGGCCGAAGCCTCGTCCAACCTCAGCCGTTACGACGGCGTGCGTTACGGCCACCGCGCCGCCGAATACGGCGACCTGAACGACATGTACAAGAAGACCCGCGCCGAAGGTTTTGGCGCCGAGGTCAAACGCCGCATCCTGGTCGGCACTTACGTGCTGTCGCACGGCTACTACGACGCCTACTACATCAAGGCACAGCAACTGCGCCGGCTGATTGCGCAGGATTTTGTCGCAGCCTTCAAGCAGTGCGACGTGATTTTGGGGCCGATTGCGCCGACCACCGCGTGGAATCTGGGCGAAAAAGCCGACGATCCGGTAGCGATGTACCTGGCCGACATCTACACGCTGGCGGTCAATCTGGCCGGCTTGCCGGGCATGAGCATTCCGGTTGGCCTGGGCGACAACGGCCGCCCGGTGGGCTTGCAGATCATCGGCAATTATTTTGCCGAAGCCAGAATGCTGAATGTGGCGCACCAACTGCAGCAAGCCACCGACTGGCACCGTCAGGCACCGGCCGGCATCTGATACGGAGGCAAGATGGGACTGCCGCAAGCACAGAGCCAGTGGATCAGCCCGGAAGATTACCTGGCGCAGGAAGAAGCCTCGCTGCCGGAAAAATCCGAGTATTACGATGGCGAAATCGTGCTGAAGATTTTTCCGCCGCCTCCACCGCCTTCGGCGCCGAGCCTAACCGCCAGGCCTGCGCGGTGGATATCGCGCTGCCAGGCGTGTTGCCGGTCATGAATCGTGGTGCGGTGGAACGCGCCATCCAGTTCGGTCTGGCGATTGGCGCCAAGATCAACCGCAAATCGATTTTTGCGCGCAAGAATTACTTCTACCCGGACCTGCCGAAGGGTTACCAGATCAGTCAGTTCGAGTTGCCGATTGTTGAAGGCGGCACGCTGACGATTCAGGTCGGCGATTACGAAAAAACCATCAACCTGACCCGTGCGCATCTGGAAGAAGACGCCGGCAAATCGCTGCACGAAGACTTCCACGGCAGCACCGGCATCGACCTGAACCGCGCCGGCACGCCGCTGCTGGAAATCGTCTCCGAGCCGGAAATGCGCTCCTCGGCCGAAGCCGTGGCCTACGCCAAAGTGCCGCACGGGCTGGTGACCTGGCTCGGCATCTGCGACGGGCAATATGCAGGAGGGCAGCTTCCGCGTCGATGCCAACGTTTCGGTGCGCCCGCTCGGCCAGAAGGAATTCGGCACGCCGCGAGATCAAGAACTCAACAGCTTCAAGTTCCTGCAGCAGGCAATCGACTACGAAGTGCAGTGGCAGATCGAGCAGATCGAGGATGGCAACAAGATTGTCCAGGCCACGGTGCTGTTCGACCCGGCCAGCGGCACCACGCGCATGATGCGCACCAAGGAAGACGCGCACGATTACCGCTACTTCCCCGACCCGGACCTGCTGCCGCTGCACGTCAGCGACGACTGGATCGAACGCGTCAAAGCGGGTCTGCCGGAACTGCCATCGGCAAAAAAGGCCCGCTTCAGCGAGCAATACGGCCTGTCGGCCTACGATGCCGGCGTGTTGACCAGCAGCAAGGCGATGTCGGGTTACTTCGAAGCGGCAGTTGCCGCCGGCGCCGAAGGCAAAACCACCGCCAACTGGTTGATGGGCGAAGTGTCGGCCACGCTCAACCGTGATGAAAAAGACATCGCCGACTGCCCGATTGCCCCCGCATCGCTGGCCGGCCTGCTCAAGCGCATTGCCGATAACACCATCTCCAACAAGATCGCCAAGGAAGTATTCGCGGCAATGTGGGCGGGAGAAGGCGAAGCCGATGCGGTGATTGAAGCCAAAGGCCTGAAGCAGGTGACCGACAGCGGCGCCATCGAAAAAATCATCGATGAAGTGCTGGCAGCCAATGCGGCCATGGTTGAGGAATACCGCAGCGGCAAAGAGAAAGTCTTTGGCGCGCTGGTCGGCCAGGCAATGAAAGCCAGCAAGGGCAAAGCCAACCCGGCACAGGTTAACGAGCTGTTGAAAAAGAAGCTCAGCAGCTAAAACAGCCTTAGCATCATCCAAAGCCGGCGAGATAACGCCGGCTTTTTCACTCTTTTTTCAGGATCAGACAATGAGCGCCTTACCCCCCTGCCCGCAATGCCAGTCGCAATACACCTACGAGGATGGCGCGATGCTGGTATGCCCGGAATGCGGCCACGAATGGAGCCCTGCGGCGGCGGCAACGCAGGATGAACAGCGCGTGTGGAAAGATGCACACGGCAATGTATTGCAGGATGGCGACACCGTTACCCTGATCAAAGACCTGAAGATCAAGGGCAGCTCGTCAGTGATCAAGGTCGGCACCAAGGTGAAGAACATCCGCCTGATCGAAGGTGATCACGATATCGATTGCAAGATCGAAGGCTTCGGCGCGATGCAGTTGAAGTCGGAATTCGTGAAAAAAGCGTGATTCTGCAATAGCCCGCCAGCCCAATACTGGCGTGGCCCCTGCCGCCCAATAAGGATGCGGGCTGCAGCTTAACGCAATAACTGCAGGGCGAGTTGCGGCAGCTGCGATGCCTGCGCCAGCATGGCGGTGGCGGATTGCTGCAGAATCTGCTGCCGACTGAGCGCGGCAGTTTCCTGCGCATAATCGGCATCACGAATCCGCGAGCGGCTGGCACTGCTGTTTTCTACTGAGGTAGTCAGCTGATTGGCGGTAAATTCCAGGCGTGCCAGCGAGGCGCCCGCATCGGCCCGGCGACGGTTGACGTAATCCAGCGCCTGATCCAGATGCACGATCGCAAATGATGGCAGGTTAATCAGATCCAGATCCTTGATGCCGAGCGCGCTGCTGTTGACAGCGGCGAATGATGTCAGCACCTTGTCGGTGGCCGAGGCGCCGATGTGCAACTCCACCTGTTTCTGATCGGTGCCGGTGGCAATGGTCGGGAACACCAGATTGAAGCCTTCCAGCACCTGATCGCCATAGACACTGCCGCGATCAGTCATGATGTTCTTGGCGGTATATTCCGGCCCCATATCCGCATCCAGCCCGCCAATGGCACCGGTGTCAGCGTTATTCAAATTCATCTGGTTGGTGATGTAATTGGAGCCATTGGCCTGCCAGTCGGTCACAAACGCCGCGGCCGACGCATATACGCCATTGGTAACGGCATTCAACGCAACATCGAGATTGGAACCGGTACTGGCCAGATTCTGCATCAGGCCTTTCAGCCCGCCACTCACACCCAGGCCCTTCAGCTTATCGTGCAGATAACGGGTAGCGGCATAAGCCGACGAATAGTCGATACTCGCACTGCCCCAGGCGCCACCGATCTGGTTGACCACCGCAGCCTGACCATTGATGGCGATATCAGTCTTGAGGCGTTCGTCTGCGCCGTGAATCAGCTCCGCCGAGCCTTCAAGAAACCAGGTCGGCATCGACGTCATATTGACGCTGCGCCCCATCACCGCATGCACCATTTCGTGCGCAATGATGCGGTCGTTGTAGAACGGCGCGCTGCCGCCATCAGGCAAGTTGGGCGGGGTGAAATCCGCCATGTCGATATTCAGTTTCTGGTTGTAGACCTTACCGCCAGCGCCACCGGTGCCCGAAACCGATGCGGCAACATTGCCGGCACCGTCAGTAAAGGTCAGATCCACCGTCAGCGTGGCGCCATCTCCCTTGATGCCGTAAAACTGCTTGATGCGTTTTTCTGATTCTTCCAGCCAGCCCAATTTCAGGCCATCCATCACCGCACGCTCATTAGCCGGCCCGCCAAGGCTGGAAATACTCTGTGAAAACACTTTGTCGCCATTGAACTGTGTCTGCGCAGCAATATCGTCGATACCCTGCAGCAACTGGTTCACCTCGCCCTGCAAGGCTTGTTTGTCGGATAGCGACAAAGTGGAATTGTTGGCCTGCACCGCCAGCTCGCGCATGCGCTGGATCATGCCGTTGAGCGACCCCATCGCGCCGTCGGCCACCTGCAACATGGAAATGCCGTCGTTCACATTACGAACGGCCTGACTGTTACCGCGAATCTGTGCGGTCATACGCTCGGAAATGGCCAGACCGGCAGCATCATCCCGCGCGCCATTAATGCGCAGGCCAGAGCCCAGACGCTGAATCACACGCTGCGTGTCATTCGCTATCTGTCCCAAGCCGCGTTGCGCAAACAACGCAGCGATGTTGGTCTGAATTTGCATTGCCATGATGGCCTGCTGCTAAAGCTACCGAGAGTAATCGTCTCTGGTTTATCGGCAGGCAACGCCATGACTTGAGTAAAAGCCCGAAATTTTTGATTAAATTTTCAGCAATTTATTTCTTGCTTTATGCCAAACAGCTGACAGCGCGCCAGGCCTTATTTACGCCGCAGCTGTAGATGCTGCGCGATCAGCTGGCGGGTGTGTGGCCGGATCACCGTGCCCGATTGATCGGCCAGCCAGGTTTTCAGCAACCCGCCAACAAACAGATAGGTATCCCGCGCCAGCCCTTGCGGCTCGAAACCCGCTCGCAACTGCCCCAGCTCTGCGGCGCGCGTATAAACAACCTCCAGCTTGGCGACAATTTCATTGCAATGGCCAATCATGCGTTCCAGCACGTGCGCAAACTCGTCGACGAATTCACACTTGAGAATCATGATTTCGTAAACCTCGCGCATTACGCTGTCGTTTTCGAGCGCGGCGAACATGGCCAGATAGAACTCTTCCACCGTCTGCAATGGATCGGCGCCCTGCTCGCCAAACAAGGTGTCGTCAAACTGGTCGAGCAGCGGCAACATCACTTGCTCGCGCATCGCGTGAAACAACGCTTCCTTGTTTTCAAAATGCCAATACACCGCGCCCCGCGTTACACCCGCTGCCTTGGCCACAGTGTCGATAGTGGTGCGGCTGACACCTTTTTCGGCAAACACTAAGCGCGCGGCATCAATAATCTGCTGTCGGGTCTGTTCTGCCTCAGCCTTGGTTTTTCTGACCATATCATCACAAGGGTTGTTTACATACATTCATGATTGTATAGTATCGACAAACTTCAACGCAAACTGGGATATATCCATGCCTGCCCCTAGCCCCTCCAGCCTCTCGATCAAAACCCTGGCACTGGCCTCAGCAAGCGCCCTGCTGCTTGCCGCCTGTGGCGGCGACAAGCCAAAAGAAGGTGGCCCCGGCGCAATGGCCGGCATGGCTGCCCCTGTCAGCGTCATCGAGGCACAGCCGACCAAGGTAATGACCAGCATTGAAGTCGTTGGCCAGACCGAAGGCGCCAAGGAAGTGGAAGTGCGCGCCCGCGTCGGCGGCATTCTGCTGCAACGCACCTATGAAGAAGGCGCCAGCGTCAAGGCCGGGCAGAAACTGTTCCAGATCGACCGCGCACCGCTGGAAATCGCGCTGGCACAAGCCCGGGCCACTCAGGTGGAAGCGCAGGCACGCGTCGATCAGACCACGCGCGAAACCGCCCGCCTGAAAGGCATGCTGGCGCAAAACGCCATCAGCCAGAAGGAATACGACGACATGGTCTCGTCGTCGGCGATAGCCAAAGCCACGCTGCTGGCGGCGCAGGCGCGGGTGCGCGATGCCGAGCTGAATTTGTCGTACGCCCAGGTGACGGCACCGATCGGCGGCATCACCGGCCGCGCGCAAAAATCCGAAGGCACCCTGGTGAGCACCGGCAGCGAAAGCCTG
>JAXMFR010000038.1:0-29832 GCA_046347685.1 Chitinivorax sp.
CCTGCTGGCATTCGAACTGGGCAGCCTGCTGCTGGGGCAGCACGGCGCATTGCGCATTCCGTCCGAGCCGGCGTGGAGCAGCCTGCCCTGGGCGGACTGGCCCGCCGCCGGGCTGCAGTGGCTGCTGGCAATGGGGACACCGCTGTTCATCGGACTGCCGGCCCTGGCGCTGCTCCTGGCGCCGGTCGGCTACCTGCTGGTCGAAATCGGCTGGCGCTGGCATGTACGGCACCACTGGCACAAACGGCAGCTGCGGCGCAAAGCCGCGCAGGATTAGCCGCCGCGGCCTATACTGCAGCAGCACCGTTACCCAACCCGACCGGCATGTTCCACTTATCCCCGCTTCGCCTGCTGCCCGCCCTGAGCTTATTGCTGCTGGCGGGCTGCAAGATGCAAACCGGCTCGTATCAGATCGACGCCGGCAAATCGCTGACACTGCAGCGCACCACGCAATTCTTCTGGAGCAGCAAGGTCGAACGCTGGCTCACCGTCAGCCGCATGCCCGATTGCCAGCGCAAGCACCGGCTGGACGACGACAGCGGCAAACGTTTCTCGGCGGTGGAAGTGCGGCGCATCGACGAGCTGAACTACCAGATCGACGACGATGGCAGCCTGTATCTGGCCAATCTGGAGCAATGCACGCTGACCGCACTACCGGAAAAAACCGCCAGGGAAGGCGAGCCGCTCGGCAAATTCACCGCAGCCAGCGGCGACAAACTGCCATTCACCGCCGTGCCGCAGCCAGCGGCAGCGCCCAAGTAAGCCAGGCGCTGCCGGCACAGGATTCACCGCTGCGCCAGCCGGCTGCGCAGGTGAGCCAGCAGACCGGTAGCGGCATCTTCCACCATATCCAGCACCCGCTCGAAACCGGAGTTGCCGCCGTAATACGGGTCGGGCACCTGCTGGCGCGGAAAGCGCGCGCTGTAATCGAGCAGCAATTGCAGTTTGTGCGTGTGTTCGGCCGGACAGCGCGCCAGCAGGCTGGCACGATTCTGTTCGTCCATCGCCAGGATCAGGTCAAAACGCTCGAAATCGACCGCCGCCACGCCGCGCGCACGGATCGAGCCCAAGTCGTAACCACGCCGCGCCGCCGCCGCCTGACTGCGCCGATCCGGCGCCTCGCCAGCGTGGTAGCCCTGCGTACCGGCCGAATCGATGTGCAATAGCGGCGCCAGCCCGGCCGTTTCGGCCTGCTGCCGGAATACCCCTTCGGCCGTGGGCGAACGGCAGATGTTGCCCATGCAGACAAACAAGATGGAAATTTTTGCACTGTCTTTCATACGCCAGACCCTTATCCGCATTACCCTGCCGGCGCGATGGACTGCGTGGCC
Source organism: Chitinivorax sp. (assembly GCA_046347685.1). Lineage (GTDB taxonomy): Bacteria > Pseudomonadota > Gammaproteobacteria > Burkholderiales > SCOH01 > CALMFQ01. The sequence goes on from JAXMFR010000038.1 coordinate 1,332, forward strand.
GGCCGGATCGGAACCCGGCATGCCGGCAAATCCGTGCCCGCCATCGGCAAGCTCCCTGTGCGCGCCGGACAGGGGCCGATCATATCCGCAAAAACATTATCCCAGATCAGCCCAGGCCAATTATTTTTGGCTTATAAATTAAACGGGACATGGCAGGGCCATCCGGCAAGCAACAGCAAAAACGGACGGCAGACACATCGCACCGGGCAAGGCAACAGGTCAAACCCGGCGCACGACAACAATACACAAGCACCAGTCACTCAAATATGCAGTCACTTCGGAGGAAATCATGATCAAACGCATCATTCCGGCGATGGTTGTTCTGGCTCTGGGCACCGGCAGCGCCCAGGCGGCATCGCTGTTCGATGTCAACGCCACGCTGAAATTGAACAATGGCAGCACCCAGACCGGCAACGCATCGTACAGCAAGGCTGAAGATGCCCTGCACGCACTCGATACCGGCAATCTGACCGGGGTGGTCAACAACTACACCGGCACTGAGGCGGCAAGCGTACAACTGGGGTTCCGCGGCCTGCCGGTAACGCTGTCGTATCCGACTGCCGGCGCAACCACCTTGCAGTTGCAGATTCCGTCGCTGGGCATCAATCAAAGCTTCACTGGCAGCACCCGTAACGACAGCAGCAAGATGCTGCGCGACTACTTCAAGAATGGCGACCTGCTCGGCCAGATCATGAAGAAGCTGGCTGCGGTATCGCCGGTCGATCCGATCGCCGGTAACCCGAACAGCCTGATGTCGCGTCTCGCAGCGCAGGACTTCAGCACCGGTTTTACCGATCCAATTGCCACCGTCGGCCCGCGTGAGGAAGGCGCCGAGCCGGCCAACAATCTGGTCGGCATCGACATGCGCTATGGCAACTTCAAGCAGGATGGACTGAAAAGCACGGTGATCTCGCTGCCGTTGAGCTATGTGGTGCGCAACGACCTGAACCCGCGCCGGCAGATGATTTTCAGCATGCCGCTGACGCAGACCGACGCGGAAGGCGCCAAATCGTATCAGGCGGGCTTGGGCTTTGCTTACCGGGTGCCGGTCAACGACAACTGGGCACTGACTCCGGGTGTCGGCTATTCGATCGCCGGCTCCAAGGATCTCGGCTCCGCAGCACAGATGATGTCGCTGTCGCTGACCAGCCATCTGGCCTTCGATCTGGGCTGGGGTTCGGTGGCAATGGGCAATATGGTCGGCAGCTACAAGGCGCTGAAAACCAATGTCGGCGATTACTCGTTCGATCCGCAGATCCGCAACACCGTGCTGCGCAACGGTTTCATGCTGTCGCTGCCGACACCGATCGGCGGCAAACGCATGTCGACCGAATTTTCCGCGATCGACACCCGCTACTCCGGCTCCGAGCTGTACATGAAATCGTATCAGGAATATGGCGTGGCGCTGACCACCGCACGCAGCGCGGTATCGTCGCGCAGCTTCCTGCGCACCGGCATCAACTTCCTGCAGTCGTCGCAATCGAAGGGCGCCACCATCAACTTCGGTTACTGGTTCTAAGCGCCACAGCGGCAACAACAGCCATCCTGCGGGATGGCTGTTGTGTGCCGGCATAACCGGGGGCACATTCCATGCATTCTCTGGCTCGTCATTTGCCGCTGGCATTGCTGCTGGCGGCGTCCACCGCCAGCCACGCAATCGGCGGCAGCGAACAGATCAGTCTGGCCGGCAGCGGCCGCTACAGCGAGCTGCGACAACAGCTGGAAGCCGACGAGCAGAAACAGCCGCTGAAAACGCCCGACCTGCACGCATTGTGCTTCGCCTACGCCAAGACCAAGTACTACAGCAAGCTGATGCCATGTCTCGACAAACTACAGCAGAACGCCGCCAAGGGCGACCGCCGCACCCGCCTGTTCGGGCTGGATGACGTTACGCCGCTGATCCACGTGATGCGTGCCGATGCATTGCTGGAGCTGGCGCAACCGCGCGAAGCATCGCTCGAAGCGGACAAGGCTCTGGCCTGGTACGACAAGGAAGACAGCGACGATCAGGACATTGCCATCAACAGCCACGCAGTCAAGGCGCTGGCGGCACTGCAATCGGGCAATCGCGCTGCGGCGGAAAAAAGCGCGGCGGCAATCGAGAAGGTCAATACCAACCTGCAGCACGGCGACTTCAAGACCATCAAGGCAATGGCGGTTGCACGCGTCAATCTGGCGCTCGGCAATTACCAACGCACCTACAAGGCGATTCTCGACGACAGCGGTTTCGCCGTGCGTGCTTTTGCCGACAAGATGCTCAGCCTCGCCTTTCTGCGCGGTGAAAACAACTGGCTGTGGCAGGAGCTGCCACGCGCCTACATGCTCAACCGCGCACTGCTCGGCATGGGCCGCAAGGACGAGGCGCGCAGCGGTTACGACCAATTGCTGACCGTGCCGCAACTGCCGGACAACGGTGAAATCTACTGGCTGATCCTGTTCGACCGTGGCCGTATCGCCGAGAGCGACGGCGAGCTGGAAAAAGCCGCCGAGTTCTACCGCAAGGCGATTGAGGTAATCGAACAGCAGCGCTCCAATATCAGTACCGAAGCCAACAAGATCGGCTTCGTCGGCGACAAGCAGGATGTCTACGCCGGCCTGGTCAAGCTACTGTTCCGCATGGACAAGGCGGCGCAGGCATTCGAATACATCGAGCGCTCGCGCTCGCGCGCGCTGGTTGACATGCTCGCCACCAAACAGGATTTCGCCCTGCCAGAGCAGGCAAAACAGCAGACAGCCAGCCTGCTGGAAGAAATGACCAGCACCGAGACCCTGGTGCGGCTGCAGGATCCTGGCAGCGGCGGCGGTCGGCAGCGCAGTCAGCTACAGGAAATCCGCAAGAAACTGCGCAGCACCGCGCCGGAACTGGCGTCACTGGTCAGCGTCTCGTCATTGCCGCCGGCCGAAATCCAGCAAAAAGTCGCTGCGAAAGAAACACTGATCGAATACTTCCAGCAAAGCGGCGATTTTTATGCCTTCGTGGTCAAGCGCAGCGGAATCGTTGCGCGCAAGCTCGATGCGAACGGGCTGGAGGAGCTGGTACGGAATTTCCGCAAGGCGATCGAAGAACAGTCCGCCGATGCGACCGGGCTCAGCCAAACCCTGTATGACCGGCTGCTGCGCCCGCTGGAAAAGGACATCAGCGGCGACGAGCTGACGCTGGTGCCGCACAGCGCCCTGCACTACCTGCCGTTCGTGGCGCTGCACGATGGCAGGCATTACGTAGTGGAAAAATTCAACGCGCGGATTCTGCCCAGCGCCAGCGTGCTCAAATACCTGCGCCCGGCCGGCAGCCAGAACGGCGGGCGGATGCTGATTTTCGGCAACCCCGATCTGGGCGACGCCAAGCTCGATCTGCCCGATGCGCAGCGCGAAGCCCAGGCAATCGCACGCCAGGCAGGCAATGCGACCCTGCTGTTGCGGCGCCAGGCATCGGAAAGCGCATTCCGCAAACTGGCACCGCAATATCCGCTGATCCATATCGCCTCGCATGGCCAGTTTGCCAGCGAAGCACCGCTGAAATCGGCGCTGCTGCTGTCGCCCGAAGGCGGCAGCGACGGCAGGCTGAGCGTAGACAAGTTGTATTCGTTGAAGCTGAACGCCGACCTGATCACGCTCAGCGCCTGCGAAACCGGTCTGGGCAAGGTCAACAGCGGCGACGATGTCATTGGCCTGAATCGCGGCTTTCTCTACGCCGGCGCCAGCAGCATTGTTTCCAGCCTGTGGGAAGTGGACGACGAAGCGACATCGATGCTGATGATGAGCTTCTACCAGCAATTGCGTCAGCACGGCAAACGCGAAGCACTGCGGCTGGCGCAGCGGGAAACGCTGGCCAGGTTTCCGCATCCCTATTTCTGGTCGGCTTTTTACCTGATCGGCAATGCCAACTAGCCAGCAACGCCAGCGCTGGCTGGCCCTGCTGCTGCTCGCCGCCAGCCTGGTGCTGAGCGAGGCGGCACAACGCCAGGCGTGGCTGGCACGCATCGAAACCGCCTGGTACGACCTGTGGCACCGGGTCAGCGGCGTACGTCAGCCGCCACACCAGGTTGCGGTGGTCAGCATCGACCAGCGCGCACTGACAACGTTTGCCGACGACCCGCTGGTATTCTGGACGCCGCACATCGCGCGTGCCAGCGAAGTGCTGCAACAAGCCGGCGCCACCGTGGTCGGGCTCGATCTACTGTTTGCGATCAGCCCGGAAAGCTGGCTGGAAAAACTGCAACTGGCCGGCAGCGATATCAGCCGGCGCTACGACGCAGCATTCCGCGCCCAGATCAACGGCGGCCGCCTGATTCAGGCCGGGTCGCGCATCCCGGCCGCCGACGGTGGCAACGACTACTATCTGCTGCCGGATCGCGAATACCTGCTGTCGGTGCCGGATTTCGATTTTGCCGGGCATATCGGCCTGGCCGATCTGGAAAACGACGCCGACGGCAGCATCCGCAATTTCCGCCTGGCGCCGGTGTTGCACTTGACTGGCGAACTGCAACAGCAAAGCCTGCCGCGCTACAGCTTTGCCGCACTACTGGCTGCACGCGCGCAGGGCAAAGCGGTAGAACAATTACAGCCGGCCCGGCTGGCCGGGCCGCTGTTGCCGATCACCTTTGCCGGCCCACCCGGCACCATCCCGCGCCTGTCGCTCACCCGCCTGCTGGCAGCGGGAGCATTGCGCGACCCGGCAGTACAGGCACTGCGCGGCAAGGTCGTGATCATCGGCGCCGATTATCCTGGCATGCAGGATCTGCATTTCACCCCCTATTCCGGCGGTTTCAGCGGCAGTGGCGGCCGGCTGATGAGCGGCCCGGAAATCCAGGCGAATATCGTTGCTACCTTGCTCAACCAGCGTTTCAACCAGCCGCTACCCGCTACGCTGCGCCTGGCGTGGTTCGCAGCCCTGCTGGCGGGCGCGCTGTGGCTATGTCTGCGGCTTACGCCGATCCGCGCCGGGCTGGCGGTAAGCGCACTGGCGCTGGCTGCAGTGCTGCTGGCCTGGCTGGGATTCCGGCTGTTTTACCTGCTGCCACTGGCACCGCTGCATCTGGGGCTGATATTGATCATGACCGGCAGCGTCGGCCTGCGCTTTTCCTCCGAGGCACGCGAACGCCAACGCATCACCCAGCTGTTCGGCCGCTATGTCTCCGATCGCGTGGTGCAGCGTCTGCTCGAATCCGGCCAGCCGCCACAGCTGGGCGGCGAAGCGCTGCAAGTGACAGTGCTGTTTTCCGACATCCGCAATTTCACCACGCTGTCGGAACAGCTCAATGCCGAAGAAGTGGTCGAACTACTGAATGAGTACTTCCGCCGCGCGTGCGAACCGATTCTCGCCAACGATGGCACCATCGACAAATTCATCGGCGATGCGGTGATGGCGCATTTCGGCTGGCCGCTGCACAACCCGGACCACGCCGACCAGGCACTGCGCGCGGCAATTGCGATGCAACAGGTTGCGCACGAATTCAACACCTGGCTGGCGCAACGCTTTGGCAAGCGCGCACCGCCGGCATTCGCCATTGGCGTTGGCATTCACTCCGGCAAAGTCGTGCTGGGCAATATCGGCTCGCCGCGCCACATGCAATTCACCGCGATAGGCGATAATGTAAATATCGCCTCGCGACTGGAAAGCCAGACCAAGGAATTCGGCTGCGGCATTCTCGCCAGCGCCGACACCATCGCCGCCAGCTCGGGGCTTGCGCTTACCGGGCGCAGCCAGTCGGTGCACCTGAAGGGGCGCCAGCAGCCGGTGGAAGTCTTTGAAATCCTGTCATTGAAGACGGAGTCATCATGAAAACATCGCAACAACTGCTCTCCCTGCTGCTGCTGACCGGGCTGCAGGCGCCACTGCTGGCTGCGGACAACGCGGGCGGCGCACTGGTAACCAAAGTCCAGGGCAAGGTCACGATCAACGGCAACTCGCGCACCGAGCCGCAACTGCCGCCGTTCTACCGCCTGCGTCAGGAAGACCGGCTGGAACTGGCGGCAGGCGCCAGCCTGCAGCTGGTGATGCTGCAGAACGGCCGGCAGGAAAACTGGCGCGGCCCGCTGCGCCTGGAAATGAGCAGCGACGCCAGCCGCTGCCAACCCGCACCATGCCAGGCCGAAATACGGCAACTGCCACCAACGGTACTGACCGCGCTGACCCGCACCCCGAATGTACTCAACGACATCCGCAATCGCTCCGGCATGGTAATGGTGCGCGGGGTTGGCCGCAGCGAACAGCTCCAGGAAATGAACGACGCCTACCGGCAGCTGCGCACGCAGGCCGACAAGGACGACATCACCCCGGAACTGTACCTGCTGACCCGCCTGTATCAATTGCGGCAGTACAAGGAAATACCCAAGGTACTGGAAGACATGAAGGCCCGGCAACCGGACAACCCGGAAGTGATTGCAGCGCAAAAACAGTTCAACGCCCAATTGCAGGATATGGAAAACCGCCGCAAGGCACGCAGCAACGATTGACGGCAACACCCATCAAGCACGCGGCGGCCAATACGTCATTGACCGCCGACAAACGTGTGTTATAACCAATTACGGCAGCGGAGATTCCGCTGTAAAAAAAATAAAAAATGTGTCAACCAGCGTAAATTACCGGCGTTATTGGTAGCAGAAGTGTGTGTTTTGTCCCACACAACACATTCTAAGCTGGAAGCACTGCTTCTTTAATAAGTAGTTTCACTAACTCTGCAAAGGTCACTCAAATGAAAAAATTCTCTTCCCTGCTGGTTGCAATCCTGGCTATCGCTTCGGCTCAAGCTTTTGCTGAAACCAAAGTAGATCTGAAAGACTCCGGCCAAAGCCAGACTGGCGGCCTGCTGAACAAGCAAGAAGCTGACATCGGCAATGTACAAGGCAAAGGCAAATCGAATGTAACTGCCGAGAAAGTCAAACAGTCGCAAACCGGCGGCCTGCTGAACAAGCAAGAAATGAAAATCGGCAATGTTAAAGGCGATGGCAAATCGAACGTTACCGCTAAAGACGTTGGCCAGAGCCAGACCGGTGGCCTGCTGAACAAGCAAGGCATGGAACTGGGCAATGTTGAAGGCAAAGGCACTTCGAACGTTAAAGCTGAAAACGTCAAGCAAGCTCAAACTGGTGGCCTGCTGAACAGCCAGGACATGAAAATGGGCAACGTTAAAGGCGGCGGCAAATCGAACGTTACCGCTAAAAACGTTAAGCAGTCGCAAACTGGCGGCCTGCTGAACAAACAAGAAATGAACGTTGGCAACCAGTCCGACAAATAATCGCCATTAGGCGGATTATTGCCCCGTTAAGGGGATGCTAAAACGGCAGCCCATCGGGCTGCCGTTTCACCAATGAAATACAATTTAAAGAGCCTATCCCAATAGGCATTAATGGCAATCGAAACGACTTGAATAGTGATTTCGATGTCTATTGGGGTGGGCTCTGAATGCCATTCAAGGACCAATCATGACATCCAGAACCTCTTCGCGTATTTCTATTCTGACCGCAGCGGTATTGCTGGCAGCTTATATTCCGGCCCATGCTGCGACCACCGAACCAATGGATCTCGATCCGGATATGCAGGCAAAAGTCTCGCGTGAAAAAGCCAAGGCACGCTATGAGCGCGGCAACAAGAGCGGCGATACCAAGATCAAGCGCGGCAATGACAGCGAATGCGGCAATATCAGCATCGGCAATTCCGACGACGAGCAAAAAGGTTCGCGCAAGATCGCTCCGCGCGAGAAAAACGTAATCATCACCGGCCCGGTCATCAACGCAGGCAACTGCAAATAAGGCAGCCAATCATGACGCACAAACGGATACTGGCACTGGCAGTGCCGCTGGCACTGGGATTGGCCGCCAATGTCGGCATGGCGGATGTCCTCAAGTTCAAGGAAGGTACGGCCGAAGAAATCAAGCAAATGAGTACCGGCCCGCAGGCAACGCCGATGGTGACCAAAACCGGCTTTGCCCCGGCATTGCGTTGCATGGATTCGATGTACATCACCTACGGGGTGAAGAACGTCTCCATGCTGGTGGAAGATTTGCGCGACGAGACCAAGAAAATCAACGCTGCCACCAAGGACATGCTGATTTCCGCAGTGTCCGACATGACCCGCCGCAGCCGTGCCGTCAAGCTGATCGCCTTCAGCGAGGGCGATTCGCAGAATCTGGTCGGCTTCATGAGCAAAGCCCAATCCTCATCGGCCTACGCCACCATGCCGGACTACGATATCCGTGGCTCGGTCTCGCAATTCGACGATTCGCTGGTGAAAAAACAGGGCGACGCCGGTTTCAACATCCCGTGGTTCGGCATGGGCGGCGCCAAATCCGCGTCGGGCTCGATCCTCGGGCTGGATCTGAGCGTGATCAGCACCAAGGACATGTCGCTGATTCCGGGCGTAACGTCGAAAAACTCGATTCTGGTCATGAAAGAAGGCACCGGTGTCGATGGCGAAGCGATGATCCGCAAACTGGGCCTGAATTTCAACTTCACCGTCAGCAAATCCGAAGGCCAGGCGCAGGCACTGCGCACGCTGGTGGAACTGGCGGTGATCGAGCTGATCGGCAAATTGCAGAAAATCCCGTACTGGACCTGTCTCGGCGCCAGCGATCAGGATGAAACGGTGGCGGCCGAAATTCTCGACTGGTGGGAAAGTCTGGCGGCAGATCCGCGTGAGTTGGTGCTTTATTTCCAGCGCCAGATGGCCGTGCGCGGTATTTACGAAGGTGAAATCGATGGCCGCGTGAACGAAGACCTGCTGCGTGCAATCAAGATCTATCAGCAGGCCATGGGCATGTCGGAATCGTCTACGCTCGATCTGGACTTCTTCCGCCGTTATCTGGCCGCCAACCACGCCGATGTTCAGCCGAAAGCCCAGGCGCGCTACAAGGAAATACTCGCCAGCAAGCCAGTGGCACAGCCGGCGCCGACAATCGATGCATCAGGCCCGCTGAATGTGGTCGTGCAGGGTCTGAACGGCGTCAATCAGACATTCCAGCGTGGCAAGAATTACTTTGTCGAGGCACGGCCGCAGCAAGACATGTACATGTACTGCTACGTGCAGGATGAAACCAGGGCACTGCAGATGTTCCATCCGAATCCGTTCCAGACCAACGCCTTCGTCAAGGGTGGCAGTGTGATTCCTTTCCCCGGCAAGCAGCCGTTCCGCTTTGTCGCCAACAAGAAAGGTATCAACGAAAAGGTCGTTTGTTATGGTTCTGCATCCGAACTGGGCAGCCAGGCACCGAAAGAGGTTGCTGCTGCGCAAGGGCTGACAGGCCTTAACAACACGTTCAAACAGCTGGCAGGACCAAGTCTGGGGATCGGTAGCTATGAAATCAACATTCGCTAAAATCGTTTTGCCGCTGCTGTGCGCCGGCAGTATGAATGTCGTCGTTGCCGGCGCTCAGCCGGTTCCGCCAGTAGTGAACAACGGGCCATCGACGCAGGTTGCACTGGGTGATAATTCTGCCGATGCCGGCAACAACGGCGGGGCGCGAAACGCCGCGCCATACAAACCGGAAAACCGGGTGCGCTGCTGGCAGGAGGGACGCATGATTTTCGAAGCATCGGGAGTCAACGTCGATCGTGCGGCAACGGTCAACACGCTGGAAACATTGAAAGCCGGCGCCGGCACGATTCAGCTTTTCGACTTCAAGAACGGCTTGTGCATCATGGAAAAAGCCCGATGAAACCGTTGCGTGCGGCGCTGCTCGCCGCTGCCGTGCTGGGCACGGGCGGCGGCAATGCCGTGCTGGCAGCCGATTTGGTACAGCAGAACTGGCAAGCGCCCGGTGTGACGCAGTGGACCTTGTCACTGACGGCGGACTACGTGCTGAAACAGGCACCCGACAGCCAGATTCGCATCACTGCCGAACCCAAGGTAATGCGGGCAATTGCCGTGCGCATCAAGGGCAATCGCGCCGAAATCGACAGCAGTGGCTCATTCAGTACGCAGAAAAAGTTGCTGGTGGAAATCAGCGCGCCGGATTTCCAGCGCATTGCCATACACAGCAGCGGCGGATTGAAGCTCAACGGCCTGCGCGGCCGGCGCCTGCAATTCAGCGCCGACGATTCCAGCAACGCAACGCTGGCCAGGCTACAGCTTGAGCAGTTGCAGATCGAACTGGCGGGCAGTAGCAGTGTCGATGCCAGCGGCCAGACCGGCGACCAGCAGGTCAAGCTTGAAGACAGCGCAAGCTACCACGCCGGCGGATTACAATCCGGCAGCGCCAAAGTCAGCGTTTCTGGCTCGGCGGATGCCTTGGTTGCGGTTGCGCGCAACCTGCAGGCAAACGTATCGGATTCGGCCACACTGAAATATCGCGGCAAACCCAGCATTCGCAAACAGGTAGAAGATGCCGGAACACTGGAGCAGGAATGAATCTGCCGCCAGTCCCACCTAAAGGATTCATCATGAACAACGCCAGCAACACCCAGGCCGTGCGTGTCGGCCTCGCCCTGTCGAGCGCCCTGCTGCTGGGCGCCGCTCTGTTCAGCGCTACAGCCCGTGCAGAAGACAGCGTTAGCGTCGACAACGCCAGCCAGAGCCAGTCGGGCATGCTCAACAAACAACAGGCCAATGTCGGCAATGTCAGCGGCAAGGGCTCTTCGCAAGTCAATCTCGGCGGGCTGAAACAAAGTCAGTCGGGCATGCTCAACAAGCAGGAAGCCAATATCGGCAACGTCTCCGGCAGCGGTCAGAGCAAGGTTTCAGTCGGCTCGACGGAGCAGAAACAGTCCGGCATGCTCAACAAGCAGCAACTATCGATCGGTAATGTCAGCGGCAGCGGCAAGAGCGATACCAGTGTTGGCAGCGTCAAGCAGACGCAGTCGGGGATGCTCAACAAGCAAAGCGCCGATATCGGCAACGTGAGTGGCAGCGGCAAGAGCAAAACCAGCGTCGGCTCGGTAGCACAACAGCAATCGGGCATGCTGAACAAACAAAGTACCGCTATCGGCAATGTATCCGGAAGCGGCGAAGCCAATGTCAGCGTTGGCTCGGTGAAACAGAAGCAATCCGGCCTGGGTAACCGGCAATCGGTTGAAATCGGCAATACCAGCGGCGGCAAGACCAATGTCAAGGTTGGCGATGTCGTACAGAGCCAGAGCGGCCTCGGCAAGAATTCCAAGATCAAGATCGGTAATCAATAAGATATTTTCAGGAGAAGCAAAATGCGTAATCAAAAGTTGTCGTTGCTGATTGTTGCCCTGCTGGCCGGCTTTGCCCAGGCAGCCGATGTCACCTACTTCACCAAACCGCCGTCGGTCGAAGAGCTGGAAAAAGCACTGAAGAGCGGCACCGGCCCGAGCGCCACGCCTGATGCGGCCAAGCCGGCGCGCCGTTCGCGTGGTATCAAATGGAATGCCGAACAGGCCGAATCGGCGGAAAAATCCGCTCCGGTAGAAGCACCGGCTGCCAGCCAGGATTCCGGCGTGATCGCCCTGCCGATCAATTTCAATCTCGGCAGCAGCACGATTGCCGGCCAGTCGATGGCTTATGTCGAATCGATTGCCGGTCTGATGAGCAAGAATCCGGACATGCGCCTGCAGGTTGAGGGCCACACCGACAATACCGGCGACCCGCGCGGTAACGTGATGCTGTCGTGGGATCGCGCCTACTCGGTATTCAAGGTGTTGGTCAGCAAATACAATATCGACCCGGCCCGCTTGCAGCCGGTCGGTAAAGGCTCCGGCGAGCCGCTGGCCGGCCGTCCCGGCAACGATCCACTGAACCGCCGCGTACAGTTCCGCCCGATCGGCGGCTAAGCACAGTACCGGCAATAACAAAGGGCCGCTTGCGCGGCCCTTGTTTTTTGAACAGGTCTTACGCCACCTCAGGCAACGCGTTTGCGCAGCAGTTTTTCCTTGAGCAGACTCAGGCTCGGCGGTTCGAGCGAGTCGAGCAGGTTTTTCACCGTCAGCCCCAGTTCGGTATCGCCTTCGATCAGCAATTTGCGATTGAAAAACAACGTATCCGGATCTTCCTCACGGCGCACCAGCTTCAGGTAATCCACCAGATTGGCGGCAAAGCGCAAATCGGTTTCGCGTGCCAGCAACAGCGGCTTGAAACGGCCATTGCGGTAACTGAAACGCACCACCAGGCCGACATCCTGTACGTCAATGGTAAACGTTTTGCCCTCCAGCAAGGCCAGATCGGTCGGCAGCAACTCAAGGCGCGCGGCGATGTTCAGCGCCAGACTGGCAGGAATACCGTGCGGCCATTGCGGCAGTTTGCCGATGATTTTGCCCAGTGCGGCCGGAAAGATGAATTCGAGGCTCATTGTGCTTGCTCCAGATAGGTTGACTCAATGCCGGGCTTGCCAAACCAGTAGCCATCACAGCCTCCAACCGGCATGAGCGGATCGAGTGCCGGTGCGGGCTGGCCCGCCAGCGCCGCGGCAAAGGCATCCACCACCTGGCGCATGCTGTTGCTCTGCGGGCTGAGGCGTGCGATATCGACACCCAGTGCCTGCAATGCCGGTACTTGCTGCAGCAGATTGTAGGTTTGCGCCGATTGAGTCTGGATGCCGTTGATCGCCAGGAACGGCACTGCCTCGCGGGTTTTCAGCGTGATGCCGTCCGGATCGTCGAGACAGCGGAACTGGCAATCGTCCTTGCTCAGATTATGGTGGCGCGCGGTAAAACAGCGCGCCGAAAACGCCAGCGGCAGACGACCGTAGGCAAACACCTCGGTTTCCATTCCCTGCGGCCGATGCGCCTGCATTTCCGCCAGCAGATCGCGGCTGGCTTCGACCGCCGGCAACCAGCGGAATGCCCCCTGCGCGGCAAACAGCTCCAGCGCACCGGCGTTGTAGATGTTCAAATGCGGCCCGGCGACAAAACGCACGCCCGCGGCACGCAACAGGCGTACTGCGCCCAAGTCGTTGGCTTCGACGCTGAATTCGCCGTTACCAACGAATTTGCGCAGCGCCTTCAGATCGGATTCGGACTCCAGCAACGCCTGCGCCGACAAGACCACCTGCTTGCCAGCCTGCTGCAGGTCGCGTGCCAGGCTCATCCAGTCATCGAAACGCAGGTTGTGGCGACGCGAACAGACCACTTCCCCAAGATAGACGATATCCACCGGGCTATCCGCCATCTCGGCGTAGAACTGCAGCAGCTGTTGTTTTGGCCAGTAATACAGTACCGGCCCGAGCGAGATTTTCATAATGTCATTTCCATGGCCGGTTGTATGCGCCGAGCGTAGCCTGATGCCCCTCGGCAACCTTGTTCAGCTCCGCGCTCCAGGCCGGTTTGACGGCGTAGCGCTGGCTGTCGGCCAGGCAACTGTCGATCGCAGCGCGCAATGTCTTGGTCACCTGCGCCACATAGGCCGGGCTGCGCTGGCGCCCCTCCACCTTGATCGCTGCAACACCGATACTGAACAGATCCGGCAGCACCGACAGCACATTCAGGCTGGTCGGCTCTTCCAGTGCGTAATAGGTTTCGTCGTTGACGTCAAAGCGCCCCTTGCACAGCGTCGGATAGCCGGCGTTCTCGTCGTCGCCGTAACGATCGATGAGAATGCCGTTGAGACGGCTTTCCAGCCCCTGCGGCCCCTTCTGCCAGCGCACCGCCTTGGCCGGGCTGCATACGCCATGGGTATTGGGCGATTCGCCCGTGGCAAACGATGACAGCAGACAACGCCCTTCCACCATCACACAGAGGCTACCGAAACCGAACACTTCGATCTCGACCGGTGTATTGCGGATCACCTGCTGGATTTGCGGAATTGTCAGCACCCGCGGCAGTACCGCACGCTGCACACCGAACATTTCGTGGCAGAAATTTACCGCTTCGTAATTCGTCGCCGAGCCCTGTACCGACAAGTGCAGCCGCAGCTGCGGATGGGTTTTGGCGGCATACGCCAGCAAGCCCATGTCGGCAAGAATCACCGCATCCACGCCCAGTTCGGCGGCCCGATCCACCGCCGCGCGCCAGCGCGGCAGGCCGGCGGCCTGGGCATAGGTATTGATCGCCATCAGCACCTTGCGCCCGCGCGCGTGGGCATAACGGATACCCTCGGCGGCACTGGTCATGTCAAAATTCAGACCGGAGAAGTTGCGCGCGTTGGTTTCATCCTTCAGGCCGATATATACGCAGTCTGCGCCGTTATCGACTGCCATTTTCAGCGCCGGCAACCCGCCGGCCGGGCATACCAGTTCGGGTTTGAGACTGTTTCCCATCATCGAGAATCCACTAATGGCCAATATCGGCGCGTAGGGTAACAGCCCATCGGCACAACAAATTTGACCGGTATCAAGAAGCCTAAAATCGCCACTGGCACCATCGACAGGAATAGGATTAGACTATTTCCGACAGTTTTGATCAGGTATTGTTTATGCAAGCGCAACGCACCTTCTGGCCCATATTCAGCAGCGCCCCGCATCGTATGATGTTTTTTGCCGGCGCAACCCAGGCGCTGCTGGCAATGCTATGGTGGGCCTACGATATCGCCGCCCGCTTCAACGGCTGGCTGCCGTTTGTCGAATGGAGCATTCCGGCACGGCATGCACACCAGTTCCTGATGCTGTACGGCCTGTTTCCGCTGTTCTTCTTCGGCTTTCTGATGACCGCCGGCCCACGCTGGCTGGATATGTCGCCACCGAGCCGGCCAGTGTATCTGAGCGCATTCGGCCTGCTGAGCGGCGGAATCGTCACGTTCTATATCGGCCTGTTCAGCGTACGCAGCGTACTGATGGCAGGCATCGTACTATGGGCGCTGGGAATGCTGCGCGCATTGCTGTGGTGGATTGGCACCATCCGTGCCTGCGGCAAAACCGATCTGGACCATCCGCTGGCAACCGCCGCCGCACTATTCGCCGGGCTGCTCGGCGCAGCCGCATTCACAGGCGGCGAATTGCTCGGCCCGGGCTGGAATCGCGCCGCTACCACAATCGGCGTGTGGTGGTTTGTCCTGCCGGTATTCCTGACCGTTGGGCACCGCATGATTCCGTTCTTTACCGGCAATGTGGTACGCCCCTACAAATACTGGCGCCCACTGTGGCTGTTGCGGGTATTGCTGGCCGGCTGCGTCGCCCACGGCCTGCTGGAACTGCTGGCGCTACCGCAATGGACCTGGCTGGTCGATCTGCCGCTGGCAGTGCTGGGAGCCTATGTCTCGTACCGCTGGGGAATCAGCCGCAGCATGAAAGTATGGATTCTGGCGATGCTGCACATCGGCTTTGCCTGGTTCAGCGTCAGCATGCTGAGCTACGGCACGCACAGTACGTTGCTGCTGGCCGGATATGCCGGCTTCGGGCTGGCGCCGCTGCACATCCTGATGCTGGGATTCATCGGCACCATGCTGCTGGCAATGGCCACCCGTGTCACACTCGGCCATTCCGGCCACCCGTTGACGGCCGACCAGCCTACCTGGGCGCTGTTCTGGCTTTACCATGCAATCGTGCTGGTGCGAGTCGGTGCCGACCTGCTGCCGCACCCGGGGCACGGTTATATGCTGGCAGCGCTGCTGTGGCTGGCCTGCTTTGGCTGGTGGTATCGCCGCTACGCACGGATTTACCTGATTCCACGGGTTGACGGCGCCCCCGGTTGATTGGCAGAGTGGCGGGCATGAACTATCTCGCCATCAAACACATTCATCTCACCTGCGTCGCACTCAGTTTCAGCCTGTTCTTCCTGCGCGGCATCTGGATGTTGCGGGATTCAGCGCGCCTGCAGCAGCGCTGGGTCAAAATCCTGCCGCACCTCATCGACACCACCCTGCTCGCCAGCGCGCTGACGCTCGCTTGGCTCAGCAATCAATGGCCGTTTGCCCAACCCTGGCTGACAGCCAAGGTACTGGGCCTGCTGCTGTACATCATGCTCGGCACAATTGCGCTGAAACGCGGCAAGACCAAGGCAATCCGTACAGCAGCATGGTTGGCAGCGTTGCTGACATTCGCTTATATCGCTGCCGTGGCGCTGAGCCGCAACCCGCTGCCACTGCACTGAGCGCAAAAAAACCGGTCGGATGATACCGACCGGCTTTTTTGCTTCTGCATCCGCAGCGACTACGTGCGCACCGTCCCGAAGTCCGGAGTTTTCTGTCACAGGCCTAGCCCTTGGCCTGAAGTGCCCCGTCAATTTTCATCAACTCGTCATCCCACGCCACCCCCGCCACTGCACGCAGATTGATCAACGCCTGCAGATAATCGACACGCGCGGAAGTCAGCTTCAGGCGCGCCTCGAACAACTGATTCTCCGCATTCAGCACATCGATATTTGAACGGATACCCGCCGCAACGCTCTTCTTGGTAGAAGTCACCAGCAATTCGTTGGTCGTCACCGACTTGACCAGTGCATTGATCCTGACCACGGCAGCGGTCACGTTACCGTATTCCTTTTCGATACTCGCGGCCAGATCGTCGCCAGCAGCACGCCGGGCTTCGCGGGCGGCAGTCAGATCCGCAGCCGATTTTCTCGACTGAGCCATGGTCTGCCCGCCTTCGAACAGCGGCACACTCACCATCAACATTGCCGACTTGGTCTTGTTGGTGACATTGATGGAGGTGTAGCCAGGATCCTTGTCATATCCGACCTGCAGACGCAAATCCGCGGTCGGCAAATACGCGGCCTTGGCTTTGTTCAATTCATATTCTGCACTCTTGACCTTGGCTTCCTGCTCTTTGATAACCGGCGCATTCTGCCGTGCCAGCGACAACCACTCCTGCAGGCTCAAACCACCGTGCAGCGCAGGATTGAAAGCCGGAATACCGGGCGATTTAGGTTTATAGGCAGAATCGCCGACAATATTGCGCAATTCGGCCAAGCGGTTATCGTATACCGCCCGGGCTGACGCATCCTCCGCCAGCAGCTCATCCATCCGGCTCTGGCTTTCGGCGATTTCGGTAATCGTCCCATGCCCCGAATCGTATGCCCGCTGCGCCTGTTGCAGGATTTGCGCATAACGGTTCTTCTGCTGACCAATCAGGTCAATACGTGCAACGGCCAGCATTACCTGCAGATAGCCCTGCACCACGCGGGTCTTCAGATCGTCAAGATTGCGGTCAAGAAACGCATCCGCCTGCTTTTCCTGCCATTCCGCCTGCCGATAATTTTCCCACGTTGCCGGCCGGTACACGGGCTGGGAAAGCACCGCCGAGTAATTGCGCGAATTGAACCAGTAATCATGGTCAGCACGACTACCGACAAAAGACGGCGCATCGTTCTGCACCTCCGTTCTGCCATAACTGCCAGATGCAGTGACGCGCGGCAATAAATAGGAACGGGCAATCGGAATGGCTTGGTGAGCCGACTCCTGCTGAGCCCGGGCCGAAGCGTAGCGGGGATCGTTGGCAACGGCACTACGATACAAATCGATCAATTCACCGCCACGGGCAATACCGGAACAGGCAAATGCCGCACACACAGCCAGAGTAGAAAGATTGAGCTTCATCATGGGCTATCAATGCTCCTTCATCGCCGGGCCAATGTGATTCAGCAGCGGACGCAGCATATAGTCCAACATGCTCCGCTCACCGGTTTTGATCACGACTTCCGCCGGCATGCCTGGCTGGATTTTCAGCTGCTGCTTGCTCAGCTCATCCAGACTTTTCTTGCTGACCTGAACTTTGGCCAGATAGTAGGCGGCACCGCGCTGGTCAACCAGGCGATCGGCAGAAACGCTCTCAACCTTGCCATACAAGGTAGGCACCTGCCCGCGCGTTCCCAACGAGGAAAAGCGCACTTCGCTCTCGAGATTGGTATGCACCTTGTCGATCAAGTGCGGCGGCAATTGGGCTTCGATCACCAGGCGGTCGTCTTCCGGCACGATTTCCATCAACACCTCGCCCGGCCTCACCACACCGCCTTCGGTATGCACAGCAAGCCCCACCACATGGCCGGTTGTCGGTGCCCGCAACACACTGCGCGCAACTTCTTCTTCGCGGCTGCGCAGCTCATTGCCCCAGCGCGTGACTTCCGCCTGCGCCTGCGACAGCTGCGTGTCCACTTCTTTCAGAAAATCCTGCTCCACCTGGATGCCGCGTAACTTGGCTTCGGCAATGGTACGCTGCGCCCGCTCGATATCGGCCAGCGTCGAGCCGCGCTCGCCATTCAACTGCGCCATCATCCGCTCCATTTCCAGTAAACGGGTGCGCGGTGCGTAGCCCTCCTGCACCAGATCGCGCAGACCGGCAACATCCTTTTCCAGCAACGCAATCTGTTTGCGGCGCCCATCCTCAATCGAATGCAAGCCGCGAACCTGTTCTTCTGCGCCGGCTGCGGACTGAGCCAAGATATCGCGCTGATTCTTCAATGCGCTATGGCGAGTTTCGAACAACTGCTGCTGCGCTTCGACGATCTGTTTGGCTTTGGGCTCTTTCGCCGCAGCCTCCAGCAACTTGGGCGAAAAAGCAATCTTGCCGTGGCGATTTTGCTCAGCCTGCAACCGGTCGAACAACGCTTGCGACTGCCAGTAATTGTTGCGCACGGTCAGCAACATCGCCTCAGACTGGGTCTGATCGAGCCTGATCAGCGCCTGATTGGCCTGCACCAGATCGCCATCCCGCACCAGCAATTTGTCGATGATTCCGCCCTGCAAATGCTGCACTGCCTTGCGTTTGGAATCGACAATCACCACGCCGGAAGCAGGCACACCTTCATCCAGCGGGGCCAGAGCGGCCCACAGGATCGTGCCGCCAAAGCCCACAACCAAAGCAAACGAACCAAGGCGGGCAACCCTGTTGATATCCATCGAGTGCCGCTGCGCATCCGATGCCAACGTATGGGATGGCTCTGCCGGCTTGCCGCGCAATTTTTTCAACCAGTTTTTCATGTATGCAATCTCTTCCATTCAACAGCGCCCGGGTTTACCCGGCATTCGCCTGCGCCTGTTGTTGCTTCTGCGCTTGCAACTGCGCCTGCTGATTCGCTTCGGCAAGGTTGGCAAGCACCTGATCGCGCGGGCCAAACAATTTGGTTGCCCCGTCGGCAATCACCAGCAATTTGTCCACCGCACCAAGAACCGAGGTTCGGTGGGTAATCACCACCACCGTCGAGCCGCGCTGCTTTGCCGCCTGAATCGCCACCACCAGCGCCCGCTCCCCCACCTCATCGAGGTTTGAATTGGGCTCGTCCAGCACAATCAGGCTCGGCATCCGGTACAGCGCGCGCGCCAACCCCAGCCGTTGCCGTTGCCCACCGGACAAGTTGGCGCCACCGTCGCCAATTGGCGTTTCATATCCATTTGGCAAGCGCAGGATCATGTCATGCACGCCGGCGAGTTGTGCCGCTTCAACCACGGCCGCACCGTCAACCGCAGTGAAACGTGCGATATTTTCCGCCACGGTTCCGGAAAAAAGCTCGATATCCTGGGGCAGATAACCGACATTCGGGCCAAGCTCCGTTTTATCCCAGTTGTAAACATCGGCACCATCCAGGCGCACCTTGCCGCTGCTGGCAGGCCACACGCCTACCAGCAGGCGCGCCAGCGTGGACTTACCCGAAGCGCTCGGCCCGATGATTCCCAACACCTCTCCGGGATTAACACCAAAGGAAACCCCGCGAAGAATCACCTGATCCGCACCGGTTTTGCCTGGCGCCTGAGCGACCACTTGTTCAACCTGCAACTGCCCTGCCGGACGTGGCAACGGCATGCCGGCTTTCCGGGCCGGAAAACGCTCCAGCAAATCTTCCAGGCGCGTATACGAAGTACGGGCGGCAATGAATTGCTTCCAGGTTGCAATCGCCAGGTCAACCGGCCCCAGGGCTTTACCCATCAAGATAGAGCCAGCAATCATTGCACCACCGGACAGCTGGCCGTCGATCACCAATAACGCGCCCGCACCGAGAACTAGCGATTGCAGGCAAATGCGCACGAATTTGGCAACATTCGAGATCGTCGCAGCCTTCTCGCTGGCCTCCATCTGCAACGCCAGGCCGCGCCCGTGATGCTGATACCAGCGCTCCATCAAGCCTCCCAGCATGCCCATTGCCTCGATCACCTCGGCGTTACGCAAATTGTTGGTGGCAAACATCATCGAACGGTTCATATGAGTCTGCGACTCGGCCAATGGCTTGCTGGTCTGCATTTCCTGCACAATCGTCAGCACCACCAGAATGACCATCCCGGCCAACGCCAGCCAGCCGATCAGCGGCGCAAACAGGAACAGGATCAGCAGATAAATCGGCATCCACGGCGCATCGAAAAACGCAAACAAGCCATTACCGGTCAGAAACTGGCGAATGGTAGTCATATCGCTCAACGCCTGCCCGGCGTTGGCGCCCGCCGAGCGCAGATTGTTTTCAAACGCAGCAGTAAACACCCGCTGATTCAGCGAATCGTCCAGCTTGCTGCTGATTGCCACCAGCAGGCGTGAACGGATTAATTCCAGCACACCGGAAAGAGCAAACAGGCCCACCACAATCAGCGTCAGCATCAACAACGTCGTTTCGTTGCGGCTCGCCAGCACACGGTCGTAGACCTGCAGCATGTAGATCGATGGCGTCAGCGCCAACAGATTGATCACCAGACTAAAGCCGCCGGCAATCGCAAAATACCTGCGCATGGAGTGCAGAACTTCGGCAAGTTCTTTCCTCGGCTGCATATGTTTTTTCATCTCACACCCCTGAAGGAGATACTTTTTCCACTACCACATTGCCCGCCGTACCCTCTTCCGAAGTGCCGGCAGTTTGTAACTGGGGATCCAGAGCAACCAGATATTCCGGCCACACTTCCGCCCCCTCTTTTGATTCAGTTTCGCCCTCGTCGAGGAAACTGAACTGCAAAACGTATTGCCCGTTTTTTTGCAGGAACACCACCTCACGTAAACGCAACTGGGCAAAATACTGCGTCACCTGCTCATCCAGCGCCAGCTGGAAGCGCAAGCGCCCTTCCATGCTGAACAGCGACAACTGCCCCGGCTTTACCGTCAAAGTGTGGCGATCGAAAAACACCGGCGCCGACTCGGCGAACCGGATGATCGGACGCACCCCGTCCTGCCCCACCCACGGCGCGTTGGAAATCTGGTACAGCAGACGATAGGCGCGACACACCGCATAAATGGCATTGCATGCCATCTGCGCCCCCAGATCGGGAAATTGTTCGCGCAACGAGCGATAAGTCAGATGGTGCAGCGCCACCCGATTCCAGCAGCGATTCTGGCTCGCTACCGGCGAAATGAAATTGCATGCCTTGCAAAACTCTGTCTGCAACGCCAGCAACCGCTGGCGTTGCAACTCATTGACCGACAGAGTGACCGAGGAGATTTTTGGCATGGCGCAACTATACCAAAATCATCTCCTATATGAAACTCCTATATGAAATTTTTTACGGCAACTCAACAAGGCCACCGCTATTCCCGCCGGGCTCAAATCAAACAGACCAATGAACACAACAGCCGGGCGAGCCCGCCGGCATCAATTTCTCAGGAGGCGGCGGCAAACAGAGTCGAACGACACTACAGCTGCAAGACTTGCGCATCGCCACGGAATTGCAACTACCGGCAACACGCCGGGAGCGGCCTCCAATCAATAGCGGCGTGGCTTGCAGGCAGGCGCAGACGGCCAATGGCGGCGCTGTTTCGGTAAGGCGGCACCAGCGCCATCCGGCTCGACAGCGGAATTGCCGGGCAACAATGCAGGCAAAACCTGCAGCGCTTCGGTACGGATCTGCTGCAGCAGTGCCAGCTCACGCTGCAACCGGTTGATGTTGTGCTGACAAAATTCGATCTGCTGGCACTGGAAACGAGCCAGCGGCGGCAGATCGGCCAACGGGTAACGCTGCTTGCCGATGATCAGGGCGGGGCCGGGCATCACATACTCCATTCTGTCGAGCGCCACTCAATGCACTTGCGCCGAACCGGCCAGCGGCGCCGCCTCAGCCGGCATCTCGGGCAACAATGGCAGCAACGCCTGGATTGCCGCCTGGCGCGCGCTCTGCAGCACGGCAAGTTCGGTCTGGATTTGTGCGACACGCTCGTCGCAATAGCGAATCTGGTCGCACTTCGCCAACGCTGCCGGCGACAGGCAGGACAACAAATACTCCTTACCGGCGAAATTCAGTTTGGGTCCGGACATTGACAACTCCCTGCAAAAAAGCAGGCATTCTATCAGGCCGCAGCGCCCCCGGTGGAGAAGCAACGCCAACGCTAGCGGCCAGCGCGACGTAGAACAACGCCCGGCCTGCTGGCGCTTGAGTTATTGCGCCTGATCCTGTTCAGGAAAGGCGTTTCAACATAGGTATAACTGGCCCAGGCAAGCGGAACCGCCAACGCAGCGGAAACGAGAAACAACAGATTCTGGAACAGATTGGGCCAGACCAGAATCCAGTCATTCGGAAGCGTGGAAAACAACCAGGTACCGGAAATGAACAGCACCGGGAAATGCCACAGATAAAAACTATACGAAATAGCCCCGAGGAAACGCGGTGCCTTGTGATCCATGATGGCCATGCGGCTGCCGCCCTTACCCGCACCGAGCGTGGCAATCAGCACATAGGCCAGCAGCGCTTCGAAAATCCACGCCGCGGCAACCGTTTCCGGAACCAGCTTGTTGACCAGACAACACAGCAAAAATGCGCTCAAGGCGATGACTGCCAAGCCATTCGAGCCGATGCGGCCTTGCACCCAACTCGCCCCCGGCTGCACCAGCATGCCGAGAATGAACATGAAGATAAACCCGCTACGGGCAAAGCTGTACAACGGCGCCAGCCAGAAATACAAGGCCCAGCTGGCCAACGCGGCACATGCCAGCAGCCGGGATTTGCGGCAAATCGCCCACAGCGGAACAAATGCCACTCCCGCCAGCATTTCCACCTGCAAGGTCCAGGTCACCGGATTGAGGCGATTGGTAATGAAAGCCAGGTCTTTTGCCAGATCCAGCAACGACAGCGGATCGCGCCAGTACAGATAATAATCGCTGGCTGCCGCGTCGAATCGTTGCGGCACATGGACATAAGACACCCACAAATAGCAGAACAGCAGACAGACGAACATCGCCGGAAAAATGCGCAGAAACCGGCGCACGACAAAAACCCACCACGAGCGGAACGAAACCGGCCCCGCCCTGCCCAGCGACAAAGACAACACATGGCCGCTCAAGACAAAAAAGATCGTCACCCCCACCCCGCCATTACCCACAATGGCCAGCAGTTTTTTGACAAAAACCGATGACGGGCTCAGCAGCGCGGCCGCCCCGATGGAATGGGCATAGGCCACCATCAGCGCGGCATAGCCGCGCAGCGCCTCAAGACGTGGCTGGAATAACGGGGACGAATGCTGCGGCATGGGCTTGATCTTCTGCTGATTTGCGGCAAACGGGCGCGCACGGATGGCCGCCATTTAACCCAGACCGACATGCACTGTCAATCGAACAAAATGCGCATTGCGTCGGGTATCAGGCAAGGCATCCCTGCAGCAAGCCGAAATCCGGATTTCGTGAACTACCCAGAAAAACGGAAACAGCATTCCGCCAATTCCTCAAATGAGGATAACAGCGTCGCTGTAACGCGCGACCAGCGCATCATGAGTCATCAGGTGCATTGGCTCCACCAATGCCTGGGCAACGAGGATACGGTCGAACGGGTCTTGATGATGTGACGGTAGCGTCTCGGTGGCCGTCGCATGCTCAGGCTCGATAGCAAGCGGTAGCCGGGTTCGCGAAAATAGCGCACCGCATCTTCACTGGATACCGGCATGTCACCACGGCCAAGCGCATGTTTGATGGCGATTTCCCACACGCTCGCACGGCCTGCCGATCATCGGCATCCAGCCGGGTAGGATGGGTTGAGCGCAGCGATACCCATCGTCGCTCCGCACCCACGCCGCCCTGGGTATCGCTACGCTCCACCCAAGCTACAGCCGGAGCAAAAAAACCGCCCTGCGGTTTGCCGTGGGGCGGTTTGGGCGTTTCGCGTGGGCAACGAGTTGCCCACCCTACTTGGCTTAGCCGAACGGCCCGGCCTGCCGATCATCGGCATCCAGTCGATCCAGAATCGCCAGCGCCTGCTTCACGTCGCCCGTAGCGGCCATCGCCCGGAAGTGGTTTTCGGTATCCCATGCAGCCAATGCCCTTGCGCTCAGCTCTTCTACCAGTTTGTTGGTACTGAGGCCACGGCTGCGCGCCAGAGACTTCAGGCGCTCTGCCGTATCGTCAGGCAGACGAATCGTTAATGTTGTCATGGCCATTCCTCCAGGCATTGTGCAGGCGTCAGCACCCGCAATTGATCAAACAGCAACTCCCCACGGCCAATATCCCGCACGTTATGGGTAACGATTGCGTCAGCCGCGCCAGCCAGCGCGAGCTCCAGCAGGTGGTTATCCGTCTCATCGGGCAGATTGGGGCGCCAGCCGGGTAGGATGGGTTGAGCGCAGCGATACCCATCGTCGCTCTGCGCCCACGCCGCCCTGGGTATCGCTACGCTCCACCCAAGCTACAGCCGGAGCAAAAAAACCGCCCCGGTTTGCCGTGGGGCGGTTTGGGCGTTTCACGTGGGCAACGAGTTGCCCACCCTACTTGGCTACCGCTGGCATTTGTAGGCGCAAAAAAACCGCCCCACGGTTTCCCGTGGGGCGGTTTGAGCTTTTCGCGTGGGCAACGAGTTGCCCACCCTACATGGCTGCGTTCCTGCGAAGTCGTTGCCGCTCCCCACACGTCACGCCCCAGCAAATCGCAATATTCCTGCCACAACGCATTGCCGAACAGCGGTTGAAAATCGCCGGACAGGGCGCGCCGCAAAACCATACGCGACGCACCTCCTGCTGAACGCAGCCCCGTGACAAACACACTCGTATCAATAACCAGCCGAATCA
Organism: Chitinivorax sp.; assembly: GCA_046347685.1. Classification (GTDB taxonomy): domain Bacteria; phylum Pseudomonadota; class Gammaproteobacteria; order Burkholderiales; family SCOH01; genus CALMFQ01. Next base: position 26,049 of record JAXMFR010000038.1, read on the forward strand.
TGGTGACAGCATATACGCAGTCACACCATGCAACAAGATTCAGCCCGAACAGCGCACCCGGTTTACGGCCGGCATATGCCGGGCAGTGCCTGAGCCACATCAATATAGTGCACAGCAGGCAATGACAATTCGGGAGCAGGCAGCACATGGATGTAAAAAACCGCCCCACGGTTTCCCGTGGGGCGGTTTGAGCTTTTCGCGTGGGCAACGAGTTGCCCACCCTACATGGCTATTGCTATTAACCGAAGTTAGCAGCAGTCAGAGTTGCCCAACCGGTATCTGCCAGGTCGATGGTACCAACCAGAGTTGCAGTTACGTTACCAGCTGCAGTACCCGCTGCGTCAGTCACGGTGTACACGCTACCGATGTTGTTGCTGTTGTAAGCAACATACACGTGGCTGATTGCCGTTGCCGAGTCGGTGAACAGCGCCGCGATTTGTGTGGTAGTCAGCGGAGTTGCTGCTTCCGCCTGGATCACAATCGACTTGTCTGCCGACAGGCTGTTCAGCGGAGCTGTACCACGACCGCCCAGCGACGAGAAGTCCAGCTGGTCAATACCCAGGCCAGTTGCTGCAAAGTTGACGATGGTATCGTTGCCGAAGCTGCCGGAATACTTCACAACTTCGTTGCTGCTGGTCATCAGATCGGTACCAACGGTGGTGCCCAGAACGATCACGTCATTGCCGGTACCCGGGGTAACGGTATTGTCGCTGGACGCAGTGCTGTTGGCACCGGTCAGGGTCACGTTTTGACCCGCAGCGCCAGATTCGGCGAACTGAGTGGTGTAGTCACCCTTGGTGTCGAACGCTGCCTTGGCAGTGGTCATCGCAGCCAGCACTTGTGCATCGGTCGCGCCAGCAGCCAAGCCGTAGGCGGTAGCTGCACCGGCCACGTCAGCAAGGGTCACGGCCGTCGGCAGAGTGACGGTAACCGCCAGATTGCCAGTGGTATGCGCGCCGTCGATCAGCGAAGTTACCACCAAGCTATTGGCAGGACCATCGGTTGCCACCAGCAGCTTGCTCAATACCGCATCGGTATTGATCGCCTGCTTGATTGCCTGATTGATTTCCAGATCCGTTGTCTTGTAACCCGTACCTGCCACAACTACCGAAGCGTCCAGACCCTTGTAGGTTACTTTCACTGTGGAGTTGAAGAAGTTGTTGGTGTTATTGGCATCGGACTTGAGGTCGGCCAGATTACGGTCGTCCATGGTCAGACGGTTGTAAGTGGCGGACTGGTTGCTGGTGTCGAACACATACACAGCCTTCGGTGCAGCAACTGTCAAGCTCTGAGCGCCGGAATTCGCGGCAGCGGTCGCAACGGTCGAAGCAGTTGCGGTCGCGGTAGCAATCGCGCTCAGATTAGCTGCTCGCAGAGTTGCATCAGCCAATGCGGTTTCGTTGGTCAGCTGCAAAGCGGTAATCAGCAGGTCAACTGCGGTTTTTTCCGCAGCATCAACTGTGCCTGCACCCACCGACGCAGCGGCGGCATCGATTGCAGCCTTGTCACCGCCAGCAATTGCGCCATTGAAAACGGCATTGGTCGTCGCAGTAGCAACGGCCAGATCGCTGGTACCAACGGTAATCGCCGACTTCAACGCTGCCAGATTAGCCGCTTGAGTGGTAAGCGGTGTCACAGTGGTAGTGTTATATGTGGTAACTGCGGCAGCAGCAGTAGCAGCAGCAGCAGCAGCCTCAAAAGAACCGACGGAATCGGCATTAACCACGCCATCACCAGCAACCGGTGCGGCAGCGGCGACTGCAGCAGCCGCATTTACAGCCGCCACATCATTTGCCAAGGCAGTAGTCAACGCGGCTTGAGCCGTTGTGTTGTTATTGGTAGCAGTAGTCTGCAGCGGAACCAGTACGGCCTGGAGAGCAGTCAACTCAGCTGCATCAATGGTACCTGCACCAACGCTAGTAGCGGCATTGTACAGCGCGGTAGCGCTGACGCCAGAAATGGAACCGTTGTCGATCGCAGCTTGCAATGCAGCAGCAATAGTGGCATCGGTAGCACCAAGAGCAAGCGCAGAACTCAATGCCGTCAGGTTGGTGACGATGGTCTGGGTACCAGCAGGCACCGCGTTAGGCTGATCGTACACGCCGTTCACCGCCAGAGTTGCAGCAACAACCGCCTTCTGAGTGGTGTTGAGCAGTTCTGGGGCATTGTAACCACCGGTCGTGTCATACGCAGCGCCAGCAGCAACCAGCGCGTCGTTCGACGTAGCAGTTGCAGCAGCAGCTTTAGCAGCAGCGATGTAAGTATCCAGCAGAGCATTACCTGCAGCAAAATCGGCAGCACTGATGTTACCAGCAGCATGTGCCACACCACCGCCAAGCGCCTGGTTAGAGGCCAAGTTTGCGGCGGCCGTTACGGTGCGAGCGGTAGTGTAGGTCTGATACGCGGTTTCCAGAGCAATCGCTTGGGCAAAAGTCAAACCACCCGCAGCAACGGCGGTGTCGATCCCGGTTTGCACGTTAGCGTAGGTCAGAGCACCCGCGTCAGCAAAGTTGACCGGGGTAACCAAGTTCAAGTTGTTCAGTGCAGTAGCAGCAGCAGCAGTGGTCACGAAAGTCGAACCATTCGCCTCTGTACCGGCAACGCGAACAAAACCGGTGTTATTGGAAGCCACATTAGCAGCCAAGCCAGCAGCCAATTCGGCAGCAGCCGCATTGGTGTAGGCAATAGCCGCTGCAGTAGCAGCACCATTGGCAACAGCAGTAGACAACGAACCGGTATTGTCGGTGTAGACAGTATCGTTACCTGTACCAGCGTCAATGATCTTGTCGCCTGCACCCGGAGTACGGATGGTGTCGTCACCGTCACCGCCGTTAACGATGATGTTGGCGTTGAGCTTCTGGTTGTTGTACCAGGCTTGTGCACCGCCTGCCAGGGCAGGATTGATCACCGCTACGGTAATCACATCGCTGCCTGTGCCACCGTTGATGTTGAAGGTGAAGTCGGATTGACCGGCAACCACAGTGCTACGGCTGGCAGCGACGTTACCATCGATGGTGACCGACATGGTGTCGTCGTTGGTACCGCCGGTGTAGATGAAGTTGGCGCCCTTGACGTTGAAGTTGACGTTGCCGGAACCAGCTACGTCAGCAGGCGGGTTAGCCTGGGTATCCACGTGGTTGACATACTTGGTGATCGAATCGCCGGTAATTGCTGCGGTGAAAGCCAGCTTGCCGTTGAATGCCGAAGCGTCGATCAGGCGTACGTCGGTGAAACCGGCAGCGCCAGCACCTTGGTGAATACCGTCAGGCGAATTCTCATCGGCACCGTCCATCAGTTGATTACCGTTGGTGTTACCTGCATCGCCATTAACAGTCAGGTTGCCTTTGTCGGTTACCACGGTGTTGTAGGCGCTGCTGCTGTTGCTGGTCTTGCCGCTGACGATGGTAACTTCACGCAACGCGTTGTTGGTGGAGTTGATGGTCTGCAGCTTGCTGCTGTCGCGCACTTCGATTTCGAAACGCTCAACGCCACGCGAAGTGGAAGTTTCGCCAACCGACAGGCCACCGACCAACAGGTCGCCACCGGTCGAACCACGACCTACATCGTCCAGAACGATGGTCGAAGTAACCAGTTCGGCTACGTTGCTGGTAGCATCGCTGTAAGTGGTGTAGATGTTCGAAGTCGGAGGAACCGAAGCGCCGGTAGTGTTGTACCAGCCCGAGCCAGCAGGTGCCGAAATCGCGATACCGGAAGAACCGGTCAGAACGATTTCTTTACCAGTTACCGATTTATTGGAAATCGGGTCGGTAATGGTGAAAGTGTT
>JAXMFR010000039.1:0-29696 GCA_046347685.1 Chitinivorax sp.
AGATTTTTCCCAAAAGTTTAGATTTCGTATTCAGGCTATCAGTGCATGTTTGAAACAAACACTTATGACGATCCAATGGTCCTTGACCCGGCCGTCCGTTCGCGATGGTCATTTCTTGAAACGAGTTCTGCTGCGGCCGTGCTGCGAGCAGTGTGCGCTCAAGAGTGGCAAGACATTGCTGAGGTTTTGAGGCAGTTTCAACTTGTTCCGAGCCGCTGGCTAAGGGCAGGTGGTAACCGTGGAGATATTGCGCAGGAAATTGATGGGATGTTTGCTGTTCGCGGCTGGCGGGAAATGCGAGTAGATCTCATTACGCACGGCGTGCTAATTTCAAAGGCTGGCAAGGAAATTGAACGACTGCCACCGCAACATCAAGAAGGTTATCTGGTTGATAATTTCAAGGGCAGGGTCGCGCTTGATGTTGAGTGGAATGCTAAAGACGGAAACCTCGATCGTGATTTATCCGCGTATCGTGCTTGGCACGAAGCAGGTGTGATCTCTGCTGCTGTGCTCATTACCCAAGACAGAATCAGGCTCAAAGCTTTGGCTGAGAAGTTGTGGCGAGATTACCAAGAAACGTTGGCCGATGATCAGAAAAATCCGAAGCTTCCTATCGATCTTGGTACTTCTACTACCACAAATCTAGAAAAGGCCGCTTTAAGAGTCAGGCGTGGGGTGATGGGAACATGTCCTTTATTGGTCATCGCAGCCACACCTGAGACCTGGAATCAGCAACCCTACTCCGTTTGATTGAAATCAATTTCTAGGTTCTGCGGGGCTCGTCCGCGTGGTCGCATTTCCGTATCGACTACCTTCAACAGCGTGCGAATCCGCTGTATGGAATAACCTGTTGTTTCAGCCAGTTGGCGCACGCTATAGCCTTGCTGGTACAGAATCCTGAGCTTGTCTCCCATGGCTTCCGCTCGCTCTTTTCCGACGTGTTCGTTAGGTATCAATTCCGGCAGCATTTCGCCGCCTTCGTAGCCTTTGTGGATTTTTCCACGTGGCACAACTTCATCGGCGGATTCGTCCCCCCACGCGGTCCAACCAGGGCGTGCATGGCGTGCAAACATTTCCAGATAGGCTCCGGGGGAACATGCTTCTATCAGATCGTACTGTTCATCTGGTTTTCGGGAGTGCTCGCGTTTGCGAGTTTCGATCATATTCACTTGGGAGCGGCCAGGAGGTAGCGTCCTCATCGAACCGCGGACGCCAAATAATAGTAGCTCCGTGACGTTACGGAAATAAAAGCCAACGCCACGACCGTCCGGTCCTCCATCCTTGCGGCGTTTTGCCCAGACTATATTAGACACGTAGCGAAATCCCCAAGCTTCCATAACTTTCAAACCGTCTGGCAGAAGGGCGTTTGGAACCCATAAATACAGATGAGCATTCGGAGCTAACGCGCTCTTAACATCGAGCGCCATGATGGCGTCCAGCGACATTGTCGAGTAACGGTCTAGTCTGCGATGTTCGGGCGCAACCTTGCCTGTACGATTTGAAAATCGCCAAGGTGGATCAGCTAAAACGGTGGAAAACCCTCCAACGATTTGGGGTAACGGGGCTGGAGCTTGTTCGGGGCGTAGTGGCGGCGTAGTCATGCCATTACCTTAGCAGATATAAAGATCTTTTAAAAGATCTTTTATTGTGAGTGAAGGGTGATTAGGAAAAAGCGACTAGCTCAAGCGTCACTCTGGCCGCTTCAACGCCATTTCGCCATGTGAATCGTGTAGTCGGCGCTCAATATTGTCTGAGGGGCTGCAGCCGTCGGGGCAATCATTTCGAAGTATTTGCTCAACCCAGCTCCTCCCGTGCGCCTTGAATTATCCGGCTCGGTCTTTCATTGACTCGAAAAGCCGTGCTGGGGCAAGCCTTGATGTCGTCGGCGGGTTTGTCGGAACAGGCAGCTAGCGAAACACTACTGGCAACCGCAATGGTAATGACGGCAAATTTAGGTGACATGGTGTGCTCGCGGTCGGCAATAACGGTTGAGCGGAAGGTAACGGAGGGGAACCGTTGGGGAGCGCAGAAACAGAGCGGGAAATTTTACTGCAACTGGCGCCAGTTAAGGCTTTGCGCCGAATCGGCAGCGGAAAAATCTGGTGAATGTGCTGATTTGCAACACTAGCGCACGTGCCAGCGGTTTGATGCCGGATAGGCCGATATTGCGGCCGAAAAAGAAAATGGCGGGAATGGCCGACCGTCGGCCAATCAGACAAGCTGGAAGCCAATACCAGAGAACTCTGCAGCCATGCCTGCAAGCCGCTCTGCTATTGCCTCCAGCCCGATGTCTGTTCTGTCGCCCTTTCATTCCTGCTTGCGATTCGGCTGCAGCCGGGTTTTGCCCCAGCGTTTTTCCAGTGCGCCGCTGGCTGCGGCGTGGCGCAGGCCGTTGCTGGCGGCGCGCAGGCGTTTGATCAGGGCGTTGATTTCGTCGGCTTTGGCGGCGAATGTTGAGCGGTCGATGTTGGGTGGGCCGTAGAACTTGTGCAAAGTCTTGCTGCGCAACCTGATCAGGGCTCATGCGCTGCCAGAACACGCAAAATGCGCCCGGTTCTAGCCTCGCCATGCTTGGCAAGAACTCGGGGCAGTCCTCATTTACGCCAGTTGCTCAGGCACGCTCGGTGTGTATGTGCCGATGTTGTTCAGCCTGATCCTCTCTGGCCGGATGTTGCTGCTGGTGCCCGGCATTGCTGCGGGCTTGATTGCCGGTGTGTTTGGCATGTGGGCCTCGGCCTGGCTCACTGCCTGGGCGGTGGCCTTCCCCGCGGTGATGGTGGTGGCGCCATTTACGCAGCGGATTGTCGGCCGGCTGGTAGCGGAGGATTAGCAGGTAAATGGCGTTGCTCTGCAAACCAACACCCACGCGGCTTGCAGCCTGGTCTGCGGGCCGCTCTGCTATTGCCTTGCGGGTAGATGGCCGTTTGCCTGGCTGCTCAATCAAACACCCCGCACCGGCCCCGGATATTGCATCACCAGCGGATCGGCAGTCAGCAGCGCGATGCCTTCTACGTTGGCCTGGGCGACCAGGATACGGTCGAACGGATCTTTGTGGATGGGGGGCAGGCCATCGACGGCGACGGCGTGTTCGCTGGTAATCGGCAGTTCGGTATAACCGTTATCGAGCAGGCCGCGGCGCAGCAGGCGTGGATCGACGCGGAAATCGTCGCGCCCTAGCCCGCGTTTGATGGATACTTCCCACAGGCTGGCGGCGCTGAACATGAGCTCGTTGTACGGGTCTTCCAGCAGCCCGCGTGTGGCGGCAGACAATCGTTCCGGTTGGCCGGCAGCCCACAGCAGCAGGTGGGTATCGAGTAGCAGTTTCATGCATCACCGCCGAACAACTGTTCGATGGTTTCGCTACCCATGCGATCGAAATCGTGCGGCACACTGATTTCACCGGCCAGAAACCCGAGCCGGCGTACCTGGCCTGATGCCGGGGCATCCAGTGGCATCACTTTGACCAGTGGCTTGCCGGCTTTGGCAATCACAAATGGCTCGCCGTGCGCAGCCTGTTCAACCAGGCGGGAGAGGTGGGTTTTTGCTTCGTGAATATTGACGGTTTGCATTCGTTGCTCTTATTTGACTAGACTTACTTAGTTTAGTCTGATTTGGGCAGGTTACCCAGTCAATCGTTCATTCTGCGTGATGCCTGCGTGCAAGCATCGGCCTGGGAAGCAATACCCACGCGGCTTGCAGCCCGGCCTGCAGGCCGCTCTGGTATTGGCTGCAGGCCGGTGGGTGTTAACTGCCTTGCCCTGTTTGCCACATGCGCGGCGTTTGCCCGGTCCAGCGGCGAAAGGCGCGGTTGAAGGCGCTTTGTTCGGAGTAGCCGAGTAGCAGCGCCACGTCCGGCAGGGTCAGGCGCGGGTCGCGCAGGTAGTCTTCGGCGAGGTGGCGGCGGGTGTCTTCCAGCAGTTGGCGGAAGTGCCAGCCTTGTTGCTGCAGGCGGCGGCGCAGGGTGCGGCCGGAGAGGTGCAGGTCGGCGGCGATGTGTTCCAGTGCCGGTTCGCCTTGCAGCAGGCGGCGCGAGAGCCGGCGGCGGATGTCGTTGAGCAGGTGATCTTGCTGCGGCAGCGCGGCGAGCAGGGCATCCACCTGCCCTTGCAGCAAGGTTGCCAGCGTGGCATCCGGTTGGCGCAGCGGCTGTTGCAGCAGGCTGGCGGCAAAGCGGATGCGGGTGGCGGGCTGCTCGAACGATACCGGGCAGCCGAAAAAATCGGCATACGGTGCCGGGTTGGCCGGGGCCGGTTCGACAAAATACACTGCCAGCGGCGTGGTGTCGGGCGCGGCAATCTGTCGCGCAAACTGCACCAGCGCCGCCAGCCCGCACTGGTTGGCGTGCGGGCCGATGGCGCGCGAGTCGTCGTTCCATTCGAGGATCAGCTCATCCCCACTCAATTCATACCGCACCGGGCTGACATCGTGCACCAGCCGCTGGTAGCGCAGATAACGCTGCAGCGCGGCGCTGGCGTTGCTGGATGCTGCCAGCACGTAGCCCAGCGGCCCGAGGTGGGCGGGGGTGATGCTGGCGCCCAGATGCAGGCCCAGCGCCGGGTCGTGCAGATGATCGGCAGCCTGCGCCAGTAACTGGCGCCAGCGCTCGGCGGGGTAACTCGGCTCGTGGCCGGCTGGCGGTGCAGCTTCGCCGAGGATGGCCAGACTATCCAGACCCCTTGCGGCGAGGTAGTCAAACAGCAGCCGCGCATAAGTGCCGGGCACGCTGCCGGCGAGCGGTGCGCGGGGTGGGCGGGTGGCTTTGGGCTGGGTAGGCATGGCCTGAAGTGTCAAAAAATCTGGCCGGGGCTGTCAAGCCTGATCAGTGCTGCGTGCCTAGAATCTGCCTGCTCAAACAAGCAGATGGAGGAAAGCAAATGATGGCAGCGTCGGCCGCTCAGGCCCAGGCTTTGGTGCGCGATCCCGCGCATTTTCAATGGTATGTGATTCCCTTGTTGCTGCTGGTGCTGCACGCTTATGGCGAGCAGATTGCCGCGCGGCGCTGGAACGTGGTGCTGGCGGCGCTGGCATTCTGGCTGATGGACTGGATCAACGAGATCTGGAACGGCCTGTTGTTCCACTTTTCCGGCTTTGCGCCGGCCTGGGGCACGCCGTTTGGTTCGGCTTACGTGATCCTGATCGGGCTGAACATCGAAATCTGCTTCATGTTCGCCATCATGGGGCTGTTTGCGGTGCGCATCCTGCCGCCAGAGCGCAATCTGAAGATTCTCGGCATCAACAACCGCTGGCTGCTGGCGGCGGGTAATGCGGTGTTGTGCGTGCTGGTGGAGCTGTGGCTCAACCGCATCGGCGCGCTGACCTGGGAATGGCGCGGCTGGCGCGCCGAGGCGCCGTTTCTGATCTGGCTGATCGGTTATCTGCCGTTTTTTGTGGTGGCCTATTGGGTGCACGATCTGCCGTCGCTGCGCCGGCAACTGGCGGTGGTGGGCACGCTGGCAATCATCGTGATCAGTGCGCTGACGCTGTTTGCCGGGGTGCTGGGCTGGATTTGATGGCAGCTCGCCGCTGAGGCAATCCTGGCGCGGCCTGCAGCCTGGCCTGCAAGCCGCGCCAGGATTGGCTTGTGGCGTAGCAATATTTAGATTGCAACGCTCAGCCTGATCCACCAGTCCGGCAGGTGTGAGACGATCCAGGCTTCCAGCTGTTTATCCCGGTTGAACAGAATCGCCAGGCCCAGCGCCAGCACAGCAGGCCAAAGCCGGTTTTGATGGTGCCGACATGTGCCAGCACCCAGCCGCGCATGTGCGCAAAACCGGCACGCGAGGCATAGGCGGCGGCCATCAGCGGCAACGCCGCGCCCAGGCCAAACGCACCGAGGATCAGGGTGCCGCGCAGCGCGCCGCCTTCGCTGGCGACCAGTGTCAACGCCGAAATCAGCAGCGGCCCGGAGCAGGGGCTCCACACCAGCCCGAGCACGCCACCCAGCAGGAAAGCGCCACCCAGCGAGCTGGCGCTGATGCGGCTGGACAGGCTGTCGGCACCGCTGGCCACGGGGGTCAGCAGGCGGGTAAACGGCTGGTTCAGCGCCGGGATCAGCATCACCGCCCCCAGCAGCAGCAACAAAGCGCCGCCGGCATTGCGGATGGATTGGTTATCGATGCCCAGCGCCGGCCCGGCACTGCCCAGCAGCAGGCCGATCAGCGCAAACGAGCTCATCATGCCCAGCCCCATGAAAACCGGCCCGGCCCGATGCGCCTGCAGGCTGCCGCCCGCCACCAGCGGCAGCAGCGGAAACACGCAGGGGCTGAGCGTGGATAAGCCGCCGGCAGCCAGTGCCAGCAGCAAATGCCCGAGAGATGCGCTGTCCATGGGCTTAACGCGCCGTCAGCAGCGCGGCCTTGAGCTTGTCTGGCGCGGTTTCACCGCCCTGGCGCGCAGTTTCCTGGTGGCCCTTGAATACCACCAGCAACGATTGGGCGCGCACGTTCAGCGCTTTTTTCAGATCGCGCTCGGTGTCGTAGTTCACCACCAGCAGGGTGATCTCCTTCAGCTGCGGATCGCTCTGCAAGCCGCGCAACGCGGTATCCTGTGCCCGGCAGGTGGGGCACCAGTCGGCATGAAAATGCAGCGCCACCGCTTTGCCCTGCGCTTGCAACTGTTGCAAGGCTGCGGCGGAATAAGGCTGGATCTCCAGTGCCTGCACCCAGCTGGCGAGCAGCAGTAACACGGATGTGAGCAGAAGCTGCGGATAAAAACGGGATGTCATGACGTTGCTCCTGTTTGAAAGATGAGCATCAGTCGCAGTGCGCGGCTAAATCTTACACAGTTTGAAGCCGCTGTTTGCCGCATGCGTGTATGACCTGCTTCAGACAGTTTATATCCTGCTGCCATGGCTTTCTCGGGCGCATTTGGCCTTCGCGGCCAATTGTCGTGTCTCGCCCGGCCAATGCCCGAAGCGGGCGGCTGGTCTATCCTTTTTGCAGACAACCAGAATCAGGCGGGATGGGGCAATGGACAGGCAGATAAGCTCGGACGTGGTGGTGGCCGGTGGTGGCTTGGCGGGGCTGGTGACGGCGCTGGAGCTGTTGCGCGCCGGCAAGTCGGTCACCGTGGTAGACCGCGATACGCCGGAGCGGCTGGGCGGGCTGGCGTTGTGGGCGTTTGGCGGCATGGCGCTGATCGGCACGCCGCTGCAGGCCAAGATGGGCATTCCCGATACGCCGGAAACCGCGCTGCGCGACTGGCTGCGGTTTGGCGAGCTGGACCCGGATGACGAGTGGCCGATGTCGTGGGCGCGTTATTACGTTGAACATTCGCGCAGCGAGGTGCACGATTGGCTCAAGGGCGAGGGTATCCGCTTCATGCCGGCGGTGAACTGGGTGGAGCGCGGGCTGAACGGCGACGGCAACAGCCTGCCGCGTTATCACGTGGTGTGGGGCACCTCGCGCGAGCTGGTGCGCTGCATGATCGCGGCGCTGCAGCGCGCCGATAGCGGCGGACGGCTGACGCTGCTGCACCGGCATTCGATTACCGGGCTGGATCACGCTGGCGGCAAGGTGGTCGGGGCGCTGGCGCGCAACGAAGAAACCGGCGCCAGCGTGCGTCTGAGCGCAGCCAACGTGGTGCTGGCGATGGGCGGCATCAATGGCGGCCATCAGCAAACCCGCGCCAACTGGCCGGCACAGCGGCCAATGCCGGCAACCATGCTCAACGGCGCGCATCCGTTTGCCGACGGCAAGCTGCACCACTGGGTGGCCGATCAGCTCGGCGGGCAGATCACCCACGCCGGCGAGATGTGGAACTACGCCGCCGGTTTTCCGCATCCGTTTCCGCATTTCGAAGGGCATGGTTTGTCCACCATCCCCTGCAAATCGGCGCTGTGGCTCAACCACCGCGGCGAGCGCATCGGCCCCGAGCCGCTGGTGACCGGCTTTGACACCCACTGGCTGTGCCAGCGCGTGGCCGCGCAAGAGAAGCCCTGGACTTGGCACCTGCTCAACTGGCGCATTGCCGCCAAGGAATTCGCCATCTCCGGTGCCGAACACAACCCGCGCATCCGCGATAAACAGTTCATCCGCTTTCTCAAGGAAACCCTGTTCGGCAATCACCGCCTGTTGCGGCAAATGCAGCAGGAAAGCCGACATTTCCTGGTTGACGACACCCTGGCCGGGCTGGCGGCAAAAATGAACGCCCTCACCGCTTCGCACGACATCAACCCGGCCACGCTGCAAGCCACGGCCGATGCGTTTGACGCCAATTTTGCCCACGGCAGCAAGCTGCAAAACGACGACCAGATCCGCCGCATTCTGCATGCGCGGCAATGGGGCCCGGACAAGCTGCGCACCTGCAAGCCGGCACCGCTGCAACAGCCCGGCGCCGGGCCGTACATCGCCATGCACATGCAACTGGTAACGCGCAAAAGCCTCGGCGGCCTGCGCACCGATCTCAACAGCCGGGTGCTGGATGCCGGCGGCCAGCCGCTGGCGGGGCTGTATTGCGTGGGCGAGGCGGCCGGTTTTGGCGGCGGTGGTGCCAATGGCAAACGTTCGCTGGAAGGCACTTTCCTGCCCGGCTGCATTCTGACCGCACGTGCTGCGGCTCGTTCGATTATGGCCGGGCGCTGATAGTAGCCCGGAATCTGTGGAGAAATACTATGCCCAATGGCGCACAAGCCCTGATGAAAACGCTGGTGGATGCCGGCATTGAAGTCTGTTTCAGCAACCCCGGCACCAGCGAGATGCACTTCGTCGCCGCGCTGGATAGCGAGCCGAAAATGCGTGCGGTGCTGGCGCTGTTTGAAGGCGTGGCCACCGGTGCCGCCGATGGTTATGCGCGCATGGCCGACAAGCCGGCCGCTACCTTGTTGCATCTCGGTTGCGGGCTGGGCAATGGCCTCGCCAACCTGCACAACGCGCGCAAGGGCAAGGTGCCGCTGGTGAATATCGTCGGCGACCACGCCACCTATCACGTCAAATACGACGCGCAACTGCAGTCGGATATCGAAACCGTTGCGCGCAATGTGTCGCCGGGCTTTGTGCGTACCTCGCAAAGCACTGCCGAGCTGTGCCGCGATGCTGCCGATGCGATTGCAGCGGCGCGCCAGCGGCAGGTGGCGACATTGATCCTGCCGGTGGATGTCTCCTGGGGCGAAGGCGGCACGCCTTGCCCGGTGCCGCCACCCGCCGCGCTGCCGGTGGCCGACGACGCTGCGGTGGCTGCGGTTGCGAACGCCATCCGTTCCGGCGAAAAAGTCGCGCTGCTGCTCGGTGGCCGCGCCGCGCAAGCCGAAGGCCTGGCTGCTGCGCATTGCGACGCATAGCGGCGTCACGCTGCTGGCGGAAGCACCCACCACATCGAACGTGGCGCCGGCCTGCCGCCGGTGGAACGCATTGCCTACCTCGCCGAGCTGGCAGGGTGCGAGCTGGCGGATGTGAAGCACCTGATTCTGGTCGACAGCAAATCGCCGGTATCGTTTTTGCCTACCCCGGCAAGCAGAGTGATCTGGTGCCGCAGGGGTGCCAGGTGCACACGCTGGCGACCGATCAGCAGGACACCACCGCCAGCCTCAACAAACTGGCGCAACAACTGGGTGCTGCCAACGTCACGCGCAACTGCAGCCGGCGCAACGCCCCGGCCGTCGCGCGGCAAACTCACTGCGGCCAAGGTGTGCAAGGCCATCGGCCATTGCCTGCCGGACAACGCCATCATCGTTGACGAGTCGATCACCTCCGGCCTGATGTTGTCGGCAATGACCGCCGGCGCGCCGCGCCACGATCTGATTACCTTGACTGGCGGCGCCATCGGCCAGGGCTTGCCGAATGCTGTTGGCGCCGCGATTGCCTGCCCGGATCGGCCGGTGCTGGCGCTGATCGGCGACGGCGGCGATGGCTACCCGATTCAGGCGCTGTGGACCATGGCGCGCGAGCAGCTGAATGTGACTTCGATCATTTTCAACAACGCCACCTATTCGGTGCTGAATATCGAGCTGGAGCGGGTTGGGGCCGAATCGATCGGCGCCAAGGCCAAGTCGCAGCTGGATATCAGCGGCCCGGTGCTGAATTTTGCGCAACTGGCGCAGGGCATGGGCGTGCATGCGGTGCGGGTGAGCACGGCCGAGGAATTGATGAAAGCGCTGGAATACGCGCAAAGCCACCCCGGCCCGCACCTGATCGAAGCCATGGTGCCGGAATCGCTCAACGGCGTGAAACGCAAGGTGCTGCCGTGGCTGCTGCGCTCGTTGCCCAGCCTGCCGTTGCCGCTGACGCGTGCGCTGAAACGCAAGGTGCACCGTGATCATGGCGCTGGCCGGTTGGCCGACACCCATCCACAGTCCGTAGCCCGGATGGCGCGAAGCAGAATCCGGGAGCCATGGGTTGGCGCGGCCGGTCAGTCCCCTGCTAACGTAGGTCGGACTTCAGTCCGACCTACGGTACTGCACCTATCGATTGACCTTGCCGCCAGGCCAATACCAGAGCGGCTTGCAGCCATGTCTGCAGGGCAAGCGGGGCGTGGGCTGCAGGCCGATGAGCTGTCGCCCCGGCTGGGTCAGGCTGCGCCGGCTTTGTTATCATTCCCGCCTTGTTTGCACCAAGCTGCCCGCCCATGCCGATTTACGACGATTATCTGCCCCCGCCTCACGATGCCAGCTGGCTGCTGGCGCAGGACGAGGCGTTGCTGCTGGTCAACAAGCCGGCCGGGCTGCTGTCGGTGCCGGGGCGTGGTGTCGGCAAGGATGATTGCCTGATCAGCCGGGTGCAGGCGCAGTTTCCCGAGGCGCAGATTGTGCACCGGCTGGATCTGGCCACCTCCGGCCTGTTGTTGCTGGCGCGGGGTGAGGTGATGCAGCGGCGTTTTTCGCAGTTGTTCCGCGAGCGTTTGGTGCACAAAACCTATATCGCCGTTGTCGCCGGGCAGGTGATGCAGGCCGAGGGCGAGATCGACCTGCCGCTGATCACCGACTGGCCAAACCGCCCGCTGCAAAAGGTGGATTTCGACATCGGCAAGCCATCGCTGACCCGTTATCGCTGCCTCGGTTACGATGCCGCCAGCGACAGCACGCGGCTGCTGCTGGAGCCGGTTACCGGCCGCTCGCACCAGTTGCGCGTGCATCTGGCGGCCATCGGCCACCCGATTCTCGGCGATCTGCTGTATGCCGGCGAGCACCGGCTGCGCGCGCCGCGTTTGTTGCTGCATGCGGCTTCGCTGACATTTGTTCACCCGCTGTCGCAAGCGCCTTGCCGTTATGATTGCCCGCCGGCGTTTTGAGACCGCTGCCAGCAAGGCTTTCACATCGGTTTCGTTTCTGAAAAACAACGATATAATCGAATTGGGCCTTACCGTTTTGTGGTAAGGTAAGCCGCTGATGTGAAGCCATAATCCGCCGATTGGCGCCTTGCGTGTCGGGGTGCCACAATAACAGGACGGAAAGCATTCACGGATTCGAATTTCTCCCCCTTGCTGAATGACAGACGGCATCCATGCCGATGCTGTCGCCGCATGCCTTCGGGCATACGCTGCGGGATGCGGAGAAGGGGGGGATAAATGGATTTGTACAAGGTGCCTTGCTCATCATGAAGTTGGCCGGTTTCACTATTCTGGACGTGATTTATTCCGTCGACGAAACCGTGGTTGCGCGGGCCGAGGCTGCCAACGGCAACCAGCTGGTACTCAAATATCAGAACACTTCCCATCCGTCGCTTGACCTGATCGCCCGCTGGCGCCATGAGCACGACATCCTGCAGGGCATCAGCTCCGAATGGGTGATCAAGTCGTATGGCTTGCAGCAGGTGGATGCGATTCAGGTGCTGTTGCTGGAGTATTTTTCCTCCACCAACCTGGCGCAATTGCTGGAGCAACGCCAGCTGACACTTGCCGAACGGCTGCTGGTAGCGATCCAGCTGGTGACGGCGCTGAGCGATGTGCACAAGTTCCGCCTGGTGCATGGTGATATCGCCGCCAAAAACGTGCTGATCGATCCGGTGTCTCTGAAAATCAAGCTGTGCGACTTTGGTCTCGCCAGCCGCCTCGATCACGAGCAGAAAAACGATCAGGAAAGCTACCTGCGCGGCACGCTCGAATACATTTCCCCCGAGCAGACCGGCCGCACCAATCTGGAAGTGGATTACCGCAGCGATTTTTATTCGCTGGGGGTGACGCTGTACGAGCTGTTTCTCGGCCGCAAGCCATTTGTGTCGGACGACCCGATGGCGCTGCTGCATTGCCATCTGGCGCTGATGCCGACGCCAATGCATCACCTCGATCCATCGTTGCCGGTGGTGCTGTCGGATATCGTGCAGAAGCTGCTGGCGAAATTTCCGGATGATCGTTACCAGAGCAGCCACGGCCTGAAAGTGGATCTGCAGAACTGCCTGCAGCAATGGCAAAGCCAGCAGCAGATCAAGCCGTTTGTGCTGGCCACCGCTGATGTGCCGGAGCGTTTGTGCCTGGCCAACAAGCTGTATGGCCGCGAGCGCGAAATCGAGGCACTGCTGGCGGCATTCGAGCGGGTCAGCATCGGCCGTCCGGAGCTGATGCTGGTGAGCGGTTATGCCGGTATCGGCAAATCGGCACTGGTGAATCAGCTGCACAAGCCGGTGGTGGCGCGGCGTGCCTGCTTCATCAAGGGCAAGTGTGAGCAGTTCAGCCGCAATCAGCCTTATGCTGCGCTGGTGCAGGCGTTTCAGCCCTTGCTGCGGCAGTTGATGAGTGAAGGCGAAGAGCGCCAGTTTTACTGGAAGAATCGTCTGCTGCATGCGCTGGGGGACAACGCCGCTGTTTTGACCGCGCTGTTTCCCAATCTGGCGCTGCTGATCGGTCCGCCGCCAGCCTTGCCAGCCTTGCCGGTGGCAGAAATGGAAAACCGCTTCCATATCGCCTTCAGCCAGTTGCTGGCAGTGCTGGCATCGCCACAACAGCCGCTGGTGCTGTTTCTCGACGATTTGCAGTGGGTGGATTTGCCCACCCTGCGGTTGTTGCAGCAGCAATTTGTTGCCGATAGCGAGGCCTGCCTGCTGGTGGCGGGTGCGTACCGCGACAATGAAGTTGACGAGGGTCATCCGCTATCGCAAACGGTGGCAGCGATTCAGCAGTCAGGGGGCGTGATCAGCCGCCTGCAGCTGGACAACCTGACGTTTGCCCACCTGTCGCAGCTGATTGCCGATGCCTTGCGTTGCAGCAACGAAAAAGTCGCGCCGCTGGCGGCGCTGTGCTGGGAAAAAACCCAGGGTAACCCGTTTTTCCTGCGGCAGTTCCTGAGCACGCTCTACGAAAACGGCGATATCGTCTACAGCCGCAGTGATGGCGCCTGGGCTTGGCATATCGAGGCTATCCAGCAACGTAACATGACCGACAACGTGGTCGATCTGATGCTGGGCAAGCTGCGCCGGCTGGAGCCGGAGGCGCAGTCGTTGCTGTCGCAGGCGGCGCATCTGGGCAACAGGTTCGACATGGTGCAGCTGTGCATGGTCAGTGAGCTGGAGGTGCAGGCCGCTGCTGCAGCCCTGTGGCCGGCACTGCGCGATGGCCTGATCGTGCCGCTCAACGATGCCTACAAGTTTTCTCATACGCCGGAAAAGCTGGCGCAAGCGCGCTACCGCTTTCTGCACGACCGGGTGCAACAGGCTGCCTATAGCCTGACCCCGGAACAACAGCGGCAGCAGCTGCAGTTGCGCACTGGCCGCCTGTTGCTGGCGCACACTCCGCCGTCGCAACTGGAAGAGCGCCTGTTTGCGATTCTCGAACAACTCAACCACGCCTTGCCGCTGATCGACGACGCAGCGGAGCGGGCGCAGTTGCTGGCGCTCAACCTGCGCGGTGGCATCAAGGCCAAAGCGGCATCGGCCTACTCGACTGCCGTCAGCCTGCTGCGGGTGGCCAAATCGTTGCTCACTGCCGATGCCTGGCAGCAATTGCCGGAACAGACGCTGTCGCTCTACAAAGAGCTGGCCGAGGCCGAATACCTGAGCGGTGATTTTGCCGCAGCGGAAGCGCTGTATCCGCAAGGCCTGGCTGGCGCCACCGATGCGCAGGCAAAGGTGACGCTGTGCCTGGTGCAGGCCGAGCAATATCTGATTCAGGGGCGTTTTGCCGACGCTTTCCCGGTGCTGCGTTTTGCGCTGGAGCTGCTGGGCGGCAGTTTTCCGGCCAGCGATGAAGAAGCCGGCCAGTTGTTCCCGCAGGAGTTTGAAAAAGCCGAGCAGCTGCTGGCGCGGCAAAGCCACGCGGCACTGCTGAAAGCGCCGGAGATGACGCAGCCGGAACACTTGCTGCAGATGCGCATCTACTGGGCGCTGTCGTATGCAACCTACCAGACCGGACAGTTCCGCGCCTTTGTGGTGGATGCCTGCCGGCTGGTGCAAACCACACTGCAGTACGGCCAGTGCGATATCAGCTGTATCGCCTATGTCGCCTATGTCACGGCGATGTCGGCGATGGGCAAGCCCTATCCGCTGTGTTACCAGATGGGCCGGCTGGCGCTGGCCTTGTCGGAACAGCGCGACAACAAATATTTCCGCCTCACGGTTTACCAGTATTTCGGGCCGTTCTACCAGCATTGGGGCGAGCCGCTGAAAAACACCCTGAGCTATCTCGACAAGGGGCTGGACTGGGGGCAGGAAGGTGTCAATCCGCTATCTGCCGGTTATTGCGCGCTGCTGCGCTCGGTCAACCGCTTCGTTCTTGGCACGCGGCTGAGCGAGCTGGAGCTGGAATGCGAACAGGGGCTGAAGTTTCTGCAGAAAAGCCATCAGCCGAACACCGAAAACATGCTGCGTTATGGCGTGTTGCAGCCGGTGCTGGCTTTGCAGGGCAAAACCCTGGCGCCGCTGTCGTTTGACAGCGAGGCCACCAGCGCCAGCGATTTTTTCAAAGGCGATTATCAGACACCGTCGATCCATCTGGCGCTGTACAGCTGCGCCATGCTGCGCCACGCCTACCTGCTGGGCGAGCAAGCGCTATGGCAGCAGTTTGCCGCCACTTTGCCGCTGATCGGCATGTGCCTGCCCGACAGCCCTTCGATGGTTGAGGCCAGTTTTTACGTGGCATTGGGCTTGCTGCGCTGGCCGGACAGTGTCGCCGCTGACAGCGAATCGTTGCAGCAGGCGCGCGCGCTGACGGAAAAATTCAAAGTCTGGGCGCAGGGTTGTCGCGACAATTTCCAGCACAAACACTTGTTGCTGAGTGCCGAGCTGGCGCGGGTTGACGGCCAGCTGGAGCAAGCGATGGAGCTCTACGGACAAGCGATAGAGGCCGCCAAGCAAAGTGGCTTCAGCATCTGCGAGGCGCTTGCCAACGAGCTGTATGCGCGTTTCTGGACTGAACGCAAACAGAAGCAACTGGCCACCGGCTTTATTACCGATGCCTATTACTACTACGAGACATGGGGTGCCAAGGTGAAATGCCTGGCGCTGGAACGTGAGTGGCCGAGTGTGACTTTCCGCATCGGCGAGAAAAAACTGGCCACCTCGGAGCGCACCCGCAGTCATCGCAAGGTGTCGGAGCAATCCGAGTTGCTGGATTTGCAGTCGTTGTTGAAAGCCAACCAGTTGCTGGCAGAAGAAATTCATCTCGAATCGCTGCTGCGCAAGATGATGGGCGTGTTGCTGGAAAACGCCGGTGCCGAACAGGGTGCGATCATCCTGGTGGACGGTGAAGCGCTGACAGTGGAGGTGATGGGCAAGATGGTGAAAGGTTTGCAGATCGGTTACACCCGCGTCGCCAAACCGCTCGCCGAAGTCTGCGACAGCGACTATCCGCTGTTGCCGGATGCGATCATTTGCCATGTGCAGCGCAGCCATGAAACGCTGTTGCTGAACTGCCCGGTGGATGACGAGCGTTTTTCGCGCAGCCGTTATCTGGAAAACCAGCATCCAAAATCGGTGATGTGCCTGCCGATTCTCAGCCAGGGCAAACTGGTGGCGCTGGTGTATCTGGAAAACAATCTGCTGGAAAACGCCTTTACCGCACGCCAGAAAAAAACCTTGGAGCTGCTCAGTTCGCAGATGGCGATTTCGCTGGTGAACGCGCACCTCTACGACAATCTGGAAGAAAAAGTGCTGCAACGCACCGAGCAATTGCGGCAAATGTCGATGCGCGACGGCCTCACCGGCATTGCCAACCGCCGCTGTTTCGACGAGCGGCTGGAGAGCGAATGGCGGCGCTGTGTGCGCCATGGGCAGCCGATATCGTTACTGATGGTGGATATCGACCACTTCAAGGAATACAACGACCACTACGGCCACGTTGATGGCGATGCCTGCATTCGGGCGGTGGCGTCGGCGCTGGCGCATTCCGCCAACCGTGCCGGCGATTTTGTTGCCCGTTACGGTGGCGAGGAGTTTGCCATTCTCCTCTCGGAAACCGATGCCGAGGTGGCAGAGCAGGTGGCACAAGCCTGCCTCAAGGCGGTGGCGCAATTGCAGATGCCGCACCAGACTTCGCAATGCAGTAACGTGGTGAGCATCAGCCTTGGCGTGTGCAGCGTGATTGCCAACCAGCAGATGAGTGCCGAACAGCTGCTGAAACAGGCCGATCAGGCGCTATATCAGGCCAAGCAGGGCGGGCGCAATCGTTATAACGTGTTTGCGCCGCCTGCCACCCTTTAGGCTAGCAGCCTGTCGGACTTGAGACTGATCTGCTGCGCCAGCGGGAGAAACGATCCATTTTTGCCCGCTTTCTCGTTGCATAGCCCCCCTATGCGCCTCAAAAACGGACAAATCTGGTCTCCTTTTCCCGCTCGGCTCGCGACGATCGCTCAAGTCCGACTGGTTGCTAGATACTGATACTGTTTGGAATCTGCGATGGCAGCTGGAACGGGTATTCCATCGGCCGGCTGCGGTTGCGTTTGCGGATCTCGATTTCGATCAGCGCCAGATCGTCATGCAAATTGGCCACGATCTCTTGCACCCGCTGGTCGGCAAAATACGGCATGCGCGGGTTGTCGCTGTAATAGCCAAAGGTATCGTACTGCACCCCGCTCAACAGGTATTCAAACGAGAAGGTGTACAGCGATACATCCAGCGGCGGATACCAGCGCAGGCAATCGTCGGCAGTCTGCAATTGCGTGCTGCGGCCTGGCGGCGGCGCGTAGATGGTGCCAGCAACACTCGGCATGTACGACATCAGCGGATATTGCGCATAATTCACCGAGGCATGCAGCGGCCCGGCGGTGTAGATGATCTGCGCCACCACCTGGATCAGGTAGTCGAGGCTGTCGATCTGCACCGGCTGTTTGGCGTTCCCCGTATCCTTGAGCCCGTTCATGCCCTTGAAACCCGCGTAGGTAGGTGACACCAGCTCATTCACCCATGCCTGCAGCTCGCTATCCTCCATCACATCCTGATCATTGCGGTAATACACCCGCAGATAGGCGCCGACGTATTTCTGGATTGCCTGCCATAACAACACCGTATCGTCGCGGAACGGGAACACCGGCAACTGGTCAACGCCACGCAGCTTGAAAATGCGATCCGGGCTGTTGTCGTCGAAACGCCATGCCTCGTGCGCTGCAGCCACCAGCGCCAGTGTTGATTCGATGGCCGGGCCGACGTTGGTGGCCACCACGCCGCCGGGGATGATCAGGCTGTGAATCGCGTCGTCGTTGATGTTGATGGTGAAGCGGAAATGCGGGATCAACAGCTGCAACAGCGGATGTTGCTCTGCCAGCTGGCGATGGCTGGCCACCACGATCGGCTCGACGGTCAGATGGCAATCGCCCAGGTGGGCAATCGACTCATGCTGAATCGCGCTGCAGACGTTGACGAAAAACTTTGCGACCTGCCATTTGAAGCCTTTGGCATCGTTGGCATTTGCGCAGTCGTTGGGGGTAAAAATGGGCGTGGTTTCGGCATCAAATTGCTGATTGAGCTGGATTGCAATCGGCTGCATCACACCGTCGCCCGGTGGAAAGCCAGCCGGTGGCGTCGGGTTCCAGTAAAACAGTGCGATCGGCGCGGCCAGATAGCGTTGTTCGCCATGTACCGAGTTGGTTTTGGCGCCCACAAACGCCGCGTAATCCACCGCATACAGCCGATTCAACTCGGCTGCCCTGGCCAGGGTGATTGCCTTGTCGCCACTGACACTTTGCAGCATCGCATCGGTCAGCGGCATCTTGCGCTGTAAATCGGCCAAAACAAATGCCTGGCTGTCATGTTGTGGCGCCAGTTTCACGCCGCGCAACTGGGTCGTGTTGAAGCCGGCGATTTGCAGGTAGCCAAAAAATCCAGTCGGTTTCGCATGGCTTCAAACCATCCGGCATCCACGGCTGTTTATCCAGTGCCAGCATCAGTGGCGTGGGTAGCGAGATGAACAGGTCGTCGTAATCCTGCTGCGATTTGGCCTGCAGATAATCGCGCCCATGTTCAGTGCTGAGCATGTCGAACATGGTGGATTTGAGAAATGCAGTCGGGCCATTTTGCAGAAAATCGCCAAACACTTTCTCCAGCCCGGTTGCCATTTTCTCAATATCCTTAGGGATATTGACCATGTTCTCCAGCGCCTTGGGCAGCGCGCTCAGCGCTTTCAGCAGTGCTTTCAGGTCTTCCAGATCGCGTTCCGGGTGAAAAATGCTCCAGTCTTTTTCCAGCTTGTCGTACGCCGCCTTGATCTGTGCAAACTGCTGATCCGGCAGATCATTTTCCAGTTCGCGCTTGAGCAGACCCACCACCACCTGCTGAAAATTCTTCGCCAGTTGCGCAAAGGTAGCGACGACCTTGGCCTCGTAAGCAATGTTGAATTTCTCGCCATCCGGCAGATCGGCCGATAAGGGAAGCGGCTCCAGATAGGTGCGCATGTAGTTGTAGGCGGTGCGTGCCAGTGAAAGCTGAAACTGGCGTTGCTCCTGCTGCGCTGGCGTGTTGTTTTGTGGCAGAGATGGCAAGGCCCCGGTGCTGCTGTTTTGCATTGTTATTCCTTGGCTGAGTAGCGTGGTTAATGGCTTGAAAACGTGGTTGCCGGGCAACCTGCTTAAGCCTAGATGCTGCTGCCGGGTGCTATGGACGTGCAGATGCGGCAGTGGGCTTCAGAATTCTGTGTAATAGAGCTATGATTCTATTTTATTAATTAATAAATTAATGTACGATTGTATGGGTCGACGGAAATCTGTATTGAGTCATGCATTACGATGAGTTCCAGCGCCAACTTGGCAAGGCTGGTCTGAATAATCGCGAATTCGCCGAGTTGCTGAAAATGAACCGCAACTCGATCACCAATTACGCCAAAGCTGGCGTAGTGCCGGCGCATCTGGCTGTAATCGCTGCGTTGCTGGGGGCGATGGCAGACAAGCAGGTGGAGTTCCGCTCGATTCTGGAAAACCTCGACATTGATCAGAAAAAGCCCCGCGGCGGTGCCGTAAAGGGGCGGTTTGGCGGCAGCAGACAAGCAGACCTGTTTGCTGCCGAGGCGAGTGCGGCACAGACTGCATAGCCATTACACACATACATACGACACACGCACACACAGAGGAGACGGGAATGTTGGTACACGACTGGTTGAACGGCTTCAAACAGGGAAAAAGCCATTTGACCGAGACGCAACTGAGTCTGGAGCAGATGCAGGCGGCCCTGGTGCCACTGGATGCCGATACCGAAATTCCGCAGGTGTTTTATTTCCGTCGTAAAGACCCGATGACTGCCATGGCCCAACCTGCGGCCTGATTGATCCCTGTTGGCAGGCATGAAAAAAGCGCCCGTTTTCGGGCGCTTTTTGTTGGCGCTATGCCGTGCGCGAATTACAGATTGCCGGCAAACAGGCGACGAATCAGCAGATCCTTGAAACTGTGCGCCTCTGCGAGGCCCAGACGCTCCAGGTAGGCTGCTGGTGCCTCCTTGTGTTGCCACAGGCTTTTAACCGCCATGGTCAGCAATTCTGCCGGGTGATGCGAGGCGTGTTTGATTTTCTTCATGGCTTTGACCATGTGGATCTCGTCGGCGGTCAGGTCGGTGCCGAACGGGAAATCCGGCAGCAGTTGTGCCTCGGCCCAGGGGCGCAGTTTCTCTGCCAGTACTTCCGGCAGGTTGTGGCGATAACGCTCGGGCACTTCATAACTCGCCTCGAGTTTGCCATGGGCTTTGGCCTGTTTCACCAATTCTGCCTGGAAGCGCGAATCGGCAATCTGGATCAGCCGTTTCACCACTTCCCCATCCGGCTGGCCACGCAGATCGGCAACGCCATATTCGGTGATGATGATGTCGCGCAGGTGGCGTGGAATGGTGACATGGCCATAGCTCCAGACAATACTGCTCTTCAGACCGTCCTTGTTATCGTGGGTGGCGCGCAGCATCATCAGCAGTCGTGCGTCCGGCAGTGCATGTGACATCGCCACGAAGTTGTACTGACCACCCACACCGCTGACCACCTGGCCGTTTTCCAGCGCATCGCTGGCGGCTGCGCCGAGCAGGGTGACAATCATGGTGGTGTTGATGAAGCGTGCCTTGCGCCGCTGTGCCCGTTTCAGCGTATCGTTGCCATACAGCTGGTTGATGAAGTCGATGCGGGTCATGTCGATTTTTGCCAGATCCTGCGGCGGCATGGTGCGCAGGCGTTCGTAAAAATCACGTGGGCCAAGGAAAAAACCACCGGTCATGAATTTGCCGTTGGTCAGGCGCGAGCCAAGCATGCTTGAGCAGACACAATCAAACACCGCTTCGTCGAGCAGATTGTTGCTGCAACGTTTGCCTTCGAATTCGAGGTGCTCCCCGTCAAGGGTGACACCCGAACGGAATACGCCATATTGCTTGAGGAAGGCCAGATCCTCCGCGGGCAGCGGCGAACGTACGCGCCCTGCATCCAGCAGCGCGCGCAGGGTTTCCGGGGTGACGGTTTCATCCTTGATTCGGCCATCGTTGAGCATTTGCTGCAGCAAGGTGTCGTCATATACCTCACGGCGGATGATGCCGGCTTCGATCAGTTTGAGGAAGGCATTGACGAACATTTCCGAGCAGCCATACAGGCCTTGATCAAAACGCCCCAGTTCCCGCCCTTCCAGCCCATCCGGGCAAATCGATTCAAGAATGGCACGATATTCGGCCGGATGCCGGTCACGCACGATCAGCGATTGGCCAATCGCATCACCCAGTGAGCCGATACCGATCTGCAGTGTACCGCCATCGCTGACCAGGCTTGATGCGTGCAGACCAATGGCGTAATCGGCCGCCGTTACCTTGTTGTTGGGCGGGGCGAAAACGGCGTGGGTTGCTTTCGGGTCAGTCAGCACCACGTCGAAAAAGCCCGGTTCGACTTCTGCGCCATTGGGCATGAACGGCATCTGATTGTTGACCATCGCCACGGTAATCAACGGCGTGCCAGCATGGCGCATGCGATCTACCACTTCAAACGTCACATCCGGGTTGCTCGACAGGCTCAGGCGCATCCCGTCAGGGCTATCCTTGGCTGCAACCGCCTGCGCCATCACATTGATGCCATGCAGCATCATGTCGCGGGCAACAAAGGTGTAATTGGTGGAGATGTAATTCAGTTGCGCCGCTGCGTTACCGAGATAGTCACCGGTTTTCATGAAAAACTCGTTGACTTCGATATTGGGCGGCAAGGTGCCGCTGCGCATCGCTTTGACGTACTCCAGATCCGGATAGTCGGCAAAAATGCGCTCTACCAGCGGTTCGAGAAAGTGTTGTTCCAGCTCGCTGTGGCCAACCGGCTTTTCCAGCGACAAAGCGGTGATGATTTTCAGTTTGCGCGCAGGATTGCCTTTGATGCGCCGGTACAGCGCATTCACGAACGGATTCGGCTTGCCCACGCCAAGCGGAATGCCCAGCACGATATCGCCGGGAATGGTGTCGAGTACGTGGTCTACAGCGGCTTCAATGGAATCAATGAACAGGGGCATTTTCATCTTCATCTCCTCGGTATCGATATGGTTATTGTTGACAGTATGATCCGCCCGAAATCTAGAGCGATTGATCTAAAGCAAGAAATGTGCATGCCGGGCCGAGTAAATACAAGTTAAGTTTCTGATCATCGTAAGGGTCGGGCTGAGTGGGAGGAGACCCAGGATTCGAGGGGTTTATTTCAGCAAATGGAGTAAAAGCACGAATTAAGTTGTTGACGCAGATGGATAAATCAATAGAATTCGCATACCATAATATAAGCAATAACAAACATAAGTCCGGCTGACCGGACAAGGTCTGAGCGGTAAGTCATTGCAGAGATGAAATCCGTTGCGCCACGCTGTTGTTATACCGGCGCCGCAGAAAATATCCGCCCCCAAGACCTATAGCGCATCGCTGATTCATCCGGCTGCACTCAGTCGGCGTCGTTCACCATCAAAGAAAGACATAGGATGATCAAAGGTTTTTTGGCTGCAATTTCGTTGTTTACCGCATCAACATTCGCCGGCGCCATGGTGCTGGACGGCACTACGTTGCCGGAACAGCAACAGGTGCATGGTCAGGAATTGCAATTGAATGGTGCCGGCGCACGTAGTGCGATGGGTGCCAAGATTTATCTGGCGGCACTGTATCTGCCAAACAAGAGCCAGGATGCCGATGCTGCCATCAATTCGGTAGCCTCCAAGCGTATGTTGCTGCAGTTCAAGCGTAATGTACGCGCCACCGTGGTCGTGGCCACCTTGCGGGAAGGCATCAAGCTCAATGCCAGCGATGCCGAGCTGAATGTGCTGGCTCCGGCATTGCAGCAGATGGAGTCGGCCTTGTCGGATATCTATGAAACCCGCTCCGGGGATCGTCTGGCGCTGGACTTTGCCAAAGATGGGTCGGTCGCGCTATTTTATAACGATAACCCGGCAGGCACTCTCAGCGGCCCGAGCATCGGCCCGGCAATGCTGAAAATCTGGCTGGGTAAAAAGCCGGCCAACGACGAGCTGAAAAATGCGCTGCTGGCGGGTGCCAACTATGCCAAGACTGGTGCCCGTCAATCGGCGTTTGACTCGATTTTCGATGGTTATTCGCCGTAACCCCTGATTTCCTCATGAATGGCCATTCCAGTTTTCTATTCTGAAAAACTGCTGGCAGATGCCGAAAGCGAGTCACCCAGCGCACACAAGCCGCGCGAGGTACTCGCTTCTTGGTTTTCGCTGCAGATTCCGCTGGTGCTGCATTCGCCAAAGCCCATCAGCCCGCAGCTGATGTGTCTGGCACACGCAGCCGACTATGTTGATGGTGTGTTGCGTGGGCAACTTGCCAACGGCTTTGGCAATCATCATCCCAGTGTCGGCCGTTCCCTGCCTTATCTGGCTGGCGCCGTACTGGACGCCGCACACAAGGTGCTCGATAGCCGCTCGCTGGCATTGGCGCCGATTGGCCCCTGTCATCAGGCGGGGTATCGTTACGGCGAGGCAGATTCGACCATCAATTCCCTGCTGATTACCGCATTGGCGCTAAAACGCAGCCGCAAGGCCGAGCGTGTCGGCATCATTGATCTGTCGCGGGATGCTGCGCGCGGCAGCGCCGATATCATCGCCCGCTTGCCCGACAGTAGCTGGCTCAAACATCTGGATGCAGCAACGTTACCCTGCTGCAGCGATGCCGACATTGCTGCATTGCCGGATGCAGTGCTGGAAATGGCGGATTGTGATGTAGTGTTGTGCCAAGCCAGCGTCGACAATCATCTCGGCGACGTGGCGGGCGGCTGCCTCGATACGCAGCAGCTGTATCAACGTGATTTGCTGCTACTGAGCACGGCTCGTGAATGGTGTATTCCGCTGGTGCTGACGTTGGGTGCCGGCCATCAGCGGGACGAGTTGGGTAAGCTCTCGCCCTTGCTGGCGCTGCATGACAATACCTTGAAAGCTGCGGCCAAGTCGCTGGAGCAATAAAAAAGGCACCTGCTGGTGCCTTTTTTATTAGCGGATACGGATCGGAATATACAGCGTATTGTTCTCACGCCATATCAGCAGCGCTACCGTGCCGGGCGCTGTTTTTGCCAGAATCTTGTTGAAGGTTGCAACATTTGGCGTATCTAGCGCATTGATCGCCAGAATAACGTCCCCTTCTTCAATCCCAGCCTTGGCGGCTTCTCCTTCAGCGGTTTCCACTACCACCCCGCCACGCAGCCCAAGCTCGGCTTTGTCCTGCTGCGCCAGATCGGAAATGTGCAGGCCAAGTCGCTGGATTTTGGCAACCTGAGGTTCGGCGGGCTGTTCGTTGGCGACTTTTTCGTTGGGCATTTCGCCAACCGTAATACTCAGATTCAGCTCTTTGCCCTTACGCCACAGTAACAGCGGTACTTTGCTGCCCGGGTGAACATTGGCGACGATCAAGGGCAGTTCATTGGAGCTTTTCACCACTTGATTGTTGAATTTCAGGATCACGTCACCGGCTTGCAGGCCGGCTTTGGCTGCCGGGCCGTTGTTCTCTACCTGCGATACCAGTGCGCCATCGGTGGATTTGAGCCCGAACGACTGTGCCAGCTCCTGCGTCAATGGCTGAATCTGCACGCCGATGCGACCACGACTGACTTTGCCGGTCTGCTGCAACTGTGTGGCGACATTCATGGCGACATCGATTGGAATGGCAAACGAAATGCCCATGTAACCGCCGGAGCGCGAGTAGATTTGCGAATTGATGCCCACCACTTCGCCGCGCATGTTGAATAGCGGACCACCCGAATTGCCGGGATTGATCGGTACATCGGTCTGCAGAAATGGCACGTAATTCTCATCCGGCAGCGAGCGCCCCTTGGCGCTGACAATGCCGGCCGTCACCGAGCTGTCGAAGCCAAACGGCGAGCCGATCGCCACCACCCATTCACCCACCTTCAGCTGGGCTGGTTCACCCAGCGGCACGGTCGGTAAATTGCTGGCGTTGATGCGAATCACGGCAACGTCAGTACGTTTGTCCGAGCCCAGCACTTTTGCCTTCAGCTCGCGCTTATCGCTTAAACGCACGGTTACTTCATCGGCATCGGCGACAACGTGGGCATTGGTAAGGATGATGCCATCCGGCGAAATAATGAAGCCAGAGCCGAGCGACTGGGTTTGATATTGCCGCGGATGCTGTTGCGGTGGCATGAAACGTTTGAAGAACTCATTCAGCGGATCGTCATCCGGCACACCAGGCATGCCGCCACGACCGTTGCGCTGGGTGACCGTCTGGGTGGTGCTGATATTGACCACAGCCGAGCCGCGTTGCTCAACCAGCGTGGTGAAATCAGGTAGATTGATCCCGACTTTGGGTGCACTGGATCTGGGGCTTGAATTGGCCGCCGGCGGCGCGGTTTTATTGGCCGCTTTGTTATCGGGCGCTGGCGAACAACCGAGCACGCTCAGCATCAAGACCGAAAGAAGCAGGGGTTTCACTCTGGAGTTCATCGTTGGCATGGTTGAGGCAACAAAAAAATGATGGGGTCGGATCGCTGTCAGTTCGGCAGGTTCAACGTCGCAATCACCGGCGCATGGTCCGATGGCCGCTCCAGTTTGCGCGGCGCCTTGTCGATTTCGCATGCCGTACATTTCTCTGCCAATGTTTTGGTCAGCAGAATATGGTCGATACGCAGGCCGAGATTGCGGCGGAAACCTGCGGCACGGTAATCCCACCAGCTGAAACTTTGTTCTTCCTGCTCAAACAGCCGGAAGCTGTCTTGCAGGCCCATTGCCTGCAAGCGTTGGAACGCCGCACGTTCGGGCTCGCTGACCAGTACTTGGCCGGCCCAAGCGGCCGGGTCATGTACGTCACGATCTTCCGGAGCAATGTTGTAATCGCCCAGCAGCGCCAGTTGAGGGTGGCTTTGCAGTTGTTGCTCCAGCCAGTCACCCAACGCTTTCAGCCAACTCAGCTTGTAGGGGTATTTTTCGGAATCGAGACTTTGGCCATTGGGAAAATAGCCGCACACCACGCGTACACCGTTGATGGTGGCCGCTAGCAGGCGTTTCTGCTCATCTTCGAAATTGGGCAGGTTGTATTGCACATCGGTAGCGGGCTGTTTCGACAGAATGGCCACACCGTTGTAGGTTTTTTGCCCGAGATACAGGCAGTGGTAGCCGATTGCGGTAAAAGCGTCGAGCGGGAATGCCTTGTCTTCCTGTTTCAGCTCCTGCAGGCACAACACATCTACCGGGCGCTGTTGCAGCCAGTCCAGCACCTGTGGCAGGCGCACCTTGAGTGAATTGACGTTCCAGGTTGCCAGTTGCATCAGCGTGCTGCTTCCTTGTTCGATGCCGGTGCGATACTGCCATCGGCCTGAGGGTAGCCGGCCTGATCCAGCAGGCTGTTCCATTGGCTGACTTCAAAACCTTTGGCCGTTTTGCTGCCGACCAGCAACACCGGCACCGTCAGCCCGCCGCCCAGCTGCTTTAGCTCGTCGGCGTATTTCGCCTGGGTTTCCGGGTTTTTCAGCGTAAATGGCACTTTGCGTTTTTGCAGCAATTTGCGCGCGTTATCACACGGTTCACCGCATTCGTTGGCAAACAATGTGACTGGTGCGCTTTTCATTGCCTGTTTCAAGGCATACCCCGGCCCGCTGGTCTCGATCGAATTGTTTTTCAGATCTTTTTGCTGCCCCTTGGCCGATGGCGGTGGTGGCTGATCAGAAAATACCGTTTTGCCGGTAGCAGGATCGGTCCAGGTATAGACGCGGTCGGCCATCACCGGGGCTGCCAGCGTTGCCAGCAGGAGCATGGTCAGTGTCGGGTTACGCATAAATCGATCCTGTATTAGCATGGTCAGGCTTTGATTATAGCGCTCAGGCCGCTGCTGCCGTCATGCCATTGTGGCGTAGCAAGGCATCAATCTCTGGTTCTCGGCCACGGAAGGCCCGGAACGATTCCAGCGCCGGGCGGCTGCCGCCGACTGCCAGAATTTCATCCCAGAAGCGTTTGCCCATTGCCGGATTGAGCACGCCAGCCTCTTCAAACGCTGCATAGGCGTCGGCCGACAAGACTTCTGCCCATTTGTAGCTGTAATAGCCCGCCGCATAGCCGCCGGCAAAAATGTGGCTGAAACTGTTGGCAAAGCGGTTGAACGCGGGCGGAATGGAAACGGCAACTTCCTTGCGTACTTCGTCCAGCACGCCTCGCACGGTTTTGCCTTGTCCCGGTACAAAATCACCATGTATCTGCATGTCAAACAGGGCAAATTCCAATTGCCGTACGAACATCATGCCGGCCTGGAAGTTCTTGGCGGCAATCATCTTGTCGAACAACTCGCGCGGCATGGGCCGGCCCGTTTCCGCATGGCGGGTCATGTGCGACAACACATCCCATTCCCAGCAGTAGTTTTCCATGAACTGGCTTGGCAGCTCCACCGCGTCCCATTCCACCGCATTGATGCCTGAGGCCTGGCGGTCTTCAACCTTGGTCAGCATATGGTGCAGGCCATGGCCGAATTCATGAAACAAGGTGATGACATCGTCGTGCGAGAACTGCGCTGGTTTGTCGCCAATCGGGCCGGGGAAATTGCACACCATATAGGCGACCGGGTGCTTCGAGATATCGCCATTGCGGCTACGGGTAATGGCGTCATCCATCCATGCGCCGCCACGCTTGCCTTGGCGGGCATACAGATCGAGATAGAACTGGCCGACCAGTGTGCCGTCGGCTTGCTCGATACGGAAGAAACGTACGTCTGGATGCCAGACTTCGGTGGCTTCCGCTTTGATATGCAGTTGGAACAAGGTTTCCAGCAGCTTGAACAAGCCATCCAGCACCACCGGCTCGGGGAAATACTGTTTTACATCGTTGTCGGAGAACGCATAACGCGCCTGGCGCAACTTTTCGCTGGCATAGGCAACATCCCATGCCTGCAATTGCTCAATAGCGAGCTGGCTACGGGCAAACTCGCACAGCTCTTGCCAGTCGCGCAGGGCAAACGGCTTGGATTTACTACCCATTTCCCGCAGAAACTGCAGCACTTGTGCCGGCGATTCGGCCATCTTGGTCGCCAGCGATACCGCTGCATAGTTGGGGTAGCCGAGCAAGGCGGCCTCTTCGGCGCGCAAGCTCAGAATCTTGTCGATCAGTGGCGAGTTGTCGCGTTCCTCCGGGCCAAATTCGGAGGCCCGGGTCACGTAGGCGCGATACATCTGCTCGCGCAAATCGCGGCTGTCGCAATACTGCATCACTGGCAGATAGGATGGCATCTGCAGGGTCAACTTGTAGCCTTCCTTGCCGTCTGCCTCGGCTGCCTGGCGCGCTGCGGCCAGTGCGTCTTCCGGCAGGCCGTTGAGTTGTGCCGGGTCGTCGATATACAGTGCAAAGCCATCCGTGGCATCAAGCACGTTTTCGCTGAACTTCGATGCCAGTTGCGAAAGCTGTTCCTGTACTTCCTTGAAGCGCGGCTTTTGGTCTTCGCTCAGATCGGCGCCGCCCAGAACAAAATCGCGCAGCTCGTCTTCGATAATTTTCTGGCGTGTGGCGCTCAGGCTGGCAAAGGCGGCAGACTGGCGCAGTGCCTTGTATTTGCCGAACAGCGCCAGGTTTTGCGATAAATCGGTGTAGAAATCGGTGATTTTCGGCAGGTTGGCGTTGTAGGCATCGCGCAGTTCCGGTTTGCTGACCACATGATGCAGGTGGGCAACCTGGCCCCAGGCGCGTGACAATCGTTCCAGACCACTATCCAGCGGCTGAATGAAATTTTCCCAGCTTGGTTCTGCAGTATCCGCCAGCAGGCGCTCAACCAGCTGCTGGCTTTCGTTCAGCAATTGCTCGATGGCAGGGGTGACGTGCTCAGGGCGAATCTCGGCAAACTTGGGCAAACCGGAAAAATCGAGTAAGGGATTCATGCTGTTTCCTGCGCCTGCAGCTTGAGCTGCCTCGCGTAAATTGATTAAATGACCTGCCGCACCTGCAGATGGGTGCGACAGCAGAACCTATCGCCCCTTTATATGGGGTTTGATCAGCACTTGGCAAGAGGCTTGCATGAACAAGAATATCGCTGCCCATGGCGGCATCCATCCGCAAATTCCCGAATCCGCCTACATCCATCATTCGGCACAGGTGATTGGCGATGTCGTATTGGGCGAAAACAGCTCGGTGTGGCCGATGGCGGTGATCCGTGGTGATGTTAATCGCATCCGCATCGGCAACAATAGCAATGTGCAGGATCTGTGCATGTTGCATGTCAGCCATCGTCGCCCGGAAGACCCGGAAGGTGCGCCGCTGATCATTGGCGACAATGTCACCATCGGCCATCAGGTAACCTTGCATGGCTGCACCATTGGCGACGAATGCCTGATCGGTATCGGTACTATCGTGCTGGATCGTGCGGTGATTGAGTCACGGGTGATGGTGGGTGCCGGTAGCCTGGTTCCGCCGGGCAAGGTGTTGAAATCCGGCCATCTGTATCTGGGGCGACCGGTCAAGGAAGTCCGGCCGCTGAATGAAGATGAGCTGGCACACCTGAAATATTCCGCCGAGCACTATGTGCGGGTGATGAATTCCTATACGCTTGGCTAGGCGCTGTGCAAGGCTTCTCGCTCCGTGTCCGGTAAGGGGCGCAGGACAGTCCCGCGAGACTTGGAAACGGTGCTAAGCCTTGTTTCTGGCTGGGCGGAAATAATCCCGGTTGTTGTAAAACGCCGGATCGCCGTTGTCCGGCCACCAGCCGGGCACGCCCAGCACCGGCAATGCGCACAATTCACCGGGTTGGGCTAATTGTTCCGGGTCGCTGAGTCGGTGTGCCAGGAGCCTGTCGAGTGCCTGTATTTGCTGTGCCGGCGGCAGATGGAAAAACTCCGCGCTGACTGGTTGTAGCCATGCCTTGGCGGTAAAGCCGATGTAGGGGGCCAGGGCTTTTTCGTAAATGGCATGGCCGAAAGTGATGGCGCTGATGGTG
>JAXMFR010000004.1:0-102430 GCA_046347685.1 Chitinivorax sp.
GGGTTTGTCGGCCAGTGCGGATACCACCAGCACCGAAATGGCGCTATCGATGCGCATCATTTGCTCAACACACTCGATGCCGTCCATATTCGGCATGGTCAGATCCAGCGTCACCAGATCCGGTCGATTGCGGCCACACATGGCCACTGCCTCGGCGCAGTCCTTGGCCAGGCCAACAATATTCAGCGTCGGCAAGCGCGGATCGGCCATGGCACGGGCAATGCGGTGGCGAATGATGTTGGAGTCGTCGACGATCATCAGCTTCAGCATATGGCCTCCTCACACGGCAAAACGGATATGAAAGGCGGTGTATTCATGCGGCTTGGATGACAACCGCAGATGACCGCCAAGATTCTTGATTTTCTCCCTGACGATATCCATGCCCACCCCGCGCCCCGCATCCACGCCCGCTGTCGGCACGGTGCTGAAACCCTGATCGAAAATTTTCATCACCACCTGCTTGTCGTCCAGCTCGGCCAGATGCGTTGGCGAATAACGCCCGGAGCGCAGCAGCGCAACCCGGATCTGCGCCGGAATAATGCCGCGCCCGTCATCGATCAATTCAAACTCGAATTCGTTGTTCTCCAGTGCGCGCAACTTGACGCGGATATTGCCGGTCTCCGCCTTGGCGCGACTGCTGCGCTCCTCGCCCGGCTCAATGCCGTGTGTCACCGCATTGCGCAGCAACTGGATGGCGATATCGCGCAGCTCGGCACGCTGCCGCAACGGCAGCAGATTGAAGGCGCTCAGTTCGGCATTCACCGTCACCTGCTTCTGCTGTGATTCACCGATCCTTGACGCCAGTTGCTGCAGCGACAAGGCCAGCTCTTGTGATTCAGACTGCTCGACCGCCGGCCGGTGAAACGTGCTGAAACGCTCCAGCATGTCGCTCACTTGCAGGATCCGGGCAAAACAACCGTCCAGCTGCGGCAATAGCGCCAGCAAATCGTCACCGCTGACATCGCTTTTCTCACGCAACGATTGCAAACGGTCTTCAAACTCATGCGCCATTTGCTCAAACAGGGTAAAGCCGAGCGCCGCTGCATCGCCTTTCAGCGCGTGCATCTGCCGGAACAGCTGATCCAGCAGCAGCCGATAATTGCCCCCTGCGCCACGCAGCAGCTTGTTGATGTTTTCCAGCGAATGCCGGGCGTCGCCGAGGAAGCTGGTCAACAAGGCGGGATTGACACTGAGCAGATCCAGCAACACCTCGACCTCGGTTTTGGCAATCTGTTTGGCCGCCAGCAGATCTTGCCGCAATTGCACGCTCTCGCTGATGTCCTGCACCGTCACCAGCAGGTGCGAAATGCGCTGCTCGGCGCTGAGCACCCGGTTGAACTGGAACGACAGATAACGCGCACGCACGCCAAAACGCTCATCGCGATCACGCACTTCCACCTCGCTGAGTGGATTCAGCTCACGCACCAGCGACTCCTTGACGCGATCGCCAAACAGCAACTCCAGATAGTCACGCGTGGCGTTGAAATCCGTGCTCGGCACCATGCCCTGCAGCAGATCGAGGAAATTAGACGCTGGGCCGACGCTACGTCCCAGCACTTTCGGCAACGATGCCGACACCTGCCCGCCCAGATGAAAATCCCTATTCAGCAGAAACAGGCCTTCCTGCACCGTCGCCAGGATTTCGTCGGTCTCCTGCTTGGCGGCCTCGATCACCCGGTCGTTTTCACGCAATTTGCCAATAAACTTGAACAGGATCAGGCCGAAATTGACCAGTGCCAGCAAAATGCCGATCCCCTGCGCCATCCACAAACGCTCGCCACGGGTGCGCGCCTCACGCTCCAGCTGGCTGGTGAGGCCGTTCATGGCGTTCAGCAAGGCCAGATTGTGTGCGGTGACATGGTTGCTGGCCTGCGCCAGCTCGGATGAACTGAACTTGCCCGACAACAGCGGCGTCAAGGTGTGCAACAAGGGCTGCCACTCCGCGGAAGCCTGCTGCAGCAGGGCGCGCCCCTGCTCCGATTCGACCGGCTTGAGGTAAACCTCGCGGTTATCGCCGCCGGGCACATTGCCGCCGCTCACGAATGCCTGCAAGGTACGGTCAAACAATGCGCTCGATTTCTGCAGTTCTTGCAGTTGTTCTGCGTAATCCAGCCCCTGGCGATGGTTGTTTTCCATTACCAGCACCGCCTTGCTCATCCGCTGACTGAGCATGCGCTGCCGCCCCGAGATATTGATGGCAGTCGCATCAGCAGTCACCTGCACCGAGATAAACACATTCAGCAACAGTACCGCCAGATCGAATACCAGGAAAAACGCTACAGCGATGACGATTTCCCGGTATTTGCCGAGAAACTGATTCAATCCGCCCAAACGCATATTTATTTCCCCAAAAAAATGCTTGCCCTGCCCCCAGTGCAACAGAGGCCCCGATGGGCTACCGGAGACAATCCGGCAGCGTTGCCGAGTGGATTAGCAAAGACCGCGCCAGCAAACGAGTGCAGCCATTTTTCTGGTTTTGTTTCAGGCAGCTAAGTAAACATTTGTAGCAAATACTCCACGACCGCAGCTGAGCCACCCGGCATCAGAAAATACTTATTGGTGCATATAAAAAAGCCGCGCTGCACTCTTTTGCAGCAACGCCTGGCCACTGGCGGCGTAACCCACGGGCGCGATCAACGCTGCCGCGCTCCGGGCACAAATTGAAATTCACCGGCAGACACAGTAACCTCGGCGCTTCCCTTTGCCTGCAGCCATTGCCCCATGAGCACTCCCACCAAACCGCTGGCCGGCGTCAAGGCCATCGAACTCGGCACGCTGATCGCCGGCCCGTTTGCCGCACGTATCCTGGCCGAATTCGGCGCCGAGGTGATCAAGATCGAATCGCCCGACGGCGGCGACCCATTGCGCAAATGGCGCAAGCTATACGAAGGCACCAGCCTCTGGTGGCTGGTGCAGGCGCGCAACAAACAATCGCTGACGCTCAATCTGAAACACGAAGCGGGAAAAAAGATTCTGCGCGAGCTGGTGGCCGAGGCGGATATCGTCATCGAGAACTTCCGCCCTGGTGTAATGGAAAAACTCGGGCTGGGCTGGGAGCAGCTCTCGGCAATCAACCCGGGGCTGGTGATGCTGCGCCTCTCCGGCTTCGGCCAGACCGGGCCGTACAAGGATCAGCCGGGTTTTGGCGCGGTTGGCGAATCGATGGGCGGACTGCGTTATGTCACCGGCTTCCCGGATCGGCCACCGGTGCGCACCGGCATTTCCATTGGTGATTCGATTGCCGCCTTGTGGGGCGTGATCGGCGCGCAGATGGCGCTGCGCCATCGCGAAGTTAACGGCGGCAAAGGTCAGGTGGTGGACGTGGCGCTGTATGAAGCGGTGTTTGCGATGATGGAAAGCCTGGTGCCGGAGTTCGATGTGTTCGGCTTCGTGCGCGAACGCACCGGCAACATCATGCCGGGCATCACGCCATCCAGCATCCACAGCAGCAGCGACGGCAAGCATATCCAGATCGGCGCCAATGGCGATGCAATTTTCAAGCGTTTCATGGCCGCCATCGGCCGCGACGACCTGGCCAATGATGCCAGCCTCGCCGACAACGCCGGACGCGATGCCCGTCGTGATGAAATCTACGCACTGATCGACGCCTGGGTTGGCCAGCATAGCGAAGCTGAGGTGCTGGCGACACTGGAGCAGGCGGAAGTGCCCGCCTCCCGTATCTACTCAATCGAAGACATGTTCCGCGACCCGCAATTCCTGGCACGCGGCATGTTGCAGCAGGCCAAGCTGCCGGACGGCAAGCCATTCCATATCCCCGGCATTGTGCCAAAGCTGACTGAAACCCCGGGTAGTACCGAATGGCTGGGGCCGGCGCTGGGCGAGCATAATGCGGCGATCCTGCAGCGCCTCGGCTACAGCGAGGCGCAAATCGCCGAACTGCGCGCGGCGGGCAGCATCTAATCAGAAAGCCAATCATGAAACCGATCGCCATTTTCCGCTTTGCCCGCACCGAAGGTGCCGGCTATTTCGGCGAGTTTCTCGACCACCAAGGCTTGCCGTGGCAACAAATTGCCATCGATCAAGGCGAAGCCGTGCCGGCCGATCCTGGCGCCTACGCCGGGCTGGTATTGATGGGCGGGCCGATGAGCGTCAACGACGATCTGCCCTGGTTGCCGCCGCTGTTTCAGCTGATTCGCCAGGCGAATGCGGCCAATGTTCCGCTGCTCGGTCATTGCCTGGGCGGACAGTTGATATCGAAGGCGCTTGGCGGAGTGGTGACGCGCAATCCGGTCAAGGAGATCGGCTGGCTGCCGCTGCAGATTGCCGATACGCCTGAAGCCAGGCACTGGTTTGGTGATCTGCACGGTTTTCTCGGCTTTCACTGGCATGGCGAAACCTTCTCCTTGCCGCCGGGCGCAGTACGGCTGGCCAGCAGCGCGGCGTGTGCCAATCAGGCCTATGCGCTGGGCAAACATCTGGGTATGCAGTGCCATGTGGAAATGACCGCAGAAATGATTCTCGCCTGGTGCGACAGCGGCGCGCGCGAAATTGCCGCCAACCCGGTGCCCACGGTGCAGCAACCGCAGCAGATGCAAATCGACATGCAGCAACGGCTCGAAGCACTACACGCCGTGGCCGACCGGCTTTATACTCAGTGGACTAAAGGGCTGGCACACTGACGCCCGGCTTCACATCAACACCCGATTTAAGGACAGACAGATGACATTCCAGACTCCCGACCTGTGCGACGAAAACGAAGGCAAGGTTAAGGTAGCCACCCCGATGTTCCAGGCTTATGGCGGCAAAACCCGCTTCCATGGCCAGATTCAGACCGTCAAAGTATTCGAGGACAATGTTTTTGTACGTGACATGTTGTCTGAACCCGGCACTGGCAAGGTGTTGGTAGTCGACGGTGGCGGCAGCCTGCGTTGCGCGCTGGTGGGCGATCTGATCGCTGCCATGGCACAGAAAAACGGCTGGGAAGGCATCATTGTTTATGGCTGCATCCGTGATTCCGGCGTGATCAACGGCATCGACATCGGCGTGCGTGCACTGAACACCAATCCGCTGAAGAGCATCAAGCAGGGCGCGGGCTACAAGAATGTTGCGGTGACTTTTGCCGGCGTAACCTTTGAGCCGGGTCAATTCGTCTATGTCGACGAAGATGGCATAATCGTTTCTGAAACCGCCCTGCTGTAATTCAGCATTCCGCCACGCAGGGCACCAGACAAGGGGACTGACATGAGCAACCTGATCGATCGCTTCGGCAGACGCATCGACTACCTGCGTCTGTCAGTCACCGACCGCTGCGACCTGCGCTGCAGTTATTGCATGCCGAAAGGCTTCCGCGATTTCGAAGAGCCGGAACACTGGCTGACCTTTGACGAGCTGGAACGGTTGATCGGTATTTTTGCCCGTCTTGGCGTTGGCCGTATCCGCATGACCGGCGGCGAGCCGCTACTGCGGCGCAATCTGCCAGAGCTGGCCGGCCGCCTGGCGGCCCTGCCCGGCATGCGTGATCTGTCCTTGTCGACCAACGCCACCCAGCTCAATCGCCACGCGGCAGCACTGAAACAGGCAGGCGTCAGCCGCATCAATGTCAGCCTGGATTCGCTGAAGGCTGACCGCTTTGCCAAAATCTGCGGCCGCGACAGTTACGAAAAAGTGATGGACGGCCTGCTGGCCGCCAAGGGTGCCGGTTTTTCGCCGATCAAGATCAATATGGTGGCGATGAAGGGCGAAAACGACGACGAAATCGACAACATGGTCGAGTTCTGTCATGAACACGGCTTTATCCTGCGCCTGATCGAAGCGATGCCGATGGGCGATACCGGCCGCAACACCCAGTATCTCGATCTGCAGCCGGTAGCCGACCGCCTGAAGCAGAAATACAATCTGATCGAACACAGCACGCCGCTGGGCGCCGGCCCGGCGCGTTATCTGGGCTCGGCCGATGGCCAGTTCAACGTCGGCTTCATCACCCCGATTTCGCAGCACTTCTGCGCCACCTGCAACCGCGTGCGGCTGTCGGTGGATGGCACGCTGTATATGTGTCTGGGCCAGGAAGAACGCTACGAATTCCGCCCGCTGCTGCGTGGCGGCGCCAGCGATGCCGAAATTGAAGCCGCTATCCGCGAAGCGATTGAACTGAAACCGGAACGCCACGAATTCCGCGAACAGCCACTGAAGCTGGTGCGCTTCATGTCGATGACCGGCGGCTAAGCCACGTCAGTCGCGCCTAAACAGCCTGTAGCCGTAACCACCGGCGGTCTCTGCCACTTGCCTGCCTCTATTTGCCGTCCGGCTATTACACCGCCACCATCAGGCTCGCCGCCATGCTGCGGTTGCGGCCGCCATCCTTGGCGCGATACAGTGCCTCGTCGGCACGCTGGAAGGTTCGCTCCGGGTCTTCGTGGCAAACGTATTCAGCAAACCCGATCGAAACCGTTACCTGTAATTCGCTGTCCACCGCATAAAACTGGCAGCGCTCCACCGCCAGCCGAATCCGCTCTGCGGTGGTGCGCGCCCCAACCAGCGGTGTTTGCGGCAAGAGTACGGAAAACTCTTCGCCGCCGTAACGGCACAACACGTCGGTCTGGCGCAATTCAGCAGCAATGATCTCGGCCACCCGCTTCAGCACCAGATCGCCAGCCAGATGACCATAGTCGTCATTGATATGCTTGAAATGGTCGATATCCAGAATCAGCAATGAAAATGCGCCGCCATGGCGGTCGGTGCGCATGCTTTCCAGCGTTAATGCCTCGCGCAAATGGCGCCGGTTGTAGGTGCCAGTCAGCTCGTCGCGAATCGCCATATCGCGAATGGTTTGCAGGGCGGTCTCCAGCTCTCGATTGCGTGCCTCAAGTTCAATGTTTTTGCTGCTCAGCTTACGGCGCAAGCGGCTGATATAGCCACCAAGAACACTGAGTTGCATCAAGGTCACCGCAATCGCGCCGCCCATCAACCACTCGACCTGCAATTCGACTTGGGAAGGGCGATTGCGCAGCAATAGCCAGACCATGCCCGCGTAACCAGCCAGCGTCAGCGCAGTCAGCTCCATGAACTGCCGGGTGCGGAACTGAAACAGGCCAAACAGATAAGCCGATAAACCCAGCAGTAAAAACGCACCCCGCGCCGGCCCGGCATGATACATGACATAAAACACCGGCACGGTCGCCGCGAGCAGTTGGGCAAATGTCAGGCTGGGGTCGCCAAAACGCAGATTAAAACCGGATCGAAACATCCAATAGAACAACAGGTTGAACGGTACGGCCAAGGACAGATAATTGGCCACCACCGGCCAGGAGAAGAATGCCAGCTGCCAGCAGGCGAGCGTGAGCAAAAACACGATGCAGTGAGAACCAAGCGCCATGTAAAAACGCCTGAGGCGCAAAGCTTGTTGCCCGGCCAGGGTGCCGGTAAGTGCGGATTGCCGGTGCAAGGTATTCTCCGATTGATTTCAGGATTATCGGCCAAGCCACGGCAAAATGAAGCCTGAATCGCCGCATTCTCCTGGCCGGCAACCCACCTCTACAGGGGTCTGCCAGGCAGCCTGTAAGGCAAAAGCAGAGCGGCTTGCAGCCTGGCTTACCATTTCGCACCAGAGCAGGCGGAGCAAGCCCCCTCCGAATGGGTGATCATCGATTTGGCCGGCCCCTGCCCTTGCGGTAAACTTGCGCCATCTTTTTGTATCGGCGTGGCCCATGTCGCACAACCACAAAACCATCCTGCTCGGCATCACCGGTGGCGTTGCCGCCTACAAATCGGCGGAACTGACGCGCCTGCTGGTGAAAGCCGGTTATACGGTGCAGGTGGTGATGACGGACGCCGCCACCGAGTTTGTCGGCCCGGCCACGTTTCAGGCTCTGTCCGGGCTGCCGGTGTTTACCAATCAATGGGATAAGCGTATCGATAATGGCATGCCGCATATCGATCTGTCGCGTGATGCGGATGCAATCCTGATCGCCCCGGCCAGCGCCGACTTTCTGCGCAAGCTGGCACATGGCGCCGCCGACGACCTGCTCTCGACGCTGTGTTCGGCGCGCGATTGTCCGTTGCTGGTGGCACCGGCGATGAACCGGCAGATGTGGGAGAACCCGGCCAATCAGCGCAATGTGGCGCTACTGCGTCAGGATGGTATTGCCATCTTCGGCCCTGGTTGTGGCGAACAGGCCTGCGGCGAAGTGGGCGACGGCCGCATGCTTGAACCGGAGCAATTATTTGAACTGGTGGAAGGTTTCTTCCAGCCGAAACCGTTGCATGGCAAGCAGGTGGTAATCACCGCCGGCCCTACCTTCGAGCCGATCGATGCGGTGCGCGGCATCACCAATTCCAGCTCGGGCAAGATGGGTTATGCCATTGCCCGCGCTGCGATTGAAGCCGGTGCCAGTGTTACGCTGGTGAGCGGACCAACGGCATTGGCCACACCGATGGGCGTGAACCGCATCAATGTGCAGAGCGCGCAAGACATGATGCAGGCGGTGCTACAGCAAATTGGCACAGCAGATATTTTCATCGGCGTGGCGGCAGTGGCCGACTATGCGGTGAAAAATCGCAGCGAACACAAGATTAAGAAAAGTGATGCCAATCTGACGATTGAGCTGACGCCAAACCCGGATATCCTCGCCACCGTTGCCAGCCTGCCGGCCGCGCCATTCTGTGTTGGCTTTGCCGCCGAAAGCCAGAACCTGCTGCAATACGCCGACGAAAAACGCCGCCGCAAGAATATCCCCTTGCTAGTGGCGAACCTGGTGCAAGCCGCACTGGGGGCGGACGATAACGAAGTGATCCTGCTTGACGATGCCGGCCAGCACCCGCTGCCACGCGCACCGAAGGCACAAATTGCGCGCGAGCTGATCCGGCATATTGCCGACATGCTTGCTTCTGAATAAACCCCTATTGCTCAAGACCTACACCATGACCACTGTTGACCTGCAAATCCTCGATGCACGCATTCACGAAAACCTGCCGACCTACGCCACCGATGGCGCCGCTGGCCTGGATCTGCGTGCTTGCCTGGACGCTCCACTGGAAATCCACCCGGGTGACACCAAGCTGATTCCGACTGGCATCGCCATCCATCTCGACAACTCGCAACTGGCAGCGATGATCCTGCCGCGCTCCGGCCTGGGCCACAAACACGGCATCGTGCTCGGCAATCTGGTGGGGCTGATCGACTCTGATTATCAGGGGCAGATTTTTGTCTCGTGCTGGAATCGCGGCAAGGAAAGCTTCACCATTCAGCCACTGGAGCGCATTGCACAAATGGTGATTGTGCCGGTGGTACAGGTACAATTTAACGTCGTCGAGAACTTTGAACAAAGCGAACGTGGTGCCGGCGGTTTTGGTAGCACCGGCAAACACTGACAACGACAGCAATAAAAAACGGCCGGAATTCCGGCCGTTTTTTATTGTGACAGAAGAACCTCAAGCAGCGCTGAAGCCGATGCGCTCAAAATCCGGACCACGTTCAATCAGGCTGTC
The DNA here is from genome assembly GCA_046347685.1 of Chitinivorax sp. Lineage (GTDB taxonomy): Bacteria > Pseudomonadota > Gammaproteobacteria > Burkholderiales > SCOH01 > CALMFQ01. The sequence continues at coordinate 9,445 of JAXMFR010000004.1, forward strand.
AAAACGCAGTCGCTTGACCTGTTCGCCAATGAAAATTTCCACGATCCGTCCCTGCTTGAACCAGCCAACCGGAACCAACAGGCTTTCCTGAGTACGCAATGCAGCCATGGTTGGCAACAGCAACGCCGGCACCAGATTATCGCTACCAGTCGGACTCAGGCCCACTGCCCGCATTGCCGCAGCCTTGGGCAAGCCCGGCAACATGCGCAGGCCGATCGACAACTCGTCATCCTCAGACAAGGCAATCCAGCGCACCATGCCCACGCTAAAACCGGCCGCATCGTCGGGCCGGACAGCCAGCAGCTGATTGTGTGCCACACGCATTCCGGCATTGGCTGCGCGGCTCAAACCAAAACCAAATGCGCTTTGGTCAAACATGCCCCATTGTTCGGATGGACAAGGCGGAATCTCTGCTACCTCGGCCGAAGCCAGACCAGAATGGCCAAACATCTGGATCGCGGTAATGTTCTGCCCACGCACTTGTGAAGCCGTTTCCTGCGGCAGAGGCCGCCCGGTAAGACAGTGAAAAATCGAATCCAGCGCGCTCACCACCTGTGCCGTGCCCGATGCGGAGCGGCGCTGATAGGCGCGCTCTTCACCGCCCTTGCACCATTGCTGGAAGCAGCTGACCATGACACTGATGCAAACGTCGGCAACAAACTCCTCGCCCAACCCCAACTGCGACGGCGCTTCGCCCATGCGCAGCAGCTTGATGCGCTTGGCAATGCTCTTTGCCAGCTGGCTGGTATCGAGGTATCGCGCACGGGCCGCCTTGGGTGGTATCTGGTGCAATATGCCTGCACCATCCAGATCGACACACACTTGCGATGTGGCCGCCCCGATCATTTCCTTGTGCACCGTGACATAGTTGGCCCAGCGATCAAGCAGACGATCCAGCCACAACATCAGCTTGGCGGAATTACCGCTGGGGCGCACCGTGTCCAGCAACAAGGCCTGCACATAGGCCGCCGTGCAACTGCTGGCCTGGGCGTTGGTGTTCTGGCTATCTTTGACGCCACGCAGCGCCCAGCCAGCTTCCGACACCAGATAGAACGCATGCAATGCCTGCCACAGGCTGGCCGGCGCCGAACGATAGGCCAGCGCATGTTCGCGAATCGCCAGGCCGGTGTAGCGGATGCAACGGTGATTGACCAACGCCGAATGCTCCTTGACACTGATCTGACCCTGAAGACAATCCTGCAACACAAGCTGATAGGAAGTGGCCAACACCTGCCACATGGCCACATTGGACTGCCAGGCAGCCAGCTCCGTCGCAGCCAGCGGCATGGGTTTGCCCATGTATTTCACGGCATTGGCGTCCTGCAGGAAAATGATGTTTTCCCGCAGCATTTCCAGCGTTTTCAAACGCTCCAGCGGATCCAGTGCCACCTGTGTCAGATCGGTGAGTGCGGCCAGCAACTCGCGGTGCGCTTGTGGCACGTTAATCATCGGCAACAGCGCCAGCCACTGGCGGCAACTGCGCTGATCGGTAAATTCCGGCTTGATCAGCGGATTGAGTTCAGGCAATGCGGGCAAATCACTCATGGGTCGGGCCTGTATTCAGAGCAAGGGCAAGCTGCTGGCGCAATTGCTGCAGCAGATCGGGGAGACCATGCACCGCGCCATCGCGCTGTACCGGCCCCCACAGAGGCTGCGGAAAATGACGGTCGTCAGCAAAACGTGGCATCACATGCCAGTGCACATGCGGCGTCATATTGCCAAAACTGGCCAGATTGATTTTTTCCGGCTGCAGCAACTGGCGCAACACACGTTCCACCGCAAATACCACCTTCATGATCTGTTCGGACTCAGCCTGCGGCAGATCGGTCATTTCCTTTTCATGGCGATTGAGAATCACGCGGCAAAAGCCCGGATAATAAGGATCATCCACCAGCACCACCCGGCACAAAGGGCTCTGCCAGATCAGTTCTCCACCCTGCTGTTGACACAATTCACACGCCATAAGACCACACCTGCTTCCGATCAGTTATTTATCTCAGCGATTTCGGCAACACTAATTACACAGCTTCGAAACACCCCAATTGCAGATTCTTGCGCACCTTGCCGGCCTCGAAAACCCGACCGTTCATGGCAATGTAAACGCCATTTGGCAATGCCTGCAGCGCCCCCATGGCAAAACCGGTGTTGAACGTTGCATCGCTGCGGCGAAACCGTGCCGGGCTCATGGCACCAGTCAGTACAATGGTTTTACCACTGATCACTCGCAATGCCTCCGCAGTCTGCGGCATGGTGTCGGTGCCATGGATGATCAGGATACGCTGTTCCGGCGCCTTGGCGACACTTTGACAGATCAGGGCGCGGTCCTCGTCGGTCAATTCCAGGCTGTCCTTCTTCAGGATAGACTCAACACGGCACGGCTCCAGCACGCCGGCCTCCTGAAGGATCTCGCCGACCATCGGCTCACCGATCTGGTAATCACTCTTGGCATCAAAATAAACCTTATCGAAGGTGCCGCCAGTGGTGAAGATGCAGATGGACATCGCTCCCCTCCTTGTTTATTAGCTTTTAATTATACAAAAAAATTGCCGCCCGAGGGCGGCAATTATTACAACTACATAAAATGACAACTATCCGTAACTTTACGTAGTCGTATTACAACAACACTCGTTCAATTCCGCCGTTATTCGCCTTGCCAACGTAATCCACCAGCCACTGCTCGCCAAGGATCTTCTTCGCCATTTCGATCACGATGTAATCGGCACTGGTGCCGGTATCGTTGTCGTAACGCGACAAGCCCTGCAAGCATGCCGGGCAGGAAGTCAGCACTTTCACCTGCGAGGTCGCATCATCCTTGCGGATCGCCTTCATGCCTTTTTCCAGCTCTTCCTGCTTGCGGAAACGCACCTGGGTCGAAATGTCCGGCCGACTCACCGCCAATGTACCCGACTCACCGCAGCAACGATCCGACAGGGCGACCTTGTCGCCAATCAGCTCGTTGACCACCTTGATACCCTGGTAGGTCTTCATCGGGGTGTGGCACGGCTCGTGATACATGTATTTCACGCCATCCACGCCATCCAGCTTGACGCCCTTCTCCAGCAGGTATTCGTGAATATCCAGCAAGCGACAGCCTGGGAAGATCTGCTCGAACTGGTATTTCAGCAGCTGATCCATACAGGTGCCACAAGACACGATCACGGTCTTGATATCGAGGTAGTTCAGCGTATTTGCCACACGATGGAACAACACACGGTTTTCGGTGGTGATCTGCTGGCCCTTGTCCTCGTTGCCACCCGCAGTCTGCGGATAACCGCAACACAGATAACCCGGCGGTAACACGGTGGTCGCGCCAACGTGATACAGCATTGCCTGCGTGGCCAGACCTACCTGGCTGAACAGCCGCTCGGAACCGCAACCCGGGAAGTAGAACACCGCTTCCGATTCATCCGCGGCTTTTTTCGGATCACGAATCACCGGCACGATGCTGGCATCTTCGATATCCAGCAAGGCACGCGCGGTTTTCTTCGGCAGATTGCCCGGCATCGCCTTGTTGAAGATGTGGATCACCTGCGCCTTGATTGGTGGTTTACCTACAGTCGACGGTGGCGCCACCGTCTGGGCCTTGGCCGCAGGCGCAAACAGTTTGGTGCCGAAACGCTGAGCCTTGTAGCCCCACTCAATCATGCTCTTGCGGATCAGCTTGATTGCAGTCGGGTCTTTGGCATTGAGGAAAGCCATCGCGGCGGCAGTGCCCGGATTGAATTTCTTGTTGCCGGTTTTGCGCAGGAAATTGCGCATCGCAATCGAGACGTCACCAAAGTCGATTTTCACCGGGCATGGGTTCACACACTTGTGGCAAACCGTGCAATGGTCGGCCACATCACCCAGTTCGTCAAAATGCTTGAGGCTAACGCCGCGGCGAGTCTGTTCTTCGTAGAGGAACGCCTCGGTCAGCAGACCAACACCGAGAATCTTGTTACGCGGGCTATACAGCAAATTGGCACGCGGTACGTGAGTCGAGCACACCGGCTTGCACTTGCCGCAACGCAGGCAGTCCTTCACCGAATCGGCGATTTTGCCGATGTCCGACTGTTCCAGAATCAGCGATTCAACACCCAGCAATTCAAACGACGGGGTGTAGGCATTACGCAGGTCGGCGCCTGGCAACAGCTTGCCCTTGTTGAAATGACCATTCGGGTCAACGCGTTTCTTGTAGTCAACAAACGGACTGATTTCATCGTCGTGCAGGAACTCCAGCTTGGTGATACCAATGCCATGCTCACCCGAGATCACACCATTCAGGCCACGCGCCAGTTCCATGATGCGCGCCACCGCCTTGTGTGCGGTCTGCAGCATTTCATAGTCGTCGGAATTGACCGGCAAGTTGGTATGCACATTGCCGTCACCCGCATGCATGTGCAGCGCTACGAAGGCACGGCCACGCAGTACTTTCTGGTGAATCGCGGTAACAGCTTTGATAATCGGCTGATCGGTCTTGCCCGAGAACAGCTGTTCCAGCTCGGCCAGCACTTCGCGCTTCCAGCTCACACGCAACACAAAATCACGCAGCGCGTGGAACACACTCTGCGGCGTTTCTTCCTGTGCCAGATCTTTTTCCAGCGGTGCGCCGGGATAACCGGTCAGGTACATCTCGAATGCGGCATCGAGATTGTCAAAAATCCACTGCCAGCGCTCGCGCACCTTTTCAATCGTCTGCAGCGCAGCATCACGGCGGTCACCCACCAGCTCGGCATTGCTCAGCGTCGGTGCATCGGTACCATCCACCGGCAGGGTGCCATGGAAGAACTGTGCCAGTTGATCCAGCAACTTGAGCTTGTTGGCAATCGACAGCTCGATATTGATACGTTCGATACCGTCCGAATAATCACCCAGGCGATCCAGCGGAATCACCACGTCTTCATTGATCTTGAAGGCATTGGTGTGGCGGGCAATCGCCGCGGTGCGCGAACGATCCAGCCAGAACTTCTTGCGTGCTTCCGGCGTGACGGCAATAAAGCCTTCACCGGCGCGCGCATTGGCCAGACGCACCACCTGGCTGGCGGCTTCGCCAACGGCATTTTCATCATCCGAAACGATATCGGCAATCAGCACCATTTTCGGCCGACCGCGCGATTTGGCCTTGGTGGCGTAGCCAACAGCACGCACGTAGCGCCAGTCGAGGTGCTCCAGACCAGCCAGCTGTACCAGCGGATGCTGGTCGAGGTAGTTCTTGATTTCAACAATCGCCGGCGTGGCGCGCGAGACTTCGCCGAAGAACTCCAGGCACACGGTACGAATATGATTCGGCATACGGTGCAGCACGAAGCGCGCCGAGGTGATGATGCCGTCGGTGCCTTCTTTCTGCACGCCCGGCAGACCAGCGAGGAATTTGTCGGTGACATCCTTGCCCAGGCCGACCTTGCGGAATTTCTTGCCGGGGATTTCCAGGACCTCTTCACTGATCTTGGTTTTGCCGTCTTCCTTGAGTTTGGTGACGCGGAACCTGGCCAGCTCGATATCGTGGATCTTGCCATAGTTGTGCTCCAGGCGTTCCACAAACATCCAGTTACCATCCGGATCAACCATTTTCCAGCTGGCCAGATTATCGAGCGCGGTGCCCCACAACACGGCTTTTTTGCCGCCGGCGTTCATCGCCACGTTACCGCCGATACACGAGGCTTCGGCCGATGTCGGGTCAACCGCGAACACCAGGCCAGCAGCCGATGCGGCTTCCGACACACGGGCCGTGACCACGCCTGCGCCACACAGAATGGTGGCGCGTTTGCCTTCCAGGCCAGGCAGGTCGATGTATTCCACGCCATTGTGGATATCCAGCTTCTCGGTATTCAGCACCGCCGAATACGGCGTCAGCGGCACAGCACCACCAGTGTAGCCAGTGCCACCCCCACGCGGAATGATGGTCAGGCCGAGTTCGATACAAGCCTTCACCATCGGCGCAATTTCTGCTTCGCTATCCGGGCTCAGCACCACAAACGGATATTCAACACGCCAGTCGGTGGCATCGGTCACATGCGAGACACGCGCCAAGCCGTCGAACAAAACATTGTCCTTGCGGGTGATGCCACTCAGGCGCTTTTGCACCTTGGCACGCATGCGGCGCACTTCGTCAAACCACATATGGAAGCTACCTACCGCCGCATCGGCAGCACGCAACAACTCGCCGACTTGCGGATTGCCCTGGCGCCGCTGTTCGATTTCGCCCAGACGATGACGCATCGCCTCGACCAGCGCGGTCAGGCGTTTCGGATTTTCCAGCAGGTCGTCCTGCAGATAGGGATTGCGCTGCACGACCCAGATATCACCCAACACTTCAAACAACATGCGGGCAGAACGGCCGGTCTTGCGTTCGGCGCGCAGGGCATCCAGTTGTGACCAGGCAGCTTCGCCCAGAATGCGAATCACAATTTCGCGGTCAGAGAACGAGGTGTAGTTGTAGGGTATTTCGCGCAATCGTGCATTCATAGCGGGCTGATCTTCTATCTAGAAGTTGTGCAAAGCAGAAGTGAGTCGTGAATTTTACCGGATTCGCCGTCTATCTGAAAAAAAATCTTAGAAAAACAATACAATTCAAAGGGTTTCTCACATCACAAACCAAACAATTGCGCAATATCGCGCACATTTTCCGACGAAAATCAGCGTAACGGAAAGCAGGAAGGGGAAACGCAGCCACCCGGCAGCCAGACACAAGCCATCACCAATCAATGGCAACCAGGCCAGCAACAAGGTGCCGCAGCCCCAGCGCTGCAACCAGCGGCTGGCGCGGCTGGATTCGGGTGGTTTGAACCAGCGGCCGGCGGCATAACTGGTGATGCTGCCGGCGGTATTGGCAATACTAGCAAGCAGCAAAGCCGCCATCACATGCTCGGGAAATTGCCGGCTATAGGCAAACAGGGCGATTTCGGAATTGCCGGGCAAAATGGTCGCAGACAAAAATGCCGACAGCGCCACGCCAGCCAAGCCCCACTGTTCAATCAAAAGTGGAATGCCTCACCACTATGCTGGGCAATCAATTCGCCCAGATGCTCAAAAAATTCACGGCCATCGCGGGTGTTTTTCCAGGCATCTTCGCGCCAGCCAAAATGAAAGCCGCCGCTGCGCGCGGCAATCCACATTTCCTGATTGGGTGTATGGCGATTAACAATGATTTTGCTGCCGTCGTCGAACTCCAACTCCATCACCGCGCCGTTGACGTTGCAGTCGGCATCCACCCCCTGCTGGTCCAGCTCACTCTGGATACGTTCAAAAATGGCATCGGCCAGCTCGAGAAATTCCGATTCGGTCATGGGCAGTTTGGCTTTCGGGCAATCGACGCTGCTGAAAAATGCACAGCGCCTTCGTGTTAAGATGCGGGGTTTGATTTTGCCACAAAGAGACCCTCTGATGCGCCGGCTTTGTCTGCTTGTTCTGGCCTCCCTGTTGCTCGCCGCTTGCGGCGCCAAGGGGCCGTTGTACTTGCCCAAGCCGGATCAGGGAAAAACCCAAGCGAGCCAGCCCAAGTGAATTTCTTCGAATACCGCAACCAGCAACTGCACGTTGAAAACGTGCCCGCCAGCCAGATCGCCGCAGAATTCGGCACACCCTGTTACGTTTACTCGCAAAGCGCGTTGGAGAACGCTTTCCAGCAATACAGCCAGGCCTTTGCCGGGAACGACCACCTGGTCTGTTATGCGATGAAGGCCAATTCCAATCTGTCGATTCTCAAGCTGTTTGCCAGCCTGGGCGCGGGCTTTGACATCGTCTCCGGTGGCGAGCTGCAGCGCGTGCTGGCAATCGGCGCCAACCCGGCCAAGGTAGTGTTTTCCGGTGTAGGCAAAAGCGAAGACGAAATCCGCATGGCGCTGGAAGTGGACATTCTCTGCTTCAACGTCGAGTCGATCGCCGAACTGCACCGCATCAACGCCATTGCCGGCGATATGGGCAAACGCGCGCCGATCAGCCTGCGCGTCAATCCGGACGTGGATGCCAAGACCCATCCGTATATTTCCACCGGCCTAAAAGACAATAAATTCGGTATCGCTTTCGGTGATGCACTGGCTACCTACAAGGCTGCCGCAACCATGGCCCATATCCAGGTCACCGGCATCGATTGTCACATCGGCTCACAGCTGACCGAGATTTCGCCGTTTGTTGCCGCAGTGGAAAAACTGCTGACACTGATCGACCAGCTTGAAGCGGCAGGCATCAAGCTGCACCATGTCGATCTGGGCGGTGGCGTGGGCATTCGCTACGACGACGAAACGCCGATCGTGATTGCCGACTATGCGCAGGCGCTGCTGGCCAAGCTGGCAGGCCGCCAGTTCAAGATCATTCTCGAACCGGGCCGTTTCCTGGTGGGCAACGCCGGCATGTTGCTGACCAAGGTGGAATACCTGAAATCCAACGAGCAGAAGCACTTTGCCGTGATCGACGGTGCGATGAACGACCTGATGCGGCCATCGCTGTATGAGGCTTATCACCTGATCCAGCCGGTGCAGCAGACCAATGCCACCAGCCGCGTCTATGACGTAGTGGGTCCGGTATGTGAATCTGGCGACTTCCTCGGCAAGGGCCGCGAACTGGCAGTGGAAGCTGGCGACGTACTGGCGGTGATGTCTGCCGGCGCTTATGGCATGGCGATGAGCTCCAACTACAACACCCGCAATCGCGCAGCAGAAGTGCTGGTGAAAGGTGAGAGCGTGAAGCAGATTCGTCAGCGCGAAACCTATCAGCAACAACTGGCCAACGAACAGGCCTGCCTGTAACTTCCGGCAAAGCGCAATAAAACGGCCCGGCTTGCAAACTCAAGCCGGGCCGTTTGTACTTCAGGAACTGATTCAGCTAAGGCTGGGCGCACCCGGCACATGCAGGCTGGTGGCGCCTTGGCGGCGAGCCGGAGCAGCCATGGGTGCAGATGCAGTCTCAGTATGTGGCATAACTTCCAACCCGAATGCCAGCTGTTGCCGCAACACCGCAACCAAGGCAAACACCGAATCAATCGCCGTGCTGGCACAGGCGAAATAATCTTGCGGCGAGACTTTCACTTCGCGCGACTCAAGCAGATCGCGACAGACCATATCCAACAGTTCGCCTACCCGTTCACGGGTATGGGCAAAACCGCCCGCGGTCTCTGCCAGCTTTAACAATCCAGCATGTTCCAGTGCCGACTCGCTACGACCGAGCAATTCGTTGATGCGATGAATCAGATAACTCAGGCGCACCCGGTCTTCAGCACTGGCATTGCCGGCTGCGGTCACTCCCGAACCTAGCGCACGAATCTGCCCCAAGGCCTCGCTCAATGCCGGTAGACGGTCGACAAACACCGGCACCACCATATCCAGCCGCGCATCATGGCGCGCAATCCGCCCGCTCAGGCAAATTTCCCCAATATTGCGCAAGGCAAACAGCAAAGTGCCAATCAGCGCGGTATGGCGGGTCATGCTGGTAAATGGCGTCAACCCGTCCAGCTGGGCACACAGGGCTGTCCAGCCTTTGCGAATCTCTGGCAGCTCATGGCCGGCAATATTCGCCACACTGCGATCGATGTCGCCAGGCAATGCCTGCAGAGCCGAAAACAATCGCTCAATTTCTTCGCGCTTGTGGCGCAAGGCAGTGCGAAAACTGGCATCACCCGACAACATCGCCGATGCCATGCCCCGATGCTGCTGCATACGTAACACCAGCTCCAGCAGCAAACCACACCAGCGCAAACCAATCACATGCCGCCGGCGTAGCCAACTGCGATGGCGTAACACCACGACCACGGCCGAAGCCAACAATAATGCGCCGCCCAATGCGGCAATCAGATTCAAGCCATCCATGGCGTAGCTCCTTGCGTTGGTTTGATCACTTTCGCCGGCGCGCCTGGGCTTGCATCCTGAACCAGCAAGTCCAGCTGCTGCGCCAGCGACAACAGATAACGGGCGATGGCACTGCTTTCTCCCACGTGGTGGGTATTCCACTCTGCCAACTGCGCCCCCGATTCGATGTTTGCTGCCAATGCCTGGCTGGCAGCACTTTGTTCGTTGATCGCCAGCACCATTTCCTGAGCCCGTTGCCGGGTGGCGGCCGCCTCATCCGATATGTGCGTCATCGCCGCACGCAAACCTTGTGCAACATTGACTGCGGACTGATTACTGCGATTGCTGGCTTCGATCTGGCCAACTGCATCAGCAATGCCAGAGCGCACCTCCTCGATCAATGTGGTAATTTCCCGCGTCGATTCCGCCGTGCGCTGCGCCAGCTTGCGAATCTCGTCTGCCACAACCGCAAAACCATAACCCGTCTCTCCGGCACGGGCGGCTTCTATCGCGGCATTCAACGCCAGTAAATTGGTCTGGGCGGCGATTTCCCCGATCAGCAATACCACCCCGTTGATCGCATCGGAGCGTTGCGCCAGTGCGGCAACCGACTGCCGAGCCTGCGCCATTTGCCATGACATCGCAGTGACACCATCTGCCATCCGTTGACTCTCCTGCTCACCCTGGCGCGCCGCCTGCAAACTGGCATCCGCCGATGCGGCAGTCTGCTGCATATTGTCTGCAGTCACCCCCAGGCTCACCGACAACTGTTCCAGCGTAGCCGCCGACGACAATGTCAGGTCACGCTGGCTGGTCAGTGCCTGCTGCAGGGCATCCGACGCGCTGCTCACCTCTCCGGCGGCATGGCGCAACTCGTTACCGGCCCGCCCCAGCTCGATAAACATCGACGAATAACGCCGCGCCAAGGCGTCAACCGACGCTGCAGCACCACCCACGGCATCGTTCCTGATCGGGTTCAGGCGCCGCGAAAAGTCCCGCATCGATACGGCTTCTACCGTTCCAGTCAGCTGATGCAGATCCTGGCAAAGCGAATAATAAATACCGGCAAACACGCCGGCGGCAAGCAGCCATCCTCCCAGCAACAGCGATACCAGCCACCACTGCTGCTGTGTCACGCAGAAACCCAGCGCCGGCAGCGCAACCAGAATCAACAAACAGAAAACCAGCAGCAATTTGTGCGGTAAGGTCAACGGGGCCATCAACCCTGCGGCAATTTTGCTCATCACAATTCCATCCTTGGCTCAAAGCAGCGTTGTTATATTTGTACCTAGCGTTTTTCTAATGAAGCAAATCCTGGGCCAACCCGAACAAATCACAAAAAGTCATTTACAATCAAACAGCTAAATAATTAAATCACGTAAAAGAAAGCGGAGCAGAAGCAAACCTGTGCAAGACTGGTGCATGCAACAACCGTTGCCGCACAAATTGAGACCGCGCCAGGGGAAAACAGCCGAAAGCGGCGGTGAAAGGCTCACCGCCACCTACATCAGGAAGGAATTACAACGCGCCACGCTGCTGCAGGCGCTGCAGCAAAACAGCCATCGCCTGGCCACGGTGACTGAGCTGGTTTTTCAGTGCCGCATCCAGCTGAGCGGAAGTGCACGCATGTTGCGGCACCCAGAACAGGGGGTCATAGCCAAACCCGCCCTCGCCGGCGGCTTCGGCAACAATCTCGCCATGCCACTCACCTTCGGCAATCAAGGGTTGCGGATCGTCGGCATGGCGCACCAGCACCAGCACGCAATAAAAATGCGCTCGACGATCCTGCTTGCCCGCGAGTTCGGTCAACAATTTCTGATTATTGCGGGTGTCACTTTTCGGCTCGCCGGCGAAGCGTGCAGACAACACGCCCGGCGCGCCCATCAGTGCATCGACACACAAACCGGAATCATCTGCCAGTGCCGGTAAACCGGTAATACGACTGGCATGGCGCGCCTTGGCCAGCGCGTTTTCAACAAAAGTGCAATGAGGCTCTTCAGCCTCGGGAACGTTGAGTTGCCCCTGCGGGATAAACGTCAATCCAAGCGGGCTGAGCAATTGCTGAAATTCTTTGAGTTTGCCGGCGTTATTGCTGGCAACAACAATGCGGGAAAGGGTCATCTGTGGCTGAATTCTGAAACGGACGGGAGTACGACATTACTGCAAACGACGCAGGCAAACAACGCTGAAGCGCGCTTGCCTCAGTCAAACAGCATCTTCATGACAATGCCGCGGCGGCGCAATTTAATCTGCCAGCGATCCTGGCCATACTGCACTTCGATCCGTTTTTCGGCACGCCGCTTTAATTCACCCTCGTCGTCCTGCTCATCCGCCAAGGCGCGGCTGACGGGGCTGAGCGCCCGATGCGAAAGATACTCGTCGGAAATGGGATTGGCATCAGAGGAAAGAAAATGCACTTGCAGGGGTAGCGTTGTCCCCTGCAGACTACGTTCCGGCAACGCTCGCCACGCCCCGCCGGGCAAACCACTATCAGCAACCGCTGCAGTGCTTTGGCAGCAGATCCACACTGCAAATATCAGACGAGCGTTCATGATCATCACTCCGCCTTGCTGGTAACTACAGTCTAGAACGAAACGTATATTTTATCAATCACTAATATACCAAATACATAGTTAGAGCCATTCACCCTAAAAATAGGGTATAATCACTATCTGTCAATGGTTTGCAATTCTCAACCATGAGCACGATATCTCCATTATCCGGCCTTGCGCCGCATTATCCGAGCAGCAGTAAGCCCGAAACGGCAACTGCAGATAAAACACGCCCCCAGCCAACCAGCGACAACAGCGATCAGCAACTGCAACAATTGCAGCAGCGCGATCGGATTGTGCGCGCCCATGAGCAGGCGCATCTGGCGGCCAGCGGAGGTTTGGCAATGGGTGGCGCCAGCTTTAGTTATCAGCTTGGCTCGGACGGAAAACAATACGCAATTGGTGGGGAAGTCAGAATTGATGTCTCGCCGGGGCAAACACCGCAAGAGACTTTGAGCAAGGCGCAACAGATACGCAGCGCAGCACTCGCGCCAGCCGACCCGTCACCACAGGATCGTGCCGTTGCCGCACAGGCAGCAATCATGCAATTGCAGGCTAATGCAGAGCTGGCAAAGCAGCAGGACAACAAGACCAGCCAGAGCGAAGCCGGAAAACGCGTGCAACAGGGCTATGACAAGCAGCCCAGCCCACCGCCACAAATCGATACCAGCGCCTAGCACCCTGTCAGGCTTGAGCCTCCGGAAAAACAGATTGGCTTCGGGACTGTTAGCTGATAATGCCGCCACCCAGGCAGATATCGCCGTCGTATAGCACCACCGATTGGCCGGGGGTGACAGCCCACTGCGCCTGATCAAATTGCACCTGGCACTGCTGCGCATCCACCGCCATCAATTCACAGGCGGCATCCTGTTGCCGATAACGGGTCTTGGCGGCATAACGCCCGGGCTGCGGCGCCTGATCCAGCGTCCACGACAATTGCTGTGCGCTCAGTTGCGGCTTTAACAACAGCGGATGATCGTGGCCTTGCACCACAATCAGCCTGTTGCCGGCAATATCCTTGTCGGCGACAAACCACGGCTCGCCCTGCCCGCCAATGCCCAGCCCCTTGCGTTGCCCGAGGGTGTAATACATCAAACCCATGTGCTCGCCCATCAGCTTGCCTTCCGGCGTCACCATCGGCCCCGGCTTTTTTGGCAGATAACGATTGAGAAACTCGCGGAATGGCCGTTCGCCGATGAAGCAGATACCGGTGCTGTCTTTTTTGGCAAAGTTGGGCAACTGCGCCTGCTCTGCCAGCTTGCGCACCTCGGTTTTGTGCAGTTCGCCGAGCGGAAACATGGCTTTCGACAATTGCGACTGGCTCAGGCGATAGAGGAAATAGCTCTGATCCTTGCTGGCGTCGACCGCTTTCAGCAGATAGTGCTGCCCGCCCTGCTCCAGCTTGCGAGCATAATGACCAGTGGCAATGCAGTCCGCTCCAAGACCCATCGCGTAATCCAGAAATGCCTTGAACTTGATCTCGGCATTACACAACACGTCAGGGTTGGGCGTGCGACCAGCGGAGTATTCATCGAGGAAATACTTGAACACCCGATCCTTGTATTCGCTGGCGAAATTGACGATTTCAATGTCGATACCGACAATATCGGCAACCGCAATCGCGTCGCGCGAATCTTCCTTGATCGAGCAATATTCGTCGTCGTTGTCATCTTCCCAGTTCTGCATGAAGACACCGATGACTTCATGCCCCTGCTGCTTCAGCAGCCAGGCGGTGACCGACGAATCCACTCCGCCGGACATGCCGACAACAATGCGTTTTTTTTCGCTCATGCTGCTGGCCGGGTGTATTCAGTGATCAATTCCAGCGGAAAACGCTTGCCGGCCAGATAGTCCTCGATACAACGCAGCACCAGCGGACTGCGATGGCGCTCGCGACAGGCGCGAATCTCGTCCAGCGTCAGCCACACGGCACGCAGGATACCCGTGTCGAGCGGCTGGTCGGCATAGTGCTCGCCCAGCTCACCGGCAAAAGCAAAACGCAGATAAGTCAGATCCGAGCCGGCAATCGGCAGGGTATAGACACCAATCAGCGCCGTCGGCTCGAAATCATAAGCGGTTTCTTCGAGCGTTTCGCGGCTGCAGGCGGCAACGATGGTTTCGTCCTGATCAAGATGGCCGGCAGGCTGGTTAAAGCGAATTCCGGCCGAGGTCTCCTCCTCAACCAGCAAGAAACGGCCATCACGTTCGATGACGGCGGCGACAGTAACATTCGGTTTCCAGATGTTGGACATGTGATTGATCCTGCTGCAACAAATTGGCCGACACTATAAAGCAAAAAAGGCAGCGATGCCGCTGCCCTTTGCATGCCAGCCAAGGGACTCAGCCCTGCGGGTGCTTGTGCTCACCAAAGCGATTAACAAAGCGAATCGTTTCTGGATAGGGATAAAAGCTTTCAATATGCCCATCGGAGATACGCTTTTGCCGGCTACGCCAGAACTCAGCCGTCAACAAGTTGGCGTGATGCTTCATGAAGAACTTGCGCACCATCGGTGCACCTAGCAGAAATGCGCCAAACTCTTCCGGAAAAACATCGTTGCGCGCCACCGGATACCAAGGCTCGGCCATCATTTCATATTCCGGCGAAGGCGCCTCCGGCACTTCCCGGAAATTGCAGTCGGTCATGTACTCGATTTCGTCGTAGTCATAAAAAATCACCCGCCCATAACGCGTTACGCCAAAATTCTTGAACAACATGTCGCCGGGAAAAATATTGGCCGTAGCCAGCTCGCGAATGGCGCTGCCATATTCGCGCACAGCCAGTTCAACCGACTCGGTATCATTTTTTGCCAGTGCAGTATCGAGGTAAATATTGAGCGGCACCAGGCGACGTTCAATGTACAGATGGCGCACGACAATCGTATCTTCATGCTCCTCGAGCGCAGACGGCGCGAGTGTTCGCAACTCTTGCAACAACTCATCGGTTACGCGCGCGCGCGGAAAGGCTACATCGGAAAACTCCAGTGTATCCGCCATACGCCCGACCCTGTCATGCTCCTTCACCAAGCGGTATTTTTCCAGCACGGTATCTTTGGTGATTTCCTTGGTGGCACCAAAGATGTCTTTGATCACCTTGAATACATAGGGATAGGAAGGCAGCGTAAACACGAGCATCACCAACCCTTTGATCCCCGGCGCAATCACCAGATCGTCGCGCGAATGTTTCAGATGGTGCATGAAATCGCGGAAAAACATGTTTTTGCCCTGCTTCTGCAGGCCAATCATGGTGTACAACTCGGCGCGGGATTTGGTCGGCAATAGCGTACGCAAGAACTGCACGTAGCCCGACGGCGTTTCCATGTCGATCATGAAATAGGCACGCGAGAAACTGAACAAAACACCAATCCGCCGCGCATCGAGCAAGATGGTATCGAGAAACAGCGTGCCATTGCTGCTATGGCGCAGCACCGGTACACAGAACGGATACTCCTGCGCACCATTCACCGCCTTGCCGATCACATACGCGGCCTTGTTGCGGTAGAACGGCGAATACAGCACCTGGATCTGATAGTTTTCTTCTGCCTGAGGCCATTCGCCCAGATGTGACTTGATCGCCTTGACCACATAACCAATGTCGCGATCAAGGTTCTCGAATGGCGCATCCCAGCCGAAATCGTTGATGATCTGCTTGATAGTGTGACGCAGGCCGCCGCGATGCGGGTAATAGCTGCGATAGGTCGGCGGGTCGGAGTCGATGTGCTCGGTTGAAATCGTCGGCCGCACGAAGATGTAATCATTGACGTAATACTCGCGGCGCAGGATTTTGCAGCACACCGAATTAAAAAAGGTCTCCGCACATTCCGGCTGCTTGTGATCGGTTTCCATCAGCAGCCCGACATACATCAGTTTTACTGTCGGCCAGATGCTTTCATCCAGCGTTTCAGCAGTAAACTCCGACTGCAGGCGATCCACACACTCCTTGACCCGGTCGTCGTAATACTGGATCCGATCACGCGCCGCAATCTGCACGCCCAGCCAGTCGCCCTGCTCGAAACGCTGCTTGGCCTGTGCGCCACACTCGCGGAACAGGCGATAATGCTTGTTGAAGCCTTCCAGCAACACCGTGGCAATGGCCCGGGCACGAACGTCCTGATCAATCTGCATATCCATCCTGCGTCTACCTTTTTCCGTTTCGCGCCACCGGCCTGCGTGGCACATTTCGCCTGACTGTCGCCTGCGGCGGGGCTGGCGGGGCCGCCACCTGAATCCGCCGCATATCACCCGGCAACAAACCATCCAGTTGCCATTCGCCAATTTTAACCCGCACCAGGCGCAGTGTCGGCAATCCCACCTTGGCAGTCATGCGTCGCACCTGCCGATTCTTGCCTTCACGTATGGTCAGCTCAAGCCAGCTATCGGGTATGCTCTTGCGCTCACGAATCGGCGGGTTGCGCGGCCACAGGCCTGGCGCCGTTATCATGCGCACAGTGGCCGGCAAGCTGATAAAATCGCCCAGATCCACGCCTGCAGCCAGATGGGCCAGCTGTTCCGCAGTTGGAACACCTTCCACCTGCACCCAATAGGTTTTCGGCAATTTATGTCCGGGATCGGTAATACGATGCTGCAAGCCACCGTGGTCCGTCAACAGCAACAGCCCCTCACTATCGGTATCCAGTCGGCCTGCGGCATAAAAACCGGGGGCGTCAATGTAATCGGCCAGACTCTGATGTGTCGGATGGGCTGAAAACTGGCAGATCACCCCGTAGGGCTTGTTGAACAAAAGCAACTCGGGCATTTACTAATGGCGTGCAGGGAAAACTCAAGGATAATACCAATGATTTCGCATCTGGCGCGCTGCATCTGCTTTTGTTCCGGCAGCAGCCCCAGGCGGAGAGCAGCACAAGCAACAACTCAAGCGGCAGGGCTGTCGCTGCCCCCTGATGCTTGATTTCGGCCAAAGGCGCAGCTGGCTTCCTTCTGCGGCAAGGCTGGTCTAGTCTATATAAATACTGAGCGCCAGGCGTACCCCGCCCTGGCAAGAACGAGGGATGTCGGGCACCGCCCACTCAAACCTCAGCGGTATCCGGCTAAGGTCTGGCAAGGGCCGCCGGTTCCGTACAAAAAACGGGTTCATTATCCAAACCCATACCGATGGAGCAGCAATGACGATTTCGCATATCAAGGTGCCGCAGGGCGGCCAGAAAATCATTCCGGGTCAGGCGATTCCCGACAATCCGATCATCCCTTTCATCGAAGGCGATGGCATCGGCATCGATATTACGCCGGTAATGCAAAAGGTTGTTGATGCTGCGGTAGACAAGGCTTACGGCGGCAAACGCAAGATCCACTGGATGGAAATCTACGCCGGTGAAAAATCCACCCGCGTCTACGGCGGCGACGTGTGGCTGCCGGACGAAACCCTGAAAGCGCTGAAAGAATACGTCATCTCCATCAAAGGCCCGATGACCACTCCGGTTGGTGGCGGTATCCGCTCGCTGAACGTGGCACTGCGTCAGGAACTGGATCTGTACGTATGTCTGCGCCCGGTACGCTACTTCCAGGGCGTGCCTTCGCCGCTGAAAGACCCGGCGAAGACCGACATGACCATCTTCCGTGAAAACACTGAAGACATTTACGCCGGTATCGAATGGGCTGCCGAATCGGACAGCTGCAAGAAGATCGTCAACTTCCTGCAGGGCGAAATGGGCGTGAAGAAAATCCGCTTCCCCAACACCACCGCCATCGGCATCAAAACCGTGTCGCGCGAAGGTTCGGAACGCCTGATCCGCAAGGCGATGCAATACGCCATCGACAACGATCGCAAATCGGTCACCATCGTTCACAAGGGCAACATCATGAAGTTCACCGAAGGTGGCTTCCGTGACTGGGGCTATGCACTGGCGAAAAACGAATTCGGCGCACAGCTGATCGACAATGGCCCATGGTGCAAATTCAAGAATCCGAAAACCGGCAACGACATCATCGTCAAAGATGCCATCGCTGACGCGTTCCTGCAGCAGATCCTGCTGCGTCCGGCCGAATACGACGTGATCGCCACGCTGAACCTGAACGGTGACTACATCTCCGACGCACTGGCAGCACAGGTGGGCGGTATCGGTATCGCCCCAGGCGCCAACCTGTCGGACGACGTAGCGATGTTTGAAGCCACCCACGGCACCGCACCGAAATACGCCGGTCTGGATAAAGTGAACCCGGGTTCGTTGATCCTGTCGGCAGAGATGATGCTGCGTCACATGGGCTGGACCGAAGCTGCCGATCTGATTGTCAAATCCACCGAAGCGGCGATCAAGGACAAGGTTGTGACGTATGACTTTGCCCGCCTGATGGATGGTGCCACCGAAGTCAGCTGCTCGGCATTTGGCGATGCAATGATCGAACGCATGTAATTTCAGTTGCATGCCAGCCATGACTTTGGCGACAGCGCCTTGTCGTGCTCACGCACTGCCTACGGCTTGTCTTCGCCTCCTCGCTGACGTGCAAATGAAATAATCGGGCACTTAACCTGATCAAGAAAAAACGGCATGGGAAACCATGCCGTTTTTTTATTACCCCGCAGCCGACCTAGCCCCCGAACAAACGCTGCGCCGCCAGCGCCAGCCCAGTGCCGACGCTGCCAAAACGATCCCCTTCCACCAGCTGCGCATTCGGCACCTGGCTGCGGATAGCTTGCATCAACTGCGGTACACCGCTTGCACCACCCGTTACAAACAGCGTCGCAACGTCGTCGGCCCGCACGCCGGCATTGCGGCACAAGTGTTCCACCGTGGTGGCGATACGCCCTACCGCATCCGCTACGGCTGCTTCAAACTGGGCCAGGGTCAGCGGCTTGCTCAATCCGGCCTCGAGCATATCCAGCTGCAGCACGCCGGCACCATCCACACAGCAGTCGATTTTTGCGGCTTCTACGGCGATCGCCAGCATGTGCCCGGCACGTTCGTCCACAATGCGCAGCAACCGGCCGAAACTGGCCCGGTCTTCCGCCTCGGCCCAGACATCATCCAGCTCACTGCGCAATTTGCGCTCATAAAGAAAGTTGATGGTGTGCCAAGTAGAGAGCAGATGGTAATAGTTGGCCGGCACTTCAATCGATTTGCCACGCAGCTTGCCGCCCATGCCCAGCAAGGGCATCACTTCGCGCAGGCTCAGCAGCCGGTCGAAATCGGTGCCCCCCAAATGCACGCCAGCGTTTGCGAGAATATCGGCGCGACGGTCGGTCAGGTGATGGCGCTGCGGCGATAGCCGAATCAGCGAAAAATCGGAGGTACCGCCGCCGATATCGACGATCAGCACCAGTTGCTCCCGATCCACCTGTTGCTCGTAGTCAAACGCAGCGGCAATCGGCTCAGGCAGAAATGCCAGCTCGGTGAAACCGGCAGCCTGGGCAATCTCGGCCAGCGTATCCTGTGCTTTCTGGTCGGCGCGCTCATCGTCGTCAATAAAATGCACCGGACGACCAAACACCGCGTGCCGCAACGGCATGCCGGCAGCGGTTTCGGCGCGCTGTTTCAGCTCACCAATGTAAGTGGCAAGTATTTGCCGAAATGGCATGCGGCGACTCTGGATTTCGGTATCGGCATCCATCAACGCTGTACCCAGCACACTTTTCAGCGAGCGCAACAAGCGCCCCTCAGTGCCGCTCACATATTCATTGATGGCAGCCCGACCAAAATGCACCAGATCCGACTCGAAGTCGTAGAACAGGACACTGGGAAAAGTAGCTTTACCGTCTTCCAGCGGCAACAGACGTGGCCGGTTAGCGACAAAATTGCCGCAAGTGGAGTTGGACGTACCGAAATCGATACCACAAATGGACATGGATAATCCTGTTGCAAAGCGGCCGGCGATTGTAACCGATTCATTGCTGCAAACCGAACGGCAGCAGCAAATGCCGGATAAAGCGGCACCTAGTCATCCAATCGTCATAGTACAGACCTTACCTGTCTGCTCTCGACGTTTTAGAGAAACAGAGCACAGAAAAGTAGGAACAGCCAAGCTCGACTATGCTTAAACCATGCCAATCTACCCATTCCGTTCCTTGTTAAGCCACAGCCTGTTACTACTGGGCCTGGGCTTGGCTGGCCACAGCCAGGCGTTTGATATTGCCACTGCTAACGCACAACTAGGCAACAACCCGGCCACCGTGGAGCAGGAGGCCCAACAGTATCTTGCCGAAGCCAGCAATCAGCCAGCCAGGCAGCAGCTACCGGCGCGGCTGTTGCTGGTGCAGGCAATGTTGCGCAGCGGTAACGATCAGGGGCTGGAGAGCCATATCCAGTGGGGCATCAGCACGGCCCGCACGGCCAATGACAACATCAGTCTCTGCCGCTTTTTGCTGGCACGCGCCCGCTATCAGTTGCGCACCGGCAAAACCGAACTGACCGACACCTGGCGTGAAATCAATCAGCTCTCTGCCACACTTAACGACCCGCTACTGCTGGCTGACGTCTACTCAGCCAAAGCCGACTGGCTGGCGGCACAGGGGCTGCAACAAGAGGCACTGGAGCGGGCCATCTACGCCTATCGTGCCTACGAGCAGCAAGGTCAGAAACATCAGCTGGCAGGCCTTTTATTGCAGATTGCCGGCATTCAAATGCAGCAAGGCGACCTGCAAGATGCGTTTTATTACCTGAGCCAGGCGCGCGAACTACGACCTGCGGGCGAGGCCGATTATCTCAATCTGGAGCTGGAATATCTGAGCGGGCTGGCAACACGCAAGCAAGGACAAATGGCCAGTGCCGAACAGCAACAACTGCGCGCACTGGCATTGGCAGAGAAACTCGGCCACAAACCCTATCTGGCGCGCGTGCAATACGAGCTGGGGCAGATCAAGCTGGCGCAATCCCGATTAGCCGATGCTGAACGTTATCTGCAGCTTGCCGAACAAAGCAGCCGCAACAGCAATGAAAACGCACTACGTCTGCATTGTGAGCTGGCGCTGGCAGATCTGCATACCCGGCTGCGCGATCCGCAGGCGCTGCAACATCTGCAGCAGGCCGAGCAATACGCGCAATTGCTCAATACCGATCCGGAATCGGCCGCCTACGAAAACCAGGCAGCCACCACCCTGGCGGAATTCGGCCGCTGGAGTGAAGCCTATCGCCATCTGCGCAGCTACGCGCGCTTGCTGCAGGCCATGACTGAGGCCAAGGCCAGTGCCACCCGCTCCGAGCTGCAGGCGC
This sequence comes from Chitinivorax sp., assembly GCA_046347685.1. Lineage (GTDB taxonomy): Bacteria > Pseudomonadota > Gammaproteobacteria > Burkholderiales > SCOH01 > CALMFQ01. The sequence goes on from JAXMFR010000004.1 coordinate 30,913, forward strand.
AATTCCTGAGTCAACGCAAGGAAGCGGAAAATGCGCTGCTGCGCAATCAGCAAAAGCTCAAAGACGTGTTATTGCTACAACAACAGGCAGAGCAACAGCAATTGATCCTGGCACTGACGCTGGCCTTCATCCTGGTCGGTGCGATTGTGGTAGCGCTGGCACTGTTGATCAGGCAACGACGCCAGCTGCGGATCATGGCGCTGAAGGACGAGCTGACCGACGTGCCCAACCGACGCAGCATTCTCGCTTACGCCAACCAGCAACTGAAACGCTGTCGACGCAAGCGGCAATCGCTGATGATTGCCGTGCTGGATCTGGACTTCTTCAAACAGATCAACGACAACTATGGCCATCATGCCGGCGACCTGGTGTTGCGCGCCTTTGCCGCCGCAGTGCAATCGCAATTGCGGGGTGCCGACCGGATCGGCCGAATTGGCGGCGAAGAATGGCTGCTGATCCTGCCAGGACTCAAGCCAGAAATCATTCAGCCGTTTTTCGAGCGGCTGCAGGCCGAAGCCAAACGCATTCGTGTTGACGGCATTCCCGAAACCCGGCAGATCACCTTCAGCATGGGTGTCACCTGCGTCAGCAGTGACGACAAAACACTCGACGAAATCGTTGCCCGTGCAGACCAAGCGCTGTATCAGGCCAAAAACAATGGGCGCGACCAGATGCAACTGCTATGGCGCAACGGGGCTGAAAGCTGAAGCAAAAGCGCAGTGCGGCTTTTGTTCTATATTGATGCAGAGACATCATCGCGGAATCTGCTCAAACATGTTGAATCGCCCCACCAGCCTTGCCCTGTTGCTACTGGCTATCGGCCTGAATGCCAGTGCTGCCGATAAGATCTACGTTGGCAATGTGGCTCCGCTCACTGGCGTGATTGCCGAACTCGGCAACGAAGCCGCGCAATCTCAAAAAGCCTGCATAGACAGCATCAACGCCCGTGGCGGCATTCGCGGCAAAAAGGTGGAAATTCTGCTGCGTGATGACGGTTTTGATCCCGAGCGTTATGTCCACGCAGCAACCGAACTGATTGAGCAGAAAAAGGTAGTGGCGCTGCTCGGAGGCGGTGGCACACTGGGCATCGACCTGCTCTTGCAGCGCGGCATCCTGGAAAAAAACCAGATACCGGTCATTGCGCCGATTTCCGGAGCACTGTCGATACGCTACCCGTTCAACCCCTATATTTTCCATATTCGCGCCAGTTATCCGGATGAAATCAACCGCATGATGGATCAACTGGAAATCACCGGCCGCAGCCGCATCGGCATTGTTTACATGAATGATTCCGAAGGCCGCGCCGCGTATGGTCTGGCACGTCTGGCGCTGAAAAAGAAAGGCATGCAACTGGTCGCATTCAGCGGCTACAACAAGGACCTCAACGACATTGAGCCGGCGGCCAAAGCCATGGCTGCCGCCAATCTCGATACGGTGATTTTTGCCGGTCTGGAAGAACCGGCCGGCAAGTTTCTGGCACGCCTGCGCACACTCGGCTCCAGCGCCCAGCTTTACGGCCTGTCGTTCATCGATGCCCGCTCGCTGGCGCGTTTTGCCGGTGCCGACAATGCCCGTGGCACCGGCCTGACACAAGTGATGCCCTACCCTTTTTCCAACAACCAGCAGGTGGTCAAGGAATACCGGGCGGCGATGAAAAAATTTGCGCCAAAAACCGATATTTCCTATCTGGGCATGGAAATGTATATCGGCTGCCGCGTGTTTGAAGAAGGCATGAAAAAGGCCGGGGCCAATGCCAGTGGCGCCGATCTGATCAAGGCACTGGAAAATATCGGCACACTCGACCTCGGCGGGTTTGTCGTCAGTTTCGGTCCGGAAAACCGCCTCGGCTCCAAATTCACCGACATCACCGTCATCGGCCCCGATGGCACGCTGATGCGCTAACAAAATTGCAATAGCGCATTGATTTTTTGAAATATTTACCGCTTTATGGCATGATCGCGCGCTTTTGATTACACGCCATTTTCATGCCCCTGCCACCCCGCACCCTCAGCATCGCGCCGATGCTGGACTGGACCGACCGGTTTTACCGGCAGTTTGCCCGTCAGATCACCCGCCACACCTGGCTATATACCGAAATGGTGACCACCGGTGCCTTGCTGCACGGCAATCGGGATCGCTTTCTGCGCTTTGATCCGTGCGAGCAGCCGATTGCCTTGCAACTCGGTGGCAGTGATCCGGCGGCGTTGGCGCAGTGCGCGAAGATTGCCGAGCAATGGGGTTATGATGAGGTGAACCTCAACGTGGGTTGCCCCAGCGAGCGGGTGCAGGAAGGCAGCTTTGGCGCCTGCCTGATGGCCGAGCCGCAACTGGTGGCGGATTGCGTCAAGGCGATGCGTGATGTGGTGTCGATTCCGGTGACCGTGAAACACCGTATCGGCATCGACAAGGTGGAGGAATACGATTACCTGCGCAACTTTGTCGATGTGGTGGCCGCTGCCGGCTGCCAGACATTTATCGTCCACGCCCGCAACGCCATCCTCAAGGGTCTGAGCCCGAAGCAGAACCGCGAAATTCCGCCGCTGAAATACGATTATGTTTACCGCCTGAAGCAGGAACGGCCGGAGCTGGAAATCATCATCAACGGCGGCATTACCACGCTGGAGCAGACCGACGAGCACCTGCGCCATGTGGATGGGGTGATGATCGGCCGCGAGGCGTATCACAACCCCTACCTGCTGGTGGATGCCGACCGCCGCTATTATGGCGACGATCATCCGCTACCCAGCCGCGCCGAAATCATCGAGGCGCTGATGCCATTTGTGGAACAAGAGGTGAAAGACGGCGTGCCGCTGAAAATCATCACCCGCCACATTCTTGGCCTGTTTCAGGGCATGCGTGGCGCGCGTTACTGGCGCCGGCAGTTGTCCGACCATGTGTTGCTCAAGCCGAACAATCCGCAGCTGATCCTGCAAACCCTGCAGCAGATGCTGGCGCATCAGGACGCAGAATAGGCACCGGCCTGCAAGCGGCGCTGGTATTGCTTTGCAGGCAAGGCGGCAGACCGCGCCAGTATTGGCTTTCAGGCAAACCCGATAAAAATGCAAAATGCCGCCCGAGGGCGGCATTGTTATTGGCCAAGGCCGGGGATTAAAACTCGTTGGCGAGCTTTTTATAGCCTTTGACCAGATCGACATTGGTGCGTGCCACATCTTCGGAGAAATCCGATGCCTTGGCGGTGACGCGCGGAATCTGGCTCAGGTCGGTATTCGGGCCAATCCGCTCGGTAGACGGCACATAGAAACCGGATGGCAGGTGGCAGCCGTCCAGCACCGAGTTGTGGCGGATCACGCAGCCATCTTCCACCACGCAGTTGAACAACACGGTGTTGAAGCCAATAAACACCCGGTTGCCGACCTGACACGGGCCATGCACGATCGAGCGATGCGCGATCGAGGTGTGCTCGCCAACGGTGACGGCAGCACCACTCTTTGAGTGGATCACCACCCCATCCTGAATATTGGAATTGGCACCGATGATGATCGGCTCCATATCCCCTTCGGCATTCACTTCATCGGCGCGAATCACCGCATACGGGCCGACAAACACATTTTCTTTGATGATCACCTTGCCGCAGATGATGGCGGTCGGGTCGATAAAGGCGCTCTCATCAATCACCGGCAGATGGCCGCTGGGGTTTTTGCGAATCATGCTCTGTCCTTTTGGGCGATGCAGGTTGCTCGACGTGGCACGCTTGGCCACGGGGCGTCATCAATATCATTCCCGACAAAAACAGTCAACATATGAATGGCTTGGCACACAACGGGCCAGACTTGCGCCCGTGTCACAAGTCGATTGGTTTAACTATTGATCCGGCCCACTGAAGTTTGAGCTTGCTCCAGATGCTCCCTCCCTTTCAAGGGGAGGGTTGGGGTGGGGATGGGGCTACCGATGCGGGGCAGAGCCCCATCCCCCTCCCTGCCTCCCCCTTGAAAGGGGAGGAGCTGCCTTGGCGAGTTAAAACTTCTGAGGGCCGGATCAATAAGCCAGACTTGCCAGCGTTCGAAGTGCTTAACGGGACTATGCGACCAGCAAAGGCAGGAATCCTCTCCAGCAGGCGCAGCCGATAGCCTCAAATTCAACTGTCAGCGCCCCCCCATGACATCTGTCACAAGCGCCCCGCAATCGCCAATGCCATATTAATTAGAGCAACAAACCTAATTCCGCGAAGAAGCCCATAACAAATGGTTGCTGCACTCAACCAAACAAAGAGAAAACACAGAGACCTATTCAAATGAACACAATCAGCAAATTTTGGTGTATTGCAGCCATGAGCCTGTCCTCACTCGGCAGCCTGGCGGCCAACAGCGACCCGATTGTCCTGATCCACGGCTTTATCGGCTGGGGGCGTGACGAGATGTTCGGCATGAAATACTGGGGCGGCGGCTTTTCCGGCGAGCGCGATCTGCAGGAAGTGCTCAAAGCCAACGGCACCCCGACCTACACTGTTGCCGTCGGTCCGGTCAGTTCGGTGTGGGATCGCGCCGTGGAGACTTATTACGAGGTCAAGGGCGGCTGCGTCGATTACGGCGCAGCGCATGCCGCCAAACATGGCCACAGCCGCTACGGACGGTGTTACACCGCCTTGTATCCGCAGTGGGACGAGACCCACCAGGTGCATTTCATCACCCACAGCATGGGCGGCCAGACTGCACGCGCGCTCGACACCCTGCTGCGTGACGGTTCTCAAGAAGAACGCGGCGCAAGTGGAGCCAATGTCGCAGAGCTGTTCAAGGGCGGCAAAAAATGGACCCGCAGCATCACCACCATTTCCACCCCGCATGACGGCACCACGCTCGCCAGCGGCGTGCAACTGCTCGACATCGCCGAAGAAGTGGTGGGCGCCGCTGCCGCGGTGGCCGGCCTGAACAGCAGCACCGACGTGGTCTACGATTTCAAGCTGGATCAATGGGGCTTGCGCCGCAATAGTGGCGAAAGCTTCAGCAGCTATTTCAACCGCGTCAAAACCTCGCCGTTCTGGACGGGTGACCAGAAAGACGTAAGCCTGTGGGATCTGAGCCCGGATGGCGCCAAAGAGCTGAACCAGTGGACCAAGACCTATCCTGACACCTACTACTTTTCGTTCAGTACCGAAGCCACCTATCGCGGCCTGCTCAGTGGCTGGCAATATCCGGAACTGAGCATGTTCCTGCCGTTCCAGCCACTGGCGATGTTCATGGGCAGCTACACCCGCAATCAGGCCGGCAAGGTGGTGATCGACAGCAGCTGGTGGCAGAACGACGGCATCGTCAACACCCGCAGCATGCGCGCCCCGGCCGGCCATCCGTCGGTAGCATTCAACGGCACGCCGGTGAAAGGCAGCTGGAATCACATGGGGCTGTATAACAGCTGGGATCACTTCGATATTCAGGGCCTGTTCTGCGTCACCTGCAATATCAACCCGATGCATATTCAGCACGCCAATCGTCTGAAAACGCTCAACTGAGCCAAGTTACCCACAAAAAGCCGGCCGCAAGCGCCGGCTTTTTTATTTGTGCACAAAAAAATCGTCAAAACCCTGCAGATATTGGGCGTTTTGACGATCAACAACTATAAATTAAGCGAGCCAACGGCCGACATTACAAATAGACTCAAACGCCTCCGAGAATGCATTGTTTCCTGACACGCTAACTGCCCTGATTATCGACGACGCCATGACCGTGCGCCAATCGGTGCGCACCATCCTCGGCCAGATCGGTATTACCCGCGTCGATACCGCCTCCAGCATCGGTGAAGCGCGACGCAGAATCAGCAATGGCTGTGCGGACATCATTCTCTGCGACTACCATTTTGGCGCCGGCACCACTGGCCAGGAGTTTCTCGAGGAACTGCGTCATAACGGCGCCTTGCCATTGTCCACCGTGTTTTTCATGATCACCGCCGAAGCGAGTTACGAACGGGTGGTGGCGGTGGCTGAAATCGCCCCTGATGATTACCTGCTCAAGCCGTTTACCAGCGGCCAGTTGGGTGAACGACTGCTGCGCGCCTGGCGCAAGAAAAAATTTCTCAATCCGATTTATCGCGAAATCGAAGCCAATCGCCTGGAGCAGGCGGTGTATGTGGCACAGGCCCGGCTGGAAGAAGGCGGACCGTTTCGCTCGGATGTGGCGCGTCTGCTGGCCGGCATTCTGGTCGAGCTGGGACGCAACAATGAGGCGATGGAGATTTACGAGAAGTTGCTGCAGGACAAGGTGATTCCCTGGGCCAAGCTGGGGCTGGCCAAGGTCTACAGCACGACCGGCCGCCAGGCCGAAGCCGAAAAAATCATGCAGACCATCGTTGAAGCCAACGACATGTATGTCGATGCCTACGACCAGCTGGCAGCGCACTATATTCAGGAAGGCCGCGAAACCGAGGCGATGCAGGTGATGGAAAAGGCGCTGAAAGTCACGCCGCACAACCTCGATCGCCTGCAGAAAGCCGGACAGATGGCCTACCGCCTGGGTGACAACGAGAAGGCCCGGCAATTTCTGGAAAAAGCCGTGGCGCACGGCGGCAACTCAACGCTGCTCGACATCCGCTCGGTGATGTATCTGGCGATTGCCAGTTATGCCGAGGGCAAGCATCGAGAGGGTGACAAGATGCTGCACCTGATGCAGGGCCTGGTGGAACGCCAGAGCGGCTACGACAAACAGGTGTTGTATGACCTGGCCAAGGCCGCCCGATGCTGGGCAACCCAGAAGCCGGACGAAGCCATTCTCACCCTCAGCCATATTGCCCAGGCCGTGCACGATGCGCGTATCGATTTTGATCTGGCCACGGATTTCATCTCGGTTTGCGCGCGCATGACGGCGGGTGAGGCCATCGTCAAGGACTGGATTGCCAAGCTTGCCAAACGTTTTGCCACCAGCCGCGTGGCGGTGGAAAAACTCGAATTTGCCGCTACCCATTCCAAAGAGCTGCACGAGATCATTCATTTCGTGAATCAGGAGATCAACCAGATCGCCAACCAGGGCATGACGCTGGTGGTGGCCAACCGCCTGCAGGAAGCGGCCAACCATCTGGTGGAAAACGCCCTCGCCAGCCACAACAATCGCCTATTGCTGGCCGCCGCCAATGCGTCAATCCGCTATGCCAAAGAGCTGGGCAACGATGCCATCAGCTATTGGCACAAGGCGCGCCAGGCGACAGATCTGTTACAGCGCCAGCATTACGATGCCGCCACCGTGGAAAGCCTGGATCAGGAATTGTTAATGACGGAACACCGCATCAAGTCCAAACTCAGCGCCTGAGCGTCGGGCTAAGCGGCCGGCCGCGGCCAGCTGCCCAGCAGCAACTCCACTTCACTGGCCGGCAAGGGCCGCGAGAAATAAAAGCCCTGCACGACTTCGCAGCCCTGCTGTTGCAACAGTGCCAGTTGTTCCGCCGTTTCCACCCCTTCGGCCACCACCCCCAGGCCGAGATTATGCGCCAGGGCAATGATTGATGCCGCCAGGGCCGCGTCTTTCGGGTTCTCGGTAATCTGCTCGACAAACGATTTATCGATCTTCAGCACGTCCAGCTCAAACTGTTTCAGGTAAGACAATGACGAATAACCGGTGCCGAAGTCATCAACCGCAAGGCCGATGCCCATGCGCCGCAGTTCGGAGAGAATCCGCCGGGCCAGATCGGTATCTTGCATCAATGAGCCTTCCGTCAACTCGATTTCGATCATGCCCGGTGCCAAGCCATATTTATTGAGGCAGCGACGCAACTCGGCCAACAAAGAGTGATCGCGAAACTGACGCGCCGAAATATTGATGGCAAGATGGCAATCGTCCGTCAGCAACCCACTCTCACGCCATCTGGCACGCTGGGCGCAGGCTTCTTCGATCACCCAGGGCCCGACCGACATGATCAGCCCGGTTTCCTCCAGAAGCGGCACGAACACCGCCGGCGACACCAGACCCGCCTCTGGGTGTTGCCAGCGCATCAGCGCCTCCAGGCCAACGATGCGGTTGTCGCGAATGTCGATCTGCGCCTGGTAATAAAGGCTCAGCTCACGCTGGTCCAGCGCCTTGCGCAGGCTTTGCTCCAGCATCAGGCGCGCTTCCGCCTTGGCGTTCATTTCCGGGGTAAAAAACTGATAGCCGTTGCGGCCATCGGTCTTGGCGCGATACATGGCAACATCGGCAGCCTGCATCAGGCTGCCGGCATCGTTGCCACAACCGGGATAGGTAGCAATGCCGATACTCGCGCCAACAATGATATCCAGATGCTGTGTGCCGGCGGACAACGGGCGGCGCAGGGCGGCGAGAATTTTACGGGCGATCAGGGCACAATCTTCCGGCGCCTCCAGATCCTCGAGAATCACCGTAAACTCATCGCCACCCAGGCGTGCGACCGTATCATTGCTGCGCACGCTGGCCTTGAGTTCAGCGGCAACGCTCTGCAGCAGCGCATCGCCGGCATCATGCCCGAGCGTATCGTTGACCTGCTTGAAGTGATCGAGGTCGATGAACATGATGGCGATGTGCTTGTTGGTGCGTTTATTGCGCTCCAGGCTTTTGCTCAGCGCGGTCTTGAAGCCGTTCCGGTTGCACAGCCCGGTCAGATGATCGGTGAGCGCCAGCAGCCGTAACTGTTCTTCCAGCGCCTTGCGCTGGGTGATGTCCTGAAACACCAGAACCGCACCGGCATCGCTGCCGGCCAGAGGTGAGCAACTGTAGGAAGCGGGAAAGCGCTGCCCCTTGCCGTTGACGAATTCAGCGTCGTCGTCGCGCCATTCCTCCTTCAAACTGATAACGCTTCGGCAGGGGTGCGTTTCCCAGCCACCTTCGTCCTGAATCACCAGGAAACGCGCCAGTGGCTGGCGTAGCAAATGCCCCGCTTCGAGCTGCAGGATACGTGCTGCAGCAGGATTGGAAAAAACGATATAGCCTTCGGCGTTGATACCAATCACCCCTTCCGCAGCCGCATCCAGAATCGACTGGTAAAAGGCACGTTGTGAATCGAGACGATTATAGGCATGTTGCAGCAAGCGCTGGCGACGATCCAGCTCGAGGAAAATCGCCACCTTGCAGCGCAGAATAGTGCTATTGACCGGCTTCAGCAGATAATCAATGGCACCGCGCTGATACCCTTCCTGCATCGACATGTCGTCGCGCAGGAAAGCGGTGATGAATATGATCGGGATATTGCGCGTGCGGCGCGAAGAGCGCATCAGGCTGGCGACTTCATAACCATCCATGCCAGGCATGGCCACGTCCAGCAATACCAGCGCCACTTCGTGTTCCAGCAGGATCTGCAATGCCTCTTCGCCAGATTGTGCACGTAACAGCAGCAGCGACCCATCATCGAGTATCGCCTCCAGCGCAACCAGGTTTTCCACTCGATCATCCACCAGCAATATGGCCTGCCGCACTTTCTCTGGCTCACTCAGCTCGCTGGCATTACGATACACGTCGTTCATCGATCCTTCTCCATGGCCGGATGCGGGTTTAGCCAGCGGTTGATGACGTTCAGCATGTCACTGCGTGTGACCGGTTTGGGCAGATAATCGTCAGCGCCGGCATCCAGACTCTTTTCCCGGTCGCCTTTCATGGCACAGGCGGTCACCGCGATCACCGGCAACGATAGCTTCAGCTCGTGACGCATGCGGCGAATGGCAGTATCGCCATCCATCACCGGCATCATCATGTCCATCAGCACCAGACGAATACCGCTCTCCTGCGCCAGCAAACGCAAGGCATCGGCACCATTGCGCGCGCACAACACGTCAAAGCCTTCCTGTTCCAGCATACTGGTCATGGCGTAGATATTGCGCACATCGTCATCCACCAGTAACAGCCGCCCCCGCCCCAAGCCTGTATCCGCAGCCGCGCTTGCCGGCAACGGCGGCACCACACTGGCCCGTGGCACTGGCGGCGGGGCAAGCTCAACAAGCGGTGGCAGTATCGTCTGAACCGGCAACGACAACACAAACTCGCTGCCCTGCCCCGGCTGGCTGTTGAGCGTGATCTCCCCCCCCAGCAGCGCCGCCAGCTGGCGCGAAATGGTCAGTCCGAGGCCAGTGCCGCCATACTGGCGACTGGTCGAGCCATCGGCTTGCTGAAACGCCTGGAAAATCAGCTCCTGCTTGTCGGGCGGCACACCGGGGCCGGTGTCGATGACACGCAGCAGCAGCCGGATCGCCGGCGCCTGCAGCGCCTGATCCGGCGCAACCTGGATCAGCAGCCGCACACTGCCACGCTCGGTGAATTTGATGGCGTTGGCAATCAGGTTTTTCATGATCTGCAGCAGGCGCTGAAAATCACTCTGGAACTGGGCTGGTACATCCGGATCGATTTCAATCTGAAAACCCAGGCGCTTGCGCTCAGCCAGCGGTGCAAACACCCGCCGTAGCGATGCAGACACTTCCTGCAGCGAAATCGGCTCCTGCGCCACCACCACCTGCCCGGCCTCGATTTTCGACAAATCGAGAATATCGTTGATGAGGCTGAGCAGATCGTTGCCCGAGCGATAAATCACATCCACATGTTCCAGCTGCTTGCCGGTGAGATTGCCCTGAGCGTTATCACGCAACTGCTCACTGAGGATCAGGATACTGTTGAGCGGCGTGCGCAGCTCGTGTGACATATTGGCGAGAAATTCGGACTTGTAGCGATTGGCAGTAGCCAGTTGCTCGGCCTGTTGCTGCAACTGCAGTTGCGCCTGTTTGCGCGCCGAGATATCGATGATTGAACTCAGCACCAGCGTACCGCTGTCGCTGACAAACGGATTGAGGCCGATTTCCACCGGGAACTCGCTGCCATCCTTGCGCAAGGCAAACAAATCCCGCCCGGAGCCCATCGAGCGTGTCTGCGGCTGCGCCAGATAGCCGCTTCGCAGGCTGCCATGGCCAGCGCGAAAACGTACGGGCACCAGGATATCGATTGGTTGCCCGAGCAGCTCGTCGCGGCTGTAGCCAAACAGCGTTTCGGTCTGCGAGTTCACCAGTTCGATACGCCCTTGCTGATTACTGACTACCACCGCATTCGGCGTGGCTTCCACCACCAGCCGGAAGCGGTCTTCCAGGCGCTTGCGCGCGGTAATATCGAGCACCGACACCAGCACTTCGGTGTAGCCGCCCTGATGCAATGGATTGAGGCCGATTTCCAGCGGAAACTCGCTACCATCCTTGCGCAAGCCAAACAGCTCGTGGCCGGCGCCCATGGCACGCGCCTGTGGCTGACGCAGAAACGCCTGCCGAAAACCGACGTGTCCGGCGCGAAATCGCAGTGGCACCAATATCTCCACCGACTGCCCGAGCAATTCTGCGCGGGTATAGCCGAAACAGCGTTCCGCCTGCGCATTCACCAGCGTAATCAAGCCCTCCGCATCGACCTTGACCATGGCGGTCGGCGCCGCTTCCAGCAGTTGCCGCATACGTTGCTCGGAATCACGCGCGCGACGCAGCAGACGCCGCTGCTGCAAGGCGAGCCCGACGCAGACAAGTAGCGCCAGTGTGCTGCCAAACGCCAGCACTTGCATCCCGGCGGCCTCGTTCGCAGCCCACGCCAGCGGTGTCCACAACATCAGCAAATACAGCCAGGGATGACGCACACACCCTCCCGAAGACAAAAATAGCCGCTAACAACAGGCGGTAAGCCAGACACAGGGAAAAACACAGCGGACAGACAGCGCGGAGAACCCGCAGAAGCAACGACGACAGATCGCGTTTCCAATATAGGGCGAAACCGGCGCGCCGGCAAAGAAGCACGCACCAAGCCGCAGCCGCCACTTCCACCGGACGCGGCTTTACGTGACAATCCAGGCATGGCCAACCCTATTGACCTCAGCACCCAACCCAAACCGGTACGCGACCGCCTGGCGCGGCTAGGCATCCTGCAGCCCGCCAACCTGCTGCTGCACCTGCCGCTGCGCTACGAAGACGAAACCCATCTATATCCGATCAGCGATGCGCCACTCGGCCAGGGCGTGCTGGTGCAGGGCACGGTGCTGCACAGCGAAATCCAGTACAAGCCACGCAAGCAGTTGATTGCGCAGATCGAAGACAGCAGCGGCGCGCTGCATCTGCGTTACATCCATTTCTACCCGAGCCAGCTGAAACAACTGGCCCCCGGCAATACAGTGCGGGTGCTGGGTGAAATCCGCCGTGGCTTTTTTGGCGATGAAATGGTGCACCCGAAAGTGCGCGTGGTACGCGACGACAGCAGTCTGGCCGAAGCACTGACGCCGGTTTACCCGACCACCGCCGGGCTGTCGCAAAGCACACTGCGCAAGCTGATCGACATGGCGCTGGAAAGCCTGCCACTCAACGACACCCTACCCCCCGCCTTGCTCGACCGGCTGAGCCTGCCGGCCTTTGGCCCGAGTGTGAAAATGCTGCACCACCCCTCGCCAGAGCTGCCGCAGCAGGTGCTGGACGAACGCACCCACCCGGCGTGGCAGCGGTTGAAGTTCGATGAGCTTTTGGCGCAGCAACTATCGATGCGCCAGGCCTACGCCGCGCGCCGCGAACGCAGTGCGCCAATACTGAAAGCCAGCAGCCTGCTGCAGGCGCAATTGCTGGCCAGCCTGCCGTTTCCACTCACTGGCGCGCAGCAACGGGTGGTGGCAGAAATCGCCGCCGACCTGCAACAGCCCTACCCGATGCAGCGCCTGCTGCAAGGCGATGTCGGCAGTGGCAAAACCATCGTCGCCGCGCTGGCGGCATTGCAGGCGATCGAATCCGGCTATCAGGCAGCCTTGATGGCGCCGACCGAAATCCTCGCCGAACAGCATTACCTGAAGCTCGCCGCATGGCTGGAGCCACTCGGCATCAGCGTCGGCTGGCTTGCCGGCAGCCTGAAGAAAAAGGCCAAGCAGGAAGCCATCGAGCAAGTGGCGCAAGGCCGCATCCAGCTTGCCATCGGCACCCATGCGCTGTTTCAGGATCAGGTCGAGTTCGCCAGACTGGGGCTGGCGATTGTCGACGAACAACACCGCTTCGGCGTGCACCAGCGGCTGGCACTGCGCAACAAGGGCGGCAGCCCGCACCAGTTGATGATGAGCGCCACGCCGATTCCGCGCACGCTGTCGATGAGTTATTACGCCGATCTGGACGTATCGGTGATCGACGAACTGCCGCCGGGGCGCACGCCGATTGTCACCAAGCTGGTGAACGACGCGCGCCGCGATGAAATCGTCGAACGCGTACGCCGCAAATGCGCCGAAGGCCGGCAGGCTTACTGGGTGTGCCCGCTGATCGAAGAATCGGAAGTGCTGCAGTTGCAAACCGCCATCGACACCCACGTCTATCTCGCCGAAGCGTTGCCGGAACTGACCGTGGGCCTGGTGCACGGGCGCATGAAGCCGGACGAAAAAGCGGCGATGATGGCGTCGTTCAAGAGCAACGAGGTGCAGCTGCTGGTGGCAACCACGGTGATCGAAGTCGGCGTCGACGTGCCCAACGCCAGCCTGATGGTGATCGAACACGCCGAACGCATGGGCCTGAGCCAGCTGCACCAGCTGCGCGGCCGCGTTGGCCGGGGCGCGGCGGAAAGCAGTTGTATCCTGCTGTTCACCACGCCACTGTCGGACACCGCCAAGGCACGGCTGAAAATCATCTTCGAGAACACCGACGGCTTTGAAATCGCGCGGCAGGATCTGCAGCTACGCGGCCCGGGCGAATTCCTCGGCACCCGTCAGTCGGGCGTACCGATGCTGCGTTTTGCCGATCTGGAGCGCGACACACATCTGCTGGAAAGCGCCCGCGACATCGCCGACGAACTGCTGGCCAACGACCCCGCCACCGCCGAACGCCACCTGCAACGCTGGATGGCCGGGCGCGAACAATTGCTGAAAGCGTAACCGGGGAGTCGGCAAGACGAAATGTTGCAGCCTGCAGCCGCAGCAATCGGCACTATTGCACCATGCAAGGGTTAAGCAATTACGATATATTGGCGGCAAGCAACATTCCGATTTTGATATATGCATTCTTTACTTAGAGCGTTTGCGCTGCTCAATACTTGCCTGCTGCTAATTAGCTGTGCATCTACACCGATCGAGATCCCCCCGGACGCATTGATCACAAACCGACTGGCAAAGCCCATCAAAACGATCTCCTATCGCGTATGTGACAGCAACGACAAATGGATGCCGCTAGACAAAACCTCAATCAGCTCCGGTGCTACTATAAAACTAGCACTGCCAGAGCAATGTGTTGACCTTCAGGCAATATCCAGTGATGGTCGCGTAGTGGGCACCCAATCTCATGTAAAACGCCAGTTCCCATTTCGATGGCAAATATTTTGATACCTGATTTCCAGAAACCTGCGGAGATTCTTTGATGCGCCTTACCCTTGCTTCCGGCTTCACCATTACCACCCTGGCTCTGGCGGGCTGCTCGAATCACTACTTGCTCAGTTCGCAATTTGTCGCGAGCACCCAAGCGGGCAAAGATCCGGAAATCATTGAGACGCCTTTCTATCTCGCGGAACGTACAAAGATTCGCACCGTCGCAGTTCGGGCACCAGACAGTTGCTCCAACCAGACGGCAGATCAAGCATCTGGACAAGCAGCCTCCGCTGGCACCATCCTGCAAACAAATTGTGGCGTCGAAATGGCGGAAGTAGAAAAATCACTGGCTAAAATGGGATACCGCGTCATTTCCTGGAAAGTCTTGGCACGGGAAATGGGGAAAAACCAGTCGGCAACGGATAGCGCGGCGGCGTTGGGTGCCGAGGTCATTTTCCAGATAAATTCGCTCGAAAAATCTCAAAAGACGCTAGGCAAAGACGCCCGCTGGGAACGCAAATATTTTCTCTCCAATGACAAAGGTGCAAAAGTTGAGGAACGTGCATTTGACGATGCCACGCGTACACACTTTAAAAAGAGCTACCTGGATTATTTCGAGAATAATATCGACACCCGCCGCCAAGCAGTAACCCTGGATGCAAATGCAGTGTACGTAAAAACCGGGGAATCAATCTGGTATTACCGCTGGACGTATACCGACCCGACTGCAATTGATTATCACAAGGAAATCCTGATTCAATGCAAGTCCAACAACAGGGAATGTGCTCAGCAAACACCGCTTGGACAAACGGCGCAACAAACCAATATGACCACAGCGGGAGAAAGTGAAGCAGTCAGCATCACGGAAAAATCTCAAGACATCGAGAAAGCCAAGTATGCAGAACTACTTTCGTCTGTGATTGATAACCTGGTTAAGAGTTTTTCGAAAAATGAAATGGTACCCTACGTACCAGTGCTGATCCCTGCTCTCTCAGCCATTGTGACACCCCCACCGGCAACAGCGCCGGAAGCGGTTACCACCGCCCCCGCAAAAAATGAACCAGTTGAAACCACCGCAGCGCAGGCCAAGCCTCAACTGAGCGAAACAACAATCACGGCAGTGGAAACAAAGCCTACAAGCAAAGCATCTTCACGAAAAAAAACCAAATAAGTGTCACGTTGCGCCGCCGCGATCATTCGATAGCGGTGGCACAACAGCATGCTTGTTATATACGCAAATTCGCACTTACTTGCCAGCCCCCGTCAAGCGTATAAGATTGTGCAAAAAAACATAATCAATACAGGAGACTACCTCATGCTGCGCGAACTGCAGTCGCTTCCCGACGTCAAATCCGCCCCCGCCCCGTGGCAACTGACTGGCGAGGGTTATATCCTCGCGCTGTGGCTGCCGAATGACTTTCTCGATACGCAAACCTTTCTGCCGCCGGCGCAACGTGCCAGCCGCAAGGGGCGCATCGCCTATGTTATGTTTGTTGATTACGCCGCTTCGCCGGTCGGGCCGTATCACGAGTTGCTGTTCATTCCCGGCAGCGTGGATTTT
Organism: Chitinivorax sp.; assembly: GCA_046347685.1. Lineage (GTDB taxonomy): Bacteria > Pseudomonadota > Gammaproteobacteria > Burkholderiales > SCOH01 > CALMFQ01. The sequence continues at coordinate 46,691 of JAXMFR010000004.1, forward strand.
GATGGCGAACGGCACCTGACCATCAGCCGGATTTTTGTTTCCAGTTGGGAAAGCGTAGTGAATGGCCGCGCCAACTGGGGCATTCCCAAGGATCGCTGTGACTTCTCGGTGCAATATGGCGCGGATGGCATCGATCACATAGCGTTGACGCTGGACGGCAAATCGATTGTGGACCTGACGTTCAAGGCGGGAGGCTTCAATCTGCCGGTGACCACCAAGCTGCTGCCGAAAAGCTGGTGCACGCTCGGGCAGCATCTGCAGGGTCAGCAGTATTTTTATGCGCCGGATGCCAACGGCCATGTGCGGAGCGCCAAATTGCTGGCAGCGCAGATTGATGGCGAATATTTCCCCGACTTTCGTCGCGGCAAGGTGCTGGCGGCGATCCGCGTCAGCGATTTCCGCATGGGTTTTCCCAAGGCTCGCCAGAAATAAGGCGCAGTTCAGCCAGAAAAAAACGCCGGTCAATGCCGGCGTTTTTTGCTTACAAGGCGTAAAGCGGGTTGTCCGGGTCCATCGCGGCGCCCATCTGGCGGATGGTGTTCCACACCGGCAGACCTTTGGCGATAGAACGGAAACGTTCAGCCAGCACCGCAAATGCCTCGCGGTTGCCGGCTTTCTGGTGGATTTCAAACAGCATCAGCCAGATATCCAGCTGATACGGGTTGGATTCGATCTGTTCCACCAGCAAACCAATCGCCTGCTCGCGCCAGCCCTGGGCAATCAGGATCTGCGCTTCTTCAATCGCCCAGCGGTCTTTTTCCGGCACCACGATTTCCGCGTTGTCGGGCGAATTGGGCTCGGCTTCGGTTGCAGGGCGATTCACCAGACGCCGCGAAATCGGCTGATTGCGCGCGGCAGTATCATTGCCGTGTTCATCAAAAATATTCGGCAGCCCCAGTGCATCGGCATGCTGGCCGCGATACAGCCACAACATGTAGCCAAAGCCCAATGTCACCGCCGCCACCAGCGCCCAGATCAGATAATCGGTCCAGCTGCCAAGCTGGCTGTTGCCCACCGGCTGCGCCAAAGCAGCAGCACGGGCATCGGCCATTTGCAACGCGGGTTCGCTTGTCGCGACGGGAGCCGTCACTTGGTCGAGCAAACTGGCCTCTGCCGCCGGGCTTGCTACAGGCTCAGGTGCCGGCACAGGAGCCGGGGCCGGTGCAGCAACGGGTGCGGCCGCCGGTGCGGCGCCAGCCGTCGAAGTTACGACTTTTGCGTCCAGCCCCATCACCTCGATGGTTTTCTGTCGCAGCGACAGCATTTGCGTTTCCAGCTCCTGAATCTGGTTACGCAGACGCAGGATTTCTGCCATGTCGTCGTCCGACTGGATCGACTGCAATTTGTTTTTCAGGTTGCGGCTCTCGTTGGCCGAGAGTTTTTTGCCCAAGCGCGACATATCCAGATAGGCCGACAAACGCAGCTGGAAACTGCCCGTGGCCGCAGCACGTGGCGCGGCGCCAGCCGGGCGGCTTTCGTCGCCGTTGCTCAGGCGCAGCTTGGGCTGGCTATCCAGCACCCGCGCCGGCTCAGGCACGGCTTTGACGGCCTGAGTGCGCGGCGGAGCGGACGTTGCCGCCGCTGCCGCTCCGGCAACGGGCTGGCGCTGATGGCAGCCGCTTCAGCATTGTCACTGCTCACGCCGGCACTGCCAACCGCAGGCGAAGTCAGTTGTGGTGGATCAAGCAACAAGGTGTATTCGCGGGCATGAAAGCCGTAACCGCATTGCACTTGCAGATTAAAACGCAGAATCGGATCAGTCGTCGTCTGCCGCGAGCCGATGACGATTTCGCCGACGCGCTCGCGCAGTTCCAGCCGCGAAGTCAGCTGCAGCGTGGCGCTCGCCAGGCCTTCACGGTCCGGCACCAGCTTCAGGCAACGGCTTTCCAGCACCTCGTCCGCATCCAGCCGCACCGGCACGGTGGCGTGCAGCGGCTCGCCCAGGTGCGACAACACGCGGACATCGCCCAGCGTCAAGCCCACCGCCGGGCCGGCAAAGGTGCCAGCCAGCAATGCGGGCAACAGCAGACGGGAGAAACGTAATTCAGGCGTCAAACGGAGATTCATCTTTATTGTTGTACTGCAGCTGGGTTCTGGCGGCATTCCTGGCATGCTGTTCACCACAGACAGGGAACAGTTTCCGGGCTGCCGGCGCTGCCACACAGGCCAGGTTGGCAAACCCTCGGCAGCGGCGGCAAAAGCGCTATTCCATTGGATTCTAGCAAGCAATTTTGCGCTTCGGGCAGAAAAGCACACCTTTGACAGGTGCTTTGGCATAATGTCGACTTTTGCGGCACCACCTTACCCGCCGCGCGCTGTTTAACTGAACGATGGCATGACCTACCGCCCGGACACCCACTGGCTCTCTGCCCCGCCCCGCGCCACCGATCCGCTTTACCCCTGGCTGACCGCCCGTGGCTCGCTCACGGCGCGGCTGATGGCGCATTGCCACAGCTTCCGGGTAGAGCCGTTGCGCCAGCAGCTGGCGCACGTCAATCGCGACGAAGCGCCGCTGCTGCAACTGCCGCCGCAACGGCTGGCGCTGGTGCGCGAAGTGCAGCTGCAGTGTGATGGACAACCCGCAGTGTTCGCCCACAGCATCATCGGCGCCGACGAACTGCGCCGCACCTGGCGCTGGGTGGCGCGGCTGGGCAACCGCCCGCTGGGCGCTGTGCTGTTTGCCGACCCGCGCATTCAGCGCCAGCCGCTGCATTACAAAGCGCTGGATGCCCGCCACCCGCTGTATCGCCGCGCCGCCGAACATCTCGCGCAGGCGCCATCACGGCTGTGGGCGCGGCGCTCGCTGTTTACGCTGAACCACGCGCCGCTGCTGGTAACCGAAGTATTCCTGCCTCACGTAACGGAACTGACTGTATGCAACTCGCACCGTTGATCGAACGCATCAATCACTACGAAAAACTGATGCGGCTGGACAAGCCGATCGGCATTCTGCTGCTGCTGTGGCCGACGCTGTGGGGGCTATGGATTGCCAGCGCCGGCCAGCCCAACTGGATGCTGCTGTGGATTTTCGTGTTTGGCACAGTACTGATGCGCTCTGCCGGCTGCGTCATCAACGACTACGCCGACCGCGACTTCGACCCGCATGTGGAACGCACCAAAGATCGCCCCTTGGCGGCGCGCAAGGTCTCCACCAAAGAGGCGCTGCTGCTGGCCGGTGGGCTGACGCTGTGCGCTTTCCTGCTGATCCTGCCACTGAACCGGCTGGCGATCCTGCTGTCGATACCCGCCGCGCTGCTGGCGGCGAGTTATCCATTTACCAAACGCTTTTTCCCGTTGCCGCAGGCCTACCTCGGCATCTGTTTCGGCTTTGGGATCCCGATGGCGTTTGCCGCCACCTGGGATCAGGTGCCGCCGCTGGCGTGGGCGCTGCTGGTTGCCAATATCTTCTGGACCGTCGCCTACGACACTGCCTATGCCATGGTCGACCGCGAGCACGACCTGAAAATCGGCATCAAGACCTCGGCCATCACTTTTGGCCGTTTTGACGTTGCCGCTATTTTTATCTGCCAACTGTTGTTTCTTATCTGTATGGGAACTATTGGCTATTGGCAAAAATTCGGAGGAGCCTATTTCGCCGGGTTGGGGATAGCGCTGACATTGGTTGGTCAACAATATCACTTGATCCGCGAACGCATTCCCGAAAAATGCTTCCGCGCCTTTCTCGACAATAATTATGTCGGGCTGGCGATTTTTGCCGGCATCGTGCTGGATCAGTTTTTGCGCACGCCGGCCTGGCTGCGCTGAATTCACAAGCGGATACCCCCATGAAATACGACGACCTGCGCGACTTTATTGCGCAACTGGAAAAACAGGGCGAGCTGAAGCGCATCACAGCACCGGTATCAACGCACCTGGAAATGACCGAAATCTGCGACCGCGTGTTGCGTGCCGAAGGCCCAGCCTTGCTGTTTGAAAACGTCACAGGCCACAACAGACCGGTGCTGGCCAATCTGTTCGGCACCCCCAAGCGCGTGGCGATGGGCATGGGCGCCGATTCGATCGAGGCGCTGCGTGAAATCGGCAAGCTGCTGTCGTACCTGAAAGAGCCGGAGCCGCCGAAAGGTCTGCGCGACGCCTGGGACAAGTGGCCGGTGCTGAAGCAGGTGCTGAACATGTCGCCGAAGGAAGTGCGCTCGGCGCCGTGTCAGGACATCGTCTGGGAAGGCGCCAGGTCGATCTGGCGAAAATCCCGATCCAGCATTGCTGGCCCGGCGATATCGCGCCGCTGATCACCTGGGGGCTGGTGGTGACGCGCGGCCCGCACAAAACCCGGCAGAACCTCGGCATCTACCGCCAGCAGGTGCTCGGCCCGAACAAAGTGATCATGCGCTGGCTGGCGCATCGCGGCGGCGCGCTGGATTTCCGCGAGCATTGCGAAAAGAATCCCGGCCAGCCGTTCCCGGTGGCGGTGGTATTGGGCTGCGACCCGGCCACCATCCTCGGCGCGGTCACGCCGGTGCCGGATAGTCTCTCCGAATACCAGTTCGCCGGCCTGCTGCGCGGTGCCAAAACCGAGCTGGTGCAATGTATCGGCTCCGACCTGCAAGTGCCGGCCAGCGCCGAAATCGTGCTCGAAGGCGTGATCCACCCTGGCGAAACCGCGCTGGAAGGCCCCTACGGCGACCACACCGGCTATTACAACGAGCAGGACCATTTCCCGGTGTTCACCATCGAGCGCATCACCATGCGCAAGAATCCGATCTACCACAGCACCTACACCGGCAAACCGCCGGATGAGCCGGCGATCCTCGGCGTGGCGCTGAACGAAGTATTCGTGCCGATCCTGCAGAAGCAGTTCCCCGAGATCGTCGACTTCTACCTGCCGCCGGAAGGCTGCAGCTACCGGCTGGCGGTGGTCAGCATCAAGAAGCAATACCCCGGCCACGCCAAGCGGGTAATGTTCGGCATCTGGAGCTTCCTGCGCCAGTTCATGTACACCAAGTTCATCGTCGTGGTCGACGACGACGTGAATATCCGCGACTGGAAAGAAGTGATCTGGGCCATCACCACTCGCATGGACCCGGCGCGCGATACCACACTGGTGGAAAACACCCCGATCGACTACCTCGACTTCGCCAGCCCCGTCTCCGGCCTCGGCAGCAAAATGGGCATGGATGCGACCAACAAGTGGCAAGGCGAAACCACGCGTGAATGGGGTACGCCGATTGTGATGGATGAGGATGTGAAGAAGCGGGTGGATGAGATGTGGGGATCGCTGGGGTTGTAAGGCAATTCGGTGGTTTCGGGCAGCTGCCCTGCAGGGGGCGTGGGGATTGGCTTACAGATGAGGCTGAAGGGCAATAGGGATGCGGTTTGTGGGGCGATAGCATTTCCAGCGGGGGATTGGTGCCTAGCTTGCAGCACGCCCCTCTTACTTGGCAATCAGAAAAGGACGTTATGGCAGCCGCAAACAGCAAATCCATTATTCAGAAAAGTATTGCCACTATTGTGCTAACGACACTTGCCCTTCAATTGAGTGGCTGTGGCTTTTTGGCACAAACACGATTTCGTACCACCGAAAAACCTGCATATTCTTCGTTGCCCAAAAGCAAAAAAGCGCTCGCAGAATCCTCATTAGGCAAGCCGAACGAAATTTTACCTCAGGACGATGGCGCGGAAATTTGGCGCTATTACGGCGAATCGCGGTGGGCCGGGCTGTTCTTATGGGTAGTCATTGTTCCGGTGCCATTACTTGTTCCGATAGGTGTAGACAAAAAGGATTACCGCATTGTTGGTGATGAGGTAAAAGAGGTCACCTACCACTCAATGAGCAATTGCAGCCTAGGTATTCTTCTCGTACCTCCTGTAAGCGATTTGGGATTGATTGCGCCTATCGCCAAATGTGGCAGACAGCCATACGACGCACCCAGCCCCCTACCATTTACTGACATAAAACCACGCCCTGAAGGGGGACACTTCCCTAACGGATTGGGTGCTCCCTGATGTTTTCGCTCGTAGCGAAGTGAAGCGCATTGCACCGCATGGTGAACAATCACTCTTCGCACATCTGTGCGCTGACGCGCAGTTGATTTAGGTGCCGGGGGTGCCCGGCGGGCACGGTACCTTTCTTGTCTCGCCAAGAAAGGTACCCCAAAGAAGGCGACCCGGACGTCGCGTCCTTCGCTGCGCTACGGATTCCCTGCGCTTCTCGAAACCTGCGGCGGCTGCGGAACTCGCGCCCTGCGGCCGCTCTAACAGCTCGTAGGGTGCAATCGAAGCGAAGCGCATTGCACCGCATGGCGAACAATCACTCTTCGCACATCTGTGGCTGACGCGCAGTTGATTTAGGTGCCGGGGGTGCCCGGCGGGCACGGTACCTTTCTTGTCTCGCCAAGAAAGGTACCCCAAAGAAGGCGACCCGGACGTCGCGTCCGTCGCGCGCTACGGATTCCCTGCGCTTCTCGTTCAATGCGGCCGCTGCGGAACTCGCATCAGCCCTGCGGCCTGATGCTCAAACAGTCCTCGCGGACTTCCCCGCATTGAACTGCGATGCTCGGCGCGACCTACGGGACTATCTCCGTGGTTATGCCAGCACCTGAGCTTGGCTATCTTGGGTAGGGTGGGCCGCTTGCTGCCCACCGGTCAAAACCCATGGCCTGACGGCCATCCCCGGACTTTGCTTCGCGCCATCCGGGCTACAAAAACCATCTACCCTGCAAACCGCTCTGGCATTGCCTTACAGCCTTGCCTGCAGACCAATACCAGAGCGGCTCGCAGCCTCATGATAAAACAGCGTGCCGCAGAACCCAGTCGCTTGCGCCTCCACGGACAACCTCCCGTGAGGAGCGCCGAGCATCGCAGGAAGGCGCGGGGTAGTCGGCGAGGACTGTTTGAGCAGCAGACCGAAGGGCTGGGGCGAGTTCCGCAGCCGCCGCGACTTTCGAAAAGCCAATTTCTTAGCGCCTTGGCGCTTAGAACTGGCGTTCTCCCTTGCGGAGGAAGCGCAGGCTGCCCCAGAGCTTTGTGGCTTTGCCACTTAGCGAAGGGCGTGCCGTAGGCTAACCCGCAGGGCGCGTATCCCGGGTCGCCTTCTTTGGGTTACCTTTCTTGGCGAGGCAAGAAAGGTAACGTGCCTGCCGGGCACCCCCGGCACCTAAATCAACCGCGCGTCATCGCACAAAACCTACCCCCACACCCAACCCGCCAAACTGGCATTTACCGCTGCATGAACCATAATCCAGACATGGCTTAATTTCGTCTGGAGAAGTGCTTTGTCTGGCCCTATCGACTTTTATTTTGAGTTCGGCAACCCCTATTCCTACATTGCTGCCAACAAGCTGGAAGGTTTTCCCTCGCGCAATGGCAAAAAGGTCAACTGGCGGCCGATTTTGCAGCTGGCGCTCCACAAGATGCTGGAGAAACCGGCATTAACCGCCGCCGAGCTGGCCTATGAGCAACGCGATGCCTGGCGCACTGCGCGCCAGCTGCGCATGCCGCTCAACTGGCCGTCCACCTTCCCGGTCAACAGCATTGCCGCTGCCCGCGCGCACTACTGGGTAGAGCAGAACTACGACGAGGAAAAAGCCACCCAGTTTGCGCTGGGCATTTTCAAGGCCTACTGGGTAACCGACCACAATATCGGTGACGCCGACTTTGTGCTGAATGTCGCCGAGCGTTATGGCATCGACTCTGCCGGCATGTACAGCGGCATCAACGATCAGTCGATCAAGGATCGACTACATCAGATGACCGATGTGGCATTCCAGCGCGGGGTACTGGATACGCCAACGGTGTTTGTCGGAGATGAAATGTTCGTCGGCGCGCACAGCATCGAGCAGATGGAACGCTGGGCGCAGGTGGGTGGCTGGAGCTGATTCAGCCGCTTGCCGCAAGCAGGCTGCCTTGGCAGCCTTTTTTATTGCCCGGCTGCAGACCGATAACGGCGCGCCCTGCAGGCCAGCCTGCAAGCCAATGCCAGAGCGGGCTGCAGACAAACAAAAAACGGGCGCCCACAGGCGCCCGCAAAAGTTACAACAAGAGGATGGGAACGGTTTAGCTGCCGATGCGGCCACCGTCGTTTTTGGTGATGACAATGGTGGCCGAACGCGGGCGCTTGCCGGCGCCGTAACCGGCATTGCTTGGCCACTGGCTGGTGTATTTGGCCGGGTCGGCAATATCGGCCATCTTGGTGGTTTCACCCGGATGCTGGATGTTGACGAACAGGCTCTTGCCGTCCGGGCTTTCACACAGGCCGGTGATTTCGCAGCCGGCCGGGCCAACCAGGAAACGCTTCAGCGTCTCGGCCGTCGGCTCCTTGCCGACATAGGTATCGACATTCAGCGTGCTGCCGTCGGCCTTTTTCTGCGCCAGGGTTTTCTTCGCGCCGTCGCCCACCTTGCCGGGAATTGCCGCCAGCATCATGCAGTTGGTCACGTCGGTGTAGGCGCCATCATCGGTCTGAATCCAGCAGATGCCGGTGGACGGGCTGAAAGCAATACCGTCCGGGCTGGAGAAGTCCTGATCCGCAGTCAGGCTCGACAGATTAATCAGGCCCTTGTCGGCACCGCTTTCCGCGCCAAACAGATACACGTCCCAGTTGAAGCTCAAGGCAGCCGAACCGGAACTGCCTTCACGCACCCGCAGAATGTGGCCGTTGACGTTGCCCTTTTGCGTGCTGCTGCCCTTTACGTCGCTGTAGCTGCGCGGGTTGGCGCTGTCGACAGCGGACTGCGACGAGCTGGCCGGTTCGATCACGCGGTTGCTGTTGTTGGTGAGGGTGAAATAGATCTCGCCGGTATTCGGATGCACACCGCACCATTCCGGACGATCCATCTTGGTGGCGCCTACCGCATCGGCGGCAATCCGCGCATTCACCAGCACATCGGCCTGATTGGCAAACGTGTAGCTGGCGTAAGCAGCGATCTTGGCATTGCTGATGTTCAGCTCGATCCACTCGCCCGAACCATCGGCGTTGAACTTGGCGACATACAGCTTGCCGCTGTCCAGATATTTGTCGCCGGTGGCCATGCGGTCAGTCGGGCTGGCATCGGCAGCCGACCAGGTGGCGGTCGACACAAACTTGTAGATGTATTCGTTACGCGCATCGTCACCCTGATACACCGCCAGCGGCTGGCCCACCACCGGCTTGGAGAAAGCCGCGCTTTCGTGGGCAAAACGGCCCATTGCGGTACGTTTCTTCGCGGTTTTGCTCTTGTCGTAAGGGTCCACTTCCACCACAAAACCAAAGGTGTTCATCTCGTTGCGATAGTCATCGCTGCCGGTGGTCGAAACACCGGTCTTGCTGATGTCCCAACGTGCGTATTTGTCGTCGCTGCCGCCAGTCTCCCAGCCGTGGCGGCTGGTGGCGCCCTGGTTGCGACCATAGCGCTTGAGCGCGGTCACGCTCTTGTCGCCACGCGCGGCATCGTCGGCAGCGCCACGCACAAAATAGCCGTTCCAGTTTTCTTCACCGCTCATCAGCGTGCCCCACGGCGTTTTGCCAGTGCCGCAGTTGTTGAGCGTGCCACGGCACAGCAGGCCGGTGCTCGAATACTTGGTCACCATCAGCGCATCGCCCTTGGCCGGGCCGGACAGCTCCATCGGCGTCAGCGGTGTCAGGCGGCGGTTAAAGCTGGAAGCCTGCACATACGCCCATTTGCCGCTGCTGTTTTTGCTGATTTCCACCACCGAAATACCGTGCAGCGCCACTTCCTTGTCCACTTCGCCAGCCGGGCGCGGCAAGCTGGCAGTGCCGCCGTTGACGTGCTGGAAGAACGAGGTGAGTTTCTCGTCAGTGGTGGCTTCGTGGTTCATCGCCAGCAAGGCGCGGTCGTTGCTGCTGGTGGACGGCTTGCCGTCGGCACCCAGGCCGAAATATTCCATGCCGTCGTGGTGGTCGCCGGCACGGTTTTCGAAATCGCTGTCGCTGCCGTCGTTCTTGAACGCAGCAGTGCTGGCGCTGAGCGGATCGCCCAGCGCATAAATGATGCTGGCGGTGTAGCCGGCCGGCACCACCACCTGATCCAGCAGGCTCTTGTTGACGGCGCTGAAGTTCAGCAGTTTTTCGCTGCTGCCGGCGGCGGCATTGTCATCGTTGTTATCGCTGGTGCAGGCCGACAGACCAAAGCTGCTGAACATGGTGGCCATGCCCACGCCCAGGCTGCCGCGCAGGATATCGCGGCGGCTCAGACGCGCCTGCAGCACGCCCTGAAAGTGTTCATTGCCGGAAATATTGGAATCTTCGTTGCCGCTGATCAGCAGCGGGGTGTTGTCGCTAGGCTTGCTCATTATGGGTATATCCGCATGGGTAAAGACCGGCGCAGTGTATGCAGATATTGTGAAATAAATATGAATGGCAAAACACCCGGTGCGACAGTCACTTGAGTCGCCAAAAGCGGCCAGCGAGCGCCTGTGCGACATCTATACTGAAATCCCCCTTGCCCCGGAGTCATCATGCTGCAACGTCTGCTGGCCTGGCTTTTTCGCACCAAAACCCCCGCAATCACCCCGCCGCCGTGCGGCACCCCGGCATCCGATGCGCTCAGCGTGGATGGCGAAAAATCGGTGATCCGCCGCGAACCGGTGCTCGATCGCCAGCAACAGCTGGTGGGTTACGAACTGGCACTGCGCCAGGGCAAAGGCCTGCAGCAGCGCGAAAGCAGCCGCAACCTGCGCGACAAGATGCTGCTCAGCCACCTGCAGTTGATTGATCTGGGGCGCCTGCTTGGCAGCCGCACCGCTTTCATCCATCTCGATGTGCGCCACATCAAGGACCCCGACCTCGCCGTCCTGCCCGCACCGCAAATGGTGCTACTGCTGGAGCTGAGCGACGGCGTGCTGGCCGAACCGCTGCTGCGCATCCTCAGCGCCTATCGCAGCCTGGGCATGCGTTTTGGCCTCAGCATCCGCCAGCATCAGCACCCGCTGGCAGAGGCGGTGCAGCCATTGCTCAGCTACGTGCTGCTGGAGCCGGATGACCCGCACACCTGGTCTTCCAGCGTCGCCGACTGGATCAACCGCATCAACCACGTGCAACTGCTGGCGCGGCACATCGACACCGAAGAAGCCTTCCTCTCGGCGCACCGCTCGCTGCTGTATGGCGGCAAGGTCGAACTGTTTCACGGGAACTTCATCACCGAGCGGCACCCCTGGCCCAGCCACCCGGTCGAGCCGGGGCGGATGCAGATCATCGAGCTGATGAACCAGCTGCACCACGAGGCCGACAACGAACAACTGGCCACCACGCTGAAGCAGGATTCGGTGCTGCTTTACCGCATCCTGCGGCTGGTGAACTCACCCGCGCTGCGCACCGGCCAGCCGATCAGCAGTGCCGAAGACGCGCTGATGGTGCTCGGCCGCGAGCAATTGTTCCGCTGGCTGACGGTGCTGCTGTTTCAACTCGATGGCGAAGCCGCGCGCGACCTCTCGCTGCTGGACATGGCGCTGATCCGCGCACGCTTCATGGAAACCCTCGGCGGCCCGAATCAATCGCCGCAAGAGGCCAACCAGCGCTTTCTGGTCGGGCTGTTTTCGCTGCTGGACGTGCTGCTGCAAACCCCGTTGCCACGCGCGCTGGCGCTGCTGCAACTGCCGGAATCGGTGAGCCAGGCGCTATTACTGCAAAGCGGCCCACACGCCGCCTATCTACAGCTGGCGCAGATGTGCGAAGGTGATGACCTGGAAGGGCTGGCCGACGCTGGCGGCCCCCAGCAGGAACTGGAACTGCTGCTGCAACAACTGCGGCTGCAGCCGCATCAGGTGGATACCTGCCACCTGTCGGCACTGCTGTGGGCGGAGTCGCTGCGGCCTTGAGGTAGTTAAGGCTGCGGGGCAATAGGGGCGTGGGTTGCGGGCTTGCCTGTAAGGCAATGGCAGAGCGGGTTGCAGGGATACGGCAATTGAACCTAGCGGGCGATTTTTGTAGGTCGGACTTCAGTCCGACGCAGTCGCTTGCATTTGGCACCGAGTCGGACTGAAGTCCGAGCTACGGCCTTGTGCGCTAACGCGCAGTTGATTTAGGTGCCGGGGGTGCCCGGCAGGCACGTTACCTTTCTTGTCTCGCCAAGAAACGTAACCCAAAGAAGGCGACCCGGAGATCGCGTCCTTCGCTGCGCTACGGATACCCTGCGCTTCTCGTTCAATGCGGCCGCTGCGGAACTCGCCCCAGCCCTACGGTCTGGGACTCAAACAGTCCTCGCGGACTTCCCCGCATTGAACTGCGATGCTCGGCGCGACCTACGGGAGCTGGTCCGTGGTGGCGCAAAAAACATTGGCGATAACGCCAAGTGTCGGAATTTTTTACACTCGTAAAATTCACCATCCATCGCCAGCAAAACCGCGCCAGACTTGGCTGGGAGCAACGATTGGATTGCCGGAATCAAAACCGGCGCAACACATACGCCAATTCGTATGTCGACATACATTACAATTTTGTTATACAAGAAAATCATGCCGCTTCAGCAACAAATAAAAACACCATAAATTCAATGCACTGAACAACACAAAAACATCTGGCACAATTAATGCTTACATCTGCCGCGTATTCATTTTTTGCCGCCTGGAATCGCCCATCATGTTTTCTGTTCGCACTCTGATTGCTACTTCTGCCCTGCTGCTGGCAGGCCTGGCTCAAGCCACCCCCATCGTTGTCGGCAGCATGTCGCGCGATGTGGCCAACAACAGCCCGATTATCGAAGACAGCCGGAACCACCGCCAGTGGCTGGGTTGGGATGTGACCCGTGGCTTGAGCTACGCCCAAACCGTGGCAGCCACCCAGGCCGGGGGCCAGTTTGCCGGGTTCTCGATTGCACATAATGACGACGCGCAGTTGTTTGTGGATGCACTGGTTGGGGCGGGGAATCCATGTACTGCTAGCGGTTCGGCTTATTGCGATCATAACGCCTCCAATCCACTGCGAGAGCGGTTATTAGGCGAATCCTATTACGATGATGCCAGTTTCAATCATCGTGACAATGACCTTGTTTGGTTTTTAAGTGATAACGGGGTAGGTCTAGAATCTGGCGGCATCATGAACTCCACCTTTTACGATAGGCAGAACCAAGATCTTTTGTATAAATGGAATGAGTATGGCAGCATCGCTAACGTAGATATTTTCAGCGGTAACATCCCCAACTCCGTCGGCTGGCTGCTCTACCGTGTCACTCCGACCGCCAACACCCCAGGCAACAACGTTCCCGAACCCGCTTCGCTAGCGCTGCTGGGCTTAGGCGCGCTAGGTTTGGCTGCACAACGCCGCCGCTGAGCAAGCTAACTCTGCCAGCCCCACAAACCCGCCGCGAGGCGGGTTTTGTTTTACCTGCGCGACGCGTAGCCCGGATGCAGCCGCAGGCGGAATCCGGGGGCAAACGGGAGGCCTGAATGGCCGTCTGTTTGCTTCGGGGCTTCGAGCAAATGCCGCCCCGGATTGCGCTACGCTGCATCCGGGCTACCAAATCACCTGCCCTGCACACCGCGCTGCTATTGCCTTGCAGCCCGGCCTGCAGCCCAATACCAGAGCGGCCCGCAGCGATGCTCAGTCGGCCGGGCCTTGCAGGAAGCGGGCTTTGGCTTTGCGGCCTTTGATCTGGCCGTTCATCAAGCGTTTCAGCGCCAGTTGGGCGACGTCGCGGGCGACGGCTACGTAGCTGTAGAACTCGAAGACGTTGATTTTGCCGATTTTGGCGGCGGGGATGCCGGCTTCGCCGGTGAGCGCGCCGAGGATGTCGCCGGGGCGGAGTTTGTCTTTTTTGCCGCCGAAGATGTTGAGGGTGACCATCGGAGCCTGTAGCGGTTGGCTGCCCGCTTCTGGCACGGGCAGGTCAAACCATTCCACCGGGCGGCTCTGGTATTGCTCGATCAGTTTCACCCATTTGTTTTCGGCTGGCGATGCCAGGCACAGCGCCAGGCCTTTGTCGCCGGCGCGGCCGGTTCGGCCAATGCGGTGGATGTGCACTTCGGTGTCTTTGCTGACGTCGACGTTGATCACGGCGCTGAGGCTGCTGATATCGAGCCCACGTGCGGCAACATCGGTGGCCACCAGCACCGAGCAGCTCTGGTTGGCAAATTGCAGCAGCGTTTCGTCGCGTTCGCGCTGCTCCAGATCGCCATACAGCGCCAGCGCGGAGAAGCCCTGCTGCTGCAGCGCCTGCACCAGTTCGCGGCAGCGGATTTTGGTGTTGCAGAACAGCAGTGTCGATGTGGGCCGGTAGTGTTGCAGCAGTGCCACCACGGCGGCGGCGCGCTGGTCGTCCGCCACTTTGTAAAAGCGTTGTTCGATGCGGCTGTTGTCGTGTTGTGCTTCGACTTTCACCTCGGCCGGCTGGCGCAGGAATTCGGCGCTGGCGCGGCGGATGTCATCGGGATAGGTGGCGGAGAACAGCAGCGTCTGCCGGTGTGATGGGCAGGCGCTGACAATGCCGGCGATGTCGTCGTAAAAGCCCATGTCGACCATGCGGTCGGCTTCGTCCAGCACCAGCATTTTGATGGTGCCAAGGTTGATGCTGCCGCGCCCGAGGTGATCGCGAATGCGCCCCGGTGTGCCGACGACGATGTGCGCGCCGTGTTGCAGCGAGGCAATCTGCGGCCCCATCGGCGCACCGCCGCACAAGGTCAGAATCTTGATGTTGTCGGACTGCCGCGCCAGCCGCCGCAGCTCTTGCGCCACCTGATCCGCCAGCTCGCGCGTCGGGCACAGCACCAGGCCCTGAATCGCGAAATAGCTGGGGTTGAGCCGGTGCAGCAGGCCGAGGCCGAAGGCGGCGGTTTTGCCGCTGCCGGTTTTCGCCTGCGCAATCAGATCCCGCCCTTCCAGAATCAGCGGCAGGCTTTGCGCCTGGATTTCGGTCATCTGCTGATAGCCAAGGCTGTCGAGGTTTTGCAGCAATACCGGCGCCAGTGCCAGAGAGGAGAAAGCGGAGGAAGTCATGGTGGCTCGCAGCGGATGGTTAGCCGGGGATTTTAACAGGCTGGCACAGCCTGCGCGAAAAAGCCCGATCGCGACAACCCGCGCAGAGGCCGGATACAGGCACGCACCTTGGGCACTGCAAAAATATCTCCCCTGCCGCTGCAAGCCGCATCCAGATTGGCTCGCAGCCCCCCCCCCCCCCGAATGTTGGCGTGCTGGCGCAGCTTGTATTCCGCCAATGCGACTTCTAAGGTTCGAGATACGCGAACAAATGTTCCGTTACAACAAGCATCTAAGGAAGGTTCGGCAATACCCGGGCGGCCATTTTTACCTTGCCTGCCGTTCAACCATCCACCAAGAAGAGGGGCTCACATGAAAACCAAGCTCGTTACATCCGCCGTGCTGCTGGCGTGCAGCAGTCTGGCGCTGGCTGACGATGCCCTGCCGGTGAAGTTTTCCGGCTTTGGCACCTTTGGCGCTGCACGCAGCAACAACAACGAAGCGGACTTCCGGCTCAATCCGGAGCAAAGCACCGGTACCGCACGCACCAACCACATCGATTCGACGCTGGATACCAAGATTGCATTGCAAGCCGATGCCACGCTGGCCAAGGGGCTGACGGCGACGGCACAACTGATGGCACGCAAGCACTCCGACAACAGTTCGCGCGCAGAATTCGAATGGCTGAATCTGCGTTATCAGGCCACCCGCGATCTGTATCTGCGCGGCGGCCGGGTGCAAACGCCGATGTTCATGCTCTCCGAGTTCCAGAATGTCGGTTATTCGCTGACGGCATTACGTGTGCCGCAGGATGTGTACTCCCAGAACCTGCTGACATATCTGGATGGTATCGATATCGGCTACCGCCATGAGGTAGGTGATCTGTTATTGAACGCCAAAGGGCTGGCCGGTAGCCGCAAGTTGCGGCTGGATCGGCCAAACGCCACACCTCCCAACAGCACCAATTTCGATATCGATGTCGCCATGGCCACGCTCACTGGCGAATACCACGGCCACACGCTGCGCGCCGCCTACTCCAAATTCAATCTCGGCGCCGAATCGGATAACCTGACACGGATAAATAATTCGCTGGATGCGCTGGTTGCCGCCAGCGTGCCGAACGCCAGCACACTGCAAAGTAATCTGCCCACCACCGACGTCAAGGCGAGCTTCTTCACCTTTGGCTACAGCTACGACAAGGATCAGTATCTGCTGCAGAGCGAGTACATGATCAGCCGCACCGGTGGCAATTTATATCCGAACAAGGATGCCTGGTATGTGCTGGGCGGCTATCGCCTCGGCAAGTTCACCCCTTACGCATCGTATTCGCAGGTCAAGATGACTGAGAAATACGATCTCCCCCTGATCGATACGAGCGGAATGGCTCCAACCAACCCGCTATACCTGCCGGCAATGATAGTAAATGGCACGGCAAAAGGTGCGATGGTCAGCGAGGCACAAAAGACCGTGGCAGCAGGCCTGCGCTGGGATGTGGCCGATAACGTGGCGCTCAAGCTGCAAGGCGACTATATCCGCAAGCCAGCCGAATCCAAGGGCATCTTCATCAACCAGACCAAAGACTTTGAGGCTAACAGCCGCAATGTGTCGGTCATCAGCGCCACCGTTGATTTCATTTTCTGAGGGAGACAGGCATGAAGACCCAAACCATACTTCTCGCTGCCTGTGCCGCGTTGCAATTAGGCTTCAGCGCCCTGGCATCAGCCGAGCCACTCGCGATTATTGTCAGCAGTAAAAACGCCAACGCCAGCCTCAGCAACGACCAGGCAGAAAAAGTTTTTCTCGGCAAGCTGGATGCGTTTCCGGATGGATCAACAGCGGTACCGCTGGATTTGCCCAAGGGCCCGGTGCGTGAAGAGTTCTATCTGAAGGTGACCGGCAAGAACCCGAGTCAGGTCAAGGCTTATTGGGCGAAGCAGGTGTTCACCGGTAGCGGCCAGCCACCCAAGGAGGTCGAGTCATCCACCGATCTGGTTGATCTCATCGCCAAAAACCCCAATCTGGTGGGTTACGTTGAGAAATCCAAGGTCAACTCATCGGTCAAGGTGCTCTACAGCCTGCCCTGAGGCAGGGCACTCTGCCAGAGCGACAAGCACACAGGCCGGATGAATCCGGCCTGTTGTGTTTCCGGGCCTTGCCGGCAATTGTGCCTACTGCCGCCAAGGCGCGCCCTGATTGCCTTGCAGCCTTGCCTGCGAGGCAATACCAGAGCGGGCCGTGCTGGTCTATGATGAGAGGGTTGCCTTGATCTGGAATTGCCCCATGCATTGCTTGCCCCGCCCTGCCCTGTTGCTCTCATCCCTGCTGCTGGTGAGCAGCGTGTTTGCGGCCGATGAGGCGCCGAGCCATTATCGTTGCCAGATTGATGGCAAAACCGTGTTTCAGGATTTCCCCTGCGATCAGGTACGCAAGCAACAGGGGATTCGCCCGCCGCCTGCCGCAGCGGCACCTGCAGCGCCCGCAGCCAATGGCGGCGCGCCCAAGGTCGGCAGCAAGGAAGCGGTGCAGGCGCTGAACGAGCGGCTGGCGCTGGAGCGGCGCCGCACCGATATCAGCTATGAAATCGACGATCTGGACTGGGAACTGGCCAAGCTGGAAAAACGCCGCGCGGCCGATGTGCAGGAGCAGATGGACAAGCCGATCGTGACGCGCAACCCGGCTTTCCGTCTGGAGCTGGAAAAAGAGCGCGACAAGGAAATCAAGAAGATCAACGATGCGTTTAACAGCGGCCGCAGCGGCATCGAAGGCAAGATGGCGGCACTGTTCAAGGAACAGACGCAGCTATCGGCGCAGCTGAAACTGAGCCCGATGGAAAAACCAGCCACGCTGCTGGCCGCGGAAGAACGCGCGGCGGCAGAGGCCAAGGCGAAAGAAGCGGCCAAGGCCAAGCAGAAATAATCCGCTATAGCTGCGACTGGATCAGCTGCCCAAGGCGGCGGATTGCGCCTTCCACTTCCGGCCGCCAGCGGCCACCGGCGCTCAGGCGCAAACAGTGTGCATATTGCCCCGGCGTGCTGGAAAACAGCACCCCCGGTGCAAACGAAATACCCTCGGCAATCGCCAGTTGCAGCAACTGCACCGCATCCACCTGCGGCGGCAACTCGATCCACAACACATATCCCCCCTGCGGCAGGCTGACCCGGGCCTCGGCCGGAAAATGCCGGCACACCGCGTCGAACATGGCATGCACCTGATCAACACAGGCGCGGCGCAAGCGGCGCAGGTGATGGTCAAAGCCACCGGCTTCCATGAACTGCGCCAGCGTCAGCTGCAGCATTTCCGGCGTGGACATGGTGGTGATCGCCTTGAGCGCTTCCACCCGCCGCTGATAACGCCCGGCCGCCACCCAGCCAACGCGGAAGCCGGGCGCCAGCATCTTGCTGAACGAGCTGCAGAGCAAGACGTTGTCGTGCCGGTCGAAGCCTTTTAACGGCGTGGGGCGCTCGTTGCCGTGAAAAAAGTCACCGTAGATTTCGTCTTCGATCAGCGGAATGCCGCGCTCGGCCATCAGCTGCACCAGCCGCTGCTTGTTGGCGTCCGGCATCAGGCTGCCGAGCGGGTTGCCATAATTGGCCACCACCAGCACCGCTTTCACGCCGCCGTTGCGGGTGGCCAGCTCCAGCGCATCCACCGACATGCCATGCTGCGGGTGAGTGGGAATTTCCATCGCCTTCAGCCCCAGCGCCTCCAGCAGATTGAGAATGCCGTAATACACCGGCGATTCGATGGCGACCACGTCGCCCGGCTGGGTGACGGCGCGCAACGCCAGGTGCAGCGATTCGATACAGCCGCTGGTAATCACCAGTTGCTCTGGATCAAGTTCGCCGCCCCATTCCAGCGAGCGCCGCGCCAGTTGCCGGCGCAGCTCGATACGGCCAGGCGGAATCGCATAACTGCCGATCAGCCCCGGCTGGCGACGGGTGATGCCGGAAAGCAGGCGCTGCAGAGCCTGATTCGGAAACAGCTCCGGGTCGATCAGTGCCGCGCCCAGTGCCACGCCCTGGCCCGACTGGCTTTCCTGCAGAATACGCCGGCGCACGTCGTCAATCGCCACCGGCATCGGCTGTGCCGGCGGCGTAGTGGTTTTCGGAGCCTGCCGCAATACCTGGCGCCGCACAAAAAAGCCCGACTGAGGCCGCACTTCGATCAGCCCGCGGTCTTCCAGCACGCGGAATGCCTGCATCACCGTCGACAGGCTGACATCGCGCTGGCTCGACAATTTGCGGATCGACGGCAGCTTTTCGCCGGACTTGATCACACCGGCGCCGATCATATTGGCGATTTCCGCCGCCAGCGATTCGTACAAATGACCGCGACCGCTGAGTGCGGCAGACTGGGCTAGATTCATGGCAACACCTTTCTCAAGGCAGAAGGGACAACAGACTGCCTAGCATGCTCGCAAGAATCGAGATGACGATACAGTGACAGTTTTGCTGCAATTAAAGCATAACAGTTATCCGGCACGGGCAAGTGTTATGCTCAAACTGCGTGCTGGCTGACGCTGTTGCGGGGATGGTGCCAGGGCTATGCTGGAGTCCTGTTTTAGCGCCGACTGGAGGCCATCATGTCCGACTCCGCCCACCTCGATCCGGGGCAACTGTGCTGGTTGCCGCTGCAGCGTGGTGAAACTGTGCGCTGCCTTGCCGGCAGCCTGTGGTTGAGCCATGCCGGAGAAGACATCATCCTGCAGGCCGGTGACGAATATCAGGCCGGCCAGCCAAAGATGCTGCTGTGCCAGGCACTACAAACCGCACGGCTGCGGCGCAGGCACGCGGGTGCACAGCCGCTACCGTTGGCGCAGCGCAAAACCAAACCTTCCATCCTGCATTTCTGGAAAGCCCACACATGAGCCCGCAACAGGCAGAACAGTTTGCCCAAAAGTGGATAGTCGCCTGGAACGCCCACGATCTGGATCAGGTGCTGGCGCTGTATCACGATGATTTCAGCATGGCCTCGCCCTATATCGCAGCCATTGCCGGCGAGGCCAGTGGCAGCCTGCACGGCAAACCGGCAGTGCGCGCCTACTGGCAAGCGGCGCTGGCGCGCATGCCGGAGCTGCATTTTGAACTGATCGACTGCCTGTGCGGGGTGAACTCGCTGCTGTTGTATTACCGCAGCGTTGGCGGCAGGCTGGCGGCGGAGTATTTCGAATTCGACGAAAACGGCAAGGTGTGCCGGGCATCAGCGCATTACCGCTGATCGCGCTTGCCTCATGGCGGCAGTGACTATAATCAGAACAAGCCCTTAGCCAATCACGCCATAGGTTTTCCCATGAAGCTGCTTCGCCCCTGCACCTGGCTTTTGCTGGTGCTTCCCGTTTGCTGTCTGGCCAATGCCGATGACTGGCATTTCGGTGGTTTTGGCACCGCCGGCATCGCCCACAGCGACAACGATCAGGCCGATTATCGCGCTGACAACCCGTTTGCGCCCAAAGGCCCGGGGCGTAGCGCAGCCTGGGATCCGGGCCTGGACAGCAAGCTGGGGGTACAACTGGAAGGGCAGCTGTCGTCAAACTGGTCGGCAGTGGTGCAGCTGGTCTCGGAGCGCAGAACCGATGCCAGCTGGACGCCACAGTTTGAGTGGGCCAACCTCAAATATCAGATTACCCCGCAGTGGCGCGCCAGCTTTGGCCGGGTGATGGCGCCGGTGCTGATGATGTCGGACTGGCGCAAGGTGGGCTATGCGCAAATCATGGTGCGGCCACCAGCCGAGGTATATACGCTCAACCCGATCACCAATCTGGATGGCGTCGATCTGGAATATCGCGGCACGCTTGGCAATCTGGGGATACAGGCCAAGGCCGAATATGGCACCACCCACCTGCGCATGAATACGCCATCGCGTACGCAGGATTACAAGGCGCTACCGATTCTGCTGGGGCGGGTGAATCTGGAATATGGCGGTTCCACGTTCAGCCTTTCCGGCATGCATGTCGAATTTGACGGCTCTGCCGACTATTACACGCTGCAGAGCAATATGCTGCAAGCGCTGATCAGCGCCGGCGTGCCTGGCGCCCAACAGGTGCAGGACAATTTTATCTATCGCCATGCCAAGGCCCAAAACATTGCGCTCGGCTATCTGTACGACCGCGACCAGTGGCAGCTGCGCTCCGAATTTTTCCATAATCATTCTCAGGGCAATGTCTACGCCGACTACAGCGGCTGGTATGTCGCCAGCGGCTACCGCCTGGCGCGTTTCACCCCTTATCTGAGTTATGCGCGGGTATGGAACACCGAGCAGTATCACTGGCCGACACTCGACAGCAGTGGCTTGTCTCCCCAGCTGGCGGCCATGGCACAGGCGGTGAATGCCATCACCCGCGGGGTGGAGCGCGGCGCCTATGGCCAACATACCTGGACAACCGGCGTACGCTGGGATCCGGTGGAAAAGCTGGCGGTCAAACTCCAGATGGAATTCATCGACAAGAATGCGAACAGCAGCTCACTGTTCGTTAACACGCCCAGCCAGTTCGTCACGGACCGGGTTCGGGTGAAGCTGTTCAGCGCGACGCTGGATTTCATTTTCTGAGAGGGGGATCGCCATGTCACGACATCTGCCCCACTCACGCTGCTGGCTCTTGCTACTGGCGCTGCTGGCGCAGCCCGCCGTCAGCCAGGCCGAACTGGTGGTGATCAGCAGCGCCCAGAGCAACCTGCCGGCCCTCAGCATCGAACAGGTGGAACGCCTGATGCTGGGCAAGGATTTTGCACTGCCCAACGGCACCACGGTACAACCGCTGGATTTGCCGCGTGGCGCCGCGCGCGAGAATTTTTATCAACGGATTGCCGGCCGCAACAGCATCCAGATGACCGCCTACTGGTCACGCATGGTGTTTACCGCCGCCGCCCGGCCGCCGAAAGAAGTGGCGTCGGAACAGGAAGTGATCGATCTGGTGCTGCAACACCCGGGGCGCATTGGTTATGTGGAGCGCAGCGCGGTGGATGCCCGGGTGAAAATCCTGTTGTCGCTGCCCTGATTGACAGGCAGCGCTGCAGGCCGCATTGGGATTGGCTCACAAGCCGGCCTGCAACCCAATACTGGCGCGGGCTGCAGGCTGGATGGATTAATCCTGATTGCGCATGAAATCGGCGGTATTGAAGAACGACTGCTCCAGCCGTTCGCGCAGTGCGTCCGGCATCGGCGTTTCTTCCATTGCCTTGTACATGCAATATAGCCACTGATCGCGGGCACCCTCGTCCACCGGAAACGGCAGATGGCGCGCGCGCAGCATCGGGTGGCCGAATTGCTGCACAAACAGATCCGGCCCGCCCAGCCAGCCGGAGAGGAACATGAACAGCTTGTCGGCCGAGCGTTGCAGATCCGGCGGGTGCATGGCACGGATCGGTGCCGCGACCGGGTCGGTGTCCATGATTTCGTAAAAGCGGTCCACCAGGCGGCGCACCACGCCCTCGCCGCCCAGCAGCTCGTAGGCAGTCTGGCCTTGCGGCAAATCATCACTCATTGTTCAGCTCCATCTGCAACAGTCTTGATCGTATCGGCGCACATCTTGGCACGTTCGCGCGCCTGATTGGTGTCGTCACCATTCGCCAGCGCCACGCCCATGCGGCGGCGGGCAAAGGCTTCTGGCTTGCCGAACAGGCGCAGATCGGTTTCGGGAATCAGCAGCGCTTCATCGACATTGTCAAAACCGATGCCCTGCGCCTCCATGCCGCCGTAAATCACTGCCGATGCGCCATCGCGGCGCAGGCTGGTATCCACCGGCAAGCCGAGAATGGCACGCGCGTGGATTTCGAATTCGGAAAAACGCTGCGAGCAGAGCGTGACCAGCCCGGTATCGTGCGGGCGCGGGCTGACTTCGGAGAACCACACCTGATCGCCCTTCACAAACAACTCAACGCCAAATAACCCACGGCCACCGAGATTGTCAGTCACTGCCTTGGCAATCTCGCGCGCGCGCAGCAAGGCCAGTTGCGACATGGCTTGCGGCTGCCAGGATTCGACATAATCGCCATGCACTTGCACGTGGCCAATCGGCTCGCAGAAATAAGTGCCGATATCGCCGTCGCCGCTGTTGGCGCGCACCGTCAGCTGGGTGATTTCGTAGTCAAAATCGATTGCGCCTTCGACAATCACCCGGCCTTTGTTGACGCGGCTGCCGGATGCGGCGTAATTCCATGCGGCTTCGATCTGCTCCGGCCCGGTGATGCGCGATTGCCCCTTGCCCGATGACGACATCACCGGCTTGATGAAACACGGGTAGCCAATGCCGTTTTCAATCGCGGCGCGCAGTTCATCCAGCGAATCGGCAAACGCATACGGCGAGGTCGGCAGGCCCAGTTCTTCAGCAGCCAGGCGGCGGATGCCTTCGCGGTTCATGGTCAGGCGCGCGGCGCGCGCAGTGGGGATCACTTCGGCCAGGCCTTCGTGTTCGATGCGCTCCAGCTCTTCGGTGGCAATCGCCTCGATTTCCGGCACGATCAGGTGCGGCCGCTCCTGCTCCACCAGCTTGCGCACCTGCGCCGGGTCGCTCATGTCGATCACGTGGGCACGGTGCGCCACCTGATGGCCGGGGGCGTTGGGGTAGCGATCCACCGCAATGGTCTCGATGCCAAGCCGCTGCAGCGCGATCAGCACTTCCTTGCCCAGCTCTCCCGAGCCCAACAACATCACCCGCTTTGCGTTGCGGGCCAACGGCGTGCCTAAGCGCATGGCTAAACCTTTCATTGGAAATAGGTATTCTGTTTTCTATGCTTGATATTCAAGCATTCCAGACTGCGGCGATTCTAGCCGCAGCGATCAAAAAAACCAATTCGGGAGCAGTTGATGCTGAACGGACTCAAAATCGGTACCCGTATCAAACTCGGCTTTGGCATGTTGGTGTTGTTGTTACTCGTGCTGATCGGCACCAATTTCAACAGTGGCCAGCAGATCAGTGCCGATCTGGGCGAGCTGCAGGTAAACGTCGCATCAGCCAACAACGGCGATTTGCTGCGGCTGCAAACCCTGCAGATGCGGCGCTTTGAAAAGGACATGATCCTCAATCTCGGCAACAAGGAAAAGGTCGCCGAATACCTGGGCAAATGGCAAAAGGCCGAACAAGCCATGCAGCAGGCGCTGGACGCCGAAAGCAAGATTGCCGATGCGGATGAGGTCAAGCAACTGCAGGAGATGAAACAGCGTTTCATCGCCTATCGCGACGGCTTCCGGCAAGTCAGCCAGAAAGCGGTGGCGGGAGAATTTAGCGCACCACCGGAAGTAAATGAGGCGATGAAGCCATTCACGACTCCAACCCATGAGCTGGAGAAACATGTGGCTGCCTATGTGGATCTGCAACTGCAACACCAGCGTGCCATCAGCGAACAGATCAACGCCACCATCCAGCATGCCAATAACCTGGCGGTCGGCGTCGGCATCATCGCTATCCTGCTGGCATTGCTCACCGCCTGGCTGGTGACCCATTCGATTCAGGGGCCGCTGACCTTGCTCGAAAGCAGCGTACTGCGTTCGACCCGCGAGCGGGATCTGCGCACGCATGTCGAATATCAGGGAAAAGACGAAATCGGCTCCACCATCAGTGCTATCAACGGCTTTTTTGCCGGAGTGCGCGAGCTGGTGACCTCGGCGCAGCAAGGTTGCGCACAGCTGAATGACACGGCTGGCGAACTGCGCCATGTGTCTGACGAGCAAAACCGCGCGATTGCCTATCAGGCCGAAGCCACCGCCTCCACTGCAGCGGCGATCGAACAATTGACGGTCAGCATCAGCCATGTGGCCGACACCGCCAGCGGTGTTGAACGGCAATCGCGCCAGTCGCAGCAATTGGCAATGGATGGCCGCTCGCTGGCGGTGCAAACAGCCAGCGAAATCAACCGCATCGCCGATTCCATCCAGCAATCGTCGCAGGTGATCTCGTCACTGGAACTTCGCTCGGCGGAAATTGGCGGCATTGTGCATGTAATCAAGGACATTGCCGACCAGACCAATCTGCTGGCGCTCAACGCCGCCATTGAGGCAGCGCGCGCCGGCGAGCAAGGGCGCGGCTTTGCGGTGGTGGCCGACGAAGTACGCAAACTGGCAGAAAACACCACCCACGCCACCAATCAGATTTCCGGCATGATTCAGGCGGTGCAACAGGACACCAGTACCGCGGTGAGCACCATGCAGGAGGCCTCGAACACCGTGACCCATGGCGTATCGCTGACGCAGCAAGTGGCCGAGGCACTGGACAGC
Source organism: Chitinivorax sp. (assembly GCA_046347685.1). Lineage (GTDB taxonomy): Bacteria > Pseudomonadota > Gammaproteobacteria > Burkholderiales > SCOH01 > CALMFQ01. The sequence goes on from JAXMFR010000004.1 coordinate 71,763, forward strand.
ATCAATCAGATGGCCACGGAATCGGCCGACAATATCGCCGGTGTTGCGGTGGCTATCAGCCAGCAGGGGGCGGCCAGCACCCAGATTGCCCAGAACATCGAAAAAATTGCGCAGATGAGCGAAGAAAACAGCGCAGCCACATCCCATCTGGCCAGTCTGGCGCAGAATTTGAATCAACTTTCGGATACACTCGGGGCTACCATCAAGAGCTACAAGGCTTGATGACTTTTGTACCCTAAGGAAAACACAGACATCATGAGCGATTTGCCAGAACTGATTATTGAAGACCTGACCGAAGGCGATGGCGCGGTAGCCAATCCGGGCCAGTATGTGGTTGTGCATTACACCGGCTGCCTGGAAAACGGCAAGAAATTCGATTCCAGCCATGACCGCAACGATCCGTTCCGCTTTCATCTGGGCGGCGGCGAAGTGATTCGCGGCTGGGATCAGGGCGTAGCCGGCATGAAAGTTGGCGGCACACGTCGCCTGACCATTCCGCCGCATCTGGGCTATGGCGCCCGTGGCGCAGGTGGCGTGATTCCGCCGAACGCAACGCTGATTTTCGATGTCGAGTTGCTGAAAGTCATCTGATCAGCAGCAGAATAAAAAAGCCGGCAAATGCCGGCTTTTTTTGTGGCCACGATACGCTCAGAGCAGCTTGAACGCGTCATCCAGTAAGGCCGAACTGGTTTTCAATTGCTCGCGACGGATCTGCACCAACATGAAGGTACGCTCATGCAGGGGATCAGCCACCACCTGAATCACCGTCAGCGTCCGAGGGTTGGAGACCACGGTCGGGCTTTCCTCGACTTCGGTATTCATCTGATCCAGCCGTACGGTTTGCTGATGCACCGGGATCGTCTGCTCCGGTTGGCCCAGCAGTTGCTGCAATTGCGTCAGGTATTTCTCCAGCGACTCATGCGCCACCCCCATTTGCTGCAGAGCCTGGTCGTTTTCGTCCAGCAGTTGCTGCACCCGCTGCTGATCCTGCTGACTCGGCGTGTTCTCGTCACCCAGCATCGCGGTCAAGCCGTGCCCCTGCCGTTGCAGCAACTGCTGACGGGTTTTCAGCGCCGCCCGCTCCTGCTCCAGCATTGAACGCTGCGCCTGCTCGCCTTCGATCTGCTCCAGCATGTATTGCGCCAGCTGATCCAGCACGCCCTCGGCAATCGCACGCCGCAGGTGCTGGCTGTCACTGCCGACAAAGCGCAGCTTGTGGTCCTCAAAGCTCCACACGGTTTTCTGCACGTCATGCTGCATCACCTCGCCCTTGAGCGCCACGCCGAACACCTGTTTGCGCCGCACGCGCATACCGAGCAAGGCATGCACCGTATCCAGCGCGGGGTTGGCTTCGAAATATTCGCGCAACTCTTGCGAGCGGTTTACTGCCGCCTCCAGCGAATCCGGCGCAGCAAAAAATGCCCGCAGATACACATCCTGCGACCAGTTGTCCGGATGGCAAGGGCGCGACGCTGGCAAGCCGTCGAGGATATCGCGCAGATGGCAAATAGTGGTCGCCATCGGTTCCAGCAAGCGCTGCTGATAATCGCTCACCAGCATCAGCCGCGGGTCGATGCGCCGCAACAGAAAATCGACAGCCTCGCGCATCAGCGCCGGGTCGAACTGGCCCGGCAATGCCTGTTTGGCGCCAAACAACCAGTCGAGGATACTCATGCCATGATATTGACACCACCATCGACATAGATGGTGTCACCAGTAATGCGCCGCGCAAACGGCGTGGACAAATAGGCAACGGCGAAACCGACGTCGTCGATATCCACCAGCTCACCGACTGGTGCACGCTGAATGGCCTCGTTCAGCAAGTGTTCGAAATCCTTCAGGCCGGATGCGGCGCGGGTTTTCAGCGGCCCCGGTGAAATCGCGTGTACGCGAATCTTCTGCGGCCCCAGCTCGTAGGCCAGATAACGGCAGCTCGCCTCCAGCGCGGCCTTGATCGGGCCCATCACGTTGTAGTTGGGCACCACTTTCTGTGCGCCGTGGTAGCTCATGGCAAACATGCTGCCGCCTTCGTTCATCAGCGGCGCAGCCAGCTTGGCCATGCGCACGAATGAATGGCAGGAAACATCCATCGCCTTGGCAAAGCCTTCTGCCGAGCAGTTCAGTAAACCGCCTTGCAGATCATCTTTCGGCGCCCAGGCAATCGAATGCACCAGGATATCCAGCTTGCCCCAGCGCTTTTCGATCTGCTCGAACACGGCTTCCAGCTGGCCTGGCTGTTCCACATCCAGCGGCAGAAACAGCGATGTCTCCAGTTGCTGCGCCAGTGGCTCGACAAACGGCCGGGCCTTTTCGTTGAGATAGGTAATGGCCAGCTCGGCGCCCAGCTGGCGAAACGCGTTGGCACAGCCGTAGGCAATCGAATGTTCATTGGCCACGCCAACAATCAAAGCCTTCTTGCCGGTAAGAATCGGATGTGGAACTTCTACGACCATGGTCAAGCTCTCCAGTATTTAGAACAGCACACTCAGGCCCCGCCGTTCAGCACTTCGCGTGTATGACGGGCAATCATCAATTCTTCATTGGTCGGAATCACCCAGGCGCTGCAGCGGCTATCGCCGGTGCTGATGCGCGGGTCACCACGGGTATTGGCAGCCGCATCCAGCTCTACGCCCAGCCACGCGGCATCTTCACACACGCGTTGCCGCAGGATGGCGGCGTTTTCGCCAATGCCTGCCGTAAACACGATCGCATCCAGCCCGCCCATTGCCGCCGCCAGCGAACCAACTTCGCGACGAATGCGGTACAGATACAGATCCACCGCCAGTTTGGCATTCGGCTGATCGCTGTCGAGCAAGGTGCGCATATCGCTGGAAATACCCGACACACCAAGCAGACCGGATTGCTGGTACAGCAGTTTTTCGATGGCGCGCGCATCCATGCCGTGCTGATCCATCAGGTACAACACCACGCCCGGATCAAGCACACCGCTGCGGGTGCCCATCGGCAACCCTTCGAGTGCGGTGAAGCCCATGGTGCTGGCCACGCTGCGACCGCTGTCGATGGCACACATGCTGGAACCGTTACCCAGATGCAACACCACCACCTTGCCACGGGCCAGCGCCGGGTCCATGGTCGGCAAGATGCTGGCAATGTATTCGTACGACAGGCCATGAAAGCCGTAACGGCGCACGCCGGCATCAAAATATTTGCCCGGCAAGGCAAACCGCTGCGCCAGATCCGGGTTGCTGCGATGGAAAGCGGTGTCGAAACACGCCACCTGCGGCACGTCCGGGCTGGATTGCAGCAACAGGCGAATCGGTGCCAGATTGTGTGGCTGATGCAGTGGCGCCAACGGTACAAAGGCTTCCAGCGCCTGCAGCAGATCTGGGTTCATGCGCAGCGGCGTTGCATAGTTCGGGCCACCATGCACCACCCGGTGACCAATGCCAATCAGCTTGCGGCCGTCCTGCTGCTGGCGCAAAAACGTCTGCAGATGCGCGAGCGCGCCCTGATGCCCGAGATTGTGCCCTTCGTCCCAGCGTTGCTCTGCCAATACTCGACCGTCTTGGTCCTTGGCGACAAAATGCGGTGCGGTGTAGATGCCTTCGATCTGGCCGCGACATTCCAGATGCAAATCGTCGCCTGCCACACCAAACAGCGAAAACTTGATGCTCGACGAGCCCGCGTTCAATACAACAATAATGTCCATGTTCCGATTATCTCTTGGCCATGTTTCAATTTCAGTTTCCGCCAGCTTCACGCTTGGCATGCGCCACCAGCGCCATCACCGCAGTCGAAGCCAGGCGTGTGCGCACGCTGTCGGCGCGGCTGGTGAGCACGATCGGCACCCGCGTGCCGAGCACAATGCCGGCGCTGTCGGCACCAGCCAGATATTGCAGCTGCTTGGCCACCATATTGCCGGCTTCCAGATCCGGCACCAGCAGAATGTCGGCCTTGCCGGCTACCTGCGAAACAATTTTCTTGGTCCTGGCTGCTTCTTCGCTCACCGCGTTGTCAAACGCCAGCGGCCCGTCCAGCAGCCCACCGGTGATCTGGCCACGATCAGCCATCTTGCACAGCATCGCTGCATCCACGGTGGCCTGCATGTCCGGGTTGACGGTTTCCACCGCAGCCAGAATCGCCACCTTCGGCGTATCGATCCCCAGCACCCGCCCCAGATCAATCGCGTTCTGGCAAATATCCACCTTGTCGCGGATGGTCGGAGCGATGTTGATCGCCGCATCGGTGACCAGCAACATGCGCGGATAGGCAGGTACATCCATCACGAATACATGGCTGACGCGGCGGCCGGTGCGCAGGCCAGTGGCAGACGGCACCACCGCGCCCATCAGCTCGTCGGTATGCAGACTGCCTTTCATCAAGGCCTCCACTTCGCCGCTGCGCGCCATTGCCACCGCCACCTGAGCGGCTTCCACACTGTGTTCGGTCGACACAATGCGGTAACCATCCAGGCTCAGCCCTTCGGCTTCCGCCACGGCACGGATCTTTTTCTCCGGCCCTACCAGAATCAGCTCAATCAGGCCGCGCTTGGCGGCTTCGATCGGCCCCAGCAGCGAATCGCGATCACACGGATGCACCACCGCGCATTTCACCGGCGGCAGGCTCTGGCAGCGCAACAAAATCCTGCTGAACACATCGTTGCGACGCAGGATCAGTTCCGGCGTCGCCAGATTGCTGTAGGCGATACGCTGCGTCGGAGCTGCAACCTTGACGGTGCCGTCAACCAGTATTTCATCGTCACAACGGACCTGGCACTGGAAAACGATCACATGACCGTCCGCCTGTTTTTCGATGGCGGTGACCGTGGCGGTCAATTCATCGCCGGCAGTGATGCAGCCGCTGAAACTCAAATTCTGCGACAGGATGGTAGAGCCCGGCCCCGGCAAACGACGGCTGAGCATGTTCGACAACAGCGCTTCGGCAGCCACTGCCTTGGCATCGATGCGATGGCCTTCTGGGCTGATCGAATCGAGATGAAAAGGATCCACTTCGCCGGAAACCAGCGCCAGCGCTTCCACCTCGGTTTCGTTGAGGCAGCGGCTCAGTGTCAGGCTGCTACCCACCTCGATTTCATCGTAAGTGCGATTGCTGAAATCACTCATGCTGCATCTCCCTTAAGCACTGACAACTTTTTTGCCACCGCTTTTACCGGCAGCTTTGGCTGCGGCCACAGGCAGCATTTGCCGCACCCGTTGCAACAAGGACAGTTGTTCGTGCGTCAGGCTGTCGGCGATAAAGCGACGATCCGATGCCAGCTTCTCCATTAAGGTCAGGAAACGCTTGCGATCATCCATATCGGCCAGCAGTTTCGGCAGTGCGGCAAGGGCCGCTTCCGGCTCGTAGAAACAGATGATGTCCTGCTCGCCGCGAATCCGGCGTGCTTCATCAGGCGTTTCGTCTGGCAGCAAATCACGGTATTCCTCTACCAGCTCCTGCTTCAGCTGGAACATTGCCAGCGGCAGGCTTTGTCCGCGGTGCGAACGCATCATCAAGGCGCCAACCCGGGCCAGCGCCTGTGGGTAGCCGCCCTCTTCGATGGCAGCCAGCGCCTCTGCCACAAACGGCAACTGGCGGGGATCCTGCTTTTGCGGTGCAACGTCGGCTGCTGCCTGCTGCGGCTTGCGGCCGGCAAGGTAGAAGTTGTAGAGCGAGCCATAGGTACTGAAGAACATGGCTTCGGTAAACGCGTTGTTGAGGTCGCGATAGAGATCCAGCCCGCCACTGATCATTGCCGACACCATGCCTTCGGCGCGGCGCAACGGCTGATCCGGCGCCACTGCGCGGCGCTGCGACTTGACCATGGCCGCCGCTGGTGCCAACCATTTCAATGCCGGGTTCATGTCCGACACCAGGCGGTATTGCAGACGCAGCGGGTGCAGATCACGCCCCACCTTGGCGCTAAGCTCATTGCTCATCGACTGCACCAGCGGCTGGGCAAACAACTCGTAGGCGCGCTGGTTGAAGTCGGAAATCACACTGACCGCCTCGAACGGCTGCTCATCGATACGCTGCGCACGGTTCATGCGTTTCACCACGTCTTCCAGCAGACGCTCAACAAAGGTGACGTCGTAGCTGACGCTGCCATCGGCATTCTTGCTTTCGTGGATCTGCATGCCGTACAGGCCCGGTGGCAGCGACTCAATCGATTTCAGCACCGAGACAATCTGCGAATGCTCGCGCTGCGCCACCTTGCCAGAAACGAAAATCCCCAGATGGCCGACATCTTCGTGCATCAGGCCAACAATGGTCTGCCCCTCGGCCTTGATTTCGGCGGTGGACTGATAGGTATCGGCAACCCAGTTGAAGGCCTGCTGCGGTGGCGTGATGTTGTCGCCCATCGACGCAAACACCACAATCGGCGCCTTGATGTCGCGCAGCGACAAATCACGCCCGGATTTGCTCTTGGCGCCACCTTCCCACAGCTTGTTGCCGACGAACAGGTTCTGCACGATCCATTCGATCTCTTCCTTGTTCATCAGGTAATAACCGCTCCACCAGCGCTCGAATTCGAGGAAGCGCGGCGGCTCGGTATCCACCTTGGCAAACAGGTTGTAATACTTATCCCAGTAAGTGTTGGCCGGGTTGAGGCTTTCAAAGTTCTGCACCAGCCAGGCGCCATCGAACACGCCATTGCCGAGGTCGGCCGTCAGCGACGACAGCCAGCTGCCACCCAGCATGCCGCCCGAGTAACGCATCGGGTTGTCGCCCTCGCCTTCGCTCAGCGCCCCACTCCAGTAAGACATCGGCGCACCATTGATGACCACCGGGCCAGTATCATTGGGGTCGGCCGCGGCCAGCATCATCGCCGCCCAGCCGCCCTGGCAGTTGCCGACAATCGCCGGTTTGGCGCTATCCGGGTGCAGCCGGCGCACTTCCTTGACGAAGCGCTGCTCGGCAGCGCACACATCCAGCAAGGTCTGACCTGGCTCCGGCTCGGGGAAGAAAATCACGAAATACACCGGGTGACCGTCACGCAAGGCCACACCCACCTGCGAATCATCCTTGAAACCGCCAATGCCAGGGCCGTGACCGGCACGCGGATCGATGATGATGTAGGGGCGGCGTTTGTCATCCACCACCACGCCGGCCGGCGGCACGATGCGGATCAAGGCATAGTTGACCGGTTTTTCGAAATGACGCGCATCCAGCACCATTTCATAGTCGAAATGCAGCACCGGCGGCTTGCCGGCCAGCTCGTGTTCCAGCGCCGTATTGCCACGCTGGCGCAAGGTATCCCAGAACAACAGCGAGCGCTGCGCCAGGTCGGTGCCATAGTCAGCCCACATCTGCCACGGATTGGCGGGCAGCGGCGCGGGAGTCAATGCCTGCTTGGTGACCTGTTCAATTTTTTGCGAATAACGCTGGGCGGCAACGCCCAGGCGTTTCTGCAGCAAGGTGGCAATTTTCTGCGACATCTGCTGCGACTGACTCAACTGCTGCTCAAGGTGTGGCATGGTCAACTCCGAATTCCGGTTGGACGCGCATTGTGATCGGAACAAACATCCAGGCAAGGCTGGGCAAAAAGAATGGTGCACTGCACATATTACAAAAACAGCCTAATGAGCCCTCTGATATTGGTCAAGCAGATACCGGATGGCGCATATAGACATTGAGCAGGCATGGCCGGTCGGGGCGACCAGTCAGCGTTTATCGCAGTCCCGCACATGCCATCTGTCCGGGCACAACAATTCACCGCAATGTTTTGTTTTCGCAACTAAAATCAAAAGAAAAAGCAGATTGACCACTTTCATTAATCGAGGAGAACAGCCATGCAGAAAGCAGTCGAACGCCCACCGGCGGTCAGCCTGATTCCCAAGATTCGCAATGTTCCGGCACTGCGGCCTTTACACTGGCTGGTACTGGCGAGCACCGATATACGCCGCGCGCCTTTCGCCAGCCTGTTTTATGGCGTGGTGTTTGCGTTGATGGGGCAGTGCCTGCACTGGCTGTTTCTCAGCGCACCACATCAAACCGTCACACTCACCACCGGCTTCATGCTGCTCGGGCCATTTTTGTGTATGGGGCTGTACGACATCGGCCGACGTCTGGAACTGGGCCAGAGCAAGGTGTTTATACCCTCGCTGCTGGCTTGGAAACGCAATCTGCCGGGCACCAGTCTGTTCGCCATTATTCTGGCACTGACCTTTGCCGGCTGGATGCGGGTATCGGTGGTGTTGTTTGCCTTGTTTTATACCGAGCAGATCCCGACGATTGAGGACATGTTCAAGGCGACCTTTTTCACTGAGGAGAACCTGGCCTTCGTGATTGCCTATTTCAGCTGCGGCGCAATGTTTGCATTGCTGGTGTTCGCGATCAGCGTAGTGTCGATTCCGATGCTGCTGGCGAAAGATGGCGATACGCTGACGGCGATTTTCACCAGCGTGCAGGCCCTGCTGCGCAACCCTTTATCCATGCTGGTGTGGGGTAGCTGTATCGTGCTGCTGTTTGTGCTGGGCGTGGCGCTGTTTTACGCCGGGCTGATCATCACCATGCCGCTGGCGGGGCTGGCCACCTGGCATGCCTATCGGGAAATTGTCGAGAAGCCGCTGGAACCCTGATCCCGCCTGAATCCAGCCCGCCTCAAGCGGGCTGTTTCTTGCGTTGTTTTTCGGCGTACATCAATTTATCGGCAACCAGCAGCAACTGATCCACGCTTTCACCATCTTCCGGGAAAAACGCCATGCCAATGCTGGCACCAATCTCGAATACGCCGCTCTGCAGTTTGATTGGCTGGGCCACGGCTTCCGCCAGGCTGGCAATCAGCGAGTGCATGCGCTCCTGACCGGAAACCGCTTCCAGCAACACGACAAACTCATCACCACCGAGGCGCGCCACCGTATCGCGTTGCCGCACCGCATTGCGCAAACGCGCAGCCACCACCCGCAACACCTGATCCCCGGTGTCGTGGCCATAAGCGTCGTTGATCGGTTTGAAACGGTCGAGATCAATGAATACCACGCCAAACCGCGTATGAGCATTTTTGTGCTGCTCGATTTCGCGCCGCATGCGCTTTTCCAGATAATAGCGATTGAACAGCCCGGTCAGCGGATCGTGAATCGCCAGATCGTACAACTCGCTTTCACGCTCCACGCGGCGCACTTCAAAGCGGCGCACGCGCTGCACCAGCAAAAGCAACAAACCGAGCGTAAACACCGACAATAAACACAGCGCCAGCAACATCTGCCAACCCAGCGTGGCCCAGCCTAGCTGCCATTCGCTGTGCAACACAAACGGCTGCACTTCGCTGCTGATGCGGCTCTGCATGGTCAGGCGCGGAAACAGCCAGTTTTCCAGCGCACTACCCTGGCCGACGCTGATGCGGAACAATATGCCGGCGGGGTCGTCGAGCGCATGCCGGGCATAACGCAAACTCATCGACATACCCGGCGGCAGCTGAACGCCACTCGGCCGCAGGGAGTCGGTCTTGATCAGCACACTCACATACAGCGGCATGCCAAATTGCCGCTCCACCATGTCCTGCGGCTGACGCTGGCCAAGGCCGGCAGGCTGGGTAATGGCGTAAGCAAGCGGGCCTTCAAGCAGGCGAAATGGCGCCGATACCCGGTGATCGCCAGCGGAGGAATGCGCCGCGCTGCCTGGCAGCAGAAAACGCTGGTAATCCACCAGCAGCCCCATCACCTGGTCAAAACGTGGCGGCAACGGCTCGGCAAACACGACCGGGTAATAATAGGGCTGCTCGGACATGGTCTCGCCGGGCAAGGCATGCAGGTGAAAATTGCGAAAACCGGCGGCACGCATGCGCAGCTCCAGCCCCGGCACTTCCGCCTGACTGACCCGCTGCACCGCCTCCAGCGCATAAATGTGCGGAAAACGCTGCAGCACCTGCCGCGCATAACGCCGCGAACGCGATTGCACAATGTTTTCAGCATCACTGTGAAAAGCGGCAAAACCGTCCAGCACCGTTTCGGTCACCACCAGTTTGTGGGCAATCTGCTCGTAGGCCGCCGACTCGACATGATGGAAATGCAGACGCGCCGCCTGCAGGCTGTGGCTGAGATAAAGGGCGAACGTCGCAGCTGTCACGGCCAGCCAGAGTATAATCACACCGCCGTACAGAACGCGCCTGGAAAAGAATGAGTGGTTTGCCATTGCCATTTTTCCAGTATACCGCGACTAACCAATCAAACGTTTGATTCAGCACCGCAAATACCCCAGCCTGAAGCCTCTACCATGCTCAATCTGCCCCATCCCCGCATCGTTTTCCTCGACCGCGACAGCCTGCCCTGGCCTGTGCGCAAACCAAGCCTGGCGCATCATTGGCAGGAATTTCCAAACACCGCGCCAGAACAACGGCTGGCACGCTTGCGCGGCGCCACTGTTGCCATTTCCAACAAAGTGGCAATAGATCGTGAACTACTGCAGCAGTTACCGGAACTGCGGCTGATAGCCGTCGCCGCCACCGGCGTGAACCTGATTGACCTGGATGCCTGCCGCGAACTGAACATTGCCGTCTGCAATATCCGCCACTACGCCGACACCACCGTTGCCGAACATACCCTGATGCTGATGCTGGCCCTGCGCCGCAATCTGCGGGCCTATCAGCAATCGGTGCAAGCCGGAGAATGGCAACAGAGCCAGCAATTCTGTCTGATGCAGCACCCGGTTCAGGATCTGGCAGGCTCCACCCTCGGTATTGTTGGCAAAGGCGCACTGGGGGAAAGCGTGGCTCGCCTGGCAAGAGCCTTCGGCATGAACGTTTTGTTCGCCGAACGCTGCCAGGCGAGACAATTGCGACTGGGCTACACGCCATTCGAAGAGGTGCTGCAAAGCGCCGACGTATTGTCGCTGCACTGCCTGCTGACCGACGAAACCCGGCACATGATCGGCAGCCGTGAGCTGGCACAAATGAAACCCAGCGCCATCCTCATCAACACCGCGCGTGGCGGCCTGGTGGATGCCGCGGCACTCGCCCACGCGCTGCGGCAACGCAGCATCGGCGGCGCGGGTATCGACACACTGGAAACCGAGCCGCCACGGGATGGCAATCCCCTGCTCGACCCGAGCCTTGGCAATCTGATCGTTACACCACATTGCGCTTGGCTCGGCAGCGGCGCGCTGGCAGCGCTGTCAGAGCAGCTGATCGGCAATATTGAAGCCTTCCTGCAAGGTTCTCCGCGCAATCGGGTTGCCTGATTCGGTGAGGCAAAATCTGTTGCGAGTCATGCACGACCGCCACGCTGCAGGTCCAGCCACGCTTTATTAATGCCGCCGCGAACAGGAGCAAAACCAAGGCTGGATACCTTACGCAGCGGATCCCCCCTGATCAGGACAGACGATGAGATCGTCAACAGCGTCAAAAATCAGCTATATCGCGCAAGCCAAATGAACCTCAGTCACCAAAAACAACCAAGCAAACGCTCGATTGACTTTTGACTTGAAACGAAATTCATAGCATTATTAAGAGCTTTTTACAGCTCGAATTCATAACCGTGGCAGCCGCTTTCAGGGACGGGACTGACCGCGCCAACAAGGGGAATAATGTGGAACGAGAATTTATGGAATATGACGTCGTAATCGTCGGCGCGGGCCCCTCCGGTTTGTCCGCAGCGATTCGACTGAAACAGCTGGCCGCGCAGAACGACAAAGAAATCAGCGTGTGCGTGCTGGAAAAAGGCTCGGAAGTGGGTGCACATATCCTGTCCGGCGCGGTGATGGACCCGATCGCGATGAACGAGCTGTTCCCCGACTGGAAAGAAAAAGGCGCACCGCTGAATACACCGGTGACTGAAGATCATTTCCTGTTCCTGACTGAAACCGGCTCGAAGCGTTTCCCGGAAAAACTGATGCCGCCGTTGCTGAACAACCACGGCAACTACATCATCAGCCTTGGTAACGTTTGCCGCTGGCTGGCCTCCCAGGCTGAAGAGCTGGGTGTAGAAATTTATCCGGGTTTTGCCGCAGCTGAAGTGCTGTACCACGAAGATGGTTCGGTAAAAGGCGTTGCCACCGGCGACATGGGCGTTGGCCGCGATGGTCAACCGAAAGACGAATACGCGCCAGGCATGGAACTGCATGCCAAGTACACCTTCATCGCAGAAGGCGTACGTGGTTCGCTGGCGAAGGAAATCCAGGCCAAATACAACCTGCGTGATGGCGTAGACCCGCAGAAATTCGGCATTGGTATCAAGGAACTGTGGGAAATCGACCCAGCCAAACACCAGGCAGGTCTGGTGATGCACTCGCAGGGTTGGCCGCTGGACACATCCACTGGTGGCGGTTCGTTCCTCTACCATCTGGAAGACAATCAGGTGATGGTCGGTTTCGTCGTGCACCTGAACTATGAAAACCCGCACTTGAGCCCATACGACGAATTCCAGCGCTTCAAGACCCACCCGCATATCCGCACCTTCTTTGAAGGTGGCAAGCGTATTGCCTACGGCGCACGTGCGATCAACGAAGGCGGCCTGCAGTCGGTGCCGAAACTGACCTTCCCGGGTGGCGCGCTGATCGGCTGCTCGGCCGGTTTCGTTAACGTGCCGCGCATCAAGGGCAGCCACAACGCGATGAAGACCGGCATGATGGCAGCGGAAGCCGCTTTCGACGCCATCATCAACCAAGGCCGCAACGGTCACGATGAACTGTCCAGCTACATCGATGCCTACAAGAAATCGTGGGTGTACGAAGATCTGTACAAGGTTCGCAACGTCAAGCCGGCACTGAGCAAATTCGGCATGATCGGCGGCACCCTGTATGGTGGTTTCGATATGTGGATGCACTGTCTGGGCGTTAAACTGCCATGGACTTTCCGTCACGAGAAAGCCGACCACGAATACCTGCGCCCGGCCGCTGAAATGCCGAAAATCAACTATCCGAAACCGGATGGCAAAATCAGCTTCGACAAACTGTCGTCGGTGTTCATTTCCAACACCAACCATGCGGAAGATCAGCCTTGCCACCTGCGACTGAAGGATGAGTCGATTCCGGTTGCGGTCAACTGGAACATCTATTCTGGCCCGGAACAGCGCTTCTGCCCGGCTGGCGTTTACGAATATGTAGGCCTCGACGAAGGCAAGCCACGCCTGCAGATCAATGCGCAGAACTGCGTACACTGCAAGACCTGCGATATCAAGGACCCGCGCCAGAACATCAACTGGACCGTTCCGGAAGGCGGCGGCGGCCCGAACTACCCGAACATGTAATCCGGGCTAGGCAAACAAAACGGCGACTCATGGTCGCCGTTTTTATTTCCGCCTGAACACCTTACCCAAGGCCTGTCACCCGTTAACTGCCCTCAATTAAAGCGCTGCGGGGTAGCAACAGCCTCAGTTGCGCGCCATGTGCAGATTGTGCACCAGCCTTTCAAATAGCGGCGCCACAAATTCAGGCATGGACTCAACCCGCAACTGCAGATCACGTGACAATTCGCGCAGGCGCCAGGCAATTTCTTCCAGCACCACGATGATCTCGAACTGCAGATCCTTGTCATTTGCCGCCAATACCCCCAACTCTTCGGCCCGTGGCAGAGAATCCAGACCAGTACTGGAAAAAGCACGCTGAATCAGGTTGATGCGCTCTGCAGCATGTTGTGCGACCAGCTGCGCTGGCTTGTAGCTTTTCAGCTGCTCTTCATCCTGCAACTCATCCAGCGCAATCAACACCTGCGCCAACTGCTTCAGCAAACGATGCATACCATCGGTCATCAACGCCAGTTCCGGTAACTCCCCGTCAGCGGAATCTGGCGCCGATGCCTCGCGCAGTGCCAAAGTCACAATCTGTGTCACCTGCGCCGGAAACTGACCCGGCACAATGCGCATGGCAATCTCCGCACGATCCAGTGGTCGCCCGTAACTCCGGAACACCGCACACATGGTATCGGCAACGCCAACAATCAAGCCTTCCAGCGATAACTGGTCACCAGCGGCACGGCGCGGATAACCGCTGCCATCGAAGCGCTCATGATGCTCGAGCACGATTTGCCCGACCAGCGGCGGAAACTGCCCCACCTCATCCATCAACATTTTGCTCACCAGCGGATGCGACGCAACGTGCCGCCATTCACTGGGCTTCAGATTATGGTTGCCACTCAGGTACGCCGGATTGATGTACAGCTCGCCGATATCGTGCAGCAGCCCACCAATCGCCAGATACTGCAAGCGTTCACGCTCCAGCCCCAGCTCAATACCCAGCACCAGCGCCACCAAAGCACATTCGACGCAATGGCGCAGCTCATCCTTACCGGAGCGATCCAGCATGGTCAGCACCATGCACATCGGGTCATTCAGCGACAGGCTGTCGAATATTGCCAATGCCTGCGGGCCATGATTGCCAAAACGCAGCATCGGCTGCAGTTTGGCATCCCCCCCCAAAATCTCCTGTGCCAGCTTCCGCAATTGCGGCAGGCCGATCGCATCGGCTACAGACAAAGAGCTTTCCAGCGGCTTTTTCAGTTTGTGCTTGATCAAACGATCCTGCACCTCACGCGAAATCGGTGTCCCCTTCGCCAGCAGCTTCATGCCATTGGCGGCATAGATATCATCGCTGGCCTCGATACGGCTATGCTCAGCCATATCAACCACACGCTGCAGATAAAAAGGATTTACCGTATTCAGCTGACTATCCTGCATTTTCCTTGACCCATTCGGGCGACACTATGACGCCAGTTCATTTACCAACATTTATACTAGTCAACGACGGTAGTACATTCCAACGCCACTCACCCTGTTTTAACCACTACAACGGCAGATCATTCCGACACCGCCAATGTTAAGCACAGGTTAAGTTAACTGGAGCTAAATGAGGGCTCCACAACCCACCACGAGGAAATTGCCATGAAAGCCACACTGATTGCCCTGACCCTTGCCACGCTCAGCACTGCGGCAATGGCCGGCCCGGAATGCACCACCGAGCCAAAGGACAAATGGATGCCGGAAGCCAGCATGAAACATAAGCTGGAAGCAGATGGCTACCGTATCAAGGTATTCAAGACCACCAAAGGCAACTGCTACGAAATTTATGGCTGGGATAAGCAGAACCAGAAAGTGGAAATCTATTTCAATCCGGTTGACGGCAAGATCGTCAAACAAGTTAACGAAAAATAAAACGGGAGCAGGATCATGGCCAACGACACAGATAAAATCAAAGTCTGGGACGGATTTGTGCGACTGTTTCACTGGTCGCTGGTGATCTGCGTCGTCGCCAACTGGCTGAATGAAGCTGGTGATCCACCACACCGTTACCTGGGCTATACGGCGGCGGCACTGGTTGCCTGCCGCATAGCCTGGGGATTTGTCGGCAGCACGCACGCACGCTTCAGCGACTGGGTGCCAACACCCACCGCGCTGTGGCGCTACCTGCAGGATTTGCGCCGCGGGGAACATTGGCCAAAACCCGGCCACAATCCGGCTGCGGCAGTGATGATGCTGGCGCTGATGCTGGTCGTGATTGGCTTGGGTATTAGCGGCTGGCTAACCACGACTGATCGTTTCTTCGGCGAAGAATGGCTGGAAGAACTGCACGAAACGCTGGCCGTCAGTTTGCAGATCATGGTCGGACTGCACATTGTTGCCGCCATCGTTGAAAGCTGGAAGCAAAAACAGAATCTGATTCTATCCATGATTACCGGCTACAAACCTCAGACAGGAAAACAGCAGCATGCGGATACTACTGGTTGAAGACGATGATCTACTGGGAGACGGCGTCGAAGCCGGACTGAAGCAGGCCGGCTACACCGTTGACTGGGTGCGCGATGGCAAGGCTGGAGAGCTGGCCATGAGTTGCGAACGCTACGATGCCGCAATTCTCGACATCAACCTGCCACGCCAATCCGGGCTGGAAATATTGGCCAAACGTCGCAGTGCCGGCGACAACACCCCGGTACTGCTGTTGACAGCCCGCGACACGGTCAACGACAGGGTTAGCGGACTGGATTGTGGCGCGGACGACTATCTGGTCAAACCATTTGCACTGGCGGAACTTTGCGCACGACTGCGCGCCCTGACCCGCCGCCAATCCGGGCGCAGCACACCAATCATTAGTCACGGCCAGCTGCAGCTTGATCCAGCGGCCCGTGAGGTACGCCGGGACCAGCAGCCGGTGGCACTGTCGCCAAGGGAGTTTTCCCTGCTTGAACTCCTGCTGGAGCATCGCGGCCATGTATTGTCCAAAACCCAGCTGGAATCGGCACTGTACGGCTGGGGCGAGGAAGTCGAAAGCAATTCGGTGGAAGTACATATCCATCATCTGCGGAAAAAACTCGGCAGCGAGCTGATCCGCACCATGCGTGGCGTTGGTTACATGATTCCCAAGCAGGAAGGGCCGCAGTGAGCCAGCATTCCCGGTCACTACGCGGACGGCTGCTGAGCGTCAGCCTGCAGGTATTGGCCGGCGGCACCCTGCTGATCGGCATTTTGTTTTTCATCAACGCTCACCACGAAGTGGATGAGCTGTTTGACGCACAACTGGCGCAAATGGCGCGGATGGTGGTAGATGTTGAACCAGGCTCGATTGCCCGCCACGAAAATGATCATCCGCCCGATCACCAGCATGAATACGAGCGCAAGATCGGCTTTGCCCTGTTCAGCCAGAATGGCAAGCTGACACACCACAGCAGTGAGCTGCTGCTGACACGCCTGCCAGACAATTGCAACGGCTTCCGTAATGCAAAAATCGATGGCAAGCGCTGGCGGCTGTTTTGCTACCGCAATCCGAAGAGCGGCGAATTTGTTGTCGCCTGGCAAAGCCACCAGATCCGTAATGAACTCTCAGGCCAGATTGTCGGCACCATCCTGCTGCCGATCGTAATCGGCCTGCCGTTTCTGGCGCTGCTGATCTGGCTGTCAAGCGGCAAGATACTGCAACCGGTGACACACCTGTCGCGCCAAATAGCCCAGCGCACCCCCAAGGATCTGGCACCGATTGAATACCAGGATACCCCCACCGAAATCGTGCCGATCATCGATACGCTCAATCAGCTATTGCAACGCATGGATGCGGCGCTGGAGAACGAACGACGCTTTACCGCCGATGCGGCACACGAACTGCGCACACCATTGGCGGGCCTGCGCATCCAGATTGAGGTAGCACAGGCACAACAGCCACCCAACGCCGCACTTGGCAAGGCACTGCAAGCAGTGGATCGGGCCATTTCGCTGGTCGATGCCTTGCTGCAACTGGCCCGGCTGGATGATATGAGCAGCATCGAATTGCAACCGACCAAGCTGACGCCATTGATCGATGCGGCCATCGCCGAGCATCAGCTGCAGGCGCAGCAGCGCCGCATACAACTACGTGTGGATTGCCAACGCCAGCAACCGGTTGCGGCACGCCCCGAACTGTTACGCATACTGCTGCGCAATCTGCTCGACAACGCACTCAAATACACCCCCGATGGCGGGCAAGTCTGTATCAGCAGTGATGCACAAGGCTTGAGCGTGACTGATAACGGCCCTGGAATCGAGCCAGAGCAACGCCAGTTGCTGCAGCAGCGTTTCGCCCGTGGCCGCGACGTAACTGCTGCAGGGCACGGCCTTGGCCTGTCGATTGCCGCACGCATCTGCGAACTGCATCGCGCACATCTCAGCCTCGACTGGGCCGAACCAGGCCGCGGCCTGAAGGTGCGAGTTGATTTTGAGGAAGGATAATGCCATTCACGATTTGCAAATGAGTCGAGCGCGCCGCATAGTAAAATCAGCATAGAGTGCATCACTCTCGCCTCGGACACTTTGCAATAGGAAATGCGTGAGATGGAATTTCTGGAAGAACACAAACCACTGGTGATTGGTATCGCAATCCTGATCGCTGCCTCGGTTGGAATGGTAGTGTATTCGCAGCACCGCAACGAGGTTCGGCGCCTTGCCGCCGAACAGCAGCAGGCCGAAATGGAAAAAGAGCGACAGGAAGCCGAACAACGCGCCCGCGCCGAGATCACCCGCATTGAGCAGCAGCGCCGCGAGCAAGAGCGCGAAGAAGAACAACATGCGCGAGCAGAAGAGCAGTTGCGGAATGAAAGCGACCGCCTCTATCAAAACACACAATCCAGCAACCATAGCGCAGACCAGCAGGAACGCTACCAGAAAGAGCGCGAACGCTACGAAGAAGAAAATGCCCGACGCTTGGCGCAATACAGGGAACAATACGAAAAGATGCAGAATGATCGCTCCGCCGATCAGGCGCGGCGCGAATTGCTCTATAAAATCCGTGAGCTGGAAGCCACGAAGATGCGTGACCAGTACCGGCGTCCTCCGGTAACGGTAATCAAATAGCCGGAAAGGCGTCTTTATTTCCGCGTATAGCTAAATCTACCTTTCAATAGATAATATTGATATATCCATTGATTATTTCTCAGGCTAGCTCGCTTTCTGTATAGTTCAGCCCAACACTCAATCCGGCCCGGGGAGTTTCCGCCGGGCTTTCATTTTCTTGTTATCCAACAGACACATAAACCAAGCATGGTAAACATCAGTCAAACAAGGTTGACTCACCTCAAGCAGCTGGAAGCCGAGTCGATTCACATCATCCGCGAAGTGGCAGCGGAATTCGAAAACCCGGTGATGCTGTATTCGATCGGCAAGGATTCGGCCGTAATGCTGCATCTGGCGCTGAAAGCATTTGCGCCGGGTAAACCACCGTTCCCGCTGATGCATGTCGATACCACCTGGAAATTCCGCGACATGATCACCTTCCGCGACCAGGTTGCCGCCAAATACGGCCTGGATCTGATCGTGCACATCAACGAAGAAGGCGTGAAAGCCGGCATCAACCCGTTTGACTCGGGCAGCGCCAAACACACCGACGTGATGAAAACCGAAGGCCTGAAGCAGGCATTGAACAAATACAAGTTCGATGCAGCATTCGGCGGTGCGCGCCGTGATGAGGAAAAATCGCGCGCCAAGGAGCGTGTGTATTCGTTCCGTGACAAGAACCACCGCTGGGATCCGAAAAACCAACGTCCGGAGCTGTGGAACATCTACAACAGCAAGATCGACAAGGGCGAAAGCATTCGCGTATTCCCGCTGTCGAACTGGACCGAGCTGGATATCTGGCAGTACATCTTCCTCGAAAACATCGATATCGTTCCGCTCTACTTTGCCGCCGAACGCGAAGTGGTCGAGCGTGACGGCACGCTGATCATGATCGACGATGAACGCATCCTCAAGCACCTGCGTCCGGATGAAAAAATCGAGAAGAAATTCGTACGTTTCCGCACGCTCGGCTGTTATCCACTGACCGGCGCCGTTGAATCGAAAGCACAGACACTGCCGGAAATCATTCAGGAAATGCTGCTGACCAAGACCTCCGAGCGCCAGGGCCGCGTGATTGATCACGACTCGTCCGGCTCGATGGAAAAGAAAAAAATGGAAGGCTATTTCTGATCGGCTTGTGCCGCAGATCGAATACTGAAAGATTGAGATAGATATGTCACACCAATCCGACCTGATTGCTTCCGATATCCTCGGCTATCTGAAACAACACGAAAACAAGGACTTGCTGCGTTTCATCACCTGCGGCAACGTCGACGACGGCAAATCGACGCTGATCGGCCGCTTGCTGCACGATTCGAAACTGATTTTCGAAGACCAGCTGGCTGCGATCCAGCGTGATTCGAAGAAATACAATACTACTGACGAAGAAATCGATCTGGCACTGCTGGTGGACGGCTTGCAAGCCGAGCGTGAACAAGGCATCACTATCGATGTCGCCTATCGCTATTTCTCCACCGAGAAACGCAAGTTCATCATTGCCGACTGCCCGGGACACGAGCAGTACACACGCAATATGGCCACCGGCGCGTCGACCAGCAATCTGGCGATCATCCTGATCGACGCCCGTCGCGGCGTGCAGACGCAGACCCGTCGCCACAGCTTCATCGTCAGCCTGCTGGGCATCCGCCACGTGATTGTGGCCATCAACAAGATGGATCTGGTGGATTACAGCGCCGAGGTATTCAACAACATCCGTAACGAATACCAGGCATTTGCCGAAGAGCTGAATATTCCTGACATCCGCTTTGTGCCAATTTCGGCATTGCGCGGTGACAACGTGGTTTCGGGCAGCGACAGCATGCCTTGGTATAGCGGCGAAACCCTGATGCAGTCGCTGGAAAACGTGCATATCACCCACGACGTGGCACTGGATGCGTTCCGCCTGCCGGTGCAATACGTCAACCGCCCGAATCTGGATTTCCGTGGCTTCTGCGGCACCATCGCAGCCGGCCAGATCCGCGTCGGCGACGCTGTGGTAGCCCTGCCGTCGGGCAAGCAAAGCAAGGTCAAATCGATTGTTGCGCCATCGGGCGAAGTGAACGAAGCCTTTGTTGGCCAGGCCATCACCCTGACGCTGGAAAATGAAATCGACATTTCCCGCGGCGACATGATCGTGCGTGCCGATGAATCTCAGCCAACCGTATCGCAGGCGTTTGACGCGCATATCGTCTGGATGAATGAAAGCCCGCTGCAGGTTGGCAAGGAATATGCCTTCAAGCTGGCCGGCAAGTCGGTATTCGGGCGGGTTGAAAAAGTGTTGCATCGTGTGGATGTAAACACCCTGGAGCACTTTGAAGCCGAGCAACTGGCGCTGAATGAAATCGGCCTGTGCCGAATCAACGTCAATGCACCGGCGGTATTCGATACCTATCGCGAATGTCGCAGCAGCGGCAATCTGATTGTGATCGACCGCCTCAGCAATGCCACCGCTGGCGCAGGCATGATCGTCGCAGCAGCGCACAGCGAACAAACTGCCAGCGATGCAGGCGAACTGGCACGCTTGCGGGCGTTCGAGGTCGAACTGAACTCGCTGGTACGCAAGTATTTTCCGCACTGGCAAGCAATCGATATCAGCAAGCTGATTAAATAGTCGAAAGAATGGCCCGCTTGATGCGGGCCATTTTTCTGGCTCGATTGCTGCGGCAAAATTGGCATAGTCGGGCTAAACTGACGCAGTCAACACTCCACCGCCAACCGCAATCTCGCCAAGCCCATGGATATCAGCCAGCAAGAAGCAGAAAAGCTTCTGAAAAGTATTGTCATTCCGGTACGTCCAGCCATCCTGGACGAGCTTCACCGCGAGGCAGAGAAGCAGGAGCCAAATCCGGCCAAAATATCCCAACTGATCGGTCAGGATGTCAGTCTCTCGGCTGCGATGCTGAAAACGGTCAATTCACCATTGTTTGGCCTGAGTAAACGTGTTGCATCGGTACCACAAGCACTGGCCATTCTGGGCATCAACAATACCATCAATATCATTACCGGCCTGGCACTGAAAAATGCCATGCGTGGCAAACAAAACCCGCAACTCGATCAATTCTGGGATAGCGCCGCGCAAGAAGCCATGATATCGGCCTATATTGCCGGCCGCTTCCCCGGCACACAAGCCGATGCTGCTTATACTTTTGGCCTGTTCCAGAACTGCGCCATGCCATTGCTGATGCAGCGCTTCCCCGATTACGAAAAAACGCTGCAAATGGCCAATACCGCCACCGGCCGTGAACTCACTGCGATTGAGGATGAGCGCCATGCGACCAACCATGCATCAGTGGGTTACCTGATGGCACGCGCCTGGTTTCTGCCAGAAAAAATCGCCCAAGCAATACTGTGCCACCACGATTTGAGCATTTTTGATAGTGCCAGCCACGATATCAAATCCGAGGTATGCACACTGATCGCCATCACCCGTCTGGCCGAACATATCGTCCATGGCTTTCTAAGGTTGACGATTGATTCCGAATGGCAAAAAATCGGCGACCATGTGCTGAAACACTTGGGCATGGCAGAAAATGAATACGAAGATCTGCGCGATGAAATCCATCAGATGATGAGCCAGGAATGAAGCTGTTCGGCTTTGCAGGCTATTCGGGCAGCGGCAAAACCACGCTGATCGAACAATTGATCCCGTTACTGACCGCACGCCAACTCAAGGTATCGCTGATCAAGCACACGCATCACGATTTTGATCTTGATCAGCCGGGAAAGGACAGCTGGCGTCACCGCCAGGCAGGCGCAAGCGAGGTATTGCTCGCCGGAGGACAACGCTGGGCCTTGCTGCACGAGCAGCGACAGGAGCCTGAGCCAACCCTGGCACAGTTGTGCGAACGCATGGCCCCCTGCGACCTGTTACTGGTGGAAGGTTTCAAACGCGAGTCAATCCCCAAACTGGAAATCCATCGCCCAACATTAGGCAGACCCTTGCTGCATCCGCTCGACCCGCATATCGTTGCGATTGCCAGCGATGCGCCCATCAGCACCGCGCTGCCACAATTAAACCTGAATCAACCGCCCGACATTGCGGCCTTTATTCTCAATCATTTGCAATTATGAAAACCCATACACCGCTTTCATCCATCGCCGAAATCCAGCAACTGATGCTGGCAGCAGCCGAAACTATCAAATCCGAAGAAACCATCAAGCTGGAACACGCAGTCGGCCGCATCTTGGCGACGGCGCAAATCGCCGACATGGATGTGCCGCCCCACGACAACAGCGCCATGGATGGCTACGCCGTGCGGCATGAAGATGTGCAGGCAACAAACCGGCTGAAGGTTACTCAGCGTATTCCGGCTGGCAGCAATGGCAGCCGCCTCCTGCCCGGCACAGCGGCGCGCATTTTTACTGGTGCCCCGATTCCACCCGATTGCGATGCGGTGGTGATGCAGGAAGAAGTCGAAGTTGACGGAGAGCAGATTTCGCTACAGAAAGCAGTTCATGTTGGGCAGAACATTCGGCGCCGCGGCGAAGACATTGCCAAGGGAAGCGAAATCCTGCCTGCCGGGCATTGCCTGGCACCGCAGGATCTTGGGCTGCTCGCTTCGATTGGCATCGCCGAAGTCACCGTCAAAAGACAATTACGGGTTGCCGTGTTTTTTACCGGCGACGAACTGGTAATGCCGGGCCAGCCACTGGCGGCCGGCCAAATCTACAACTCGAATCGCTTCATGCTGCGCGGCTTGCTGGAAAAGCTTGGCTGCCAGATTGCTGACCTGGGCAACGTTCCGGATCAGCTCGATGCGACCCGCGCCACGCTGCGGCAAGCGGCAGCAGAAAATGATCTGATCATCACCTGCGGCGGCGTATCAGTTGGCGAAGAAGACCATGTTAAAGCAGCGGTAGAGGCGGAAGGCCGGCTGGATGCCTGGAAGATAGCCATCAAACCGGGCAAGCCACTGGCATTTGGCCATATTGGCAAGGTGCCGTTTATTGGTCTGCCGGGCAACCCGGTATCCTCTTTTGTCACCTTCCTGCTGTTTGCCCGACCATTCATCCTGCGTCAGCAAGGGCAACAACAGGTGAGCAGTCCTCCATGCCTGGCACGGGCCAACTTCAATTGGCCAAAACCGGATAAACGCCAGGAATATCTGCGTGCCCGGCTCTCTCTTGGCGCAGATGGTCAGAGCGAGGCAACGCTTTTTCCGCAACAGGGCTCAGGCGTATTGACCTCATGCAGCTGGGCCAGCGGATTGGTTGAAGTTGCGCCGGGGCAGGTTATCAACCATGGCGACTGGGTACGCTATTATCCGCTTGCGGATCTGGGATGCTGAAACAGCAGAAATGACAACAGGGGGCAAAGCCCCCTGTTTATGCGTAGGTATCGATCAGGCTGGCGCGTTGCTGCGCTCTGGAGGTGGACTCTTGAATCCGCTGCAAGCCCTGATCGGCAATCTGTTGCTTTTTCTGGTCAACTTTGTCGGCCGTAGCCCTGACATCACTGAAGATCTGGCTGGTAGCCTGAGTCAACGACTGCGACATGCTGGCCTGGTAGTTGCGAAGCCCGGTAATATCCATCACACCCTCCGCCAAAAATAAGCAAAAACTAATATAACGCAAATTCAACGCCAACTCAAGCAGCGCTACTGACGTCTCCACACCCGAATCACTCCAGGCACATCCTGTATCAAGCTTAGCACGCGGCGCAATTGCTCGGCATCACGCACTTCAACCGTAAACTTCATGAAGGCGCGCAAGTCACGGGAAATGGTATTCACTCCGGTAATATTGACCTTGTCGCGCATGATGGCATCGGAGATATCGCGCAGCAGACTTGGCCGATCCATCGCCTCCAGGTCCAGATCCACCGCAAACAGCCCCAGATTCTGCACACCCCAGCTGGCCTGAATCAATCTTTCCGGCGCATTGGCAGACAAACGTTTTAGCGTTGCACAATGGCTGCGATGCACACTGATGCCGCGTCCTCGAGTAACAAAACCGATCACATCGTCCGGCGGCACCGGTTTGCAACACTTCGCCAGTTGCGTCATCAGTTTGTCCACACCAACGATCAGCACGCCCTGCCCGGTCGCTTGCACCCGACTCTTTCGCACCAGATCTTCGACGGCAACCTCAGTGACTACCGGTTCGGGCGCCGCCAGCTCTTGCAGCGCGGTCAACAACTGTCTTGAACTCAGTTCATCCTGGCCAATCGCCAGACACAGCGCGTCAACATTGGCAAACGCCAAGCGCTGTGCCACCTGTTCCAGCTTGAGATTGGACAAACCCAGCCGGGCAAGCTCTTTCTCCAGCAGTTGCCGGCCTTCGGCAATTGCCAGGTCGGCAGCTTGGGCACGAATCCAGGCTCGGACTTTCTGGATAGCCCGCGGGCTTTTCAGCAAGCCGCGATGTAGCCAGTCAAGGCTGGGGCCGCCCTGCTTGGCAGCGATGATTTCAACACGCTGGCCATTTTCCAGCGGGGTATCCAGCGGCACGATACGCCCTTCGACCTTGGCGCCACGACAGCGGTGCCCCAGATCGGTATGCACGTGATAAGCAAAATCAACGGGCGTTGACCCCTTGGGCAATGAAATCACCCGCCCTTGCGGGGTCAGCACATACACCACATCCTGAAATAACTCAGTTTTGAATTGGCGCGCCAGCTCACCAACATCTGCCACGTCATCGCGCCATTCAAGAATCTGCCGCAGCCAGGCAATTTTTTCTTCATAGCGAGGATCTTGCTTGCCGCCCTCTTTATAACGCCAGTGGGCCGCCACACCGAGTTCGGCATGGCGATGCATTTCCACGGTACGTATCTGTACCTCCAGCCCCTTCTCCTGCGGCCCGATTACCGCCGTATGCAAGGAGCGATAGAAGTTACCCTTGGGCTGGGCAATATAATCGTCGAATTCGCCTGGAATCGGTTGCCACAGGTTGTGCACGATACCGAGCACGGTGTAGCAATCCTTGATGTCTTCTACCAGTACGCGGATTGCACGCACATCGTAGACTTCGGAAAAATCCAGATGCTTCTTCTGCATCTTCTTGTAGATGCTGTAGATATGTTTGGGGCGACCAGAAACCTCGCCCTTGATGCCAGCGGCCTCAAGCTCCTGTCGAATGGAGGCAATCACATCAGCGATGAATCGTTCACGATCCAGTCGTTTTTCATCCAGCAGCTTGGCGATTTTCTTGTACAGCTGCGGCTCGATGAAGCGGAATGCCAGATCTTCCAGCTCCCATTTGATCTGCCATACGCCCAGCCGGTTTGCCAGTGGCGCAAATACATCCAGCGTTTCACGCGCCACTTCGCGCGCCAGCTCGGCACTGCAATGACTCAGGTAGTGCATGGTCTGCGTACGCCAAGCCAGCTTCACCAGCACGGCACGGATATCCTCGACCATCGCCAGCAACATCTTGCGCAATGCCTCTGCCTGCTGATGGCGCTCCTCCGATTGCAGCAGATGAGACTCCATATAGTGCAGCTCTTGGATCTTGCGCACTTTGTTAACACCATCCACCAGGCTGCCTACGGTGCTTCCGAAGCGCTGCAACAATTGCTCATGCCAGTCAGGCAAATGCTCCGGGCAGGCAAACAACAGTGTGGCGGCCACCGCAGCGGCATCCTGACGCAACTGCACCGTTACCGAAGCCGCGCCCAAAGCGTGCGCCAGCAGAGGCTCTCCGGTCACCGGTAATTTGGCATCCTGATACAGCGATTCAGCAAAATCCAGCGCCTGGCCGATCAGCAGCAGCTCTTCATCCGGATATTTTCCGGCAAGCTGCGCCAGCCAGTCGGCAGCGCCTGCCGAACGGACAGTTTCTGTAGTGACGGGGCGAACAACGGAGACCATCAAAAACACTTCCCAAAAGACTTGTTGCGTCGAAAGCGGCCAAAGCCAGAGCAAAGTTGGCTTGATTATGCCATGCCGGAACGACACCAGTCAGTGCGACACCTATGGGATAGCTACAACGAAGCGTCCGCGCAAGGGCCGACAGCCATCGTCCGAAAGGCTTATTGGCGCGGTGAGGCAACCAGGCGAATGACTTGCGCCATCACCTGCTGCATTTCTGGAGAATTGTTGGCAACAGCGCCACTCTTGGCATCCACCAGACGCAAGGAAGGCAAAGAACTGTAAGCAGCGATGTTAACGGGCCACATCCACGCGCTTCCCGCCATCATCGGCAAACGGGCCGCCTGCATTGATGGCCGGTAAACCCAGGCAGCCATGCTCGCATCCAGCATCTGCTGCATGCTTTTCAACATCAGCTGCGAGCAGCCGTGGGATAAGGCAAGATAGGCACGCCACCACTCGAGATACGCAGGAACAGCATGTTTCATTTACAGTTTCTCCGCCATCGCAGCAAATCAATTGTTCTGTATAGGCTCGCAGCGCTGCATTTTCCAGCCGATGCAGCAGCATACAATAAAAAAACCCCGGACATGCCGGGGTTTTTTATTTCACACGGAATCGGATCAGGATTCTGCGGCAGTCTTTTTCGCAGCCGGACGGCTTGCGTTCGCGGCAGTAGCAGCGGCTTTTGCCGAGGTCGTTGCAGCGGAAACACCGGCTTCAGCCAGTTCGCTTGCAACTTTTTGTGCTGTTTTGGTTACGGTATCGTAAGCACTGGAAGCAGCAGCGATAGCCGATTTGATCGCAGTCAGCGCAGTGTCGGAACCAGCAGGAGCATACTTCTGCAGGTTTTCCAGAATGCCAGCAGTGCTCTTGGTAGCGGCATTCATTTCTTCTTCAACCAGTTTGCCCAATTCAGCCTGGGTTGCGCTGGCCGCTTCGTAGAAGCTCTTGGCCACGTTCATGGCTTTGTCCAGCGCCGGCTGAGTCAGATTCGACTGCAGCGAAACCAGACCCTGAACGTCTTTCACCTGCGCCATTGCCTTGGCGTTTTCGGTGCTTTCATTCAATACAGCCTTGGTCACTTCCAGTTGCAGCGATACCAGACGCTCAATACCAGCCAGAGCGATTGTCGATACGCGAATTGCCTTGTTCAGGCTGGCTTCGTTCAATTCAGCCAGTTTGTCTGCCGTTACCATAATAGGACCTCTCTCCATAAAACCATTGTGTAAAAATATTGCACCGCACCAAAGTCAATTCTAGTCCGATCAGTTCGACTGTCAAGCACTTTATTGTGCAGCGCACAATTTATTAGGTATGAGACTCTATTTTACTCAATTTGCGTTAAATGCCAATGACTAAAGCATGACAACTTACAAAAACACGACATGATTCAAGCCCGTTTATGCGCAGAAATGATGCACATGCACAAAAACAGATATTCAGACACTGTCAGCAGCAGGCAGGCATGGCCCGAGAGCGATTGATGCGTTGCAGAAAAGTACTCGGCCCGCATACAGCGGGCCGAGTGCGGAACCAGGGCCGGTATTACTTAGCCGATCTGCTTCTGTCGAATCGCCAGCACCGCCTGATTGCGTAACGTTTTCAATAAATTCAATTCTTGCGCCGGAATCGTCAGACTCCCTGCTTCAGCCTTGTCCGCATAAAACATGCCGATCACCTTTTTGTCGATGGCAAGTGGTAGCAGGATGAAGGTCTGGGCGCTGATCAGCGTGCGATACCAGGTTGGAATTCGATCGCAGATGTTCGGCGCATTGATATCAGAGAGAAAAATATCCGCCTGCTTGTCGATGGCGACCTGAAACACGTCCTGCGACTTGCCTAGCGGTACGGAAAAGGTTTTCAGCAGCTTGTCCACGCCCGGCCCGAAACCGACACGGGCAGGCATGCTGTTGCTGCGTACGTCGCGGGTGCACAGCAGAACCCGGTCAAAGCCCATGCCGCGAAACATGGTTTCGAGAATAATCCGAAGCAGATCGTTGAGGTTATAGTTATCGACCAACGTGTTGGTGATGTCCTGAATACCTGCAGACAAGACGGTTTTCCGATCCTGCGGATCAATCGGAGATGCGGCTTGCGCCTCCATGACACGCGTCTGCTCAAACTCACGATCCAGCGTATCCGGTGTAGCAGGTGCGCTCGAAGTATCCATGCCGGCCCATTGACGGGCATTACGCAACACCTCGCTGCGGCTGGCGTTCACCCCGTATACCGACGCTTCTTTGGCAAATTCACGAATGGCCTCGTCCACCAGACGCGTCAGCTCCGACTCATTCAGGGGCAAGGCACCACCGTAACGATGAGCCAATGTGGATAATTTCTGCCCCCGATCTACAGCGCTGCCGCTCGAGGCAAGCTGAGTCAATTCGCTCGACAAGCTGGCAACCAGGCGCAGACGCTCATTACTGCTCTGAGGCTTGCGCACCCTCTCGTCGCGCACAAATTGCATGCTCTGCACGATCTTGTCGGGAAAATTCCATGCCCGCGCGACCTGGATTCCCAGTTCGTCATAGGAAATACCCAACACCGCAATCGCAGCGGCCTCCTCCGAGCCTCCTGCCTGCACCCGCTTTTTGATTTCAATCGCTTCATCGTAGAAATAGAACGTTGCCAACAACCGCCCCAGGCGATGAAAAATGGCACAGATGAAGCTTTCTTCCTGGACCTTGCCCCCCAGCTTCTGGTCTACCATGCGCGCGGTCAAACCGCCAAAAAAGGCGAGGATGATTTCGTCGCGCAAATGAACAGCCTGGCTCTTGTTCTGCAAATGCTCGAACAGAATCAACGTAATTGCCAGATTACGAATGGTTTCAAAACCGAGAATGATGACCGCGCGGGAAATGGTGCTGATAGTGCCGCCGAACTGACCGTAAGTGGCCGAATTCACCAGCCTGAGCAGTTTGTTGGTGAGCGAAAAATCCTTGAGGATTGATGACGACAGCACATGCAGGCTTTCGGCGTCAGCATTGGTAATCTTGTTGATGGCACTAATCGCCTGCGACAGCGCCGGAAAATCGCTCTTGTGACGAATCCGCCGCAACAGAAACTCGACCGTGCCCTTTGCCGATGGCGAGTCATCGTCTTCGTCGGCATCCGCACGCGGCTGCAGATATGCCTTGAGGGCAGTACGAAAGCCATCCGCGCTGGTGAACCGATCGTTCGGGTCTTTCAGCAATGCACGCAGCACAATGCCGTCAAGTTTTTCGTCAACGTCAGCATTGATAGAGGATGGCGCAGCAAACTCCTCGTTGGCGATGGAGTTCATGATCGCGAACACATTTTCGCCGCTGGCAGCGGGGCGGCCGGTCAACATTTCATACAGCACCAGCCCGGTGGCAAATACATCCGCGCCCTCACCCAGCGACTTACCCGCCACGGCCTCTGGCGCCATATAGTTCGGTGTACCCTTGCTGCCGCTGGCACTGCCCTTCTGCTGGGCGATGCCAAAATCCATGATGCGGGCCACGCCGCTATTGTCGATCATGATATTGGCGGGCTTGATATCGCAATGCAGGATGTTTTTGGCATGTGCATAGGCCAATCCATCCAGGATTTGTCGCGTAATATCCAGCGCCTCTCGCTTGTCCACCATTACACCGGCAATTTTTTGCGCCAAAGTCTGACCTTCGACATATTCCAGTACCATGTATTGATGCCCCCCGTCCTGCACCAGATCGTAGAGGGTGACAATATTCGGGTGCTGCAACTGGCTGATGGTGCGTGCTTCTTCGGTCAGCGCCTTGATCGCGTCCGGTGACTGCTTCTCGAGGCGTACTGTTTTTAATGCGACTGGGCGTTGCAGTTGCGGATCGTGCGCAAAATACACCGCTCCATGCCCTCCCTTACCGAGTAGATTGATGACCTGAAAACGGCCGACGGTTTTGGGTTGGCTTGCAGCAGCAGACATGGAACAAAAAGCCCTGACAAAAACAGCATATGAATAAGCCATTCTAGGTGCTGCTGCGGCACTTGCAAGACAGCCTTAGGCACGCCTAGACTTCGGCAAACCGATAATGGCAGGCAACATGGCAGAAGATAGCGACGCAGAACGAACGGAAGACGCCTCCCCCCGAAGACTGGAGGAGGCGCGCAATCGCGGTAACGTCGCCCGTTCCCGCGAGCTGGTGACGTTCGCAGTATTGATGAGCGGCCTGGCCAGCCTGGTTTTCATGAGCGAGCGTTTTATCGGGCACATGGAAAAAATCACCCGAGCCAGCCTGACTTTTGACCGAAGCATGCTGCGCGACCCACGGCACTTGCTGGAAGTGCTGCAAAACATGGGCATCGATACACTGCTAGCCTTTGCACCGTTCCTGATGACAGTCGCACTGGCAGCGTTTCTGTCGCCAATGTTGCTGAGCGGCTGGCTATTCACCACCGAACCGCTGACACCCGATCTGAGCAAGCTCAACCCCATGTCTGGCTTGACCCGGATGTTTTCGGTCAACGCCCTGACAGAAATGCTCAAGGCCATCGTCAAGACGGCATTGATTGGTGGCATCGCTTTTTATGTCATCTGGAGTGAACGCGGCGAATTCATCGGACTCAGTGCCGAATCGCTGGAATCCAGCTTTGGACATACCGCACATCTGGTTGCACACACCATGGAACTGGTTGTGGGTTCGCTGATTGTGCTGGTGATCATTGATGTGCC
>JAXMFR010000040.1:0-26964 GCA_046347685.1 Chitinivorax sp.
CACAAGCACCCACACCTATCGGCTGTACTGTATTTTGTTAAAGATCAATCAGTTAATCACTCACAACTAACTGCGCTGCAACTGCGTCGCTGCAGAGAGGCCGAACTATACGCCCACGCCCCACATGTGTCAACACCCACGCCAAACAAAATCGCCAGAGGACGGCCACCACAGCCCGATATTTGATATTTTTCGCAAATAAAACATGGAATTACACGATTAAAAAAAGAGACATTTTCGTGCTTCACCCAAAAAAGCAGAAAGCCGGCAATTGCCGGCTTTCTGCTTTTAAACCCCACTATGAATCAAACCCTAAATTCCAGATTATCAATCAAGCGAGTTTTACCTAATTTGGCTGCTGCCAATACCACCAGATGCGAATCGACAACCTGGGCAGGCAGTAGCGTCGCCGCATTACGTACCTCGACATAATCCACTTGCCAGCCATGCGCATGCAGATCGGCGACAGCCTCTGTCTGCAAAGTGGCGAAATCACGCCGGCCCGACTCTACTGCGGCCTTGATACGTGACAAATTGTGATAAATGCGTGGCGCTTCTGCGCGCTCGGGCTCGCTCAAATAACCATTACGCGAACTCAGCGCCAGGCCATCCTCAGCGCGGCCAGTTTCACCGCCAATGATTTCGATGGGCATCGCCAGTTGCTCAACCATCTGTCGGATAATGGTGATTTGCTGAAAATCTTTCTTACCAAAGACCGCCACGTCCGGCTGAACAATGTTGAATAGCTTGTTGACTACAGTAGTCACGCCACGGAAGTGCCCGGCGCGATGCGCGCCACACAACTCATTGGCAATCGCCGGGGGCTCAACAAAATATTGCTGCGGCTGTGGATACAGCTCGTTTTCATCCGGCGCAAATACTGCGGTGCAGCCGGCAGCCTGCAATTTGTCGCAATCGGCCTGAAAGGTGCGGGGATAACGCTCGAAATCTTCGCCTTGGCCAAATTGCAGGCGATTAACAAAGATGCTGGTCACCACCACGTCAGCGTGCTGGCGCGCAATTTCCACCAGCGACAAATGGCCGTCGTGCAGATTGCCCATGGTTGGCACAAATGCCAGCGATTTGGCGGTGCGGCGCAGAGCGCGCATTTCGGCAATGGTATTGATGATTTGCATAATGAATCAGAAAGAGTGTTCTTCAGCCGGGAAGGACTGATTTTTGACGGCAGCCACATAAGCTTCGATTGCGCCCTGGATAGTGCCCGCGCCGCTCATGAAATTTTTGACGAAACGCGCCTTTTTACCGGGATAGACGGACAACATGTCGTAGACCACCAGCACCTGCCCGGTCGTACCCACTCCGGCACCAATGCCAATCGTCGGCACATTCAGCGACTGGGTAATTTCAGCGGCCAGCTTGGCCGGCACCATTTCCATCAACACCATTGCCGCGCCGGCTTCTTGCAGTGCCAACGCATCTACTTTCAACTGTTGCGCCTGGGCATCGGTTTTACCTTGCACCTTGTAGCCACCCAGGGCGTTGACCGACTGTGGCGTCAGGCCAATATGGGCACACACCGGAATACCGTGCTTAACCAGGAAACGTGTAGCCTCCAGCATGGTGGCACCACCTTCCAGCTTGACCATATGCGCGCCGGCCGCCATCAGGCGGGCAGCATTGCGGAATGCCTGCTGCGGGCTTTCCTGATAACTGCCGAACGGCATGTCAGCCAGCACCAGCGCCTTTTTTGCACCACGGGCGACGATACGGGTGTGGTATTCCATTTGCTCCATGGTTACCGGCAGCGTCGAATCCTCACCCTGGATCACCATCCCCAGCGAATCGCCGACCAGCAATACATCCACACCGGCCTCATCCATCAAGGCGGCAAAGCTGGCATCGTAACAGGTGAGCATGGCGATTTTTTGGCCTTCGACAGCCATTTTCTGCAAACTGCTGACAGTGGTACGCATAGAACCCCGAATCTAGGAACAGGAAGCAGATGCAATCAGCCGCGATTGAAGAATTCGCGGCCACCGCGCATCTGGCGGATGCAGTGCAAAAGTAACTCAAAATCTTCGGCACTATCAACAAAATTGAGATTGGCGCTGTTGACGATCAGCAGCGGCGAAGCGTCGTATTGATGGAAGAAACGGCTATAGCTGTCGCACAGCTGTTTCAGGTATTGCTCGCTGATATCCTGCTCGTAGTTGTTGGCACGCTGCTGCAGACGTTGTTGCAACTGCTGCACCGGCGCCTGCAGGTAAATCACCATGTCCGGGCGCGGCACTTTCGGGCCGTAGAGCGAATAAATCGACTTATACAGACGCAACTCTTCGTCGTTCAACGTCAGCTCGGCGAACAACAACTCCTTGTCGAGCATGAAATCCGCGACGGTCTGCGTGGCAAACAGATCCGCCTGCATCAGCTGCGAAATCCGCTCGGCGCGCTGCAACAGAAAGGTCAATTGCGTCGGCAAGGCATAACGCGGCTGATCGCGGTAGAACTTGCCGAGAAAAGGATTGGTTTCCGGGGTTTCCAGCAAGGTCGACGCATGCAGACGCTCGGCCAGCTTGCGCGCCAGTTCGGTTTTACCGGCGCCGGCCGGGCCTTCCACCACGATATAACGGCAATTTTCCAGAAGCATGGGGTATCAATTCAAGCGATGAACGGATTGTTCGCCACAATGGGCGAGCCAGTCGACCAAGCGCCCCTTGCCGGGAATCAGCAATTCGGGGTCGATTTCGGCCAAGGGCATCAACACAAACGCTCGCTCGTGCATGCGCGGATGCGGCACCTGCAGCGAAGGCTGAGCGATCATCTGGTCATCATAAAGCAAAATATCCAGATCAAGGGTACGTGGCGCATTCAGGAAGGTTCGCACCCGGCCAAACTGCTGTTCCAGCTCCAGCAAGGCCTGCAGCAAGGCATCGGCACTCAGTTCGGTTTCGATCAGCGCGGCAGCGTTAACAAAGTCGGGTTGATCGGCATAGCCAACCGGGGCGCTGGCATATAACGATGAGCCCTGCACCAGGCGGCTTTCCGGCAGCGCATCCAATGCGGCCATGGCGGCCGAAACTTGCTGCTGCGGGTTTTCCAGATTACTGCCCAGGCCGATAAACGCCCGGTGTTTCAGAGTATTCATTCGCTGCCTGCAAGCTCGGCCGCGCCAGCACCGGGTTTGCGCCGGCGCCGGCGGCGCTTCTTGGCGGCACCGCCGGAAGGTTCGGTCACCAGCATGGCCTCACGCCGGGCATTATCCGCATCCTGAAACTCGGCCCACCATTCCACCAGCTCGCTGTCCAGCTCGCCGCTGGCAACCCGCAGCGCCAGAAAATCGAAGCCGGAACGGAAACGCGGCTGCTCCAGCAGGCGGAACGGCCGGCGACCGCTGCGCTGCTCGAAACGCGGCTGCAGCGCCCAGATTTCTTTCATGGTGACGCTGTAGCGGCGCGGAATCGCCAGCTTCTCTTCCTGCACATCGATCACCCGGTCCATCGCCTGGAACAAGGCCGGCAGCGGGCTTTCGCCCTGCGCCTGGATGTCTTTCCAGGCCACCAGCACTTCGTGCCACAACAAGGACGCGAACAGGAAGCCCACCGACACCGGTTTGTCGGCACGGATACGTTGATCGGTGCTATCGAGGGCGAGCATCACGAATTTCTCACCCAGCGGCTGTTCCATGATCACATCCAGCAGCGGGAAGAAGCCGTGGTGCAAACCCTGCTGGCGCAATTGGCTCAGGCATTCCCAGGCATGGCCGGAGAACAGCAGCTTGAGCATTTCGTCGAACAGGCGCGCCGCCGGCACGTTTTGCAGCAGGCTCGCCAGCGATGCAATCGGCGCGCGGGTGTTGTCTTCGATCTCCAGGCCAAGCTTGGCGGCCAGGCGTGCGGCACGCAGCATGCGCACCGGATCTTCGCGATAACGCTGCTCCGGGTCGCCGATCATCACCAGCTGCTTGGCGCGCAGATCGGCCACGCCATTGGCGTAGTCGATGATTTCGCGGCTGGCCGGGTTGTAATACAGCGCGTTGACGGTGAAATCGCGGCGCAGCGCATCCTGCTCCTGCGTGCCCCAGACATTGTCGTGCAGGATACGGCCGTGGTCGTCGGTGACGTGGCCAGCGTCGGCCGGGCCGCGATAGGTGGTCACCTCGATGATTTCATCACGGCCAAACGTGACATGCACAATCTTGAAACGACGGCCGATGATGCGCGAGCGGCGGAACAGCGCATGCACCTGTTCCGGCGTGGCACTGGTGGCAATGTCAAAATCCTTGGGAATGATGCCCAGCAGCAGGTCGCGCACCGCGCCACCAACCACGAATGCGTCAAAACCGGCCTCCTGCAGCTTCTGCGTCACTTTCAGCGCGGCAGAGCTGATCGAAGTGCGGTCGATCTGGTGTTCGGCGAATGTAATCACCCGCGGCCCGCGGGCCTTGCGCCCTTCCGCCGGCGTGCTGCCGAAAACCCTGCGAATCAATCGTCGAATCATTATTGTTGTGTTGAATCCTTGTGAAGCAGCGGATTATACCGGCGTGCGGGGTGCTTACCTAGTGCCATCTGCCGCCAGCAGGGTCGCGGCAGCAATCGCCGCGGGCAGATCTGCATGTTGATTGTGTTCACCCAGCAGCTGCGACAGCCGCGCATTGTTGAGCTTGGTGCGCACCAGCTCATTGGCGCCGCAGATCAGTACTTTTACGCCCCGCCGCTCAAACAGCCGCACCATATCGCGCAAAGTGTTGATACCGGTGGCGTCGACGAACGGCACCCGCTCCATGCGCAGGATCACCACACGCACATCGCTGCTGATGCTGCGCAGCGTCCGTTCAAAGGTTTCTGCCGCGCCGAAGAAAAACGGCCCGTCGATCGAATATACAGTTACGCCATCCGGCAAACGCCCTTGCGGCAGCTGCAACTGCGGATTCTGCAATTCACTTTCGCTGATACCTTCCACCTTCACCGTGCCGGCCATGCGTTTCATGAACAGCAGCGCCGCCAGAATCACCCCGACATTCACCGCCAGCACCAGGTCGGCAAACACTGTCAGCGCAAAGGTGATCAGCAACACCCAGCGGTCGTTAGCCGGCGCATGGCGTGCCAGATCGAGAAAATGCGGCAGCTCGCTCATGTTGTACGCCACCACAAACAGGATCGCCGACAGCGCGCACAGCGGGATATATGCCGCCAGCGGTGCAGCCACCAGCACAATCACCAGCAGGGTTGCCGCATGCACAAAGCTCGCCAGCGGGCTGTTGCCGCCGTTGCGGACATTGGTGGCAGTGCGCGCCAGCGCGCCGGTGGCGGCAAAACCGCCAAAAAACGGCACCACGATATTGCCAATGCCCTGCCCGATCAGTTCCTGATTCGAATCGTGGCGCTCGCCGGTCATGCCATCGGCAATCACCGCCGACAACAGCGACTCGATGGCGCCGAGCATGGCAATCGTCAGCGCCGGGCCGAGCAATTCGACAAAACGGGTAAAGCTCAGCTGCGGCAAATGAAAACTCGGCAAACTATGCGGAATGCCGCCAAACGCCGAACCAATCGTCGCCACCCCTTCAAACGCCGCAAAATACTGGATCAGCGTCACCAGCAGCATCGCAATCAGGGGGCCGGGGATCGCCTTG
Organism: Chitinivorax sp.; assembly: GCA_046347685.1. Lineage (GTDB taxonomy): Bacteria > Pseudomonadota > Gammaproteobacteria > Burkholderiales > SCOH01 > CALMFQ01. The sequence goes on from JAXMFR010000040.1 coordinate 5,594, forward strand.
AACTGTTGCGGCAGCAACTTGTTGACGTTGAGCGTTACCACCACGCCCAGCACGGCCAGGCCGGCGGTAGCCCAATGCGCATGCGGCAAGGCATCGATCAGCAACAGCAGCTTTTCGTGAAAATGAAAAATCCCCTCAAAACTCACCGGCAGGCCGAAAAAGTCCTTCCACTGCCCCACCCAGATGATCACCGCAATGCCAGTGGTAAAGCCGACAATCACCGGCTCGGGGATATATTTGATGATCGCCCCCAATCGCGCCAGCCCCATCGCCAGCAACATCACCCCGGCCATCAGGGTGGCGATCTGCAAACCGTCGATGCCGTGCTTGGCGGTGATGCCGGAGAGGATGACGATAAACGCCCCGGTCGGCCCGCTCACCTGCACCCGGCTGCCGCCGAAAGCGGCAATCACAAAGCCGACAATCATCGCCGTATACAGCCCCTGCTCTGGCTTGGCGCCCGAGGCAATGGCAAACGCCATCGCCAGCGGCAAGGCAATCACCCCCACCACCAGGCCCGCCAGCACATTGGGCAGGATATGCGGTGGCCGCAGCAAACCGGCGCGTTTCGCTTCGAGCAAGGCAATCATGGCTACAACCTGTTATCGGAATTGCAAGTTACAACGGAATATTGAGAGATTACTTTAGGTGTAGTGCATAAGCATGACGCTTACGAATTTATCGGGAAGTGGCACAGGGTCAGCGGCGAGGATAACCAGACCAGAAATAGCAACCAGGCTGAGAGCCGCTCTGGTATTGGCCTGCAGGCCGGGCTGCGAGGCAATGGCAGAGCGGCTTGCAGGGCAGGCAAGGATGGTTGCCAGCTAAATCTGGCGCAGGGCTATTTACCAAACTGCGCCAGCAGCGCCACCGCCAGCAACAACGGCGGCCAGAAACGGGTAGGAATCGAAAACAGCGACGACTCGGCCTCCAGCCAGTCGCGCAGCAAATAGATCAGCGTCGCCGACCCGGCATAGGCCAGCGCCAGATGCTGCGCGCCGAGCTTGCCGGCCATCACTACCGGGAAAAAGGCGAAAAAGCCGATCCACAACCCCTTGCCACGCCACCAGATCATCCCGCACTCCTGCTGTTTGAGTTTTGTTGGTATGGGTTAGCAGGCTGGTGAGAAACACCCCATTCCCTGCGGATTTTGTTCTTCCTGCTGTTTTTTTCGGCGCAGGAAGTACGCCGTGGCCGGTGTAACTGGGCGATTTCGCCTGTTTCGTCTGCCATTGGCCTGCTGGCAGACGGAATAATCCCTATGCTGCCTTTTGCATCAGATTCAGCAGGCGCGTCAGGTTATAGGCCGCAAAGGTAAACAGCGCCTGGCCGGAGAGCTTTTCCAGTCCCTTGTGCCGGGTCTTGCGCAAGCCGCCTACTGTCTTGATCCAGCCAAACGCTTCTTCGATCATCTTGCGGCGGCGCAGACTCATGGCGTAAGCCTTGCCGCGGGCGGTGCGGCCATCGACGGCACTGCCGGTGCTTTTGCGCGCGATATGTGCCTTGATGTCCCGACTTTCCAGGTAGCTGACAAAGCTGTCGGTGTCATAGCCCTTATCGCCAGCCACCGAGGCGCCGGGCTTGCGAACGCTGCGCGCAATCATCGCCTGCGCCGCTTCCCACTCGGCCCGGCCATTGGCCTGGGTGGTTTCCACGTCGACGATCAATCCATTGCGATTCTCGGCCAGCGCGTGCGTCATATAGCGCAGCTTGGCTTCGGTGAACTCGCCTTTCTTGTACAGCCGCGACTGGGGATCGGTGCTACTTTGGTGGGTGGCATTGCTACGCTTCTCGCCCTTGAAATCCACCTCCGGATTGCGCCCCGGTGGTTGCTCCGGGCCGCTGCCATCCTTGCGCACAAAGCTTTTGTGGCTGGCCCAGGCTTCGATCATGGTACCGTCAACGCTGAAGTGCTCGTCCGAGACAAAGCCCTGCCATTCGGCGAGATAGAGGACGCGCTGAAAGAACTCCCGGCCCATGTCGGTACACAGCAGACGGTCGCGGTTGATGCTGAATACGGTTCGATCCCAAACCGCCTCGTCCATGCTCAAACCGACAAACCAGCGGAACAGCAGGTTGTAGTCCAACTGCTCCATCAACAGCCGCTCACTGCGCACGGTGAACAAAATCTGCAGCAACAACGCCCGCAGCAAGCGCTCGGGCGGAATCGACGGGCGACCGGTATGCGAATAGCGCTCATCGAACAGGGTATTCATGTTGGCGAGGATGCCATCAACCAGCAAGCGCAAACGGCGCAGCGGGTGATCGGCGGGGATACGATGCTCCAGGCTGAGATAGCTGAACATCGACAGTTGGGGATTCTCTTGGCCGCGCATGGAAAATTGGGAAAAGTAGGGGCTGATTTCAGGCTCTATTTTGCCTCAAAACCCGCCTCCTGAATCGGTTGAGGAGTTTCTCACCAGCCTGTTAAGGCGATCTTCAATTGGTAGTCTATCGAAATTCTCGCCAATTTTTCTGTATTTGCTTCTAAGGGCATGCTTAATCGGAATCAAAAGAAAACCGAAAAAAACCAATAAAAATAAAAACAAAAAAAATGGGCTAAATCCATTCGTGTTGCCATCTATATATTTCCAAGAAAATGAAACAAATGCAGATAAAAGCACACCCACCAATGGCCCAGACTTCATCAAACTGAGAAGCTTATTCATAACCCCTCCCTGTTAGCTTCGCGGCCATAATATCGTGGTATCACACCACCACCGGCTCCATCTCCAGCTCCACCCCAAACCGCTGCAACACCGACGCCTGGATTTCACGCGCCAGCGCGAGGATTTCTGCGCCGGTTGCGCCGCCGCGATTCACCAGCACCAGCGCCTGTTTTTCGTAGACGCCTGCATGGCCGCGGCTTTGGCCTTTCCAGCCGCATAAATCAATCAGCCAGCCGGCGGCGAGTTTGGACTGGCCGTCGGCTTGCGGGTAGGCCGGGGCGTTGGGGTAGTCGGCGCGGATCTGCGCCAGGCGTTCGGCGCTGACCAGCGGGTTTTTGAAGAAGCTGCCGGCGTTGCCGATTTGAGCCGGGTCGGGCAGTTTGCGCTGGCGGATGGCCATTACCGCACGCGCCACATCCAGCGAAGTCGGCTGGCTGATGCCCTGCTGTTGCAGTTCGGCGGCGACATCGCCGTAGTCGAGTTTCAGTTCACGCTGGCGATATAGTTTGAATGTGACCGAAAGGATGATGTAGCGGCCCTTGCCCTGCTGCTTGAACAGGCTGTCGCGGTAGCCGAACTGGCAATCGTCGACGTTGAGTGTGACCACCTCGCCAGTGTGCAAGTCCAGCGCCTGCAGCGAATGCATGCGGTCCTTGATTTCGACGCCGTAGGCGCCGATGTTCTGGATGGGCGCGGCGCCGACGTTGCCGGGAATCAGCGCGAGGTTTTCCAGCCCGCACCAGCCTTGTTGCAGCGTCCACAACACAAAATCGTGCCAGCGCTCGCCGGCTTGCGCCTCGACCAGCGCGCTGTTGTCGTCCAGCGGCTGAATGCCGCGGCCGGCCAGCGCCATCTGCAGTACCAGCCCGTCAAAATCGCCTTTGAACAGTAGATTGCTGCCACCGCCCAGCACCAGCAGCGGCAAGCCTTGCAGCTGTGGCTCGACCAACACCTGCTTGAGCTGCGGCAGCGATTCGATACGGGCGAAATAACGCGCGTTGGCGGCGATGCCGAAGGTGTTGTATGGCTGGAGTGAGACGTTGGTAGACAGCATGGGTAGCGATTTTGCGGAAAAAGGCATTATACGGCCGCCGACAAACGGCGGATATGCACCACGTGGCGCAGGTACAGCAACAGCGGCACGGCAGCGATAAACAGGCTGATCACCAGTGCCAGCCAGAAGCCGGCAGCGGCCATTGGCGCGCCGCCGTTGATCCACGGCAGGCCATGCAGGCCGAGCGTATACCCCAGTGGCAACGCCACCACCCAGAAGGCGAGAATCAGGATCAACATCGGCAAACTGGTGACCTTGTAACCACGCAGCGCACCGGCCGAGCAGACTTGCGCTGCGTCCGGCAGCTGGTAGACGGCGGCGTACAGCAGCAGCGTGGTCGCCATTGCCACCACCGTTGGATCGTTGCTGTACAAGGCAGCCAGATGCGGCGCGCCGAGCCAGATCAGCAGCGCGGTGCAGCAGGCAAAGCCCAGCGCCAGTTGCAGGCCGGTTTTGCTGGTGAACGCGGCACCGGCCTCGTGCCCGGCACCAATCGCCTGCCCTACCCGCACCGTGAGCGCCACCGAGATGGTTTGCGGCACCATATACACCACCGCCGAAAAATTCAGCGTGATCTGGTGCGCGGCCACCACAATCGCGCCGAGCTTGGCCAGCAGCAGCGCCACCAGCGTAAAGGCGCTGATTTCCACCAGATAGGAAATACCGATCGGCACGCCCAAGCGCAGCAGCTGCGCCTGTTGCACCACGCTCGGCCAGTTCCAGTGGCGATAGACCTCGAAACGGGCGAAGTAGCGGCTGCGCGCGGTGTAGGCCAGCATCGCCAGAAAATTGAACCAGCAGCAGATGGCAGTAGCCCAGCCGCAACCAGCGGCGCCAAACTGCGGCAGGCCGAGTTTGCCGTAGATGAAAATGTAATTGAGCGGAATCGCCAGCAGCAGCGACAGCAGCGTGATCACCATGATCGGCCGGGTTTTCGACACCGCCGAAGAAAACGGATACAAGGCGCGATACATCAACAGCGGCGGCATGCCCCAGGACAAGGCCAGCAGAAAGTCGTCCGTTTTTACCGCGACATCCGGCGTGGCGCCACTCAGCACCAGCACCGGCATGGCGTTGCGCACCAACCAGAACGTAATCAGCCCCAAGGCCAGCCCGAGCCACAAGCCCTGGCGCACCAGCGGGCCGATCTCGCTGTGGCGCCCGGCGCCAAACACCTGCGACACCATCGGCGCCAGCGCCATCAGAATGCCGGAGAGGCTGAGAAACACCGTCAGCCAGATGCTGGACCCAAGCGACACCGCCGCCAGATCAGCCGCCGACAGCCGCCCTGCCATCACCGTATCGACAAAGGCAATGCCGGTTTGCGCCACCTGCGCCACAATCATCGGCCCGGCCAGGCGCAGAATGGCTGCGGCTTCCTGACGGGAGTTGGCGGACGGGCGATACGACAGATCGGAATGCGGCATGCAGCTCAAACATCAGCAAAAGCGCGATAGTACCGCAAGTTGCGGCTGCAGCAGACCGCCGTTAAACTGCCGCCAGTTTCGTGGTTTTAACAATGAAGGATAAATGATGCGCAAGCAGACCCTGGCAATCGCCCTGATCGCCACGCTGGCTACCGCCGGCTGTGCCACCGATGAATACGGCAACTCCCGCAATTACACCAATGCCGAAAAAGGCGCGATGATGGGTGCCATTGGCGGCGCGGTGGTGGGTGCAGCGGTTAACCACAACAATCGTGGTAAAGGCGCGTTGATTGGTGCCGTGGGTGGTGGTCTGGCCGGTGGCGCGGTGGGCCACTACATGGATACGCAGCAGAAAGATCTGCAAAAAGTGCTGGCGCCGGAAGTCAGCAATGGCAGCATCGATATCGACAAAAACCCGGACAACAGCCTGCTGGTGAGCATGACCAGCGCCACCGCTTTCGACAGCGGCAGTTATGCGCTGAAGCCGGGCTTTTACCCGGTGCTGGATAAAATCGCCAAGGTGCTCAACACCTATGGCAAAACCAGCCTGACCATTGTTGGCCACACCGACAATGTGGGCAGCGATGCATCCAACCAGACGCTGTCGGATCGCCGTGCCGATGCAGTGGAAGCCTATCTGAAAACCCGCAACGTGGCTCCGCAGCGCCTGACTTCGTACGGCCGTGGCGAATCGTCGCCGCGCGCCAGCAACAACACCGAAGCCGGCAAGGCACTTAACCGCCGCGTGGAAATCCTGATTGTGCCGGTGGTGCAGGAATAAGCAGCGTTATGCCGCATAAAAAAACGGCCGGGGTTTCCGGCCGTTTTTGTTTTGTCTCGGAAGCGCACACGATCTGTCGCGAGCAGCCCTCAGCGGGGTGAAGAGCAGCGCAAAAACCGGAATGTACTTGAGTACATGAGGATTTTGAGCAGCGCATGAGCCCCGATCAGGGCTGCGCAGCAAGATCGTGAACCAGCTTTCAGGTGCTGACGTGCGCCTCTAGCTGACACCAGTGACCAAACTGGGTGTTCAGCGTCAGCGCCTCGGCGAGCGTCACACCGCTGACGCGGATTTTGTCACGCAGCCACTCGGCCCAATCAAAACGGCAACGCACCATCTGCCAGATTTTCTGCCGCTGGCTTTCGCTCAGGCCACTGGCAAACTTCAGCAGCACGTAATTCTGCGGCAAGCGGCGCGGGGCCGGTTCTTCACGGGTCAAAGCCAGTAATGCCGGATCACCCGGCCCGGTGGAAAAAATTGACATGGGGAGCTCCTGAAGGTGAAGGTCAAAACCGATTCCGATAAAGGTGTATGCCTGTATGAAAATCAATTCTGCAAAAGCGCAGACTGCGATTGTCGCAAACCACGCCTGACTCGAACGTGAACAATGGCAAATTGACAGATGGGGATGGCGAGAGTTGCCTGCAAGAGCAAAGATTTACAATTAGCCTCGCTTCTGTTGCAATCGGCCGCAAATTCGCACACAAAGCAAACATCATGATGAACTGGCAACAACTGCTGTCCTCACACCGGCTGTGTAACGCCAACCCCGGCAAACACGAGCTGGGCCGCACCGATTTTCACAAGGATCACGACCGGATCGTGTTTTCCAGCGCGTTTCGGCGCCTCGGGCGCAAAACGCAAGTGCACCCGATGTCGGAAAACGACCACGTGCACACCCGCCTCACCCACAGCATCGAAGTCGGCAGCGTTGGCCGCAGCCTTGGGCACATGGTGGGCGAGCGCATTGCCCAGCATCTGCCGTCGCACGTCAGCCCGTCGGATATCGGCGCGATTGTGCAGGCAGCCTGCCTGGCACACGATATCGGCAACCCGCCGTTTGGTCATGCTGGTGAATACGCAATCCGCGACTGGTTTCGCCAGCCGCGCAATGCGTTTCTGCTGGAGCCGCTGACCGAACTGCAACGGCTCGATCTGCAAACCTTTGAAGGCAATGCGCAGGGTTTCCGCGTTATCACCCAGCTGGAAAATCACCGCTACAACGGCGGCCTGCGCCTGACCCACGCGACACTCGGCGCCTGCCTCAAATATCCGTGGACAGTCGACCACGCCGGCGAGAAAGAAAAATTCTCCTGTTATCAGGCCGAGTTTCCACATTTGCAGACAATTGCCGCCGACCTGGGCCTGCCGCAGATTGCGCCGGGCAAATGGGCGCGCCACCCGCTGTCGTACCTGATGGAAGCAGCCGACGATATTTGCTATGCGGTGCTGGATCTGGAAGACGGCATCGAAATCGGTCTGCTCAAATACGAGCAGGTGGAGCCGATTTTCCTGACACTGGCAGGCGATTCGCCGCTGCTGCGCGAGGAGCTGGAAGAGGCGCCGACGGTACGGCGCAAGATTTCGCTGCTGCGCGGCAAGGCGATCCAGAAAGCCGTGAATGCCGTGGCCGATGCCTTTGTTGCGCATCACGATCAGATGCTGGCTGGTGAGTTCAATGGCGACATTCTGCGCGCCTGCCCCGGCCATATTGTCGACAGCATCAGCAAAGCGAAAACACTGGCGCGCGAGCAGATTTTTAACGACCGGCGCAAGGTGGAGGTGGAAGTGGGCGCCTACAGCACGCTGGATGTGCTGCTGGATGCCTTCCTCAATGCGGTTTACCAGCTATTGCACAGCGAACGCCAGCCGTTCCGCAGCAAACGCATTCTCGACCTGATGGAATACAGCGTACCGAAGCGCGACTGGAGCCATTATCACGCCTATATCCGGGTACTGGACTTTATCGGCGGCATGACTGACAACTACGCGCAATACCTGGCGCGGCAAGTGAGTGGCTTGGGGGTATAGCCGCCAAAAGCATGGTGGCTGATCGGCTGGGCTCATGGCAGAAACGGCCAGCAATAAAAAACGGCGCATTCAAAGCGCCGTTTTTTTGTTTGCCGCAGGCATTACATGGTGCGGAACTCGTGGAATTTATCACCGAAGGTTTGCTGCACATCGATCACCACAAACCGCTCACCGGCGCTGTCCGCCTCTTGATGCACAATGCTGTTGACATCGATCTGGCCGGCAAAGGTCATATCACCATTCATCGGAGTAAAGTTGATCTGAACTTCGACATCATCCGGAAACGCTTCCAGAACTGCTTTCAGATCGCCAACGGTGCGAATTTTTCGGAAAGACTCAAGCCGTGCCATGGTAATTCTCCTTAGGTTAGATGTAGCTTTGGTTTTGCCTGTTTCAACATCATGCAGCGAGTATTACGAATGTGCCCGCGGGAGTGTATTCACCGCGCCAGTGGCAGCATGGAGCCGGTGGACTCTTTGCTGCACCGCACAATTTCATTGTGTGCGCTTTTGGCGGTTTCGACAAGTGTTTTTGTTACGATGGTTCACCCAATTGTCACAATTTGGCAACTATGCTAACTGCCCTCACGATGCCCGCTGCATCACTGATCCAGCCCATGACGCCGACGGAACTCTCTGGGCGAGCAACCCAAATGCGCCACAAACAATCTGCGCGCAAACCTTGGATCAGCATAGCCAATATCGAAGCAAATGGAATCTACCGTCAGATTACTCTGCAGCAGCAGGTACTTCATCCGCGCCATGCGCACCAACTGGCAATACTTGTTGACCGGCAATCCGGTCGCCTGACGGAAGCGGCGCTTCAGGCTGCTTTCGCTGAAACCAAACTGGCCGGCCAGATCGGCCAGCGTGAATTCTTCGGCGTAATGGCCGTCGATGAACTGCTGTAATTGCAGCATGCCGGCATCGGTGTGTTGCTTGAACGCAAACGTATCCGCCAGCCACAGGCCGGCCGCCAGCCCAGGGTTTTGCTGCGCCAGCGCCAGGCAACGTTCGACGATATCGGCGTTGCCCGCCTGTTGCAGCTGCTGCGCCAGCCAGTAGATCGCCCCGGCAAGGCTGGCCGCAGTTGCCGCCCTGCCGGCAGCAACAAACTCGACGCCGCTTTTCAATGTTACTGCAGGATAACGGCGGCGGAACTGTTCGGCAAACTGGCGATGCGTCACCGCCTCGCGTGCATCGAGTAAACCTGCTTCGGCGACGATGAACGCGCCGGTGGATAAACCCAGCACCGCGCTCGCGCCGGCAACAAAGTCGCTGATCCGCCCCCGCTCGGCAGTCGGCAGGTTCAGCACCTGCTGCAACCGGCCGTATTCAATGCCCGGCACGATCAGCAGGCTGTTGTTGGCCGGCGATGCCGGCAGCGCCTCCACTGCGATCAATGCGCCATAACCCAGCGCCAGTTGTTTATCCTCCAGGCCGTAACACCGCACGTCGATGTCTGAGCCACGCCCGCGCTGCTGCGCCACCAGCCGGTAAATGCTGACGAAATCCAGCACACCCAGCAGTTGCGAGCCCCAGCAGCCATCCAGCAACAACATCGACACATTCAGCATTGGCCCGATCCGCCCGCAATTTGGCCGGTTTGGCCAGTTAAACAAAGTCACACGGCTTTTAAGATTCGGCCATACCCTGAAACGGAGAACAACCGAATGACCGCACCTGCCGCACAAGAATATTTCGTCCACGATGCCTTTGCCAAGCTGCTTGGAGTGGAACTGCTGGCCGCAGCCGAAGGCAGCGCCAGGCTCAGGTTCGACCCACGCCCGGAGCATCTGAATGGCCTCGGCGGCGTGCATGGCGGGGTGATCTTTGCGCTGGCCGACATCGCCTTTGCCGTGGCCTGCAACACGCGCGGCCATGCGGCAGTCGGCATCAACGCCCATATCAACTATATCAACGGCGCGAGTTTTGGCGAGATTCATGCCGAGGCACGCGAGGTGTCGTACAAATCGCGGCTGGCACATTATCTGGTGGATATCACCAACGACGCAGGCGTGCTGCTGGCGCAGTTCAGTGGCATGTCTTATCGACTGGGTTAAGGCATGAACGACGACATCCTGCAGTATTCCGAGCACAACCACGTGGCAACCCTGACGCTGAACCGGCCGCAGGCGCGCAATGCCTTCAACGCCGCGCTGCGCCAGGCGCTCAGCGCCGCCATCGAGCGTGCGTTGGCCGACCGGCAGGTGCGCGTGTTGCTGATTGCAGCAAACGGCCCGGTGTTCAGTGCCGGAGGTGATCTGGCCGAGCTGCAGCAGCCGGGCTTTTTGCCACAAGTGCAACTGGAGCAGGACTACAAACCGCTGCTGTTGCAGATCTACCAGGCACCGAAGCCGGTGATCAGCGTGATCCAGGGCACCGCCGCAGGCATCGGTGCCTCGCTCGCCATGGCCTGCGATCTGAGCCTGATGGCCGACAATGCCAGCCTTTATCTGCCGTTCAGCCAGCTGGGACTGATCCCCGATGGCGGCGCCTGCTGGCACCTGCTGCAGGCAGCCGGGCGCAAGCGGGCTTACGAGGCGATCATCAGCGGCGCCCGGTTGTCGGCAACACAATGCCAAGCGCTGGGATTGTGCAACCGGGTGGTGGCGCCTGAGCTATTGTTGAGCGAGGCGCAGGCGTGGGCCGGGCAACTGGCGGCCGGCGCGCCGCTGAGCATGCGTTACGCCAAACAGGCGCTGCAGCAGGTCGGGCAGCTGGATCTGGCCGGGGCGATATCCTGCGAAGCGGCGCTGCAGAACTATTGCATGCGCAGCCAGGACAGCGCCGAGGCTTTTCGCGCCGCGAACGAAAAACGCCCGCCGGTTTTTATTGGAGAATGATGTGACGAGCCAAATCGCAGTCAGCGACAGCTGGGTCAACAGCCCGCAGGGGCGGCTGTTTGTGCGCCACTGGCGCCCCGCCCTACCCAAAGCCGACTCAGCGCCAATTCTGCTGCTGCACGATTCGCTCGGTTGTGTTGAGTTATGGCGCGACTTTCCGGCGCAATTGTGCGCGGCCAGCGGGCGCGAAGTGATCGCTTACGATCGCCTCGGTTTTGGCCGGTCTGCCCCGCGCAGCGCACCGCTGCCGCTGGATTTCATCAGCGAAGAAGCGCGCAGCTTTTTCCCGCTGCTGCGGCAGCAACTGGGCCTGCAACGTTTCGTGCTGCTCGGCCACAGCGTCGGTGGCGGCATGGCGGTGAATATCGCCGCCGAATCAGGCAGTGATTGCCTGGCGCTGATCACCGTTTCTGCCCAGGCTTTTGTCGAGCAGCAGACGCTGGACGGCATCCGCTCGGCGCAACAGCAATTTCGCGATCCGCAGCAATTTGGGCGGTTGCAGAAATATCACGGCGACAAGGCAAACCGGGTGCTGAATGCGTGGATCGACACCTGGCTCAACCCGGCTTTTGCCAACTGGTCGCTGGCGCCGCAGTTGCCGCGCGTGATGTGCCCGTTGCTGGCCATTCACGGTGAATTTGACGAATATGGCGACCAACGCCAGCCGCAGATGCTGGTTGAGCATAGCGGCGGCCCGGCCCGACTGGAAATCATGCGCGACACCGGCCATATTCCGCACCGCGAACAGCCGCAACGTTTATTGCAGCTGGTGGCGGACTTTATCGCAGGGATATAAACGGCGGCCATCCAGTGGCAAGGCTGCAAGCCAATGGTGACGAGGCTTGCAGCCTTGCCTGCAGAGCAATAGCAGAGCGGCCTGCAGGTCAGGCGCGCAACTCCTCAGTGCGCAACGGCAGGCGGGTGATGCGTTTGCCGGTGGCGGCGGCAATCGCGTTGGCCACTGCCGGCGCCAGCGGCGGCACGCCGGGTTCGCCGATGCCGGTCGGTTTCTCCGCCGAGGGCACGATATACACCTCGACCTTGGGCATCTCGCCGATGCGCAGCAACGGATAGGTGTCGAAATTGCCCTGCTCCACCCGCCCTTCTTTCAGCGTGATTTCGCCGTTGAGCATCGCCGTCAGCGCAAAGCCGATGGCGCCTTCCACCTGCGAGCGGATGTTGTCGGGGTTGATCGCCACGCCGCAATCGACGGCGCACACCACGCGGTCAACCTTGAGGCTGCCATCTGCCGCTACGCTGACTTCGGCCACCTGTGCCACGTAGCTGTTAAACGACTCGTGCAGCGCCACGCCACGGCCACGGCGCATGCCGGCAAGCGGCGCCAGCGGCTTGCCCCAGCCGGCTTTCTCTGCCGCCAATTTGAGCACTCCGGCGTGACGCGGATGTTTCTGCAGCAGGCTCAGCCGCAGCGCCACCGGGTCTTTGCCGGCGACCTGCGCCACCTGATCGAAAAAGGTTTCGGTGGAATACGCGGTGTGCGACGAGCCAACCGAGCGCCACCACAGCACCGGCACGCCGATATCGCTCGGGGTATGCAGATCGACCAGCAGGTTTGGCAGCTGATACGGCAGATTGGCCGCGCCTTCGACTGAGGTCACATCCACGCCGTTTTTGATCATCATGCCTTCAAAGCCGGTGCCCTTGGTGATCGACTGCCCCACCAGCCGGTGGCGCCAGCCGCTGATGTTGCCACTGGCGTCGATGGCGGCTTCCAGGGTGTGATGAAATGCCGGGCGGTAGTAGCCGGCGCGCATGTCGTCCTCGCGCAGCCACACCAGCTTGATCGGCGCCTTGCCGCCGGTTGCCTTGACGATCTGTGCCGCTTCCAGCACGTAATCCGACTTGCTGCAGGCGCGCCGGCCAAAGCTGCCGCCGGCGTACAGCATATGGATTTTCACCTGCTCCGGCTGGATGCCGAAAAAGCCCGCCAGCGCATGCTGATCGCCGGTGTGCAGCTGCTCGCCGTTCCACACCTCGCAGCCATCCGCCGTCTGCCGCATCACGCAGTTGAGCGGCTCCATTGCCGCGTGCGCCAGATAGGGAAAATCGTAAGCGGCGCTGACCACGGTTTTGGCGGCGGCAAATGCCGGCTCGACATTGCCCTGCTGCGCCGCCACTGCGCCCGGCGTCTGCGCCAGCTCGCGGTAACGGGCGAAAATCTCCTCGCTGCCGAGCTTGAAGGCGTTGCTTTCGTCCCAGTCGACGCTCAGCGCATCGCGGCCCTTCTTGGCGCTCCAGGTATCCTTCGCCAGCACCGCCACGCCGTTGTCGATCTGCACTACCTCAACCACGCCTTTCACCTTCAGCGCGCGCTTGGCATCGAACGATTTCACCTTGCCGCCAAAGCGTGGCGGATGCGCCACCACTGCCACCAGCATGCCCGGCAGCTGAATGTCCTGGGTGAAGATGGCTTTGCCGTTGGTTTTGTCGGCGCTGTCCTTGCGCGGCGCGTGTTTGCCGATCAGGCGGAAGTCGCGCGGGTGTTTCAGCGTCAGTTCGCTGGGGATGGTCTCCTCGCCCGCCGCTTGCGCCAGCTCGCCAAAGCCGGCCTTGCGCCGCGATTTGCTGTGACTGACGATGCCGTCGCGCACCGCGATTTCGCTCGCCGGCACCTGCCAGCGCTTGGCCGCCGCCTGCACCAGCATAAAACGCCCGGCAGCGCCGGCCTTGCGCATCTGCTCCCAGGAATTGGCCATCGCCGTGCTGCCGCCCGTTCCCTGCGCCGGGCCCCAGAACAGGTTGTTGTAGCGGCTGGCATCGGCCGGCGCGCCTTCGATGCGCACCTTGTTCCAGTCGGCATCCAGCTCTTCCGCCAGCATCGTCGCCAGCCCGGTGTAAGTACCCTGGCCCATTTCCAGATGTTTGGAAATAATGGTGACGCTGCCATCGGCGCCGATGCGCAGGAAGGCATTCGGCTCGAAATTGACCTTGCCGACCACCTCGCCGCCGGCCTTGCCCGGCCCGGCCGGTGCGGCGCTGGCCGGCAACGCAAATGCCAGCGTCAGGCCGGCAGTGCCCTGCAGAAACTGGCGGCGGCTGACGTTTTCAATCCTGAAATCGCTCATGGTCTGCTCCTTAGGCCAGTTGTTTTGCGGCTTCGTGGATTGCCGCGCGAATGCGCACATAAGTCGCGCAGCGGCACAGATTGCCGGCCATCGCCGCATCGATATCGGCATCGCTCGGCTTGCGATTCTGCTGCAGCAACGCCACCGCGCTCATGATCTGCCCCGACTGGCAGTAGCCGCACTGCACCACATCCAGCTTGCGCCATGCCGCCTGTACCGCCTTGCCGACGCGCGAACCGTCGGCGGCCTCGATGGTGGTGATCTTGCGCCCCAACACCGCCGACACCGGCACCACGCAGGCGCGCTGCGGCGAGCCATCGACAAACACCGTGCAAGCGCCGCATTGCGCCACGCCGCAACCATATTTGGTGCCAGTCAGCTGCAGCGTATCGCGCAGCGCCCACAGCAGCGGCGTGTCGGGCTCGACATCCAGCGGGTACAGCTTGCCATTCACATTCAGTTGCAACATGACAACACTCCTTTGGCAGCAATCGGAAAAATCAGCGGAATGAGAGAAAACAACGGGCAACGCTCGACGTAAAGCCGGCGCACTTTTGCTCAATCTAACGGAAAATACGCATGTCGACAGGCAAAAATCAGCGGCGCTTATTGCCGCCAAATCAACACATTAACAAGAGCAAATGTGTCATTACCGGGCAAGCCAAAACAACCCTGGCTGCATAAACCGCATGCGGCACATCGTCAGCCATGCACATACCGGAACCGATATATACCGGCTAAGGTCCAGCCAGCCCCTTGCGGTGTCTTGAGACCGAGGGTGGCAATTCGGCCAGCGGCTGCACCAGCAGCCCGCTGCTGAGCCTGCGGTGCGACCAGCTACGCGCCCGCCGGCTCACGGTGCGTTATCGTCGCTGGCTGGCGCAACAGCCCGCGCAGCCGGTAAGCCATCAGGTGCAGCCTCAGCCCTGACCGGCAATCACCACGCGGCCCGCATGGCGGCCTCAGCACGGCATGCAGGCCCGCACCGTGAGCGCCGTTCAAACACGTTTGGCGGAATGTAAACAAAGCCAGCATAAACCACGCTGGCGACATGCCGGCGGCAAAAAAGTGCTAGCTTTAAGTGTCATCCATCTGCAGGGCGTGAAATTCATGAATGGTTTGTGGACGCGTAAAACTCTGATTGCCGCCAGCATCGGCCTCGCTCTGGCGGCCTGCAATGGCGGTGGCGGCGGTTCGTCGGATAGCGCCGGCACAAGCACGCCCGTCGATCCCGGCACGCCGGCAACGCCGGTTCTGGCCAGCGAAGAAGCGAGCGCGGTGAAAGACGATCCGGCGGTGTACGCGGTGGAAGACAACAAGGTGATTCAGGCCAGCATCATCACCTTTGATGGCACCTACACTTTTGCCGACGTGAATGCGGATATTGATGACACTGACGCCATCGTGCCGGAAATCGACGCGCATCTGGCGATGGACAACTACGCCGACGATGGCAAAACCAAGAATGCCACCCTGCGCCTGCGTGGCCACAGCTCAAGGCTGGCGGAGCAGAAATCGTATCGCGTCAAGCTGGCCTCGGGCATCACCCTGTGGCGTGGCGAAGGCACGCTGCAGCTGAACAAGCACCCCTACGACCTCTCCCGCGTACGCAACAAGCTGGCGTTTGATCTGTTTCGCGACATCCCGCACATCCCCAGCCTGCGCACCCAGTTTGTCCAGGTCAGCATCAAGAACAAAAACGCCAGTGGCGTCGAATACGCCTCGGCCGATTTTGGCCTGTTCACCCATGTCGAAAAAATGGGCAAGGAATACCTGGCCAACCGCAAATTGCCGACCGATGGCAACATCTACAAGGCAGAAGATTTCGAGTTTCAGCTGAATGACAACCTCAAGCTCAAGGATAACGGCGACGTTCTCAGCAAGACCAATTTCGAGAAAACGCTGTCACTCGAAGCCGACAACAAGAATCACAAGAAGCTGATCGAAATGCTGACCGCGCTGAACGACCCGGCCACCGACTTCAATGCCTTTTTTGCCAAATACTTCGACAAGAGCAATTACCTGACCTGGATGGCCACCAGCATCCTGATGGGCAACCGCGATACCGTGAATCAGAACTTTGCGCTGTATCAGCCCAATGGCAGCGACAAATTCTATTTTCTGCCGTGGGATTACGATGGCTCATTCGGCTTTGAAGATCAGCCTGACATCAAGGCCGCCAACAATCTGTATGCACCCTGGCAACTGGCCGCCAGCAACTGGTGGGGCGTGCCGCTGCACCAGCGTTTCATGAGCGACCCGAAACTGCTGGCCGACCTGAAAGCGGCCGTGGAAGAGGTGTACAGCAAATACCTCAGCAGCGACAAAATCAAGGCCAAGCTCGACAGCTATCAGGCGCTGGTAGCGCCGTTTGTTGCCGCCGCGCCCGACAACACCTATCTGCCGGCCATTTCCAGCGACAAGCTGAAGGAGTGGAACGACGAATACCTACGTATCGCGGGCGTGGTCAAAGGCAATCGCGACCTGTTTGTCAGCGCGCTGGAAAAGCCCATGCCTTTCTGGCAGGCAGTCGAGCTGCAAGGTGGCGAATTACGGCTGGCATGGGATGCGGCAGTCGATCTGCAGGGCGACCGGGTCAGTTACACGGTGCAGCTATCCGGTACACCGGATTTCGCCGTGATCCTGAAAGAAGCCAGCGTCAGCACCACCGAATGGCTCATCGCCAAACCCGGCAACGGTATTTATTACCTGAAGGTGACGGCCAAAGACAGCAAGGGCAACACGCAGCAGGCCTTTGATCGCACGGATGTCGGCAGCAAGCCCTATTACGGCGTGTATGGCTTTGAAGTCAAAACTGATGCGGTAACAGGCCTGAATTAAGGCCCGGCTGCAGAGCAATACCAGCGTGGCCTGCAGGCCGGCCTGCGAATCAATAGCAGAGCGCCCTGCAGGATGATTGAGAGGAATCTCAGCGCCCCTTCTTACCACTTATTCCGGCGCTTTCGAATCCAGCCAGATCGTCACCGGCCCGTCGTTGACCAGGCTGACTTGCATGTCGGCGCCGAAAATACCCTGTTGCACTGGCTTGCCGAGCGCGGTACTGAGGGCTTCGAGAAAGGCGTGGTACATCGGCTGCGCAAAATCCGGCCGGGCGGCGCGGCTGTAGCTGGGGCGGGTGCCTTTTTTGGTGCTGGCGTGCAGGGTGAACTGGCTGATGGCGAGGATATTGCCGTCGATATCCAGCACCGAGCGGTTCATTTTCCCCGCATCGTCGTTGAAAATGCGCAGCGCGACGATCTTGCGGCACAACCAGTCGATGTCGGCCGGAGTATCGTCGGCTTCGATGCCTACCAGCGCCAGCAGGCCCTGCCCGATCTGGCCGACGACTTCACCCTCGACGTTGACCGCAGCCTGACTCACCCTTTGCAACAACACTCTCATTTGGCCTCCGGCAGATCACGGCGGAATACCAGTGTTGGCCCTTCCGATGCGGCGGCCTGGAAGCGATAACCGTCCAGGTCAAAGTCCTTCAGCCCATCCACCGCTTCGATGCGGTTCTGGATCACAAAACGCGCCATCAGGCCGCGTGCGCGTTTGGCATAGAAGCTGACAATCTTGTACGGGCCGTTGCCGCGCCGGTCCTGGAATACGCAGTCGATTAACGGTGCGGTCAGCTTTTTCGGCCGTACCGATTTGAAATATTCTTCCGACGCCAGATTCAGCAACAGCGGCTTATCCTGTTTCGCCAGCTCGGCATTCAGCGCATCGGTGATGATGTCGCCCCAGAAAGCGTACAAATCCTTGCCGCGCGGATTAGCGAGTTTGGTTCCCATTTCCAGCCGGTACGGCAGCATCAGGTCCAGCGGCCGCAGCAGGCCATACAGCCCGGAGAGGATGCGCAGATGTTGCTGCGCGTAATCCAGCTCGGCACGACTGAAGCTGCTTGCGTCCATGCCTTCGTAGACATCGCCCATGAATGCCAGCAACGCCTGTTTGCCTTCCGGCTGCGCATAGTGCTGCTGCCAAGCCTGATAGCGGCCGACATTGAGCACCGCCAGCGGATCGCTGATGTGCATCAGATCGGCAATCTGCGCGGGTGATTTGGGGCGCAACACGTCGATCAGTTGCTGCGAGTGTTGCAGGAAATCCGGCAGGGTAAACGGCACATCGGCCGGTGCCGGAGCGTAATCGAGGGTTTTGGCGGGAGAAACAACCAACAGCATGAGATAGGTCCGCAATAAAAACAGGCGGCTATTCTAATCGTTGCCTTGATACTGCCCAAGCCGAAACCATTTTCACTGCTCTCAGCAATTGAACGGAAAACCACTCTGACCACTGCGCTGGGCGGTTCGATGAGCCATTGAGCCGGGCTTGCCATGCACCTATGAACTCGTCATATAATGGCCCTTAAATTAGAGTTAAACTCCTAATCAGAATTTCAGCAGTTTGCAGAGCGTTTGTCATGCCAGCCACTTGTCTAGCGCCAGTCACGACAAACTCCAATCACAATATATTACGAGTACCTTCATCATGCCCTTTCCAGCTCGCCCTGCAGCCTTCGTACTGACCTCTACCAACCACGGCAGCATGATTGTCAATCGCAATGACCAGCATATGCTGGATGCCGACCGTGGCTATGGTGTGGGCTTCCAGTTGCTCAATAACTCATGTTTCGACGCCGACGAAGTGAGTCTGGCATTGACGCTGCTTAATTTGCGCCGTAAATATTTCGGTGACGGTGTTGTTGCCATCGATGGCGGGGCCAATATTGGCGTGCACACGATCGAATGGTCGCGCCACATGTTTAACTGGGGGCAAGTATTTAGCTTCGAGGCTCAAGAGATCGTGTTTTATGCATTGGCAGGTAACGTGGCATTGAATAACTGTCTCAATGCACGGGTGCGCCTGGCGGCACTGGGTGAAGTTTGTGGCGAATTAGCCGTGCCGCAACCCGATTATTATGCGCAGGGTAGTTTTGGCAGCCTGGAAATTCGCCAACGCGCTGAGACCGAGTTTATTGGCCAGAAAGTGTCGTACGATGTTGCCGATTGCAATATTGTCCCAATGGTCAATATTGATGCGCTGGGGTTTCAGCGACTGGATTTCTTCAAGCTGGACGTGGAGGGTATGGAGCTGGAGGTATTCAGGGGAGCAAAATCAACCTTGATGAGCCTGCGGCCAATCGTCTTGTTTGAAACGATCAAAGCAGATCGTACCGCGCTTGAGCAGTTCTTTACGAGCATTGGTTACCGCGTTTTCCCTTCCGGAATCAACATGCTTGCCATTCATAGCGAAGACCCATCCATCAAGCACATTGCCCCAACGGAACAAACCGCCAGTCCGGGACCAAACAAGGAACAAAGTTCAGCTACTAGCGCAACGCCAGGTGCAAGTCCTTTCCAGAGCACAGGAAGTTATTGGCGCTAACACCGCTTTTCCACTTCAATAACGGCTCGCGGCCAGACTAAAACAGTCCCGCGAGCCGTTTTTTTTTAACGCAGCGTCAGATTACCCCACAGGCTGTCGTAGAGATGCACCGAGCCGGTGTAGCCGGTTGCCAGCAGCGTGCTCTGGCGCAGGGTGACCAGCAGTTTGCCGTCGTCGCTGAGCGTGACCGACGAAGGCAGTGTCGGATCGGCCAGCGCTGCGCCATCCACCGTGCCGTCTTCTTTCACGTGCAACACCCGGCCGCCGAGGTAGTCGGCAATCAGAAAGCCGTCGTTGACCAGCGCAAAGTCGTCGAGGAAGTTCCACGAGCTGTATACCGGCTTGCCGTTGGCCAGACTGTCGCCGCTGACATCGTAGCGATACAACTGCGACAGGCCGACATAGCTGAACGGATTGAGCGAGACGTAGAGCTTGCCATTGCTGTATTTGACGCCATTGGCCTTGCAGGCGACAAAACTGTGCACGGTTTTCTGGCCAAGAATGGCACCGCCGTTGGCGGCCAGCGTCAGTTTTACCACTTTGCCCGGCAACAGCGGCGCACCGTGGTCGGCAAGATAGAGATTGCCGTTGCCGTCGTTGGTCAGGCCATTGGGCAGGGCCACATTGCTGATGTAGAGATGGTTTGGATCATCGAAGGTGATTTCGTTGAAGCTGGGCGCCGGGCTGGCGCTGTCGAGCAAAAACAGGTGTTTGGTGGCGCCGGGGCTGGTGATGTTTTCCGAACAGATGCCAAACACCTTGCTGCCCATGGTGGTCAGGCCGGTAAAGTTGCAGGCCTCGGGCTTGCTGCCATTGCGATAATTCACCGCCACTGCTGTAGCTTGCCACTGGCTGCCGGCACCAGATAACACAGATACGCCGTCATTGTGGCTGACGTAAACCCGGCCATTGGCCTTGGTCATGTTTTCGGGAAATTTGACATTGGCCAGCGGCGTGGCCAGATCGGCGGCATGGACGCAGCCAATGCCCGCAGCCAGCACCAGCGGTGCCAGCCGTTGCAGATGAAACATGGTGTTGCTCCTCGTTACATTTTTGTCGTTGTGTGCCCTGCCGAAGACAATGGATCGGCATCGGGCAGCGCGGGAATCGGTTTTTTTATCAGTGTTAACCGAATATTTTTCTCGCGGCGGATTTCATTTGAGCAAAAACTCGAAAACCCGGCAACTACATATGAACGAGGCAATATAAATCGATGACCGCAGGGCCAAGCGGCTGCAAGCCGGCAACGCCCGCCAATTCAGCCTTCAGCCGTGCGGGCCCTTGATCGGCACCGAGGGTAAAGTATTACCACGATTGCCGGGCACAGCGGCAGAATTTGCAGTTACCAGCGGAGTGACACCTTCGCGGATTGCGGCCTGCGCCAGATCGAAACCCAGCGCGCGACGCATTTGTTGCTCTTGTGACGTTGCCATGTTGCACCTCCCATCCAACATTGCGACCACGTAAGGAATATCGGCAGCCTGCAGCAGTTACTTGAACACCGTGCCGCCATCCACAATACAAGCAAGGCACATGCCAATCTGCGCATATCCCTCATTCACTGCAGTTTTAGCACGTGCCCGGCGACGCATTGCAATGACATTGTCAAATCTACCGACACAAAAACGCCACAAATAAACGCTAAGGTTGGCGGTTGTTCAGAGGAGCCAACCATGCGGGTATTGATGCTGTCGGATGTGTATTTTCCACGGGTGAACGGCGTATCCACGTCGATACGCAGCTTTCGCAGCGTGCTGGCGCAGATCGGCGTCAGCAGCACGCTGGTCGCGCCGGCCTACCCGCAGCACGATGGCAGCGGTGACCAGCAGGAACAGGTGGTGCGGGTGCCGGGCCATTATCTGCCGTTTGACCCGGAAGACCGGCTGATGCAGCGTCGCGCCCTGCGCCAGCAACTGCGCCAGCTCGATCCCGACAGCTACGACCTGATCCACATCCAGACGCCGTTTGCCGCCCACTATGCCGGCGTGGCACTGGCGCGGCGTTATGGCAAACCGGTGTTGAGCACCTACCACACGCTGTTTGCCGAATATATCCACTGTTATGCGCCGTGGCTGCCGTCGGCGCTCGGG